>NZ_JBVISF010000001.1:0-764791 GCF_055575675.1 Streptomyces sp. NPDC034043
CAGATGTGGAAGCCCGGTAACGGGTGGAGCTGACTGGTACTAATAGGCCGAGGGCTTGTCCTCAGTTGCTCGCGTCCACTGTGTTAGTTCTGAAGTAACGAACTCGCCTTGCCGGCTTGAGTTCCAACTTCATAGTGTTTCGGTGGTCATAGCGTTAGGGAAACGCCCGGTTACATTCCGAACCCGGAAGCTAAGCCTTTCAGCGCCGATGGTACTGCAGGGGGGACCCTGTGGGAGAGTAGGACGCCGCCGAACAATCATTGTGGGAAAGCCCCGCACCTTCTGGTGCGGGGCTTTTCTGCGTTCAGGGCCCCAGGTCGGCGGCAGGCCGGCCCGTGCAGGGACTCCTGTAGGGTCAGGGGGCATCGATTCGACCATTTCTAGCGTCACAGTGGAGGCCCCCGGGTGGAGGTCCAGGAGACTCGGGTTCAGACCGACCGAATTTTCACCATTCCGAACATCCTGAGCATGGCTCGTCTCGTCGGCGTACCGCTGTTCCTCTGGCTCATCCTGGAGGGCTACGACGGGTGGGCGCTGGCCGTCCTGATGCTCAGCGGGATCAGTGACTACCTCGACGGAAAACTCGCGCGCCGCTGGAATCAGATCAGCAAACTGGGCCGCCTGCTGGACCCCGCCGCGGACCGCCTCTACGTCCTGACCACCCTCTTCGGTCTGACCTGGCGGGAGATCCTGCCCCTGTGGCTCACCGCGGCGCTTCTCGCCCGTGAGGCGATGCTGCTGGTCATGGTGTGGATCCTGCGCCGGCACGGCTATCCGCCGCCGCAGGTGAACTTCCTCGGCAAGGCCGCGACCTTCAACCTGATGTACGCCTTCCCCCTGCTCCTGCTCAGTGACGGAACCGGCTGGTTGGCCTGGATGGCGTCCGTTTTCGGATGGGCGTTCGCAGGATGGGGTACAACTCTCTATTGGTGGGCAGGAATCCTTTACGTGGTGCAAGTCCGCCGGCTGGTCAGGGCTACCACGGCCGATTGAGCTCACTCGGCACCGGTACTGACGCGGATGAGTTGCGGAGTATCCGCCCCGGATGAGTGAGGTCGGCTGGACCGTCATCTCTCTAGGAGGACTCTTCCGACATGAAGGCCGTCGTGATGGCCGGTGGCGAAGGTACGCGGCTTCGCCCCATGACCTCAAGCATGCCCAAGCCGCTCCTGCCGGTGGCGAACCGGCCGATCATGGAGCACGTGCTGAGGCTGCTCAAGCGGCATGGGCTCAGCGAGACCGTGGTCACGGTGCAGTTCCTGGCGTCCCTCGTCAAGAACTACTTCGGTGACGGCGAGGAGCTCGGCATGGAGCTCACCTACGCCAACGAGGAAAAGCCTCTTGGCACTGCCGGCAGCGTGAAGAACGCCGAGGAAGCCCTGAAGGACGACACCTTCCTCGTCATCTCCGGCGACGCGCTGACCGACTTCGACCTCACCGACCTCATCAATTTCCACAAGGAGAAGGGCGCACTGGTCACGGTGTGCCTGACCCGGGTGCCGAACCCGCTGGAATTCGGCATCACCATCGTGGACGAGGAGGGGAAGGTCGAGCGCTTCCTCGAGAAGCCGACATGGGGGCAGGTGTTCTCGGACACCATCAACACCGGCATCTACGTGATGGAGCCGGAAATCTTCGACTACGTCGACCCGGACGTCTCGGTCGACTGGTCCGGTGACGTCTTCCCCCAGCTGATGAAGGAAGGCCGCCCGATCTACGGCTACGTGGCCGAGGGCTACTGGGAGGACGTGGGCACCCACGAGAGCTACGTCAAGGCGCAGGCCGACGTCCTCGAGGGCAAGGTCCAGGTCGACATGGACGGCTTCGAGATCTCGCCCGGCGTCTGGATCGCCGAAGGGGCCGAGGTCAGCCCCGACGCCGTGCTGCGCGGGCCGCTGTACGTCGGGGACTACGCCAAGGTCGAGGCCGGGGTGGAGCTCCGCGAGCACACCGTCATCGGGTCGAACGTGGTCGTGAAGAGCGGAGCCTTCCTCCACAAGGCCGTCGTCCACGACAACGTCTACATCGGCCCCCACAGCAACCTGCGCGGCTGCGTCATCGGCAAGAACACCGACATCATGCGGGCAGCCCGGATCGAGGACGGCGCCGTCATCGGTGACGAGTGCCTCGTGGGCGAAGAATCCATCGTCCAGGGCAATGTGCGCGTCTACCCGTTCAAGACGGTCGAGGCCGGTGCCTTCGTCAACACCTCGGTCATCTGGGAGTCCCGCGGCCAGGCACACCTGTTCGGCGCCCGGGGAGTCTCCGGGATCCTGAACGTGGAGATCACCCCCGAGCTGGTGGTCAAGCTGGCGGGCGCCTACGCGACGACGCTGAAGAAGGGCGCGATCGTCACCACGGCCCGTGACCACTCCCGAGGCGCCCGTGCGCTCAAGCGCGCGGTGATCTCGGCGCTCCAGGCCAGCGCCATCGACGTCCGCGACCTGGAGAACGTACCGCTGCCGGTGGCGCGCCAGCAGACGGCCCGCGGCGCGGCGGGCGGGATCATGATCAGGACCTCGCCCGGGGTGCCGGACTCCGTGGACATCATGTTCCTCGACGAGCGGGGAGCCGACCTCTCGCAGGCGCAGCAGCGCAAGCTGGACCGAGTGTACGCACGTCAGGAGTACCGGCGTGCCTTCCCCGGGGAAATCGGCGACCTGCAGTTCCCGTCGAGCGTCTTCGACTCGTACACGGGCTCGCTGCTGCGGCGGGTCGACACCACCGGGATCGCCGACGCCGGGCTCAAGGTCGTCGTGGACGCCTCGAACGGCAGCGCGGGGCTCGTGCTGCCCAGCCTGCTCGGCCGGCTCGGCGTCGACGCGCTGACGATCAACCCCGGCCTGGACGAGTCCAGGCCGACCGAGACGCGGGAGTCCCGGCGGGCCGGGCTGGTGCGCCTCGGGGAGATCGTGGCGTCGGCGCGGGCGGCCTTCGGGGTGCGGTTCGACCCGGTGGGCGAGCGGATCTCGCTGGTGGACGAGCGGGGCCGGATCATCGAGGACGACCGGGCGCTGCTCGTGCTCCTCGACCTGGTGGCCGCCGAGAAGCGCAGCGGCAAGGTGGCCCTGCCGGTGACCACGACGCGGGTCGCCGAGCAGGTGGCGGCGTACCACGGCACCCAGGTGGAGTGGACGACGACCTCGCCCGACGACCTGACCCGGGTCGGCCGGGAGGAGACGACGATCTTCGGCGGGGACGGGCGGGGCGGGTTCATCGTTCCCGAGTTCAGCTCCGTATTCGACGGGTCGGCGGCCTTCGTGCAGCTGATCGGACTGGTGGCCCGGACGCAGCTCACCCTGAGCCAGATCGACGCCCGGATTCCGCGTGCGCACGTGCTCAAGCGGGACGTGCCCACGCCGTGGGCGGCGAAGGGCCTCGTCATGCGGCGGGTCGTGGAGGCGGCGGGTGACCGTCAGGTGGACACCACCGACGGGGTGCGCGTGGTGGAGGCCGACGGGCGGTGGGCGCTGGTCCTGCCGGACCCGGCGGAGGCTGTCACCCACCTGTGGGCCGAAGGCCCCGACGACGCCTCCGCCCAGGCGCTCCTCGACGAATGGGGTGCGGTCGTGGACGGAGCCGGGCAGCACTGACGCGCGGTGCCGGCGGGCCGGGTGCGGGGATCTCCGCCCCGGCCCGCCGGACGAGCGCATTGGGTGGGGGCGGCGCCGACATGCGACGATGTGCGGCATGTCGCAGCCGCCCAACAACCGGAGCTCGGCCACACCGCCGGCGCGCCCGGACGCGTCCATGTCGCTGCTGACCCATGTGATGGACCACAGCCTCGACGAGGGCTATGCGGAAGCTTCGGCCCGGCGCGAGGCGGACGGTACGGCGGGGCTGCCCCGCACGCTCAAGGCCAAGCTGGGGCTCGCTGCGGGGCTGGTGCTCGCCGCCATGGTCGTCACGCTCGGTGCCGCGCAGGCGCGTGTCTCGGCGCCGGTGCTGGCCAAGGAGCGTCAGGAACTGATCGACCGGGTGCAGCGGGCCGATGACCACGCGGACGGTCTGGAGCGCGACACGGACCGGCTGCGGACCGAGGTCGCCGACCGGCAGCGCGTGGCGCTGAAGCAGCAGGTCGGCGAGCGGGGCAGGCTGGTGGAACTGCTGGCGGGCGCAACCGATGTGCGTGGTCCCGGCGTCAAACTGATCGTGGACGACGCCAAGGGCGCCTCGTCGGGCGGCGGTGGCGGCCCGCGCGAGAGCGCCGGGTTCTCGAACACCGGCCGGGTGCGCGACCGCGACATGCAGCGGATCGTCAACGGACTGTGGCAGGCGGGCGCCGAGGCCGTGTCGATCAACGGGCAGCGGCTGACGGCGCTGTCGGCGATCAGGGCCGCGGGTGACGCGATACTGGTCGACAACAAACCCCTGGTGCCGCCCTACGAGGTCCTCGCGGTGGGCGACAAGAAGGGGCTCGGGACCACGTTCCAGGACTCCGTGGACGGCCAGTACCTGCACGTCCTGCAGGAGAGCTACGGGATCCGCTACAGCCTGACCCCGGTGGACGAGGTGCGGCTGCCTGCGGCTTCGAGCCTGACCGTCCGCTCAGCCACAGCAGAAGAGCCGAAGAAGGGTGCATCGTGATCGCGGTACTGGGCCTCTTGGCCGGAGTGGTGGTCGGGCTTCTGGTCCGGCCCGAGGTGCCGGCCGTGGTGGAGCCCTATCTGCCGATCGCCGTGGTCGCCGCGCTCGACGCGGTGTTCGGCGGTCTCCGCGCGATGCTGGACGGGATCTTCGTCGACAAGGTCTTCGTGGTGTCGTTCCTGTCGAACGTGGTCGTGGCCGCGCTGATCGTCTTCCTCGGTGACAAGCTGGGCGTCGGCTCGCAGCTGTCGACGGGTGTGGTCGTCGTCCTCGGCATCCGGATCTTCTCCAACGCCGCGGCCATCCGCCGGCACGTCTTCCGGGCGTGAGGCCGATGAGCACGGAGAACACCCCGCCCGGCGAGCCGGAGGTCCCCGGTCGGTCCGGGTCGAAGCCCCAGCAGCCCCAGAAGCCGCCGCAGCCCCAGCAACAACCCGCGTCGGAACAGCCCGGGCCCCAGGAGCCCCCGCGGCAGCCCGGGCCGGCCGTGCCGGAGGAGACCGGGCGCCAGCGCCTGGCCGCCGGGCTGTGGCCGCCCCGGTTCAGCCGGGCCCAACTGATCGTCGCGCTGCTGCTGTTCGTCCTGGGGCTCGGTCTCGCGATCCAGGTCCGCTCCAACAGCGACTCCAGCGCGCCGCTGCGCGGTGCCCGTCAGGAGGACCTGGTACGGATCCTCGACGAGCTGGACGGGCGGACCCAGCGCCTGGAGGACGAGAAGCAGAGGCTGGAGGACCAGCGCAAGGAGCTGCAGAGCAGCTCCAACCAGGCCGAGGAGGCTCGGCGGCAGACGGTTGAGAAGGAGCGCCAACTGGGCATCCTGGCCGGTACGGTGGCCGCACAGGGCCCGGGGATCACGCTGCGGATCACCGACGCCAAGGGGCAGGTGCGGTCCGACCAGCTGCTGGACACCCTCCAGGAGCTGCGGGCGGCCGGGGCGGAGGCGATCCAGATCAACGGGGTGCGCGTCGTGGCGGGCTCGTACTTCTCGGACGAGGCCGGCGGGGTCGGGATCGACGGTAAGAAGATCACACAGCCCTACGAGTTCAAGGTCATCGGCAAACCGCAGGATCTGGAGCCCGCGCTCAACATCCCGGGAGGTGTCGTGCAGACCATGGAGAAGGAACAGGCGACCGTTGCCGTCACACGGTCGGCGAAGATCGTTGTGGATGCCTTGCGGGCTGCGAAGCAGCCTGACTACGCTCGGTCGTCATCGTCGTGACGCGTAGCGGTGTGCGGACGGTCTCACGCGGGCCGGCGCCTGCGGGGGGTCGACGCACGGAAGTCGCCGTGCGTGGTGGAAACTGTCTGGTGGTTACGGACGTTGTCAGAATGTCCGGGTCGGCAGGTGTGTGCATGCAGAGTTCGTCCTGCCCCACGGGCGGGTCTGTTTCGGTCAAGGGGAATCGCCCGTGAAGTTGTTTGAGAAGTTGTTCGGCAAGAAGAAGAACGAGGAAAGCGGTGGCTCGCGGCATCGCGCGGGGCAGCCGGGAGCGGAGGGGCAGGGCGACAGGCCGCTCTTCCGCGACGAGGTGGCCGGCCCGGGTGACCCTGCGGGGGGCGGCGCGTCGTCCGTTGACCCCGCCGGTTCCGGACGCATAGGTTTCGGTGAACCGTCAAGCTCCAGTGCGGGTGGAGGGTTTGCCTCCGACCCCTATGCCACCAGTGCCTCCGCGGGGCAGCCGCGGCGCGAGGAGCCGTCCATGTCGGCCGAGCAGACGTGCGGCAGGTGCGGACACCGCAGCGATGCGGCGAGCCGTTTCTGCTCCAACTGCGGGGCGCCGCTGCGGCCGGGTCTGACGCCGGAGCGTGCCTCGGAGACCACGTCCACCATCTCGATCTCCGGCCTCGAGGCCTACGAGGCCGAGGGGTCGGGCCAGCACCTGTCGTCCTCGCTGTCCCCCGAGGCCCAGGCCGCGGTGGAGGCGCTGCCGCCCGGTTCCGCCCTGCTGATCGTGCGGCGCGGGCCCAACTCGGGCAGCCGGTTCCTCCTGGACGGCGAGCTGACCACTGCGGGCCGGCACCCGCAGAGCGACATCTTCCTGGACGACATCACCGTGTCCCGCCTGCATGTCGAATTCCGCCGGAGCCCGGAGGGCGGCTTCACCGTCGCCGACGTGGGCAGCCTCAACGGCACGTACGTGAACCGCGAGCCGATCGAGTCCGTCGCCCTGCACAACGGTGACGAGGTGCAGATCGGCAAGTACCGGCTGGTCTTCTACGCGAGCCTGCGGGGCGCCTGACCCCCTCGGACACCGTCCGGGGGGAACCCCACCCCCGGACACCCTCCGGGGGGACCCAGGGAAGGTTCCATGCTGCGTACCCCGACGGGCGGTGCCCCGAAGAACGGCACCGCCGGCTCGGCCGGACAGCTGGTCAGCATCGGCACGGTGCTGGCCACGCTGCGGGACGAGTTCCCCGAAGTCACGATTTCGAAGATCCGCTTCCTGGAGGCGGAGGGGCTGGTCGAGCCCCGGCGCACACCTTCCGGATACCGCAAGTTCAGCGCGGCGGACGTCGAGCGGCTCGGGCGCATCCTGCGCCTGCAGCGCGACCACTACCTCCCGCTGAAGGTCATCCGGGAGCAGCTCGACGCGCTCGACCGCGGAGAGCAGATCCGCATCCCCGCGCCCGCCGCGCACGGGGAGTCGGTGGATCCCGCGCAGTCCTCCGCCGGGGGCGGGGAGGCCGGCGGGGAGCGGCCGACGGCGGCCCGGGTGGGCCGGGCCGAGCTGATCGCCGCCGCCGAGGTGGACGAGGCGCAGCTCGAGGAGTGGGAGTCGTACGGGCTCGTCTCCGAGGCACCGGACGGCGGGTTCGACGCCGGGACGGTCACCGTGGCCAGGCTCATCGCGGACCTCGGGCGGTTCGGACTCGAGCCCCGGCACCTGCGGGGCATGAAGGCGGCGGCGGACCGCGAGGCCGGCCTGGTGGAGCAGCTGGTCTCCCCGCTGCGCCGGCACCGCAACCCGCAGACCAGAGCCCATGCCGAGGCCACCATGAGGGAGCTCGCGGGGCTCTCCGTACGGCTTCACGAGGCCCTGGTCCAGACCGCTCTCGGGCTGCGTCCGCACTGACCGGAGGGGTCCCGGGGGAGCCCCGACTACCCAAACCTGCCGAGCAGGTCCTAGGGTTGCTGTGTGAACGAGCTCGACGTTGTGGGTGTCCGGGTGGAAATGCCCTCCAACCAACCGATCGTGCTCCTGCGTGAAGTGGGAGGCGACCGGTACCTCCCCATCTGGATCGGTCCTGGGGAGGCGACCGCCATTGCCTTCGCGCAGCAGGGCATGGCCCCTGCCCGGCCGCTGACGCACGACCTGTTCAAGGACGTGCTGGACGCGGTCGGTGAGGAGCTCACCGAGGTCCGGATCACGGATCTGCGGGAGGGCGTCTTCTACGCGGAGCTGGTCTTCGCCAGCGGAGTCGAGGTGAGCGCGAGGCCGTCGGACGCCATAGCGCTGGCCCTGCGCACGGGAACGCCGATCTACGGCAGTGACGGTGTGCTGGACGACGCCGGAATCGCCATTCCCGACGAGCAGGAGGACGAGGTGGAGAAGTTCCGGGAATTCCTCGACCAGATCTCGCCCGAGGACTTCGAGACGGGCCCCCAGTAGCCGCGCCGACGGACGCGTCATCCACCGTGAACGGTCAGCCCATTCAAGTAGCCTTTCCCCGCAATGGGGTACGGGAAACCACTCTCAGGGTGATTATCACTCGGCGTGCCGAGTGTGGCGATCGTTGACGCACCCCTGGTCACTGCCTACCTTCGAGGTGGCAGGTCAAGGACGGAGGGTCGGCGTGAGGATCACGGGCGACGGTACGACCGGGGGCACCCCCGCGCGGAGCGATGGTGGGCCGTACCCGCTGCACAGTGGTGCGGCGGGGTCCGTGCACCGTCAGCCGGCGCCCGCGCCGGTCGGACCGGTGAGCGACGGCCCGGTGTCCGAACAGGTCGGCTACCGGGGACCGACGGCGTGCGCCGCCGCCGGGATCACGTACCGGCAGCTCGACTACTGGGCGCGGACCGGGCTGGTGGAGCCGAGCGTGCGGCCCGCGTACGGCTCGGGGACCCAGCGGCTGTACAGCTTCCGCGACGTGGTCGTCCTGAAGATCGTCAAGCGCTTCCTGGACACCGGGGTGGCGCTGCAGAACATCCGCACCGCCGTGCAGCACCTGCGCGACCGGGGCTTCTCCGACCTGGAGCGCATGACGCTGATGAGCGACGGTGCGACCGTGTACGAGTGCACCTCGCCGGACCAGGTCGTGAGCCTGCTCCAGGGCGGGCAGGGCGTCTTCGGCATCGCGGTGGGCGTCGTCTGGCGCGACGTCGAGAACGCGCTGTCCCAGCTGCACGGCGAGCGCGTGGACACCGGGGAGACCCTGGTCCGCCACAACCCGGCCGACGAGCTGGCCGCCCGCCGGAACCGGGCCGTCTGAGCCCGCCCGCGCTCGCGCCCCCCGGGGCGGGACGCGGGACGCGGGCCGCGGCCACGGATCACCGCGTTGTCAGTGGCATGGGGCAGCATCGGTACTGTGAGAGCCGCGCCGACCATCCTGCACCTGGACATGGACGCCTTCTACGCCTCCGTCGAGCAGGCGTCGAAGCCCAGCCTGCGCGGGAAGGCCGTGATCGTCGGAGGGCTCGGACCGCGCGGGGTCGTGGCCACCGCCTCGTACGAGGCCAGGCGCTTCGGGGTGCACTCGGCGATGCCGACCGCGCAGGCCCGCCGGCTCTGCCCGAACGGCGCGTACCTGATTCCGCGCTTCACCCTCTACCGCGAGGTCAGCGAGCTGGTCATGGGCCTGCTCCGGGAGCTGTCGCCGCTCGTGGAGCCGCTCAGCCTCGACGAGGCCTTCGTGGACCTGGAGGCGGGCGGAGCCGCCTTCGACTCGGAGAGCGCCCGCGCCACGGGGGAGCGTCTGCGGGCGGAGATCCTGGCGCTCACGGGGCTCAGCGGCTCGGTCGGACTGGCCGGGTCCAAGATGCTGGCCAAGGTGGCCTCGGAGGAGGCCAAGCCGGACGGACTGCTGCTGATCGAGCCCGGTACCGAACGCGAGCTCCTCGCGCCCATGTCGGTGCGCACCCTTCCGGGTGTCGGGCCGGCCACCGGTGAACACCTGCGCCGGGCCGGGATCACCACCGTGGGGGAGCTGGCCGAGGCGGGCGAGGACGAGTTGGTGCGGATGGTGGGCAGGGCGCACGGGGTGGGGCTCTACCGGATGGCGCTGGGTCTGGACGACCGGCCGGTGGTCGCGGAGCGCGACGCGAAGTCCGTGTCGGTCGAGGACACCTTCGACGTGGACCTGCACGACCGGGTACGGATCCGGAACGAGGTGCAGCGGCTCGCGGACCGCTGCGTGGGCCGGCTGCGCGGCTCGGGGCACTCGGGGCGGACCATCGTCCTGAAGGTCCGCCGGTACGACTTCTCGACCCTGACCCGCTCGGAGACGCTGCGGGGGCCCACCGACGACGCGACCGTGGTGCGGGAGGCTGCGGCGCGGCTGCTGGAGGGCGTGGACACCACCGGCGGCGTGCGGCTGCTGGGGGTGGGGGTGACGGGGCTCGCGGACTACACCCAGGAGGACCTGTTCGCCCACGCGCTGGCCGCGGCCGCGGAGGCGGAGGAGGCGGCCGGCGCCGGGGCCACGGGGGCCGGAGGAGCCGGCGAGGACCCTGCGGAGTCCTCCGGGGATGCGGAGCCGCCCGAGGAACCGGCGCAGGCCGTGGAGGGCACGGAGGCCGCTCCCGTACGGCACTGGGCCGCCGGGAGCGACGTACGGCACGCGGTGTACGGGCCGGGGTGGGTGCAGGGCAGCGGGGTCGGCCGGGTGACCGTACGGTTCGAGCAGCCCGGATCACCCCCGGGCCGGGTCCGCACCTTCCGGCTGGACGACCCGGAGCTGGAGGCCTCGGACCCGCTGCCCCTGGTGGGGGAGGGCCCTTAGGGCCTGTCCTGCGGGTGGGGGTGCTGGAAGTCGGAGGGGAGGGCCACGTCGAGGCCGTAGTGGTGGTAGAGCTGGAGCTCCTGTTCGGGGGAGAGGTGGCGGCCGACGCCGAAGTCGGGGGCGTCCTTGATCAGGGAGCGTTCGAAGGGCACGCGCAGGGCGTCGTCCACCACCTCGCTGGGTTCCAGGGGGACGAAGGCGTCGCGGCCGAAGAGGCCCGTCCGGACGGCGGCCCACTCCGGGACGCCCGTGGCGTCGTCGAGGTAGACCTCGTCCACGGTGCCGATCTTGGCGCCGTTGCGGTCGAACGCCTTGCGGCCGATCAGGCTGCGCGGATCGATGTCGGTCTGCACGGTCCCTCCGTACGGTCGCAGTGATGCAGAGCTCATCCGTCATGACTACAAAAGTGCATATTTGAAGAGGGGGCCACTCGAGGGAGGGTCGAGATCCTCGCTGGTAGGCTGGGTGACGGCTGTTGACCCTGTGCGGGAGAGTCCTCCGAGTGAGTACGACGGAGGCGCCGAAGGAGCAAATCCTCCCCGGAATCTCTCAGGCATACGTACCGCACGTGACGAGGCCACTCTGGAAAGCAGGGGCAGGCTCCGGACCCGCAGTACCGGCGCTTCTCCTCACCGACGGTGAAAGCCGGAGCTCTCGGGCGAACCCCGCGGCTCCGGTGAAGCTCTCAGGTTGAGATGACAGAGGGGGAGGCCGTCCGGGTGCCCGCGCCGTGGTGCCCCTCGCAGGTCATACGACCAGGAGGCCTCCGTTATGACCGCCAACCGCATTCCGCTCTCCCAGCTCGAGCGGGGCATCCCCTTCGAGCAGCGTCACATCGGCCCGGACGCCGAAGCGCAGGCGAAGATGCTCGCCCAGGTGGGCTACGGCTCCCTCGACGAGCTCACCGCCGCCGCGGTACCGGATGTGATCAAGACCGCCGAGGCGCTGAACCTGCCCGAGGCGCGCACCGAAGCCGAGGTGCTGGCCGAGCTGCGCTCGCTCGCCGACCGCAACCAGGTGCTCTCCTCGATGATCGGTCTCGGCTACTACGGGACCTTCACCCCGCCGGTGATCCTGCGCAACGTCATGGAGAACCCGGCCTGGTACACGGCGTACACCCCATACCAGCCGGAGATCTCGCAGGGCCGCCTCGAGGCGCTGCTGAACTTCCAGACCCTCGTCGCCGACCTGACCGGTCTGCCGACCTCCGGCGCCTCCCTGCTCGACGAGGGCACCGCGGCCGCCGAGGCCATGTCGCTGGCCCGCCGCGTGGGCAAGGTCAAGGACGGCGTCTTCCTCGTCGACGCCGACGCGCTGCCCCAGACCATCGCCGTGATCGAGACCCGCGCCGAGCCCACGGGCGTCGAGGTCGTCGTCGCCGACCTGTCCGAGGGCATCCCGGCCGAGATCGCCGAGCGCGGTGTCTTCGGCGTGCTGCTCCAGTACCCGGGCGCCTCCGGCGCCGTCCGTGACATCAAGCCGGTCATCGACCAGGCGCACGAGCGCGGCGCGATCGTCACCGTCTCCGCCGACCTGCTGGCGCTGACCCTGCTGACCTCCCCGGGCGAGCTGGGCGCGGACATCGCCGTCGGCACCACCCAGCGCTTCGGCGTCCCGATGGGCTTCGGCGGCCCGCACGCCGGCTACATGGCCGTCCAGGCCAAGCACGCCCGCTCGCTGCCCGGCCGCCTCGTCGGCGTCTCCGTGGACGCGGACGGCAACAAGGCGTACCGCCTGGCCCTGCAGACCCGCGAGCAGCACATCCGCCGCGAGAAGGCCACCAGCAACATCTGCACCGCGCAGGTGCTGCTCGCCGTCATGGCCGGGATGTACGCGGTCTACCACGGCCCGGACGGCCTGAAGACGATCGCGCGCCGCACCCACCGCTACGCCGCGCTGCTCGCCGCGGGTCTGACGGCCGGCGGGGTCGAGCTGGTCCACGGCTCCTTCTTCGACACGGTCACGGCCCGCGTGCCCGGCAAGGCCGCCGAGGTCGTCGCCGCCGCCCGCGAGGGCGGGGTCAACCTGTACCGGGTCGACGCCGACCACGTCTCGGTCGCCTGCGACGAGACCACGCGCCGCGCCGACCTCGAGGCCGTCTGGGCCGCCTTCGGTGTCACCGCTGACATCGAGGCCCTGGACGGGACCGCCGCCGACACGCTGCCCGAGGGGCTGCTGCGCTCGGACGCGTACCTCACCCACCCGGTCTTCCACCAGCACCGCTCCGAGACCGCGATGCTGCGCTACCTGCGCAAGCTCTCGGACAAGGACTACGCGCTGGACCGCGGCATGATCCCGCTGGGCTCCTGCACCATGAAGCTCAACGCGACCACCGAGATGGAGCCGGTCACCTGGCCCGAGTTCGGCCAGCTGCACCCCTTCGCCCCGGTCGAGCAGGCCGAGGGGTACCTCACGCTCATCAACGAGCTGGAGGAACGTCTCTGCGAGGTCACCGGCTACGACAAGGTCTCCATCCAGCCGAACGCCGGCTCCCAGGGCGAGCTCGCCGGTCTGCTCGCCGTACGCGCGTACCACCGCGCGAACGGCGACGAGCAGCGCACCGTCTGTCTCATCCCGTCCTCCGCGCACGGCACCAACGCCGCCAGCGCCGTGATGGCCGGCATGAAGGTCGTCGTCGTCAAGACCGCCGACGACGGCGAGGTGGACGCGGACGACCTGCGCGCCAAGATCGAGCAGTACCGTGACGAGCTCTCCGTGCTCATGATCACCTACCCGTCGACGCACGGTGTGTTCGAGGAGCACGTCGCCGACATCTGCGCCCAGGTGCACGAGGCCGGCGGCCAGGTGTACGTGGACGGCGCGAACCTGAACGCCCTGGTGGGCCTGGCCAAGCCGGGTCACTTCGGCGGCGACGTCTCGCACCTGAACCTGCACAAGACCTTCTGCATCCCGCACGGCGGCGGCGGCCCGGGCGTCGGCCCGGTCGGTGTCCGGGCGCACCTGGCCCCGTACCTGCCCAACCACCCGCTCCAGCCGGCCGCCGGCCCCGAGACGGGCGTCGGCCCGATCTCGGCCGCCCCGTGGGGTTCGGCGGGCATCCTGCCGATCTCCTGGTCGTACGTCCGCCTGATGGGCGGCGAGGGCCTCAAGCGCGCCACCCAGGTGGCGGTGCTCGGCGCCAACTACATCGCCAAGCGCCTGGAGCACCACTACCCGGTGCTCTACACCGGTCCGGGCGACCTGGTCGCGCACGAGTGCATCATCGATCTGCGTCCGCTGTCGAAGGCCACGGGTGTGAGCGTCGACGACATCGCCAAGCGCCTGATCGACTACGGCTTCCACGCGCCGACCATGTCCTTCCCGGTGGCCGGCACGCTGATGATCGAGCCGACGGAGTCCGAGGACCTCGTCGAGATCGACCGCTTCTGCGACGCGATGATCGCGATCCGTGCGGAGATCGAGCGGGTCGCGGCCGGTGAGTGGCCGGTGGACGACAACCCGCTGGCCAACGCCCCGCACACCGCCGCGGCGCTGGGCGGCGAGTGGAACCACCCGTACACCCGCGACGAGGCCGTCTTCCCCGGGGGCGTCTCCGCCGCCGAGAAGTACTGGCCGCCGGTGCGCCGGATCGACGGCGCCTTCGGCGACCGGAACCTGGTCTGCTCCTGCCCGCCGCTGGACGAGTACGACCACTGACACGGCAGCCGGGCCCGTCGCTGACGGGCCGGTGACAGGGTGAAGGGGCCGGTCCCGGAGCATTGCGCTCCGGGACCGGCCCCTTCTTCGTCCGTGCGTCCGCGCCGTGCGGTGCCCTAGGCCACCGCGAGCGGGCGGTGCGGAGCGATGATCTGGCCGTCCGGCAGCAGCTCACCGGTGTCCTCGAAGAGCAGGACGCCGTTGCACAGCAGGCTCCAGCCCTGTTCCGGGTGGTTGGCCACCGGGCGCGCGGCCTCCCGGTCGGCGGATTCTGATGACGGGCAGGCAGGCTGGTGCTGGCACATGGATGGGTTCTTTCGCTGCGGTGTGGTCTGTTCGCTACGGCTCGATGCGTGATTCATGGCCGTCCCCCTGGGTCGTCCCCGCACCTGCGGGGAGGATGTCCTCAGTGTTCCCCCAGGACGGCTGCTTCGCAGGTATTTCCCGGCAGCTGTCCTCTTGGAATGAGGACGCATCACCCGTGCGGGCGGTTCACGCCAACTCCCCTGTCATTTCGGGTGGTTCGCATTGACCCGAGCGGACTAGGCCGAATGGGTGATCCGGGTCAAGCCGCAGGGGCCGCCAGGGTGGGTGGGGCCGGTGGGGCGGTCCGGGTCAGCCGGTGGGTCAGTACGGGCAGCAGCTCCGAGACCGGGTGCGGCCGGAAGGGCGCGATCCCGGGCGGCGCCGGGGCCAGCGGCACCAGCAGGTCGGCGGCGGCGGGGAGGCCGGCGGCGGCGTCGGCGCCCACCGCCCCGTGCAGCCACAGGGTCAGCATGTACAGCTCGGGCACCGACAGCAGGCGGGGCTGGTAGGCCTTGCCGAGCGACTCCGCCTGGCGCAGGGCGCGTTCGGTGGCGGCGACGTAGGGGCCCTCGAAGAAGTGGGAGAAGGCCCAGCCGTCGGGGGTCAGGCGGGTGTCGGCCGCCGCGATGAAGCGGTCGCCGCTGCGGATCAGGAACCGCCAGCCGGTGAGACGGGTGCGGGGCGGGCGGCCGCCGGCCGTGTGGCCGGACACGCCCAGCCGGTCGAGCACGTGGACCGGGAGCGCGAGTTCGGCGGTCATCGGACCCTGGACCGCGCGCAGGGCGGGGGTGTGTGCCTCGTGGACGGCGGTGGGAGAACCGAGTGCCGCGAGGACGCTGCGCAGGGCGGGCGCGGGAGCCGGGGGGACATGCAGCGGCATGGTGGGTCGCCTCTCACTTGGGAGACCGGTGGTACGGGGGAAAGTGCGGACGGAGCTGTCGCATTCTGGGGTCAGAGGTGGGCCTTGGGGCAATGGCCGCGCGCCAACTCTCTGCCTCGTTTGCGGAGTTTATACGACATGTGTTCACACAGTGTTTCGGCTAGCCGTCCCGCCTATTGCCGGCAAGGCGCCTTCCGGACCCGCTGTCATGGTATTCATGCCGGTTGCGCGTGGACAGACCGCGCTGACCTGGAAGGTTACCGGAAAGGTGCTCGGCTGGAAAGCTTCGCCAATGTGAAATCGGCAAAACCCAGGGGGAATTTGCATCCGGTGGGTTGCCAGGCGAATGTGCCGGAGCGCCCATCTGGCCATACCGGCGCGCGCTCCCCGCCAAGCCCCCGCTCCGGCGTTATGGATCACGGTGCTTGGGCATCATCGACCGTAACGCGCGCCCGGGTGCTCTGGGCCCGGCCACTCGAGGAGGGACGCTTCGATGGGGGAGAAGGTCGTGGCAGGCGGATTCGACCTGTCCGATCGGCATCGGTATCGGAGGAAGCTTCACGAGTGCCTGGAGGGGCTGGAGCGGCTTCTGGCGGAGAAGAGGTTCGATCGTCCCAAGAACATGATGGGGCTGGAGATAGAGCTGAATCTCGCGGGTGCCGACGGTATGCCGCGCATGGTGAATGCACAGGTGCTGGAGCGGATTGCGAGCCCCGATTTCCAGACGGAACTCGGAATGTTCAACCTGGAGGTGAACGTACTCCCCCACCGGCTCGACGGGCGGGTATTCGACCAGCTCGCCGAGGAACTGAGCGCCGGACTGAACTACGCCCACCGCCAGGCCGTGGAGATCGACGCGGGCGTCGTGATGATCGGGATCCTGCCCACGATCTCCCGCGCGGACCTGGCCCTGGCCAACCTCTCGGCGGTGGACCGCTACTCCCTGCTCAACGAGCAGATCCTGATGATGCGGGGGGAGGACTTCCGGCTCGACATCGACGGGGTCGAGCGGCTGACCTGGAGCACCGGGTCGATCGTGCCGGAAGCCGCCTGCACCTCCGTGCAGCTGCACCTCCAGGTCACCCCGGCCCGGTTCTCCGACGTGTGGAACGCGGCGCAGGCGGTGACCGCCGTACAGATAGCGGTGGGGGCCAACTCGCCGTTCCTGTTCGGCCGCGAGCTGTGGCGCGAGTCGCGCCCGCCGCTGTTCACGCAGGCCACGGACACCCGGCCGCCCGAGCTCCAGGCGCAGGGGGTGCGGCCCCGGACCTGGTTCGGGGAGCGGTGGGTGGACTCGGTGTACGAGCTCTTCGCCGAGAACGTCCGCTACTTCCCCTCCCTGCTGCCGATCTGCGACGAGGAGGAACCCCTGCGGGTGCTCGCCGAGGGCGGGGTGCCGAGCCTGCAGGAGCTGGTGCTGCACAACGGCACCGTCTACCGGTGGAACCGGCCCGTCTACGGCGTCGCCGACGGGGTGCCCCACTTGAGGGTGGAGAACCGGGTCCTGCCCGCCGGGCCCACCGTGGCCGACGTCGTCGCCAACGCCGCCTTCTACTACGGGCTCGTACGGACCCTCGCGGACGAGCAGCGCCCCGTGTGGACCCGGATGTCCTTCGCGGAGGCGGAGGCCAACTTCGACGCGGCCTGCCGGTACGGGATCGACGCCCGGATCCGCTGGCCGCGCCGCGGCCGGGCCGGGGGACTGGTGAGCGTACCCGCGGTGCGTCTGGTGCTGGACGAGCTGCTGCCGATGGCGGCGGCCGGGCTGGACGCCTGGGGCATCGAGCCCGCCGACCGGGACCTCTACCTGGGGATCATCGAGGAGCGGTGCCGGCGCCGGGTCAACGGGGCGACCTGGCAGGTGGACACGTACCACCGCGCGCTCGCCGGCGGGCTGGAACGCGACGCCGCCCTCGCGGCCACCACCCGGCGCTACAGCGAGCTGATGCACAGGGGGCACCCCGTGCACACCTGGCCCGTGGGCCTGGAGGAGCAGGAGGTGGACGCCACGACCGCGGTCCGCCGCTGACCGGCGGGCCCGCCGCCCGCCCCGCCCCGTCCGCCCCTCCCTCCCTTCCCGCTGATCCCTTCCCGCCGCCGAGGAGGCAGTATGGGGTGGTGGTCGGAACGGGACGGGAGTCAGGCGTGCGGGTCGAGCCGGAGCCGGTGGGCGTGGAACTGCGCGAGGACGGGCGCCGGGTCCTGCGCAACGAGACCCTGCTCGTGCTCGCGCTCTCGCTGGGCGCGAGCGGCGTCTCGGCGCTGATCAGCTTCGTGGGGTCGCTGACGAAGCCGGGCGGGCTCAAGGACCAGGCGGCCACGCTCAACGGCTCCTACGCGCCCGGACGGCCCTGGCTGGACCTGGCCTGGCAGCTGTTCGGGATCGCGACGGCGCTGGTGCCCGTGCTGCTCGTCGCGCACCTGCTGACCCGCGAGGGCGCGCCCGGGCTCAGGGCGCTCGGCTTCGACCGCACCCGGCCCGGCCGCGACCTGGCCCGGGGCGCGCTCGTCGCCGCCGGCATCGGCAGCGCCGGGCTGGCCTTCTACCTCGCGGCCCGGGCCACCGGCTTCAACCTGACGGTGGTGCCGGAGGCCCTGCCCGACGTGTGGTGGAAGTTCCCGGTGCTGATCCTCTCCGCGGTGCAGAATTCCGTGGTGGAGGAGGTCATCGTGCTGGCGTACCTGCTGCGCCGGCTCGACGGGCTGGGCTGGTCGCCGACGGCCGCGCTGCTCGCCAGCTCGGTGCTGCGCGGCTCGTACCACCTCTACCAGGGCATCGGCGGGTTCATCGGCAACGTGGTGATGGGCGTCGTCTTCGTCCTCGCCTACCGGCGCTGGGGCCGGGTCGGCCCCCTGGTCGTCGCGCACGCCCTGCTCGACCTCGTCGCCTTCGGCGGGTACGCGCTGCTCGCGGGCAAGGTGGGCTGGCTGCCGACGCCCTAGGTCCTGTCGTCAAAGTAGCGCCGGTCAGGCCTGCGGCGTCCGGTGCCGTGCATCGCAAGGCGGAGGGGCGCCCGCGTACTGGACGTACTTGGGTGCCCCGACAACGCGGCGAGGTGCGGTGCCGGGGGCCGCGGGCCAGGCGGGACTTTGACGACAGGGCCTAAGGGGTGTCGGGGGCGGTGAGCAGTTCGCCGTCGATGACGGTGACGGCGTGGCCCGTCAGGAGCGTACGGTCACCCGCGAGCCGCACCCGGACCAGGCCCGTGCGCGCCCCGCCCTGCAGGCCGGTCATCTCGGTGCGGCCCAGGCGCGCCGCCCAGAAGGGGGCGAGGGCGGTGTGGGCGCTGCCCGTCACCGGGTCCTCGTCGACGCCGACGGCGGGGAAGAAGCCGCGCGAGACGAAGTCGTAGCCGCGGGAGGGGTCCTCGGCCGGCGCGGTGACGATCACCCCGCGGCGCGCGTAGGCGCGCAGGGCCGCGTGGTCGGGCGCGAGTTCCCGTACGGTCCGCTCGTCGGCGAGCTCCACCAGCAGGTCGCCGATGTGCTCGGCGGTGTCGTGGACCGACTTCGCCTCGGCGCCCAGCGCCCGGTCCACCTCCGGGACCGGCGCGAGCGGGGTCAGGGACGAGGTCGGGAAGTCCAGCGTGACCGTGCCGTCCGCGGCGACCTCCGCCGTGAGGATCCCGCAGCGCGCGCTGAAGCGGACCGGACCCCGGGCGAGGCCGGCGGCGGCGATGACGTGCGCGGTCGCCAGGGTCGCGTGGCCGCACATGTCGACCTCCGCCGCCGGGGTGAACCAGCGCAGCGCCCAGTCGGCGTCGCCGCCGGGCGGCAGGGGACGGGCGAAGGCCGTCTCGGAGAGGTTCACCTCGGCGGCGACCCGCTGGAGCCAGCTGTCCGGGGGGAAGCCGCCGTCGAGGAGCAGGACTCCGGCGGGGTTCCCCCCGAAGGGACGGTCGGTGAAGGCGTCGACGATTCGGATGCGCATGGGCCGACCGTAGGGGGGTCCGCCGATCGCGGACAAAGGCCAATGCGCGGTGACTGGACTGGTCGGTGTCCCGTCTCCCTGAAGGTTGACCAACCGCACTGAAGATCGACCGCCGCGATGTTGTCTCAACGAAGCGTGATCGGGACATCCCTGGCAGCCTGGTGGCGTGGACGACTTCACCGAGCAAGGGCTTCGCGACGCGATCGCCGCGGCGGAATCGCCGGCCTGGTCTGTGAGGGCCGCAGCAGGGCGACATCTGGCGGCAGCCCCGCAGATGGAGAGTGTCGCCGGTGTCCTGCACCGTCTGTTGCTAGACGCTCAGGACACCGGGGTGACCTCGGATACGGCGGTGGCTCTCTTGGCTCGGAGAGATCCGGCCGGCCTGCGTGCAGTGCTCGCTGCCCGTGCAGTGGCCTCTGACCAGGGAACCGCCGATCAGCTCGCTGCGGAACTGGACGGTGACCCCCGCTGGGCGACCGGACAGGACGGCGCCGAGATGATCGCGCAACTTCAGGCGTTGGCAGAGGACGCAGACCCCGATGTCCGCAACGAAGCTCGGTTGCGACTTACACGCCTGCGCTGATCGGAAGGCACTGGTCAACCTTCAGTGAGATCGGCCGACCTTCAGTGAGACAGGACATCGTTGATCGGGTGAGGCAGTGCTGTGCGTCCGTTGTCATCCAATCGAGGCGTTTGACAGCGAACCCAGTCGCTTCGGCTGTCCTTGACAGCGAACCTAGTCGCACCGGGTGACGAACAGGCTTGGCCGATTGCTAGGGATGACGCCGAAGCTGAACCAGGTTGAGCCAGGTCTCCGGATTCGGTTCCACATATGCGGCACGAACCGAATAGCGCCCTGGCTCCAGCTCCACCCGCAGATGGTTCTCTGGCTCCAGTTCGTCACCAGGCCAAGCCGAGTCGAACAAGACCACCGGCCCCGGCACGTCCCAAAGTTGCTCAGGCTCCCAGCGGGCACCGGCGAGCGCGGCATCAACGCTGCCGAGAAGCTGCTCCTCCGATTCGGCGGCGCACCACCGCACGAACAGGCCGCGCTCCGGAAGGAAGGACGTCGAGGCGGGGTCATCACCGAGGATCAGGGCCTGCGACTGCCCGACCGCCACAAGGCCGACATACCCGTCGACGCCGCAGGCTCTGTCGTAGTCGGTTTCCGACTCGTCGCTGTCCGCGCCGGACCACGAAGACAGGACTACTTCGGGCACAACGATCAACGGCCCCCCACCAGACTCCACCCACTCGACTGCACCTGGATCTGCATACCTCGTCATGCGAGGAAGCTACAGGCCGCCGGGTGACAACAATCATGGCCAGGCGACACCTACGTGTCCCGGCACCACACACACGGGTCTGATCGTTTGACATCCAACCTTGGCGCCCCAGGTCAGACACCGCACCGGACTAACTTGACTGTCAAAGGACACTGTGCTTGCTTGGCCGATCGAGTTGTCAACCGCGGTCGACAACTCGGCAGGTGTCCCGTCTCACTGAACCTCAGCCGTGGGTGTCGCCGGTCTCACGGGTGGTGCTTCGCCGCTCATGTCAGGGTCAGGGCGCTTCTTTGAAGCGCGTGAGGGTGAAGATGAGGGACTCGATGTGGTCAGGGGAGCTCGCCTGACCGTCGGAGAAGTCCTCGAACTCCAGGACCGCAGCATCCTTGTTTCTGCGGGCCTTCATCCTTTTCGCCGAGGCGGAGGGACCAGCCGCCGAGCATGAGGTAATCCCGGGAGAGGGCATCCTCCGCGCGCGCTGGGGAACGGACGGGATGAACGTGCGCGCCTCGATCCTGGCGCTGCTCGCCGGCCGGCCGATGCACGGCTACGGATGATCCGGGAGATCGGCGAGCGCAGCGGCGGGGCGTGGAAACCCAGCCCGGGCTCGGTCTCCCCACCCTGCAGCTGCTCGAGGACGAGGGGCTGATCACCAGCGTGACCGAGGGCGGCAAGAAGCTGTTCACGCCCACCGAAGCCGGCCGGGCCGAGGCCGGGTCGGGACCGGACGCCCCCTGGGCGGACGCCGGCCGCGGCCCCGACTTCGAGGCGATGCACCAGATCCGCGCCGCCACCGGCGGCCTGGTGGAGGCCTTCGGGCAGGTCTTCAGGACCGGTTCGCCCGAACAGCGGGCGAAGGCCCTCGCGGTCGTCAACGATGCCCGCAAGAAGCTGTACCTGATCCTGGCCGACGAGCACTGATCCGTATGCGTCCCGGCCGGGACCCGCAGGGGCGCGCCTCGCTCATACACGCGCGGGGGCGCGCCCCCGCGGTCGTCGCGGTCAGACGACCAGGGCGGACAGCTTGCGCAGCGACTCGTTCAGCGCGGCCGTCGCGGAGTCCTTGAGCTTGCCCGCCATCAGCGAGACGGCCGCGCCCGTGAACTCGCCGTCGATGCGGACCCTCGTGGCCGCGCCGTCGGCGGTCAGGGTGTAGCGGGTGAGCACGGCGACGCCCATCGGGCCCTTGCCGGTGACGGCGAGGACGCGCTGCTCCTCCAGCTCCGAGACCGTCCACAGGACCTCGGCGGGAAATCCCATCATCTTCATGTTCTCGGTGAAGGTGGAGCCGACCGCGAGCGTCTCGGGGCCGCCCTTCGGGAAGTCGGTGTGGGTCATGCTCCACTGCCCGTACGCGTCCCAGTCCGTCAGCTGGGCCCAGAGCTTCGCGGCGGGCGCCTCGATGCGTGATTCCGCGGTGACTTCAGCCATGCGTCCACCCCTTCTGGTCGGGTACGTGCGGCGGAAGGTAGCCCCGCGGCGCGGAACATACAAGCCTGACGGGCCGTCAGATTGCAGGACGCCCGGCAGGCCGGATCCCGGGTGTGTCTCAACAGGTGTCTCGCGAGTGACGCTCCTGTCCCGCCCTGCCATGATGGGCCGATGCAAGCGTCAGGGAAGAACGCCGGACTGGGCCTGGCCCTCGTTTCGGCATGCGCGTTCGGCGGTTCGGGTGTCGCGGCGAAGCCGCTGATCGAGGCGGGTCTCGACCCGCTGCACATGGTGTGGCTCAGGGTGGCCGGGGCGGCGCTGGTGCTGTCCCCGCTGGCCTGGCGGCACCGTTCCCTGGTGCGGCGCAAGCCCCTGCTGCTGGCCGGCTTCGGGCTGGTCGCCGTCGCGGGCGTCCAGGCCTTCTACTTCGCCTCCCTGTCGCGGATCCCGGTGGGCGTGGCCCTGCTGCTGGAGTACCTGGGCCCCGCCCTGCTGCTCGGCTACATACGTTTCGTGCAGCGCAAGCCGGTGACCCGGGCGGCCGCGGCCGGGGCGGCGGTGGCCGTCGTCGGGCTGGCCTGCGTGGTGGAGATCTGGGCGGGCCTGCGGCTGGACCTGTTCGGGGTGCTGCTCGGTCTCGCGGCGGCCTGCTGCCAGGCCTTCTACTTCGTCTTCGCGGACCAGGGCGCCGACGCGGAGGACGCGCCGGACCCGATGGGAGTCATCGCCCACGGCATGATCGTCGGCACCCTGGTGATGACCGTGATCGCCCGCCCCTGGCAGATGGACTGGCAGGTGCTCGGCGCGTACGCCGCGATGGGCGACCTGCGGGTGCCGGCGCTCGCCCTGCTGGGCTGGGTGGTGCTGGTCGCGACCGTCTTCGCGTACCTGACCGGCGTGGTCTCGGTGCGCAGGCTCTCGCCGCAGGTCGCGGGCGTGGTCGCCTGTCTCGAGGCGGTCGTCGCGACCGTACTGGCCTGGGTGCTGCTCGGGGAGCAGCTCTCGGGCCCGCAGGTCCTGGGCGGCGCGCTGGTGCTCGGCGGTGCGCTCATCGCGCAGTCCTCGCGGCCGACGCCTGTGGTCGCGCAGGAGGCGCCGCTCCCCGTGGCGGACCGGGAGCCGACGAGCGCGTAGGCGCCGGGCCCGCGCGGGCGGGCCGGCCCGGACTCCCGCGGCGGGCCCGGACTCCCGCGGCGGGCCGCGGATCGCGGCCGGGCTGGTCCGTGCGGCGGGCGACGGCGTAGGGTGCTGACCATGCCTTCGACCGTGCTTCCGCCTCCCGCCGCCTAGCGCGGGCGGCTGCCACCAGAACGAGAGACCCGCCCGGGGAGTTCCCGGGCCGGTACGCGCTGCCCGCGAAGCGATGGCCTTCCGTCCCCGTCCTTCACGCATGCGCGGAGAAACACGTGTCGAACCATTCGCCCGCCACCGGGCGCAGCCTGCTGTACCTCGTCGTCGCCGGAGCCGCCTGGGGCACCGCCGGTGCGGCCGCCTCCCTCCTCTTCCTGGCCAGTGACCTCGGCCCGCTCGCCCTGTCGTTCTGGCGCTGCGCGGGCGGGCTGGTGGTGCTGGTCGGAGTGCTCGCCGTACGCCGTCCCGCGCGGGCAGCCCGGCCGGTCCGGCCGTCGTCGGCCTCGCTGATCGGGACCGGGCTGATGTTCACCGTGTTCCAGGCCGCCTACTTCGGGGCCGTGCGGGAGACCGGCCTGGCCGTCGGCACCGTCGTCACCCTCGGGGCGGGGCCCGTGCTGATCGCGCTGGGCGGCCGGTACTGGATGGGCGAGCGGCTGGGCCGGGGCGGGGCGGTCGCCGTCGGCGGTGCCCTGGCGGGGCTGGCCGTACTGGTGCTGGGCTCCGGGGGCGGTGAGGTGCGGCCGCTCGGGGTCGGCTGGGCGCTGCTGTCGGCCGCCGGATACGCGGCGATGACGCTGCGGGCCCGGTGGCTCGGGCGGCGCGGGGCGGGCGGGGACCCGCTGGTCACCACCGCGTGGTCGGTGGCGGTGGGCACGGTGTGCCTGCTGCCGCTCGCGGTGGTGGAGGGGCTGCTGCCGCACACCGCCGAGCCGGGGCGGGTGCTCTGGCTGCTGGCCTACGTCGCCGTGGTGCCGACGGCCCTGGCGTACGCGCTGTACTTCACCGGCGCCGCGGCGGTGCGTGCCGCGACGGTGTCGGTGGTCATGCTGATCGAGCCGGTCAGCGCGGCCGTGATCGCCGTCGGGGTGCTCGGGGAGCGGCTGACCGGCGCCGTGGTGCTGGGCACCGTACTGCTGCTGGCGGCGGTGGGCGCGCTGATCGCGGCAGAGGCGCGCCGGCCCGCCGGCGCGGTGCGCGCCGGGGCCGGGGCCGGGCCGGGGGACCGGCCCGCCCGGGAGCCTCAGAGCGCGCTGACGTAGTCCGGGACGGCGATGCCGGGGGCCAGGTCGGCGGCCGGGACCGGGGTGCCGTACGCCGGTGCCACCGGGACCACGCCCGACCAGTGGGGCAGGCCCAGGTCCTCGGGGTCGTCGTTCGGACCGCCCGTACGCACCTTGGCGGACACCTCGTTCAGGTCCAGCCGGATCACGGCCGTCGCCGCCAGTTCCCTGGCGTTGGCGGGCCGGGAGTCGGCGGAGCGGCCGGGGACGACCTGGTCGACCAGGGCGTCCAGCGCGATGCGGCGCTCCTCCGCGTCGGTGACCTGGTGGGCGGTGCCGTGCACGACCACCGAGCGGTAGTTCATCGAGTGGTGGAAGGCGGACCGGGCCAGGACCAGCCCGTCGACGTGCGTCACCGTCAGGCAGACCGGCAGCCCGGGGTCGGCCTTCCCGGCGGCCAGCAGCGGGCGCGAGCCGGTGGAGCCGTGCACGTACAGGGTCTCGCCCACGCGGCCGTACAGGGTCGGCAGGACCACCGGCGCGCCGTCGCGGACGAACCCGAGGTGGCACAGGTAGGCCTGGTCGAGTATCGAGTGCACCGTCTCGCGGTCGTAGCGCGCCCGCTCGCGCGCGCGGCTCGGGAGGGTGCGCCCGGTGGGCTCGTAGGCGGCGGTGGTGGCGCTCATGCTGCGGTCTCCGTTGTACTAGTGCATAATATGGTTTGTGCTAGGAGAGTATCGGATCAGTGGGCGTCGCGCATCGGAAATCGCGGCCAGTGTCGAGACGGGCGTCGGATCGGGAGCGCTCGCCCCGGGGGCGATGCTGCCCCCGATGCGTGAGCTCGCGGCCGCCTTGGGGGTGAACCCCAACACCGTGGCCGCCGCCTACCGCACCCTGCGCGAGCGCGGGGTCATCGAGACCGACGGGCGGCGCGGCAGCCGGGTCCGGGCCCGCCCGGCGACCGCCCCGCGCGACGCGCTGCGGATGCCGGTGCCCCCGGGCGTACGGGACGTCTCGCACGGCAACCCCGACCGGTCGCTCCTGCCCCCGCTGGACGGGGCGCTGGCTGCCGCCGCCCGGCGGTACGCCCAGGCCCCGACCCTCTACGGCGAGGACCCGGTGCTCCCGGACCTCGCGCGGCTCGCCCGCGCCGGCTTCGACGCCGACGGGGTCCCGGCCGGGGCCCTGGCGGTGACCTCGGGGGCGCTGGACGGCATCGAGCGCGTGCTGGCCGCGCACCTGCGGGCCGGGGACGCGGTGGCGGTGGAAGACCCTGGCTGGGGGAGCGTGCTGGACCTCGCCCCCGCGCTCGGGCTCCGGGTGGTCCCGGTGGCCGTCGACGACGAGGGGCCGGTGCCGGAGGCGGTGGCCCGGGCGCTGGGGGAGGGGGTCAGGGCCCTGGTGGTGACGGCCCGCGCGCAGAACCCGACCGGCGCCGCGGTCGGCGCGGGCCGGGCGGCGGAGCTCAGGGAACTGCTGGCCGGCCGTCCCGAGGTGCTGCTCATCGAGGACGACCACGGCCACGGGATCGTCGACCTGCCGCTCTGCCCGCTGGGCGGGGTGACCCGCCACTGGGCGCTGATCCGCTCGTCGGCGAAGGCGTACGGGCCGGACCTGCGGCTCGCGGTGCTCACGGGCGACCCGGTGACGATGGACCGGGTCCGGGGCCGGCAGCGGCTGGGCCCGGGATGGGTGAGCCGGCTGCTCCAGTACGCGGCGGTGGACCTGTGGACCTCCGGCGCCGTGGACCCCCGGGCCGTGGCGGGCTCGTACGGGCTGCGGCGGGACGGCCTGGTCGGGGCGCTGGCGGAGCGGGACGTGCGGGCCCACGGCCGGAGCGGGATGAACGTCTGGGTGCCGGTCGGCGACGAGACGTCGGCGGTCACCCGGCTGCTGGCGGCCGGCTGGGCGGTGTGCCCCGGGGCCGGGTACCGCGTCCAGGCGGGACCGGGCGTACGGATCACCGTGTCCGGGCTGGCCCCGGAGGAGGTCGACGGCCTGGCCGACGCGGTGGCGGCGGCGGTCCGCCCGGTGACCGGGGGGCGCTTCGACTAGCGGGTGTCCGAGGGGGTCGGTGATCGAGGGCGCGTCTCCGAATCCCGCGTGTGTAATATCCCGCCAGCCAAGTTAGTCATTACTGGGGGATGGTCCGGATGTGGGAGATCGCGCGCTCGTGGGTCGACGGATGGACCGTCTCGCGGGGGACGCCGAAGCCGGTGGACCGGCCGTGGGGACTGAGCGTCGAGGCCGGGAGGCCGACCGAGAGGGTCCGTCACGTCCTGCGTGACGGTGACGCCGAGACCGCCCGCCGGCTCGTCGGCGCGACCACCGAGCCGGCGATCTGCGTCAAGGCCTTTCTGGAACCGGACGTCATGGAGCCGTGGTTCCCGTCCGACTGGCAGCCGATAGATCCCGGCTTCCTGATGGCCGTCGACCTGCGTCCCTCCGTCGTGCGTGCGCCCGGCGGTTACACGGCCGCCGCCGAGACCGTCGGCGACGTCGTCCTCGTGCGCGTCCTGACCGCCGACGGGGAGCTCGCCGCCAGCGGCCGGATCGGCCTGACGGGCGCCGCGTGCGTCTTCGACCAGATCGTCACCGAGGAGGCCCACCAGCGCCGGGGCCTCGGGACGTTCGTGATGGGCGCGCTCACCGGCTCGGCCGTCCAGCACGGTGTGACGACCGGCCTCCTGGGCGCGACCGTCCCGGGCCGAGCGCTCTACGAAGCGCTCGGCTGGAAGGTCCTCGCCCCGCTGACCGGCTTCGTCCACCAGCCCGTCGCGCCCTGAAGCCGGAGTCCGGCCCGGGGGCCGGCGGGGCTCAGTCGGTCTTGCGGGAAGCGGCCCGTGACTGGGTCAGGGCCGCGCCCGCCAGGACGATCACCGCGCCGGCCGGCGTGTTCCAGTGCAGCTGCTCGCCGAGGACCAGCACACCGGCGGTGGTGGCGATCAACGGGATGAAGTACGTGACCATCTGAGCGGTGGTCGGGCCGACCTCCGACACCAGCCCGTACTGCATCTGGAGGGCCATCCCCGTCCCCAGGGCGCCCAGGGCGACCACCGAGAGGGCCGGCCACAGCGGGAAACCGGCCGGAGCCGTGGTGAAGAGCGCGCTGACGGCCGCCAGCTGGAGCGTGGAGACCATGAGCTGCGCCCCGGTGAGCGCCACCGGGGAGCCGGGGGTGCCGGCCAGGGTGCGGCGTACGTAGATCCAGCCGATCGGGTAGCAGAGCGAGGCCAGCAGGGCCAGCGCGGTGCCCTTGGCGTCGATCCCCGCGAAGCCCTGCCAGACGCCGAGCACCGTCAGGACGCCCAGGAAGCCGATGCCCAGCCCGGCGAAGCGGCGGCGCGTGGGGCGGTCCTCGGACAGCGCCACCAGCGAGAGCGCCATGCCCCACAGCGGGGAGGTGGCGTTGCAGATGCCCGCCAGGCTGGAGGGGATGCTCTGCTCGGCGTAGGCGAAGAGCGAGAACGGGACCGTGTTCAGCAGCAGTGCCGCCACCGCGAGGTGGCCCCAGGTGCGCCGGCCGCGCGGCAGCGGCTCACGGCGCACCAACAGCACCGCCAGGAGGGCGAGCGCGCCGAAGAACACCCGGCCGAGAGCGACCTGGAACGGCGCGAACGCCTCGGTACCCACCTTGATCAGGAGGAAGCTGAAGCCCCACACCACCGAGAGGAGGGCGAACCGCACGCGCCAGTCCAGGCAGGAGGTACGGCCGCTGCCCCGGCGGGCCGGCTGCGGGGCGGAGGGGACGGAAGGGGCGGAAGAGGTGGATGAAGTGGGGCGGGAGGTGGTCGGTGCGCTCATGTCGATCACTCTGCTTGCCGCGACCTCGTAGAACAAGCGAGAGTTCCTTCGAGGGTCGGCGTAGCATCGCTTACATGTTGAACCTGGAACGCCTGCGCACCCTCGACGCCCTCGCTCGCCACGGCTCGGTCAGCGGCGCGGCCGGGGGTCTCCATGTGACCACATCGGCGGTCTCCCAGCAGATGGCCAAGCTGGAGCGGGAGGTGGGCCAGCCGCTGCTCGCCAAGAACGGGCGGGGGGTCCGGCTCACGGACGCCGGCCGGCTGCTCGCCGACCACGCCGCCCGGATCATCTCCCAGGTGGAGCTCGCGCAGGCCGATGTGGAGGCCCGGCGGGGCTGTGCGGTGGGAGAGCTGCGGATCGGGGCCTTCCCCACCGCCATGCGCGGGCTGCTGCCCCGGGCCCTGACCGCCCTGCGGGCCGGCCACCCCGAACTGCGGGCCCTGGTACGGGAACGGGAGCCCGAGGAGAGCATGGCGGCCGTCGTGCGCGGTGACCTCGACATGGCCCTGGCCATCGACTGGCACAACAAGCGGATGCCGGTGCCGGTCGAGCTGACCCGCGCCCACCTCCTGGACGACGCGGCCGACATCGCGGTCCCGGCGGGGCACCCGCTGGCCGGACGCACCGAGATCTCCCTCGGTGACTTCGCCGACGACGACTGGATCTCCTGGAACGAGGGCCAGTTCTGCCACGAGTGGCTGGTGTTCACCCTGCGCGGCATCGGGGTCGAGCCGCGCATCGCGCACATCGCCGAGGAGCACCACACCCAGCTGGCCTTCGTGGAAGCCGGGCTGGGCGTGTGCGTGACGCCCCGGCTCGGCCGCGGGCCCGTACCTCCGGGGGTGCGGCTGCTGCCGGTGAGCGACAGCGTCCGCCGCCACGTGTACGTCGTCTGGCGGACGGACGCGGGCCGCCGGCCCTCCATCAGGGCTGCCGTCGACGCGCTCCGGGAAGCGGCCGCGGCCGTGTAGGCGCGGCTCAGATCTTGCGGAAGTCCCAGGACACCACCGATTGCGGCGTGAGCCGGATCCAGGCGTGCCGGCCGTCGTGCGGCATCTCCTCGATCCCGAAGTTCTTGACGGGGAAGATCCGTTCCGGCTCCAGCAGCTCCGGGCAGGGCTCGCCGGTGCGCGGCGCCTCGCCCACGAAGACGGCGCGGCCTGACAGCTCGACCCCGCGCAGTTCTCCGTACTCCTCGCCGGCGTCCACCACCACCGAGATCCGCGGGTCGGCCCGCAGGTCGGACCAGCGGCGGCTGCGGGTGATCGAGTACAGCCACAGCGAGGTGCCGTCCCAGGCGAACCACAGCGCGCCGACGTGCGGGCTGCCGTCCGGGGAGACCGTAGCCACCCGGCAGGTGCGCTGCTCGCGCAGGAAGGCGTCCACCTCATCGTCGCTCATCATGATGCGCCGGCCCCGCCGCTGCGCCGTCCGCGCGCCCGTCTCGTCCATCCGCCCCGTCTCGCCCATCCGTGCCCACCCCTTCACATCTGACTATGTGTCAGGAATCATGCGTGCTCTTCCGTCGCCGCACCAGGGGGAGTCATGCCGGAACTCGACCCAGCCACCACCGCGCTGCTCACCGTCGAGTGCCAGAACGGCGTCGTGGGCGAGACGAGCGCCCTGCCGGAACTCGCCAAGGAGGCCCGCGACTCCGGCATGCTGGACCGGGTGGCCGCGCTCGTCGACGCCGCGCGCGGGGCCGGCGTACAGGTGGTCCACGCGGTCGCCGAGCGCCGGCCCGACGGGCTCGGGGCCAACGCCAACGCGCGGCTCTTCCGGGCCGCCGCGAAACTGCCCGTACAGCAGCTGACCGGCAGCGACGCGGTGCGGGTCGCCGCGCCCATCACCGTCGCCGGGCAGGACCTCGTGGTCCGCCGGCTGCACGGACTCTCCCCGATGGCCGGCACCGACCTGGACGCCCTGCTCCGCAACCTCGGTGCCCGCACCCTCGTCGTCACCGGGGTCTCTTCGAACATCGCGATCCCGAACACCGTCTTCGACGCCGTGAACCTCGGCTACCGGGTCGTGGTCCCGTCCGACGCCATCGCCGGGGTGCCCGCGTCCTGCACCGCCGAGGTGATCCGCAACTCCCTCGCGCTCGTGGCGTCCATCACCACGGCCGGAGCCCTCCTCGCGGGGTGGGCCCCGCCCGCTCCCCGGGCCGATCCGGCGACCAAAATCGGCTGATCGGCGTCGAGGAAGGCCGCCGGGCGGGCACGGTCCATAGGTGCTGGCACCGGCCGCAGGTGAATTCCGCCCGCTTCGAGGTGACCTCGGTGATCAGTCCGTCGCCTCCCTTCGGCATTCGGCTTCTCACCGGACGAATACCCGATCGGGGTTACCTTGACAACCTCCGCGCCGGGCTTTATCACGGGTGGAAGAGGGGCCGCTCCGGCTGTTCCGGAGGTGAGGAAAATGGGCGGATCGCGTGCATCGCGCGACCATTACGCCGTCCTCGGACTCCCCGCGGAGGCGTCGCCCGAGGCGATCACCAGCGCCTACCGCGCCCTGATCCGCGCCCTGCACCCGGACGCCCGGCCGAGCGGGCCGACGGCTGCCGCTGAACTGGCCGAGGTCATCGACGCCTACCAGACCCTCCGCGATCCGCTGCGACGGTCCGCCTACGACGCCGAACGCCGTCAGCGGCCGCATTCCGCCGGCCGTCCGGTACGCATCCCCGTGCGGGTGAGGCGTACGGCGGATACGGCGGAACGGCCCTATCCAGCACCCGCGGCGAATCCTCATCGGGTCGTATTCCACGACTTCTCACGGCCGTACGAAGACCCATTCGACCGCCTCGTGTCCTGGCTGTTCCACGGCATGTAGGCCCAATGACGACCGACTCCCTGCCGCTCCCTCTCAACGCGTCCGAGGAGGCTCCCGAGCAGCCGCCGTCGCCCTGTCGCTCAGTCCAGGAACGGCACCCCGTGCACGTCGATCAAGGCGATGGCCGACCCCGGCGGCACGGCGTCGGGCACTCGGCGGAGGGAAATTCGGCGGCTGCGTCCAGCTCCCCGAGGGCGGCGACCACGACCGTCCGCCCGGTGTGCTGGATGGCCGTCTCGAAGGCGGTCTTCATCGTCGTGTCCTCCTGCTGCCAGGTGACCTGTGCCGGGCCGATGTGTCTGGCAGGGGTCATCCTGCCGGTGCGGGAGGCGGCCTGAAAACCAGGCGAGCCAACAGGAGGAGGCAGGCCCCTGGCGCGCGCGGAACAGCGGCCCGGCGCGCCGTCCGGGCACCGGACGGGCGTGGTGTCCGGTGAATTCCGGCAAACCTCCGGAAGGCCGAAATCCCCCTGATGGCCCAGGCCCGTTGGCCTCTTTGGAGCAGGCGCGCTCTCATGGTCAGGGACGGCCGCTGACGCGGCCACCACGGCAGGAAGGGAACGGCCCATGTACGAAATGCGCGCCGAGTTCGCCCCCGAACGATCGGAAATGCTGTGGCACGTCCTCGCCAAGGGGCAGACCACGACCACCCTCTGCGGCTACTCGCTGCCGCAAGGGTCGACGGTCGCCGCGCTCATGTCGGAGGGAACGGCGGAACGCTACTGTGCCCGCTGCATGACCGCCTTCCGCAGCACGGTGGGGAACAGCGCACCTCCCGCGGCCACGGCGGGAAGGGATCCGGCGGCGGTCTGACCGTGGCCCGGCCCTCCACGTCCCCCCGGGCGCCACATGCCCCGGTCTTCGTGCCCCCGGCGGGGCGCCAGCGGTATCAGGCTCGGGCTCCGCGCTCGGCCGGGCCTGGAACTCGACCTCTCCGGGCTGCGCTAGGACGAGGTGACCGTGGAGGTCCCGGGCGGGGAGCTGGCCGTCCATGGCGAGACCAAGGAGAAGGAACGCACCGGCCTCGTACGCCGGCAGACCCGCAAGGTCGGACACTTCGACTACCGGATGAGCCTGCCGGCCGACGCGGACACCGGCCGCATCAGTGCCGGCCTGTCCCATGGCGTGCTCACCGTGCGGATACCCAGGCAAGCGACGGGCGGCAAGCCCCACCGCATCGAGATCACCAACCGGTGAGACCCGGACCTCGACCAGCCGGAGACTCCCCGCGAGGTCGGTGCGCCGCGGGGAGCCGCTCAGTCCTCGAACGTGATCAAGTGGTCCGCGCCGGTCCGGTGCAGGGCCCGGCGCACCTGCTTGGCGGCGCCGCGGACGTGCACCGCGTCGGACGAGTTCGTCATTAGCAGGGGCCGGACGAGCGCGTACGCGCAGATCGCGTCCAGCCGTTCGACCTCGCCGAGGTCGAACACCCACTCGCCGACGGCGCGCAGCGCCGGATCGAGCATCGCTTCCTCGATCTCTCTGGCCGCCGTCCCGGTCACCTCGCCGCGGAGCGCCAATTCGGCGCGGCGCTCATCGGCGACCACGACGCGGACGTGTTGCCTTTCGGGCCGGCCTTGTACATGAGCGTCCATGCGATCTCCTCACCAGCGCCTCGAACCGCTTCGCACCCCCCGCCGCCCTCGCACGGCGCCCTCAACCGGCCGCCGCGGCCGGGAAGAAGGTGATCGAGGTGGGGGTGTCCTCCTGGTCCAGGAAGCGCGACGATCGCCCGCCAACGGCGACGATCACCACGTCGTCCTTCGGGTCGTGGCCGAGATACGAAAAGGGCAGCCGCTCCGCTTCGTACTGATGCCCGCCGAGAGCGGTCGTCCAGCGGCTTCTGTCGAGCGAGCGGGTGTCGGTCATGGCGTCGTTCCTCCTTCCACGGTGTTCGGGATCGGTCGATGGGAATCGATCGCTCCCGGTCCGGCGGTATGGGCACGCTCCCTCCTCATAACCTGTCCCGGAGGGCGTGTATGCCTGTCGGCGACGGCAGCCGCCTCCCGGATCCCGGGCCGGCCGGCGGTCTGCCGCGGGCTGGGCAGCCGTCCGGGAAAATCCTCGGATGGTGAAGCGCGCCCGCCCGCTAGCCTGGCAAAATGCTCACAGAAGTGATCGCGACCCGCTACGTCACGCCCTTGCGCGAGGGCGGCTCGCTCCCGGGGATCGTCGAGGCCGACGATCTCGGTACGTACGTCATGAAATTCACCGGAGCCGGCCAGGGGCGCAAGACCCTGGTCGCCGAAGTCGTCTGCGGGCGCCTCGCCCAGCGGCTGGGGCTGCGCGTCCCGCGGCTGGTGCAGATGCAGCTCGACCCCGTCATCGGGCTCGCCGAGCCCGACCAGGAGGTCCAGGAACTGCTCAAGGCCAGCGGCGGGCTCAACCTCGGCATGGACTACCTGCCCGGCTCGATCGGCTTCGACCCCCTCGCGTACCGGGCCGACCCGGTCGAGGCGGGACGCGTCGTCTGGTTCGACGCGCTGATCAACAACGTCGACCGGTCCTGGCGCAATCCGAACATGCTGGTCTGGCACGGGGACCTGTGGCTCATCGACCACGGCGCCACGATGATCTGGCACCACAACTGGCCCACCGCCCAGGCCGCCGCCGCCAAGCCCTACAACGCCTCCGACCACGTCCTGGCCCCCGTCGGCCCCGACATCGCGGCGGCCGCCGCCGAGCTGGCCCCGCTGGTCACCGAGGAACTGCTCACCGAGGTCACCGCCGACGTCCCCGACGAGTGGCTGGTGGACGAACCCGGCTTCGACTCCACCGACGCGGTGCGCCGCGCCTACGTGGAGGCGCTGCTGCCGCGTGCGGCGACGATCCACGAGAGGATCACCATGGAGGCGGAGGTCAGGCAGCGGTCCGGTCCGCCGGGCTGGCTCGCCGAGCGCCTTCCTCCCCAGTCGGACCAGAACAAGCAGAAGAGCGGCGACGAGTGACCAAGCGGGACGTGTTCGAGTACGCGCTGGTGCGCGTGGTGCCCCGGATGGAGCGCGGTGAGTGCTTCAACGCCGGTGTGATCGTCTACTGCCGGGCGCACTCCTACGTCGCCGCGCGCACCCACCTCGACGAGGCGAAACTCCTCGCGCTGGACCCCGGGGCCGACGTGGCCGGGGTACGGGCCGCGCTGCGCGGGGTCGAGGGGCTGTGCGCCGGCGGCGAGGCGGCCGGCCAGGCGGCGGGTGACGACGCGGGGCGCCGGTTCCGGTGGCTGATCGCCCCCCGCAGCACGGTGGTGCAGCCGGGGCCCGTGCACACCGGCCTGACGGCCGATCCCGCCGCCGAGCTGGAACGGCTCCTGGACCTGCTGGTCCGCTGATTCCGGGCCAGGGCCGCGCCGCTGCCGCCGGGGGCCGTTGACACGGGGTGTCAGGGCTCCTAGCGTCTCCTCAGCTGAAGCTACTAAGCGGTTGCTCACCTCCGGGCGGCCGTCTCTCGAGGGCGAGGAGAACCAGCATGTCCACCACCGAGCAGCGCGTCGCGATCGTGACCGGGGCGGCCCGGGGCATCGGCGCGGCCACCGCCGTCCGTCTGGCGGCCGAAGGCCGTGCGGTCGCCGTACTCGACCTGGACGAGGCGTCCTGCAAGGACACCGTCGAGGCGATCACGGCGGCCGGCGGCAAGGCCCTGGCGGTCGGCTGCGACGTCTCCGACGCCGCCCAGGTGGAGGCGGCCGTCGAGCGGGTCGCGAGCACGCTCGGCGCCCCGACGATCCTCGTCAACAACGCCGGCGTGCTCCGCGACAACCTGCTCTTCAAGATGAGCGAAACCGACTGGGACACCGTCATGAACGTGCACCTGCGCGGCGCGTTCCTGATGGCGAGGGCCTGTCAGAAGTACATGGTGGAGGCCAAGTTCGGCCGTGTCGTGAACCTTTCCAGCAGCTCGGCGCTCGGCAACCGCGGCCAGGCCAACTACGCCGCCGCCAAGGCGGGTCTCCAGGGCTTCACCAAGACGCTGGCGATCGAGCTCGGCAAGTTCGGCATCACCGCCAACGCCGTCGCCCCGGGCTTCATCGTGACCGAGATGACGGCGCAGACCGCGGCCCGCGTCGGCATGGGCTTCGAGGAGTTCCAGCAGGCCGCCGCCTCCCAGATCCCGGTGCAGCGCGTGGGCCGTCCGGAGGACATCGCGGGCGCCATCGCCTTCTTCACGGGCGAGGACGCGGGCTTCGTCTCCGGCCAGGTCCTGTACGTGGCCGGCGGCCCGCTCAACTGACGGTTTCACGAGAGGCGGGCGTACGTCATGACGGACAACGGCATCGACAACGGCATCGACAACGGCATCGGCGGCGGCAACGGCGGGGACGCCGGCCGTGTCGACAGCGGCAAGGTGGCCCTGGTCACCGGCGCGAGCCGGGGCATCGGCTACGGGATCGCCGAGGCCCTGGTCGCCCGCGGCGACCGGGTCGTGATCACCGGGCGCAACGAGGAGGCGCTCAAGGAGGCCGCGGAGCGGCTCGGCGCGGACCGGGTGATCGGAGTGGCCGGGAAGGCGCACGACGAGGCTCACCAGGCCCTCGCCGTGGAGCGTGCGATGGAGGTCTTCGGCCGCGTCGACTTCCTGGTGAACAACGCGGGCACCAACCCGGTCTTCGGGCCGATCGCGGACCTGGACCTCGGGGTGGCGCGCAAGGTCTTCGAGACCAATGTGATCTCCGCCCTGGGCTTCGCCCAGCGGACCTGGCACGCCTGGCAGAAGGACCACGGCGGGGCCATCGTGAACATCGCCTCCATCGCCGGCGTCTCGGCCTCGCCCTTCATCGGGGCGTACGGGATGAGCAAGGCCGCGATGATCAACCTGACCCTCCAGCTGGCGCACGAGATGGCGCCGGGCGTGCGGGTGAACGCCATCGCCCCGGCGGTGGTCAGGACGAAGTTCGCGCAGGCGCTCTACGAGGGCCGGGAGCAGGAGGCGGCGGCCGCCTATCCGCTCGGCCGGCTCGGGGTTCCGGAGGACATCGGCGGGGCCGCCGCGTTCCTGACATCTGCACAAGCGGAATGGATCACAGGACAAACGCTCGTCGTCGACGGGGGAATGTTCCTCAATGCCGGGGTTCATTGACCGATATCCGGACGCATTTGCCTCCTGATGGGAGGCAAATGCGTGTCGAACTGGCACGAAATCGGTCAAGTGCCTCACGAAACCTGCCCATTGGATTTGTGAGGCTCTGCGGTAGGGTCTGCCGCACCCCTGGCTGATCGAGGAGCGTGCACGTGTTCAACCGGACCAGATGCCTGCAGATCGCTGCGGCCGTTGCGTCCATATCCCTGCTCGCCGGATGCGGCCTGTTCTCGGACGACGACGGCGAAACCGCGAAGAGGATCACCGTGGGGACGACGAGCGCGCCCAGCCACCTCGACCCCGCCGCGGCCTGGGACGGCTCCTGGGAGCTGTACCGCAACGTCTACCAGACCCTGCTCGCCTTCCCGACGGGCAGCACCAAGCCCCAGCCGGACGCGGCCCAGGGCTGTGAGTTCACCGACTCGGCGAACACGGCCTACCGCTGCACCCTGCGCAAGGGCCTGAAGTTCTCCAACGGCGAGCCGCTCGACGCCAAGGCGGTCAAGCACTCCCTCGACCGGATCAAGACGATCAACCACAAGGTCGGTCCCGCCGGTCTCTTCAACACCCTGGACAAGATCGAGGCGCCGGACGCGCTCACGGTCGTCTTCCACCTGAAGACCCCCGACGCGACCTTCCCGTACGTGCTGGGCTCGCCGGCCGCCTCCCTGGTCGCGCCGAAGGACTACCCGGCCGGGAAGATCCGCACCGACGGGAAGGTCACCGGCTCCGGCCCCTACGTCCTCACCTCGTACACCGAGGGCGGCGAGGCGGTCCTCGGCCGCAACGAGAGCTACACCGGCTTCGCCAACCGCCGCAACGACGGCGTGACGATCCGCTACTTCTCCGACTCCAAGAAGATGGTCGCCGCCCTCAAGGGCAAGGAGATCGACGCCACCTACCGCGGCCTCTCCGCCCCGGAGATCAAGGACCTCCAGACCCCCGCCTCGCAGGCCCTCGGCGTCCAGGTCGTGGAGAACGTCGGCGCCGAGATCCGCTACCTGGTCTTCAACCCGAACGACCCCCAGGTCAACAAGCAGGCCGTGCGCCAGGCGATCGCCCAGGTCATCGACCGGGGCGCGATCGTCTCCAAGGTCTACCAGGGCACCGCCGAGCCGCTCTACTCGATGGTCCCCAAGGGCGTCGTGGGCCACAGGACGCCCTTCTACGACATGTACGGCAACCCCGACGTGGCCAAGGCCAAGAAGATCCTCACGGCCGCGGGGATCACCCAGAAGGTGGAGCTGACCTTCTGGTACACCACGGACCGGTACGGCGCCTCCACCGCGGACGAGTTCACCGAGATCAAGCGGCAGCTCGACGAGAGCGACCTCTTCAAGATCACCCTGCGCGGCCAGCCGTGGAAGGCATTCCAGGAGGGCTACAAGAGCGGCCAGTACCCGGTCTTCGGCCGAGGCTGGTTCCCGGACTTCCCGGACCCCGACAACTTCATCGCGCCGTTCGTCGGCAAGGAGAACGCGGTCGGCACCCCGTACGAGCCGGCGCAGATCGTGAACGAGCTGCTGCCCAAGTCCCGCCGCGAGGGCGACCGCTCGGCGGGCGTCAGGGAGTTCGAGGCGGCCCAGCAGATCTTCGCCCAGGACGTCCGGCTGCTGCCGCTGTGGCAGGGCAAGCTCTACGTCGGCGCGCGCGAGGACATCGCCGGCGCCGAGCGGGCACTGGACCCGCAGACCGCCATGCAGATGTGGGAGCTGTACCGCAAGACCAGCTGGTGATCCCGGCGGGGCGCCCGGATGGCGGCGTTGTCAGTGGTCCCCGGTAGGTTCAGAGCAGTTGCACGAACTTGTACCGGAGGTTGTCGACGTGACCCAGATGCTGCCCGAGTCCTGGCTCCCCGTCCTCGGCGGGGAGCTGGACCAGCCCTACTTCAAGGAACTCACCGAGTTCGTCGAGAAGGAGCGGGCGAACGGGCCGGTCTACCCGCCCCGCGAGCAGGTCTTCGCGGCCCTGGAGGCCACGCCGTTCGACAAGGTGAAGGTCCTGGTCCTCGGCCAGGACCCCTACCACGGCGCCGGCCAGGGACACGGCCTCTGCTTCTCCGTGCGCCCCGGCGTCAAGACCCCGCCCTCCCTGCGCAACATCTACAAGGAGATGAAGGAGGAGCTCGGCCTGCCGGTCCCGGACAACGGGTACCTGATGCCGTGGGCCGAGCAGGGCGTCCTGCTGCTCAACGCCGTCCTCACCGTCCGCGAGGCCGAGCCCAACTCGCACAAGGGCAAGGGCTGGGAGAAGTTCACCGACGCCGTGATCCGGGCGGTGTCCGATCGCCCCGACCCGGTCGTCTTCGTGCTCTGGGGCGCCTACGCCCAGAAGAAGATCCCGCTCATCGACGAGGAGCGGCACGTGATCGTCAAGGGCGCCCACCCCTCGCCGCTGTCGGCGAAGAAGTTCTTCGGCTCCCGTCCCTTCACGCAGATCAACGAGGCCGTCGCCGCCCAGGGCCATGAGCCGATCGACTGGCGGATCCCGGACCTCGGCTGACACCACACCGCGCCTCGGCGCCAGATCCGGTGCCGCCGGTTAGGTTCTTGATGATCGGACCGGAACCGGTCCGGCGGAGCGAGCCGGAGGCCCCGTTGACGGAGCAGCAGCAGGAGGCGTCGGAGGACGCCGTCATGACCAGGATCGGCCAGGCCGTCATCCTGCTGCACGCCGGAGACCGCGAGGAGGCCCGCAACCGGCTCGGCGAGATCTGGTCCGAGATCGGCGAGGAGGGCGACTCCCTGCACCGCTGCACGCTCGCGCACTACCTGGCCGACGCGCAGGACGACCCCGCCGACGAACTGGCCTGGGACCTGCGGGCGCTGACCGCCGCCGACGGACTCGGCGAGCGGCCGGGGGAGACGCTCCCCGGGCGCACCGCCCCGCACCCCGCCGTGCGGGGGTTCTACCCGTCGCTGCACCTCAGCCTCGCGGCCGACTACGCCAAACTGCGCCGGCCAGAGGAGGCCCGGGCCCACCTCGCGCGGGCCCGGGCCGCCACCCGAGCGCTGTCCGACGACGGGTACGGCAACGGCGTACGGGCCGCCATCGCACGCCTGGAGCGCCGGCTGGAGGCCGAGGGGGGACCGGGGCCACGCCCCTTTCCCGGGCAGGCGTAGGCCCGGTCCAGCGGCCCCGGACGGGGTGTGACGGACGCGGGGCGCCGCGTCCGCTTCAGCCGCCCTCGACGCCCGCGCAGATCCGGGCCTCCGGACCGTCCGGATCCCAGTCCCCGTGCCGGCGGCCCAGCGCGCACACGTCGGCGGGCCGTACCGGCAGCTCCCGCACCAGCCCGGGCGGCAGCCGCCCCTCCCGCCCCGGGGCGTGCGGACGGCCCGCCGCGCCGCCCTGGGCGCGCCCCGGCGGCTCGGCCGGCTCAGGAATGTCGGGTACCGCGGGTGCGGCCGGCGCGGCCTCCCGGGGCTCCGTACGCGCCCCCGGTGCGGTGCGCGCCGAGCCCCGCCCCGCGGCCGTCGGGGCCGACGGGCGGGCGCCCTCCCCGGGTACCGCCCTCAGCGCCTCCAGGGCGGGCGCCTGGACGACCACGGGCAGCGCCCCCGGCCCGCCGCGCGGCTCGTGCCGGGGCGGCGGCCCGCCGGGGGCCGCCGCCGGGCCGGTGGGGGAGGGGTTCACGTTCACGCAGCCGGAGACGGCCGAGACGGCACAGGCGGCTCCGAGGAGCAGCTTCGTCGAGGTTCGGGTGGTGTGCACCCACGCAACTCTGCTGTGCGGCGACCCCGTTGCGAAAACCGGGAGCCGATATTCACCCCGCACGGGTGACGCGGAGGGGGTGACCGGCGGACAGCGCTACTCGCCGGTGGCGCCGTCGATGTGCTCGCGCAGCAGGTCCGCGTGCCCGTTGTGACGGGCGTACTCCTCGATCATGTGGGTGTAGACCCAGCGCAGGCTGAAGACCTCGCCGCGGTGGTGGCTGGCGGCGTCCGACACCGCGTCCAGGGAGCGGCCCGCCGCCGCCCGCCGCGCCAGATCGGTCTCGGTCCGCCAGACCTGCTCGGCCGAGGCCCAGGTGTCCCCGTCGGTGAACTCGAAGTCCCCGTCCACGTTTTCGCGGGTGCTGTACAGCTCGGGCAGGTCCTCGCCCAGGGTGATCTCCCGGAACCAGTACCGCTCGACCTCCGCCATGTGCCGTACGAGGCCCAGCAGACTCAGCGCGGAAGGCCGGAGCGGGGTGAGGCGCAACTGCTCCTCGGAGAGCCCCTCGCACTTCCATGCCAGGGTGGAGCGGTGGTAATCGAGCCAGCCCTCCAGCATCTCGCGCTCGCCGGCGGTGGTGGAGGGTTCGGGGCGGTGCGGTCCGTTCGACGTCATGGTCCACATCCTGGACGAACGCGCCGCCTCCCACCAGGGATTAAGCTGCGGCTGTCCCCAAGGCACACACAGGAGGCTCCTGGTGAAGGTCGGCGTCATCGGACTCGGCGACATCGCGCAGAAGGCGTACCTGCCCGTCCTCACCACCCGGCCCGGGCTGGAGCTGCACCTGCAGACCCGCACCCCGGCCACCCTCGAGCGGATCGCGGACGTCCACCGCGTCCCGCCGGAGCGCCGCCACACCACGCTGGACTCACTGCTCGCCGAGGGCCTCGACGCCGCCTTCGTGCACGCCCCGACGGACACCCACCCGCAGATCGTGGAGCGGCTGCTGGAAGCGGGGGTGGCGACCTACGTGGACAAGCCGCTGGCCTACGAGCTGGCGGACTCCCGGCGCCTGGTCGAGCGTGCCGAGGAGCTCGGGGTGGGCCTCTTCGTCGGCTTCAACCGCCGCCACGCGCCCGGCTACACGCTGTGCGCCGACCACCCGCGCGACCTGATCGTCATGCAGAAGAACCGGGTCGGGCTCCCCGAGGACCCGCGCACCCTGGTCCTCGACGACTTCATCCACGTCGTCGACACCCTGCGCTTCCTGCTGCCCGCGGAGGCCGACCACATCGACGTACGGGCCGTGGTGCGCGAGGGACTGATGTCGCAGGTGGTGCTCCAGATGTCCGGCGACGGCTTCACCGCCCTGGGCATCATGAACCGCCGGTCCGGGTCGGCCGAGGAGGTCCTGGAGGTGTCCGGCCAGGACTCCAAGCGCCAGGTCGTCAACCTCGCCGAGGTCGTCGACCACCGTGGCCAGCCCACCGTGCGCCGCCGCGGGGACTGGGTCCCCGTCGCGCGTCAGCGGGGTATCGAGCAGGTGGTGGACACCTTCCTGGAGGCCGTGGCGGCCGGCAAGGTGCTCAGCGCCCGGGACGCCCTGCTCACCCACGAGCTGTGCGAGCGGGTGGTGCTGACGGCTCTGGAGCAGGCCTCCCGGGCCGCCTGACCGCCCGCACCGCCGCGGCCGCGCAGTACAGCGCCAGCGCGGCCAGACAGGCGCCCGCCGGCCAGTTCCCGAAGCGGACGAAGAGGGTCGTGCCACGGGCGAGCGGCACCTCGTACGCGACCGCCGTGCTCGCCGAGGTGGGCAGGGCGGCCCCGATCCGCTCGCCGGACGGCCCGTGGACGGCGCTGACGCCGGTCAGGGTCGCGTGCACCACCGGGCGGCCCGTCTCGGCGGCGCGCAGGGCCGCCAGGGAGGCGTGCTGGGCCGGTGCCCAGCTGTCCTGGAAGGTCGAGGTCGCCGACTGCGCGACGAGCACCCCGGCGCCCGCGCGGACCAGGTGCCGGCTCATGTCGGGAAAGGCCGACTCGAAGCACACCAGCGGACCCAGCCGCACCCCGCCGGGCAGGTCCATGACCACGGGGGCCGCGCCGCGCATCCGGTCCTCGCCCGCCGCCCTGCCGACCGAGGTGGCCCAGCCCAGCAGCGAGCGGGCCGGCACGTACTCGCCGAAGGGGACCAGCCGCATCTTGTCGTACCGGTCGCCGGTGGGGCCCTCCGGGCCGACCAGCACCGAACTCTTGTAGATCCCGGGCCGGTCCGAGCGCCGGGCGTCCACGTTGACCAGCAACGGGGCACCCAGCTCCGCGGACAGGGCCGCCAGCCGCCGGGACAGGTCGGGCCGCGCCGCCAGGTCCGCGCCGACGCCGCTCTCCCCCCACACCACCAGGTCCGGCCGGGCTCCCGCCAGGGTCCGCGTCAGCCCCTCCTCCACCGCGAACCGCCGCTCCGCGCTGTCCGCCCCGCCCACCGTGCCCGGCTGCACGACGGCCACGCGCACCCCGCCCGACACCTCGGGGCGCGGCAGCCACAGCCACACCACCCCCGTGAGCACCGCACCCCCCGCCAGCGAGGCCACCGCCGGAACCCGCGCCCGGGGCGCCGCGACCAGCAGCACCACCGCACAGTTCACCGCCACCACCAGCAGGCTCACCAGCCACACCCCGCCCACCGAGGCCAGCCGCAGCGCCGGCGGCACCTGCCACTGACTCGCCCCCAGCAGCCCCCACGGCCCGCCCAGCCCCTGCCAGGACCGGGCCAGCTCCGACAGCAGCCACCCCGCCGGTACGAGGACCAGCCCGGCCGCCGCCCGCCGCGGGCCCGGCACCCCGCCGAGCAACTGCCGCACCAGCAGGGCCCAGGGCACCCAGAGCAGCCCCAGCAGCACGGCGACGGGGATCAGGAACACGTGCAGGCTCGGCAGCAGCCAGTGGTGCACCGCCACGATGAACCCCGCACCCCCCAGCCAGCCCTCCAGCGCGGCCCGCCGCCCGGTGGGCGCGGAGCGCAGCAGCAGCATCCACGGCACGAGGGCGACGTACGCGAACCACCACAGCCCCGGCGCCGGAAAGGCGAGACAGGGCAGCGCCCCGGCGGCCACGGCGCCCGCCGCACGCCACCATCGGGTCCGCTTCGCGAGCAGCATGACGCGCCTCCGCTTCCAGTGTGGGACCGCCCTCGGCCGGGCGCGGCCTCAGGCCGCTACGTGACGCCACTTCTCGTGGACCGTGACCCGCGTGAGCCGCCAGCCGTCCGGGGTGCGGGCCAGCGAGAAGGCGTACCGCCCGGCGGCGACGAAGTTGGGCGAGGTGCCGCGGTCGCCGGCACCGGCCAGCCGCATCGGGTTCAGGAAGTCCGCCCGGACCCGCGCCGAGTCCCCGGGGTACCCGCCCCGGTCCTCCAGCCGGATCAGCCGGTTCACGATCAGGTGCTGGCGCACCGGGAAGAGCTCCATCGTGCACGCGAGCCAGTCGGCGACCTCCGCGGCCGGGCCCTCGGCCCCGCCGGCCGAGCTGTAGTCGGCCCGTCCCCCCGGCGTGAACAGGGCGCGGTAGGCGTGCCAGTCCCCGTCGTCGACGGCCACCGCGTACTCCGAGACCACCTCGTCGATGGCGAGACGGTCCATCACGGTCGCCAGGTCCACACGCTGCGTCATCGGGTCAGTGTGCGGCTGCGGGGCGACGACGCCAAGGGCCGTGCGGCCACCGGACGCGCCGGCGCCGGTCAGTGACCGGAATGCGCCTCCCGTTGCCGGATCACGACCAGGAACGCGTCACTGGCCAGGTCCATCACCACCTCCGCCGGGACGCCCTCGCGCGTCCGCTGCGCCGCGTACTCCTCGGCGGGCCAGCTCCCCCTCGGACTCCCCGCCGGAAAACGCTCCAATACCACGCGGCCCATGAGAACCCCTTGTCGCTCGCTTTCAGGTCTCTTCCGGGCACAACGACGTGGGGGCCGCCCGGGAACGTTCCCGGGCGGCCCCCACGTCGACTTCCGGCCAGGGCCGGCGGTCACGGCCGGATCAGGAGCCCGACTCACCCGCGTGCGGGCTGAGCACGCCCATCCCGATGAGCGCGAACAGCGCGATGCCGAGCAGGATCCGGTAGATGACGAAGGGCATGAAGCTCTTGGTGGAGATGAACTTCATGAACCACTCTCTGGCCAAGATTCTTTGGCGGCCTTGACCTGCTGCTTCATCCAGCTAGAAAGATCAACTGGGAGAGGACTGGGAGATGGAGGCAGCGCCCAGTCCTCGGGCAACCGGGCCAGACACTGCTCCCACCGCGACTGCAGCGAGGCCGCGATCTGCTTCTCCATCCCCAGGGTGACCATGGAGTAGAGGCCCTCGACCCCCGCGACCTCGTGCCCCATCCGAGACTCAGTCGCGATACGGGAGTGCCCGTCCTCGTCCAGCCACGCCTTGTGGCCGTGGCGAACCAGGTAGAACCGCTTGCCGGCCCAGGCTTCTACGGCCGGCCACCCCGGCAGCGGGCGCCAGGAGCCTCCGCCGCGGGCCTTGCCGCCCTGCTTGGGCGGCGTGGGTTCCCGGCCATCGGCGATGCGTCGCCAGTAGTGGTAGCTGAAGTTCGAGTTGGCCAACAGCCCGCCGCCGATCGCGGTAAAGACGAACTCACCAGCGTGAGACGCTGCCAGCATCTCGTGCAGCTCGGCGAGGAACGGCGGGATCACCAGGGAGCGGTGGCTCTCATACTTTGGTGCGTACAGTCCCACCACGCCATTCTCCCGCTGGTGCTGGTACTCAACGCGGATGGCCGGCAGGGCGTTCGTCGTCCCATAGCGAGCGCTGGCCTCGCGACGCTGATCCCTGTCCGGATCCGCCGTAGGCCATGCCGGGTGGCAGTACTCACGCCGAAGAGCGTAGAGCTCGGCGGGCCGCATGCCGGTGAACGCCTTCGTGAGGACGAAGACGAAGCCGGGGAAACCCCAGTAGCAGAGCGCGTTCGAGGCGAGCTGGAGGACGTCCTCCATCACCATCTCGCGCTTCTTCTCCTTGGCCTTCTTCACGTACCGGCCGCGGCGCCTGTTGACGACGGGCACGGGGGAGGAGGCGCGCATCTCATCCGTGACGGCATCGTCCATGAGCATCCGGAAGACACCGATGATCTCATCGACGTAGGGCTTGCCGAGCGGCTTGCCTCGCTCGGTTGGCTGCGTGCGCAGCTGCTTCTCCCACGCCCGGAACATGCTGGTCTTGATGTCCGCGACAGCCGTGTCTCCCCAGCGGGGAACGATATGCAGCCGCAGCATGGACCGCACGGCCTTGTCTCGCAGATGCCCCACGTCGAGGGTGTCGGGCCAGGTTCGGCAGTAGTCCCGCATGAGGGTGCTGCCGTCGCGCCGGCTGATGTAGCGGTCGTTTCGGAGCGCGGACTCCTGGTCCAGGCCGTAGTCGTAAGCGTCAGCCTCTTCGTCGAAGCCTGACTTGCTGTCGTACAGCTTCTTGCCGGTGTCGGGGTCGAGCTTGCCGGACCACCACCGGACGCGCCACTTGTTGCCGCGCTTCTCCGTAAAGGGCATACGTGACCCCTCTGTTCACCTGGAGTGGTTCGGACAGCCGGCGTGCACCCCACGCCGCCGGCTCATCCGTCTGCATGCCTACTCTGCCCTGCCAACGGGGCAACCCCCACAGGACTTGCAGTCCACACCCTGACTCTGCATGAACCGGCGGACGAGTGCCTGCACGTGCTCGTCGTCGGCCGCTTGCGGCGTCAGGATGCACACCATCTGCCCGCCGATCCGTACCGCGTGGGCGTAGTGCTCGGGCCCCAGATCGAGTTCGATGACTGTGCTCATAGGTCCCCCTAGGTTCGGGAACCCCTCCAGGTACTTCCCCAAGGGTGACAGATCGAACGCGTGTTGTGACCCAGTTGGTTGAAGTTTGTGTGGTTGCTGTTGTTGCGGATGGGCCTCGGCGGCAGGGTTGTACGACTATTGGCCGAGTTTCAGGAAGCGGCGGGCAGGATCCCGCGCTTCTGGAGTTCCTCGAGAACCTTCTCGGTCATCTCGTCTGCCTGTCCAAGGGTGATGCCGGGCACGACGAGGCGGGCGGCCGTGTTCACGGCGGCCCGAACGTCCTCGGCTTGCTGCGCGAGGGAGGGCCGCTGGATCTGGGCGCCGGCGATGAGCTCGTTTCCGTCGGTCAAGGTGATGGAGTCGGCGCCTTCGATGACCGCCCTGCAAGAGCCGGCGCGCATGTTGAAACCCCGCTCCACCTTGGCGTAGGTGGTGTCGCGCACCTGCACGCCGCTCTCGACGTTCCAGTAGGTCTGGTTCGAGATACCACAGGCCTTGGCGCCCTGCTGCTGGGTATGTCCCAGTTCGACGCGGCGCTGCCGAACGAGCGCGCCGAGCAGTGTGAGCCGGTTCGCCGGGGTTTCTGTGGTTGCAGCCATACGCACATCATCCCAGCTACATCTAGCTACGGCCAGAAACATCTACTGACCTGCATGAATTGTCCACTTCTAGCCCTGCAAGCCTAGATGAATCCAGATGAATCTCGATGTTACTCGCTAGTTCCTCTAGTTTCATCTAGTGAGGCGCGCTAGATTCAGTGCATGGAAAGACCCCGAGCCACCTACTTGGTGAACGGGGCGGCAATCCGCACACGCCGCATGGAGCTCGGCATGGACCTCGCCGAGTGCGCTGCCGCAGTCGGGATCAGCAGGGCCTACCTGGACCAGCTCGAACTCGGCTACCGGCGACGCCCCAGTCCCCGGATATACGCGGCGCTCCGCACTGCCCTCCGCGTGACCGACAACCAACTCCTCGCCGCTGAGGAGAACACACCCAAGGAGTGACATGGCCGCCACCAAGGCGCCCTCGCTGACTGTCCTGGAACGCTTCTACAGCATCCCCGCCGCTGCCGTCCGCATCGGCCTGCGCGACCCCGAGGACCCCTCCACCAAGGGGGAGAAGGTGCTCCGGGACGGGGTCAACAAGCTGGGCTGGCCGCACCACCGAATCGGCCGAGACATCGTGTTCAGCGACTCCAACCTCGCCCGCATCGCCGAACTGCATTTCGTACCCGAGAGCTCCTCCGGGGTTGCCCAGCAGCCCCGCCGGACCGTCCGGCGGCGCTCGGTGTCCCGCGCCTCGTCGGCCGCCTAGAGCGGCAAACGGCCCCACCGCCGGCATCTCACCTCCGGCAGCAGGGCCTCCCGATCCACCCCTCACCTGCATCTACCTGCAAGGAGAAGAGGAACGATGTCCCACATCATGCCCGATCGGGTCGCTGGCCTGATCCCCCGCCCGGCGCGTGCCCGTCTGGAGCGCTGCTACGGCAAGCCCACGCCGCCGGAGCTCATCGCCGATCTGGACGCCTACCGCGACGAGGAGCTGCAGGCCGCGGCCGACTGGCTGATGTCCCGAGGCCACACGATCGCCGCCCGCGACCTGGACAGCTACATCGAGGGAGGCTCCCGATGAGCGCCCCGACGCCCCCGATCGCCCGCCTGGACGCCGACCTGCACGCCCTGTCCGACCGCCTTCAGCAGGACGCCGACTGCGAGACCCTGCGCACCGCCCGCGAGGCGTCGCACAGCGAGTCCGACCGGATCGCCTACGCCCTGGCTGCGGTCCTCATCACCCACCCCGGATGCTGCACCCGGAACGCCGGAGGCCAGTCGTGAAGCTCCGCCAGCTAACCCGCGAGGAGCGGACCGAGCGCCTGCGATTCCTTCGCGGCCGAGAGAGCGCCCGCAGGGTCCGCCTCGCTGGGGGCAATCTGCTCGAACTCCCCGTCCAGCGCCGCATCTCTGCGGCCATCTACGACCCCGGCCTCATCACCCCGCGCGGCGACAACTACCAGGAGCCCCTGAACGCCTGGCAGGCCCGAGCCGTCATGTACGTCCTCGCCGAAGACGGAGGCCAGCCGTGAAGTGTGGCGAGACCAACCCAGACGAGACCTACCAGGAGTGCCAGAGGGATTTGAGGCACTCGGGTGACCACGAGTACTACAGCTACCGGTGGCCGCGGCCCAAGCCGGTGGAGCTGGACGAGTACGTGGAGGATGCCCTGCTGACCGCCGAACAGCGTGTCCCGCTACACCTCCAGTGGAGCCTCCACGAACGCGAGTACCTCGTCGCCTTCGAGGTGACGACCACCTACCTGATCCGCGTCTCCGCCCAGAGCGAGGATGAAGCCCTTCTCGCCTACGCGGACGGCTGCGACTACCCCAACTTCGCCAACGAGGACGCCATCGACGGTTCCGTCGAAGTCCGGCGGATGAACAGGTGGGAACGCAGCGACCACGAAAGTGGCCAGAAGCTGGGCCCCGAAATCGCCTGCCCGAGCTGCGGAAGGCTTTCGATGCACCCGCGCTGGTTCCACGACCCGCTCAAGAAGTGCCACGGTCCGATCCAGTGGAAGCGGCACCCCAACGGCCGCCCCTACCGGGACTACGTGCAAACGCCAGCGTTCGCAGCCCCGAAGGCGGTGGCGGCGTGAACAGCAAGTCCATCCGCGCCGCGTCCGAGGTGATCTTCCGGGCAATGAAGAAGACGACCGTGGTCCCGGTGACCATCGCGATGGCTCTGGAAAAGACGGGCATGCTCGCCGGTCCGGATGAGGCCACGAACGTCGTGATGCTGCGGGCGACGATCGACGAGCTCAGCGCCCGGCTGGAGATCGCGGAGCGGCAGAACCGCGAGTTGGACGCGTGGCTCGCCGAGCGGGACGAGCAGATCGCCGGCTACCTCCACGACACCGACGACGACGTCGACGAGAAGGCGGTCCCGGCATGACCGTCCGACCGCCGCTCGTCGGCGCCGCCCTCTGGTCGGCGGTGATGAAGAACGCCGAGGATCGCTGTGAATGCCGCGGCGCCTGCGGCAAGAAGCACGACCCCGACCGCACCCGCCAGCAGCAGCGATGCCCGGCCCGCAATGGCGACCACGTCAGCAAGATCGGCCTGGTCATCCTGATCGCGATGCCGCGCGACCCGATCAACGAGGGCGACTTCGCCACCGCCGCCCAGCTGCCGGCGAAGCGCCTGGCCGCGATGTGCAGGCCGTGTCACGACGCGGTGCTGAGGAAGATCCGCAGCGCCACGAAGAAGCTCGCCGCGGGCGACGACCTGTTCGACGTCGAGCAGTACCGCGTAGCGCCGCCGACGGCTGGCGCCGCCTAGAAACCGCCGGGCCGGCGGATGACACCGGCCCCCGGGCCCGGCCCCCAACCACCACAGCCCCGGACGGGCGACCACCGCCCGCCCGCGGCCCAGCACACCCTCCAGCAGGAGCGAACCGTGATCAGTCCACAGACCGCCCAGCACGTACTGCACCACTTCGGCCGAGCCGGCGGCACCGAGCCGGGCACCTTCACGAGCCACCTGATCGCCGCAATCTCGGCCGCCGATCTCTCCAACTTCGACCGCCTCGCCGGTCTCTACCCGGATCTCGCGACCGCGGTGCAGGTCGCCAAGCACGACGCCGACGGCATCACCAAGCTGCAGATGATCGCGGTCGGTCGGGAGGCGGCGTGACCCGCATCCAGTGCACGCGCTGCGGCGACCAGAACGGCCCGTTCGCCCGCCGGCCCGAAGGCCCCGTCTGCGAGGACTGCCTTGACGCCGAGGGTGGCGAGCAGTGATTACCGTCACCAAGCCCGGCATCTACGAGATGACCGCCGAGGAGTACCACGCCGACAAGGCAGTCCCCGGCGGCAGCCTCTCCTCCTCGGGCGCCCGTCGCCTTCTCCCGCCTGGCTGCCCCGCCCTGTACCGGTGGGAGCAGGACCACCCGCAGCCGCCGAAGAAGACGTTCGACCTCGGACACGCCGCCCACAAGGAAGTCCTCGGCGAAGGGCCCGAACTGGTCGTCGTCGACGCGCCGCTATGGAACACCGACAGCATCCGGGACGAGGTCGCAGCCATAAGGGCTGAGGGTGGCATCCCGCTCAAGCAGGCCGAGTACGAGCAGGTGCAGGCGATGGCCGCAGTCATCCGGCAGCACCCCCTCGCATCAGCCCTCCTTGCCCCCAGTGGCGGGCAGGCGGAGGCATCTCTCTTCACCCAGGACCCGGCCACCGGCGTCTGGATGCGGGCTCGCCCCGACTGGCTCCCGCACCGCACCGCCGGCCGCACCGTCCTTTCCGACTACAAGACCACCAACGACGCCTCGAACGACGGCTTCACCAAGTCCATCCAGTCCTTCGGCTACTACCAGCAGAGCCCCTGGTACATCGACGTGGCCGCGGCCTTGGACCTGGCGAGCGAGGACGCCGAGTTCCTGTTCATCGCCCAGGAGAAGAACCCGCCCTACCTCGTCAATGTGATCGGCCTGGACACCGAGTGGATGCGCAGAGGCCGGGCCCGCAACCGGGCGGCTCTCGAAAAGTTCGCCGAATGCTCCGCGACCGGAATCTGGCCCGGATACGGCGATGAACCCAACTACCTATCCCAGCCCATGTGGGCGGACATCCGCGACACCGAGGAGTACCTGTGAACTTCCCCGTCCAGCCGCCCACCGCACCGGGCGCCGACCGCATCGGTCAGGGCACGGCAGTAGAGCAGTCCCGGGCGGTCGCCGAAGTCCAGGCTGCGATCTACGTGGCACGCCAGTTCCCCCGCGAGATCAGCCGGTCACGCAACGCCATGCAGTCCGCCTGCGGATCCATGGCCCTCGCCAGCAAGGCGTTCTACCGGTTCCCGCGGGCCGGCGGTTCCGTCGAAGGATCCACGATCCACCTCGCCAAGACCCTCGCCCAGACCTGGGGAAACATCCAGTACGGCGTCACCGAGCTCCGCCGCGACGACGAGTACCGGCAGTCCGAGATGCAGGCCTGGGCCTGGGATGTCGAAGCGAACACCCGCCACGTCCTGACCTTCATCGTCCCGCACGCCAAGTTCGCGAAGGGCAAGGTCGAAGCGCTTATCGACCTGCGGGACATCTACGAAAACAACGCGAACAACGGTGCCCGCCGGCTCCGTGAAGCGATCTTCGCAACGATCCCCGAGTGGTTCGTCGATGAGGCCGAGGAGCTCTGCCGGGAGACGCTCGCCAAGGGCGACGGTAAGCCGCTGCCCGAGCGCATCGAGGGCGCCATCCAGGTCTTCAAGGGCCTTGGCGTCAGCGCCGAACGGCTCGAGCAGAAGCTCGGCCGGAAGCGGGACCACTGGACCGGCGCGGACATCGCCCAGCTGCTGATCACCCACAAGACGATCCAGCGCCGCGAGATCGCAGTCGACGACGAGTTCCCGCAAGCCCGTATTACCGCCGCCGACATAACTGGCAAGCAGGACCGCCAGTAGCAGAACCCGGGCCGGCCCGCGGCAATCGGGCCGGCCCACCCAGCCAGTGAACCGCACGCGAGAGGACCACCGTCATGCCCCGTCGCCTCACCGTCGCCGAACGCCACGCCTCCGCCACCAAGGACCTCCTCCTCGAGGAGATAGCCGACCAGTCCTCGTGGGACCAGTTCCTCGTCGAGCAGGCCGTCTTCGCCGCCCTCCGCGCCTACGGCACCTGCTCCGCCAACGACCTCCGTGACCTGCTGCCCGAGATGGGCCACGGCTTCCTCGGCGCCGCCATCAACGCAATGCGGCAGGGCGGACTGATCCAGCACACCGGACAGGCCGTCCCTTCGACCCTCGGCAGCACCCACGGCCACCGCATCGCCGTCTGGCAGCTCACCGACAAAGGCATCGCCGTCGCCACCCGGAGTGCCGCAGCCCGCCGGAGGGCCGCATGAGCCCCGACACGGTCTGGCCGTGCTGCACCCTCGCCGCCTGCGGCTTCCTCGCCTGGGCCTGGCACGGAGCCACCCGCGAAGACCGCCGCTGGCAACGCAGCGCCTCCGATGCCGCCCGACCCACCGACGCGGACAAGCAGGCCGCACTCGACCTCATCGACTGCCTCGCCATCTGGAACGCCACCCAGCACGACATCCCCCACCAGACCCACCGGACGGAGGAAGACCAGTGACCATCAGCAACGCGATCCGAGACGCCCGCAACCGGCGTCAAAACCAGCGGCGTGCGCTCAAGGCCCAAGGCGCATGGAACCCGTGGGTCGACGCCGACCTCGTCCGCGACCACATGACATCCCTTCGCAAGCAGGGGGTCACCCTCAGGCGGATCTCCGAGCTGTCGGACACGCCCTGGGGCGAAATCAACAGCATCACCTACGGCACCGGTCGGACCCGGATCCGGAAGGTGCGGACTGAGATCGCCGAGCGGATCCTCGCCGTGCAGCCCACCTGGGACAACGTGCGCGACGAGAGCTTCATGCCCTCCACGGCCGCCGTCCGCCGCCTCCAGGCGCTCGTCGCAGTCGGCTGGCCGGCACTCCACCTCGCTGCCGAACTGGGCATGCACGCCACCTACCTCAACGTCTTGCTCCGCGGGAAGAAGGACAAGGTCACCGGCCGAACCAACCGGCTGGCGGCAGAGCTCTACGGCCGCCTGTGGAACGTCGACCCGCTCAGCCGAGGCGTCAGCAGCGACGCCAAGAAGCGCGCCCAGTCCCGGGCACAGAGCTGGGGATGGGCACTGCCCGCCGCCTGGGATGACGACCACATCGGAGATCCCGACGCCCAGCCCGACAGCGGAGAACACACACCCCGCTACATCGCGCTCGCCGAGGACTGCGCCGAACTGGAACGCCTGGGCCACAGCCGGCAGCAGATCGCCGAACGTCTCGGCGTCACCCGCGACGGCCTCCAGCGTGCCTTGTCCCTCTACCGGCAGGCCCAGCTCGGGGAGGCGGCGTGAAGGTCCAGCCCTGGGAAGACGACGCCTACTGCCGCGACATCGGCCCCGAAGTCTTCCACCCCACCGGCCGCGGCGCCGAGCTCGCCGCCGGCGTCGAGGCAGCCAAGGCCCTCTGCCGGAAGTGCCCGGTCCTCGAACCGTGCCTTGCTCGGGCCCTCGAGTTGGAGGGTGCCGCCGACCGGTACAGCCGCGACGGCATCTGGGGCGGCCTCACCGGCCCCGAACGCGCCGCCCTCACCACCGCGGCCTAGCCGCTTCCCCACCCGCACCAGCCAGAGAGAAGACCACCACCATGGCACGAGGCCACGGCCGGATCCTCACCAGCATCTGGGAGGACGCCGACTTCCTCGCCCTCGAGGAGCGCGAGCAGAGGCTCTACCTCTTCCTGATCTCGCAGCCGAACCTGAACCACGCCGGGCTGCTGGACCTCACTCTGCGCCGATGGGCACGTAAGGCCCGCGGTCTCACCTCCGCCGAACTCGAGAAACTCCTGCAGGCCCTTGAGGCCGCCCGGTTCATCGTCATGGACGAGGACACCGAGGAGCTCCTGATCCGCTCGTTCATCCGCAACGACGGCGTCTGGCGCATGCCGAAGGTCATGGGTGCTGCCGTGTCGGGGGCGCTGGAGATCTCCTCCAAGCGGCTGCAGCAGGCCCTGCTCGCCGAGATGAACCGGATCCCCCTCGATGAGCTGAGCGACGAGCCGGCCAAGCTCCGCAACGGGAGCGAAGGGCCGTCGATCCGGCGGCAGGTTGAGGCCCACCTTATGACCCTGCAGAACGCCTTCGGTGGCCCCACCTGCGACCCTCCCCGAGGGGGTTCGGCAACCCCCTCCGCAACCCCTTCGGCAACCCCCTCCGATACCCCTGACGAGGGGGGTCCGAAAGGCTCTACGCGCGGGCGCGCGCCCCTGCACGTGCGCGCGGCCCCTGCCCCTGCCCCTACCCCTACCACCAACCCCATAGAAGACATGTGGGCTGAGGAGCCGTTCGGAGCCGAACCCACCGATGGGGTCGAGGCCTCCGACGCGGCAGAGCCGCTCGGCGCGACGATCACTGAAATCCGGCCCGACGTTGAGCAAGCCTGCTCGCTGCTCGCCGACCTCATGGAAGCCAACGGCTGCCGCCGCCCAGCCATCACCAAGGACTGGCGAGACGCAGCCCGCCTCCTGATCGACAAGGACGGCGTCCCGCTGGACGACGTGCTGGGCGCCATCCGCTGGTCCCAAGCGAACGAGTTCTGGCGCTCGAACATCCTCTCGCTCCCGAAGCTCCGCAAGCAGTACGACACCTTGCGCCTCCAGGCGCAGCGAGGCCGCGCGCTAGCCGGCCCGCAGACCACCGAACGCAATCTCACCGACGAGGAGATCGCCAATGCCTCCCACTTCGCCTGACGAGTCCCCGATGGACTCCTGGCGCAACGAACGCCGCGACCAGGCAGTCGCCGCCTTCACCGCCCGCATCCCCGCCCTGTACGCCAACGAGATCGACCTCGACCCTGCCGTGGCCGCCTGGGCCGACCGCACCGACGGGGCACCGACGAGCCTGTTCATCTGGGGCCCGCTCGGCGTCGGCAAGACCCACGCGGCCTGGCGGGCCGCCCGCCGCTGGATCGGCGCCCAGTTCGCCGGCGACTACCGCGGCACCCCCATCGTGCAGACCTGGCGATCCACCGCCCTCTTCGACGCCCTGCGCCCCGACAGCGAGGGCGGCACCCCGAAGAAGCTCATGCGGGAGCTCCAGACCGCCAGCCTGCTCTACATCGACGACCTGGCCGCCGCCCGCGTCTCCCCGTCCGGCTGGACCCAGGAGCGCCTTTACGAGATCTTCGACGAGCGGTACGTCAACCGGCTGCCCATCCTGGTCACCAGCGACGTCAAGCCCAACCAGATCAGCCACATCGTCGGTGAACGCGTCACCTCCCGAGCCGCCGAGATCTTCCGCGGTGGCGTCGTCCACCTCGCCGGCAGCGACCGCCGCCAGGGCGGTGGAGCATGAGCGACGACCTGTGGGACGAGCCCACCGACATGCTCGGCGCTGTTGCCGCGTTCGGCGACGTAGACGCCGAACGCATCCTCGCCGCCACCGCCATGGCCCGGCCCGACATCGTCGACGAACTCGCGATGCAGGGCTTCGACCCCGCCGACTTCACCCGCGACCAGTACCGCTGGGTCTGGTACGCAGTCGAGGAACTCCGCGCCAGCTTCAAGGGCGGCGAAATCCGCTACATCGCCGTCGACAGGCAGCTCCAGACCTGGCGGGCTGAGGGCCGCATCCCCTCCGTGCCCCTCAACCAGAACCAGCTGACCGAGCTGTACGCCCACGCCCAGCACGGATCCGCCGACTGGTACGCCGCCCGCATCACCGAGAAGGCCGTCGCCGCCCGGCTGGCCGCAGTCGGCGCCGACGCCAAGGCCCGAGCCCAGTCGGCGACGTTCAACGCCGACGACGACGTTGCCGCCATCCAGGGCGCACTGGACGGCGTCGTCCGCACCAACGCCGCCGACGAAACCCGCCTCGTCGGCAGCCTGCTCGAAGACGTGCTCACCGAAGCGACGACCCCGCCCAACCACGACAACCGCATCCCAACCGGCTTCGCCGACCTCGACGCCCTCTGCAGCGGCGGATTCGCCCCCGGCCAGCTGGTCGTCATCGGTGCCCGGCCGGCCATGGGCAAGACCACCGCCGCCCTCGGTTTCGCCAGGGCTGCGGCAATCCGATACGGCATCCCGACGCTCTTCGAGTCCCTCGAGATGAGCGCCAATGAGCTTGGCCGCAGCATCGTCTCCGCCGAGGCCCGCGTGGCCCTGCATCACATGAAGCTGGGCATGGCCACCGACGACGACATTCAGCGCATGGCCCGCCGCACGCCTGCCATCGCCGCCGCGCCGCTGTACATCAACGACGGCGCGAGCCTGTCGATGCCAATGCTCCGGGCCCGGGTTCGGAACCTGGTCCGCACAGCCGGCCTGCGGCTCGTGATCGTGGACTACCTGCAGCTGATGCAGGCGCCCAAGGCCGAGTCCCGGCAGGTCGCCATCTCGGAGATGTCCCGCCAGCTGAAGCTCCTGGCCAAGGAGTTCCAGATCACCGTCGTCGTCCTGGCCCAGCTGAACCGCGGGCCCGAGCAGCGACAGGAGAAGCTTCCGCAGGTCAGCGACCTTCGCGAGTCCGGCGCGATCGAGCAGGACGCCGACATCGTGATCCTGCTGCACCGGCCGGACGCCTACGAGAAGGAATCCCCCCGAGCCGGCGAGGCCGACTTCATCGTCGGCAAGCACCGCGGCGGCCCGACGGCCACGATCACCACCGCCTTCCAGGGGCATTTTGCTCGATTCGTCGACATGGCGAGTGGGTGAGCGGGATGCCTTCCATCGAGGAACGCCGCTGCATCGAGTGCTGCTCCGCGAAGTACTACGCGCGGGAACGGTGCCAGACCTGTTACGGCCGGTACCGCCGGCAGCGGCTGCGGGAGGGGACCTTCACGCTGCTTCTGACCCATGGTGCGCCGCTCGAAAGGCTTGACGCTCGGACCGAACCCGGTCCGAACGGATGCCAGCTGTACACGGGGACCCTGAACAACAAGGGCTACGGACAGATCAGCGTCGATGGAAGCCCAAAGCTGGCTCACCGTGCGCTCTACGAGCTGCTGGTCGGGCCCGTACCTGTCGGGATGTTCCTGGACCACACATGCCACAACCAGGATCCGTCTTGCATGGGCGGCGTCGGATGCCTTCATCGTCGGTGCATCAATGTGGATCACCTTGAGCCCGTAACTGGGGCGGAGAACACCCGCCGGGGCAAGAGCTGGGCGATCAACGGCACCAAGACGCACTGCCCGCAGGGACACCCCTACGACGGAAGGAACACGCACGTCTACGACGGCCGCCGATACTGCCGCGCTTGTAACCGGCAAGTCCTGCGCCGACGGCGAGAGGCGGCGTGATGACCGACCTGACCCCCGAGGACATCGCCGCCGCGCGCGAGGAAGGCGACCTCGTCGCCCTGCTCCTCATGGCCGCCGGCATCACCCCGACCGCCGTGCCGAGGCAGCGAACCGCCGAGCCCGACCCGGACAGCGTCCACATCGCGCACCCCGGCGCCTGGCCCACCGGCACCAGCCGGCCCACCCCCGTGCCTGCGGTATCCGGCCCGCAGATCGACGTGGCAGTCGCCAGTTACCGCCGTTGGCTCGTCGCCGACCGGCCCGCCGCCAGCACCACCTGCCCCTGCCATGGCTGCACACCCGGAGGGATCACGTGACGGACACCTGCCCCAACTGCCTCGAGCGGGAAATAGAGCCCGCCATCGCCCGCCGCCGCGGGCAGATCATCCGCCACGGCTACGAGTGCCCCCACTGCCGGCAGCAGTGGATCACCGAACGGATCGACACCGCCTACCCGCGACAGGAAGCCGCATGACCGGCACCGAATGGCAGCAGCCCATCCCCACCCGACCCCGAAAGGCCAGCCGATGACCGAGCAGCCCGCCGTCGTCGAGTACCTGTACGAGCTGTGGGACGCCAACTGGGACGACGGCCCCCTCGGCAACTACAAGATCCTCCAGCACCCGATCACGAAGAAGACCCCGAAGCGGATCTACTTCACCTACTCGACCGGGCTACACCGCGCCGGGTACGTCGACCGCCAGAAGATCGAGGCCGATGGAGTGCTCTACCACGGTCAGACGTACCGCCGCCTGCACCTGACCCCGCCCGAGATCCCCGACCACAGCCGCAAGCCGTCCCGGGCGGAGCTGCGGAAGGCGATGGCTGCCGCCCACCCCGACCGGGGCGGCAGCGACGCCGAGTTCATCGCCGCCCGCCAGCGGTACGAGCGGGCCCGCACCGCAAGCCACACCCGACCCCGAAAGGCCAGCCGATGACCAGCAGCCTCGTCGTCGCTGACGCCAGGCGCCTCCCACTGGCCCCCCAGTCGATCGACCTCGTCGTCACCTCCCCGCCGTACTGGAAGAAGCGTGACTACGGCCTCGCCGACCAGCTTGGCCAGGAGTCCATTCCCGCCAGGTACGTGGCTGAGCTCATGAACTGCCTCACCGAATGGGGCCGAGTCCTCACCCCGACCGGCTCCGTCTTCCTGAACGTGGGCGACACGTGGCACAAGCGCTCCCTCGCCGGCATCCCCGCCCTCCTCGAAGCTGCCGCCATCGGCGCCGGCTGGCTCGTCCGCAACCGGATCGTCTGGACCAAGACCCGCGGCATGCCCGACCCCGCCCGCGACCGCCTCGCCTCCCGGCACGAGTACGTCCTGCACCTGACTCGTCGGCGCTACCACTACGACCTTGCCGGATATGCCGATCAGTACGGCAGCGGCGCCAACCCCGGCGACGTCTGGCGCATCAACCCGGAGCGCAGCCTGTCCCCGCACCTGGCCCCCTTCCCGACCGAGCTAGCTCGCCGGGCGATCCTCCTCGGATGCCCCACCGCCGTCTGCACGACCTGCGGCGGCCGTCGTGAACGGATCCTCGGTCGCGCAACTCGGCTGGACCAGAGCCGACCCCAGGCCCGTCGCGCCATGCAGCTTGCGGCGGAAGCCGGCCTTACCGCAGCGCACATTGCGGCGATCCAAGCCACTGGGATCTCAGACGCGGGTAAAGCCCTGGCGATCCAAACCGGGACCGGCCGGAACTCGGAGACAGTGCAGGCGCTCGCGGCCGAGGCCAAGGTCGCGCTAGGGGGCTACTTCCGCGAGTTCACCATGGCGCCTCGCATCACCATCGGTTGGACCGACTGCGGGCACAACGCCTGGCGGCCAGGGCGCGTGCTCGACCCGTTCTCCGGCACCGGCACCACCGGAGTCGCCGCCAACGAAGTCGGACTGGACTACGTCGGTGTCGACCTCAGCCCGGACTGCCACCAAGCCGCACGTCCCCGGCTCTCGGCCGAATCGATGCTGCCCGCCGCCTGACCGCCCACGACGCAGATGGCCAGCCGCGGGCAATGCGGCTGGCCATCCGAATCCGATCATCCCAGACCCAAGGAGAGCCCTGATGCCCAACCGCATCCAGCGCCGACGCACCCGCGGGTGGCGCAAGCCCGACAACGCCGTGATCGTCAGCCGGCCCAGCCGGTACGGCAACCCGTTCACCATTCAGTCCGCCATCGACGCCGAGTGGTCCGACCCCCGCCGCGTGGTCGTCGTGCACTTTGCCGAGTGGCTCCGCGTCGGCACCGCAGGCGGCTGGTACGAGGAGACGTATCGGCTCGGCCGCCAGACCCTCGACCGTCGCGTCATGCTCGCTGAGCTGCCCGGCCTTCGCGGCCGGGATCTCGCCTGCACCTGCCCGCTGCCCAAGCCAGGCCAGCCGGACATCTGCCACGCCGCCGTCCTCCTGGCTCTGGCGAACGCCGATGGCGACCCGGCCGACGTTCTGCGCGAAGTCGGCGCCGGGCTATACCAGGCCGAGTCGTGATCGCGCCCGCCCGGCCGCAGCCGACATCCCGACGCGGACCCAGCAGCAGACCCGTCACCCCCCACCAGCTCCAGGCCCTCCGTCTGGCAGCCGGCGGCGCCACCCACGCGGCCATCGCCCGCCAGCTCGGCATCGACGAGAAGAGCATCGGCAAGCTCATGACCGAGATTTTCCGCAAGCTCGGAGCCGCGAACATGCCCAACGCCGTCCTCCTTGCCTGCCGGGCAGGCCTGCTGGACGGCCGGCCGCTCCTCCGCCACGGCGACCATGCGGGCTACGAGGCCCACCGCAAGCGCCGGATCCCGGTCTGCGACGCCTGCCGGGCCGGCGAGAAGGCGTACCGGGAGGGACTCAAGGCCCAGAAGCTACCGGCACGTTAACTCCCTCGCGGTCTGGACCCCCTCGTGCAAGAAAAGCCCCCCCCCTGCCCTCCGAGGCCCTCAGATCCGGCACCGTAACCCGAGAAGAGGCAAAAATGCCCGACACCCAAGACCCCGCCCGGCCCGCCACCGCTGCCGTACACCCCGCATGCGGCAACTGGTGGACCGGACTCAGCCGCAGCCACTGCCCCGCCTGCTGCCGCACCTTCTCCACCGACAGCGCCGCCGACCGCCACCGCCAAGGCCGCCACGGCATAGACCGCCACTGCGTCGACCCCGCCACCGTCGGTCTCATCGCTGTCAACAAGCCCTACGGCGTCCTCTGGCAGAACCCCGCCCCCGACGGACCGGCCTGGTTCACCAAGAGCGACTGACTGGCCGTCGCCCCACTGGCCGCCCCACCACGGGGCGGCCGGCCCCAACCCTCACTCCAGGAGACCCACCGTGATCGAACAGCCCACCGACACCAGCCCACACACCCCGCCATGCATCGACGGCGACCACTGCGGCGAACTCCACTGCCCCGCGCGTGCCCCGCGCCGCCGCCTCACCGAGTCGGAGCACGACCGCGCCTGGCACGCCATCGAAGGCCTCGACTGGGAAGCCGGACCCGATCCGGACACCGTGCTGAACGCTGTCCTCCGCGCGCTCCGGATTGATCCGCCCGCCTGACAGGACTCCAACCGGCCGCCCCGCCCCCGGGGCGGCCAGCCCACCCGAAACCGACCCCGAAAGGACCGACATGACCGAGCAGTCCCGTGAGTACGTCAACAGGATGAGCCGCGCTCTCGCCCGCGCCAACGCCCTCTCCGAAGAGTGGGCCGGAGACATGACCCTCGTTACCCGCTCCGCCGCAGCCGACCTCTTCGCGTCGGTGCTGGAACTCAACGGCTGGGAGCGGCCCGACCAGGTCCCCGCAGCGCTTCGCCTCGTACCCGGCACGAGCCAGTCGTGACCGCCGTCCGAACCGACCCTGAAAGGCCCGAAATGACCAGTCGTCCCAGCAAGCCCTGGCTCGTGACCCTCACCGGCCCTGACTACACGGATGCCTTCAGCTACACCAGCGAGAAGGCCGCCTACCGGTTCCTCCTGGCCGCCCTGCGCTCAGGAGGCCCCGCAACCACAGCCCGAGTTGACCAGTGGGAGGGCGGGCGGTGGTGGCACTTCGAGACGGTCGAAGCAGCCGACCTGCCGCCCGCCTCGTGACGTCCGAGCAGCTTCCCCTGTGGGTGCCGGAGCCCTGCCACGCGGCAGACCCGGCACCCGCCAAGCCCCGCACCAGCGCCGCCGACCAGCTCCGCGCCCTCCGCGAACGGCGGATCGAACCCGAAGCCGGACGCGCCGCCGGCGGCTGGCGGATGTGGACGCCCTTCGGCGACGACATCCGCATCACCACCATCACCCCACCCCGGAGGTACCTGTGATCGAGTCTGGACGGATCTACCGCAGCCTCAGCAACCGCCACTCCGCCGACGAGCCCACCCGCATCAAGATCCGTAGCAGCCTCGTTCAGAAGGCCGACGGCGGCAGCCAGGTTCAGGTCGTCACCCTCACAAAGTCCGGCCGGGAAGTCCGCCCTCGATGGATTGACACGGCCCAGCTGCACGCCACCGCCACCACTCGAGACGGCCAGCCCCGCCGCACCGGCTACGTCCTCGAGGCCAAGAGCGACGGGAGCCAGCCGTGACCGCTCCCATCGACTGGGGCGACGAGCCTCCGCGGCCCGAACTGGAAGCCCCGGCCGTGACCCCCGACGCCCGGCCCTGCGAATCCTGCGACCTCTACATGGCCACCCTCCGCGGACTCGTCACCGACTGGCACAGCGCCGGCAGCCCGACCGGCCGCGGCCCCCACAGCCAGCAGATCGGCGCCGCACTCGCCATGTACCTCCAGCACGAAGCCAGCCACCAGAACGCCTGACCCGCCCGCGCCGCCCGCACAGGAGAACGCCGTGAACGAGAGCCCCGACTGCACCGTCTGCTCCCGCCAGCTGTGGGAAGACGAGACCGGCCGCTACGCCTGCAAACCCTGCCAGCGCCGCATCGGCGACGACCTCGCCGCCATCGCCGGACCCAGCGGCCTCTACGCCCGCCTCTGCCTCCGCATCCAGCCCACGGCCACCGGCAACAGCGGGCCCCACGTCTCCGGCAGCCGCTCCGCATCCATCCCCGCCAACCTGCACATACTCGACCTCACCTCCAACGGCGGCCTCGTGTCCCTGCTCGAAGCGTGGGTCGCCGACTGGGCCAGCTACGGCCTCGCCGCCATCGGCGCCGGCGGCCGACTCCAGCACCGCGTCGACGAAGCCGTCGCCACCCTCCAGCTCAACCTCCCCAGAGCAGTCGACAGGCACCCCGCCCTCGACGAATTCGCTGGCGAAATCTGGCAGCTCAAGCGGCAAGTCGAGAGTCTCATCGACGGCGAACGGCCCTCCCGTCGAATCCCCGTCGCCTGCCCCTGCGGCCACATCCTGCGCGTCACCCTCGACACCCCCGGCGCCCGCTGCGGCGGCTGCGAAACGCAGTACGGGCACGCCGAGGTGCTGCAGCTCCCGATGGCCCAGCGGACCGCGGCGTGTTTCTGAACCCCCACTTGATTGGAAGCCCTGAAAGGACCTCTCGATCAGTTCTCCTTGGGACCGCGGATGTCGTCGGCGATGGCACGCTGCTCTGCTGCCGCTAGCTGGTGGGTCTCGGCGATGGTGGGCTCGGCCGCGGCGAGCCCATCGAATGCCTCGGCCATCGCGACGTGGACGTCTGCCCACCGCTGCCGGGACGCCGCGTGGCCATCGGTGCCGCTGGCCTCGAACGATGCTGTGTATGCCGTGGTGCTCGCCTGGCGGAGCTCGTCCAGTTGCCGGTAGAGGCTCTGGGCGGTGGATCGCGTCTTGTCCGCGGCTCGCTGGTCGACCACGTTGCGTGGGTCGGTCGCTGCGAGCCCGGCGGTGATCGCGTGGGGGACGGTCGGATACACGTTCGCTGTGGTCAGGTCGGCATACCACTCGTCCATGGCGCGGGCGTCGGCGAGCGATCCGAGCATGCGGCGGCGCCGGCGACCGTGCAGAGTCCACGAGTGGACGGCGTCGGCCCACCGTTCGTGTGCACTCTGCTTGGTGCTGCCCGCGGCCTGGCCGATCGAGGCCCAGCTGGCGCCCCTCTCCCGCTCAACGATGACGGCGCTCTCCACCACGGCGTCGGCGAGACGCCTCAGCTCCAGCGCATCCCGCAGCGTCGACCCGACTTCGTGCGTCGTGCGGGGCTTGAGGGGAAAGTCGGCGATCACCTGGCAGACCACGGAGTAGAGCGCATCAGCGTGCGCGATGTAGGCCTCATCCAGCGGAGTCAGCGGTGCGTTCCGGGTCGCCGCCTCGTCCAGTTCCGCTTCGAGGAACTCGGACATTGACGAGGGGGCGGGCGTCTCGTGCTTGTCTGTCATGTCGTCAGGGTATCCCTGACGACCTTCATTCGTCAGGGATACCCTGACGAATGAAGGTCAGTCGTCGGTCGGCGCCGCCTCAGTCAACTGGGGTGGCGCCCTTCCGGGCGAGGCGACGGCACGTTGAGCTGCGATCGGCAAACCAGCCGCAGCCAAGGGTCGCGAAGCGATAGGAAGGGGCTTCCACACCCATGAAAGGCGCCTCCGTGATCGAATTCGTCCCCCGCAGCGGACCACCCGAAGCCATGCACTGCGCCACCGTCGTCTGCGACGCCTGCCGGCAACAAGTCCACGGCAGCGGCAACCTCGTCTGGGGTCGGCGGATGGGAAGCCTCGCCGACGGCTCCGACATCCAGCACACCCCACTCTTCGCAGCCCACAAAGGCGTCTGCGACAGGGCCCTCGACGTCTGGCTCAAGCGCCAGTACCCCCAAGGCGAATGGCTCCTCATGTGGGAAGAACTCGGCGACTTCCTCAAGCAGGTGGCCTACAACGCCGAACACGCCTTCGCCGACGACAACAAGGGCGAGTACCACAAGACGATCCTCAAGATGCCAGCCAGCGACCTTCATGCCGAAGCCCCGACGTTCGACCCGAGTCGCTGAGCACGACGAAGGCCCCGCCCGGTTGGGCGGGGCCTTCACTACCGTCCGGGGTCAGGCGGTCAGTGCGATCTGGTCCCGGGGCGCGGTCAGAACCTGCGCGTACAGGCAAGACAGACGTGCAATCCGCGCCACCGCTCCAACCGGGTTGTCGCCTTCGAGGCCTTCCTGAATATGAACGCCCCCCAAGCGGCACCGGCCACGACCACTGCCAGGCCCAGCACCACCCCACCCGACGCGGCCGTCACGATCCCCAGCGCCACCACCGCCAGCGATGCCCAGTAGCTTGCCGCTGGCCCCCCTGGCGGCGCATAGCTCGCCTTCTGCGGAGACTCGGCAGGGAGCGACTGCCAGTAGTGCGGCAAATCCACGACATTCGACGAACCGCATTCGGCCTGCGGACAAACGACCACACCAACCCCCTGAACGCTGGCAGTGAACCACCGCACACTGCCCGCCGAGCCAGCCGTCCACGACTACGGCAACTCGGATGTGGCCAGCGTCACACACCAAGCCTCACGGCGGCCCCGCAGATCACCCGACACACATCAAAGGCCCGCCACCCATACGAGCAGCGGACCTGTGTGCGGATTGTCAGCAGGAAGCGACAGCGAGGGCTAGCACCACAAGACCACGCCACGAAGGCCCCGCCCACCGGATGGTGAACGGGGCCTTCGTGGCTGTCCCGGGGTCAGAACAAGCCGACATCCTGCTGCGCGCGGATCTCAACCAGCCGGGCGTGCGCCGAGCGCAACCCTCGCACCCGCTGCTCCAGCGTCGAGATCACCGTCGCCAGACCATCTGGGTCCAGACCCTCCATCCAGTGGTCATCCACCACCTCGACCACCGCATGCGGCACCCGCTCAGCCGGCCGACGCGAGAACGGGATCATGCTGAGTTTCACGCCCAGGACACGGAACTGCTCCGCGTACCCATTCGTGTTCACCGGCATATGCACGTCACTGCCGCGCGACTCACACCAGATGTCCTCCGGGAATGTCGGCCGCTCCATGTCCCGCGAGTGGTCCACCTCGCAACCCGGCATGCAGGTCGCGATACGGGCCTTGTTGGTGACCTTGTCGACGAATGCCCACTGACGGGGCGCGGAGGCCGGGACGGCGGAACGCTCGGGCAGTACAGTGGTCATCGAGAACTCCTTCTTCGAGGTGTATCTCCTGATCAGCGAGGTAGTGACTCGCTGGTTGAACAGGCCGGGCGTTGGTAGCGCCCGGCCGTTCGCGTTTCACGCTGTGCGCTTGTTGTGCAGGATGTTGTACCGAGGTCGCTCTGTCTGGATGGCCGCCGCTTCAGCAGCGAGTGCACGGGCTCTCGTGGAGAACCACTCGATCGAACGAGTAGCGACCTCCGGCCACCAGGCCTTGTCGGCGGCGTGCGTTTTCCAGCGGAATCCCAAGTCGTGCGTCACGCCGATGTACATCAGGTTCTGATGACGATCCCGGAGGCGGTACAGCGCGGTAGCTACAGGCGTGAACGGCGTCCCCCAGTCGACCACGCGCACCTGCTCCGGACTCCAGTCCTCCAGCTCCCACTGGCCGTACCGCACTTGCGGGCCCCCGTTCGGGCAGCTGTTGGCGGTACCCAGGTAGCGCAGGGTAGGGAGGAACTCCGGATAGAGCTCGGCGAGGTAGGGCGGGAGGCCCTCTTCCCTGCTGGTGTCGTAGAGCTTGAAGAGCGCAGGGCGCTCGGGCATAGATGTCCCCTTCCCGAAGGTCCTTCGTTGTGTGTATCCCGAAGGGCTTCTACGCTTGAAGTCTGCCCAACTCCTTCGGAGAAGTGCAAGCGTTTCGCAGAGTTCGCACGTCAGGCAGGAGGTCGTAGCATCTTCGGAGTACCAGCATGGGAGGCAAGGCATGCCGAGAGAGGCGCAGCGCAAGCAGCCGAGGCACGAAGAGATCGCCGATCTGCTTCGCGCCCAGATTGACGACGGGACGCTCGCACCTGGGGCGAAGCTCCCCAGCGAGAAGAACCTCCTGGAGCAGTTCGACGTCTCCCTGACCACGCTCCGCTCGGCCCTCGACGCCCTGAAAGCAGAGGGGCTCGTGTCGAGCAAGCAGGGGGTCGGCATCACGGTGCGGGCATTCCGCCCAATCCGCAGGCCGGCGGTGCAGCGACTCTCCTCCGAGGTGTGGTTGACCGGCAAGTCGATCTGGGACGCGGATCAAGAGGACCGGCCGTGGCGCGTGGACGTCTCGGTCGACGAAGGGCCGGCCACCCCTCGCGTAAACAGGATCTTCGGCGTGGAAGGGCAACCGATGTGTCGGCGCAGTCGGCGCTTCTTCATCGAGGAGAAGCCGGTTCAGCTGGCGACGTCGTACCTGCTCGCGGATCTGGTGGCCGGCACGCAGATTACCCAGGTGGACACGGGACCCGGCGGCTTGTACGCCCGCCTGGAGGAGCTCGGCCGTAAGCCGGTGCGCTTCAGGGAGGAGGTGCGTGCGCGAATGCCACGACCGTCGGAGCGGGAGGACCTGGAGCTACCACCCGGAACCCCCGTGCTAGAGATCACCCGCATCGCTGCGGATGTCGAGGGTGTCGTCGTCGAGGTGAACGAGATGCTGCTTGACGCTGGCTCGTACATCCTGGACTACGCCTTCACTTCGTAGAAGTTTCAGGCGAACCCCTGGCCTCTTGGCCAGGGGTTTTTCTGTTTTGCGCCCCCGCGTGCGCCCAATGGCGAACCTGGAGAGCTTGAGTTCTTCGGAGAAGTTAGCTTCACTTGCTTCATCAGCGAAGAGCTCCTTCTTCGGAGGAGACTTCGGCCCTATTTGTGATGTCTTGGGAGCGCACAAGATGAATGACCCCAGCGCCGCTCCGGAGAGGTTCCTCCGGGCCCGGGAGGTGGCCGCCAAGCTCAGCGTCCACATCTCCACCGTCTACCGACTTGCCGACTCCGGCGCGCTCCGAGCGCACCGACTCGGCGAGGGGCAGCTCCGCAAGCGCGGGCTCCGTGTTCCGGAGTCTGCGGTGGAGGAGCTGCTGGCCGCGTCCCTCGTCTCCCCGGCGCAGGCGGAGGTGGCGTGATGCGGAAGCAGAGCGCCCTCCCCGCCCCGTCCCGCGAGCTGATCGCCGTGGGCCGTAAGTCCGGCGCCGGCCCTCTCGTCATGGTGTCTCGAAAGCAGCGCATCTCACTGCTGGGGGCCAAGCACCGCCTCGGCCAGCTCGCCCCGGCCAACCGGGACCTGCTGCTCACTGCCGCGGAGATCGCGGCCGCCACCAGCATCCCTACCGACCGGCAGGCAGACGACCGGGTCGCCCGCATGTACCTCCGGCAGGCCGCGAATCGGATCCTCCCGCGTCACGCGAGTGGCGAGGCCTCCCGCGCCTACGTCGTCCGCCTCCAGACCGAGCAGGCCATCGAGGACATCATCGAGACCATCGAGCCGCTCCTCGGCGAGGCGACGGTCGGAGACCTGCCGGCCCTGTACCAGCTGGCCGAGGCCTCGTGATGGGGGCCCGGTTCACGACGCACGCGAATGGTCTGCGCACCCACGGTTCGATCGAGCCGGTTCTGACTGTGCTGGATGTGCGGGGCTTTGAGCTCCGCGACATGCTCCTGATCGGCCTGAATGCGAACTGCGGGGCGATCTGGGTGGACAGCGAGGAGCGGGCCTGTGCTGTGAAGGTGGCTCTCGAGCCTGCCTTCCAGGTGAAGGTGCGCACCCAGCTGGGCCGGTGGGTCGCCGACTATGACCGGCGGCAGTTGGACGGTTCGGTGCCGTCCTGGTTCGTCCGGACGATCACGCTGAAGGACGGCCGGGTCGTCATGCAGGACGGCCGCTGGGTTGATGGTAGGGCCGAGTGATGGCCGACCAGCAGCAGCACCCCATCATCGACCAGCCTGCGACGCCGCAGGTGTGCAGCCAGGACTACCGTCCGCCGGCTGAGGCTGCTCAGGCCGCCGCCGAGGCTCGTACCCAGCTGGGTGCCCTGGGCTCCGGTCAGCAGCACACCCACCGCGGCTGAGTTCCGAAAGACCATCCCATACCCCCCTGAAGGAGAGCATTCATGGCCATCATCCGCACCAACTTCGGAGTCACCTACAACACCGACAATCTGTCCCTGGAAGACTTGAGGAACCTCGTCTACAAGCTCGACCACTGCAGCGGCGAATATGACGCCTTCCGCAAGATGGACGCGGAGCTCAAGAAGCGCGCGGCCAAGCTGGGGTGCGAGCCGTGGGCGTGATCGCGGACATCGTGGTCGTGTCCTTCGGGTACGGCCACGGCGCCCCGCCCGAGGCGACGGTCACGCTCGATTTGAGGACGGCGTTCAGGGATCCGCATGTCGATCCGCGCCTGCGCCACATGACCGCCGCCGATCGGCCGGTCCGTATGGCGGTACTGCGCACCCCGGGCATCCGGCCGCTGATGAAGGCGACCGTCGCCCAGGTCCGCGCCTACCGGCAGGGCCCGTCTGCCGGCCAGATCACCATCGCGGTGGGCTGTGTTGGCGGTAGGCACAGGAGTGCGACGGTCGCCCACTACCTCGCCCGCCGCCTTCGCCGCCGCGGCCTTCAGGTCCATCTGCAGCACCGCGACCTGGCCAAGCCCGTCATCGCACGCTGAACCCCGCCCCGGCACGATCACCGGAGGACAGCCATGCCCGAAACCGTCGCCGATGACTTGGATGACACGTGGGAGTGCCGCTTGTGTGGCGCGCCGGGTGGCTTCCCGTACTGCAACGAGGCCTGCCGGGTCGCCGACCAGCCGGACGAGGACTGACATCGCCGATCCCGACACCGTCTGAACTCCACCCCGCCTGACCACCGGAAGGATCGCTCGTGTTCACCGGTACTCCTGAAGAGCTGAAGCGCCGCGAAGCCCAGGCCCAGAACATCGCCGGCCGGATCGCCATGTTGCTGGACGACCTCGAAGCTCTCGGCCTCGGGTCTGCGTCCGGGCAGCTCCACACCCCTGGCGGAGTGATCCGTCAGCAGCCCGGCCGCGGCTGGGTCGTCACCAGCCGCTAGATCCCCCCACCCCAGCCCGACCAAACGAGGAGCACGTCATGCCCATCTTCAACCGCAACCCCAAGCCGCTGCTCTGGCCGCTCGACATGCAGGTGATGGCCCAGGGTCTCCGCGCCATCGCCGACGGCCTGGACGCCGGCGATGGCGAGGCCATCGCCCTCGTCGACGACGCCGACCTGCACCCCGAGACCATCCTCGCCTATCTCAGCCGCCACGCCATCTGACCAGCAAAGGAGACCATCATGGCCAACGTCACCCGCCTCGCGGACCGCCGCTCGACCACCGTCGAGGACGCCCTCGCCTCCATTCACGCCAGCGCCATCGCCGACTACCTGACCGCCGTCATGAACCGGGACTCGGACGGGATGCGGATCATCCGGCGCCGGGCTGAGCAGCTCGACGCCAAGCACGGTGGCGGCCTCGTCGACCAGCTCGACGCCCTCCGCAGCCAGTCGGCCGCCTGATGGGCAGCGTGTGGCGGGACGCCCGCAGCATCACTGACCTGGGCCAGAACATGGCCGCCTGGCTGGAGGAGCGACTCCCGTCCTGGCCGGGCTACCACGGCCCGTTCGGGCAGGAGGAGACGGACGGTGCCCGCCACCTGATCCCCGTCCTCGCCGCCGCGAACCGCGCCGGTTACGTCACCACCTGCTCGCAGCCGGCGTGCGACGAGGTCGTGGACGGCGTCCGGTGGCAGCCGCTCGCCACTTCATGAAGAACCCCGACCTGAAGGAGGTTCGCAAGCAGATCGTCGACGACATCACGAACGCCCGCAAGGCCTACCAGGACCTGGTGGCCGCAGGCAGCGGACATGGGCGGATCGCCCGTGACGCGAAGGCCGGTTTGGACGAGTACCTCGACGAACTGATCGCCTTCGACGCCGGGCGCTGGGCCCCCAAGTACCCCCGCTACTAGCAGTCCCGAAGGAGCCGCAGTGGACCGCTTGGAGAAGGCCGAGTGGCTGCGCGAGCAGGCCGAGAAGGCCAAGTGGTACGGCGACTGGGACCGAGGCGAAACCCTCGAAGCCCGCGCCGAGTACCTCGAGTACGAGGACGACGAGTTCTGACCAACCCCACTGACCGGTAGCCCACGCCTCAGGTCCGACCCCCGTACCTGAGGCCTGGAGATCCGACCAGTTCCACCATGCCACCCCACTTCGCGACACGAGGAGCTTCGCCATGCCCTGGATCTTCACCGTCACCAGCCGCACCGGCCAGCCCGTCAACCCGATCACTGGCGCCCCCACCGACAGCGTCAACGTCTGGGACGAGGACGACCTGCACCGCCGTCTCGCCATCGCCAAGGACGACCCCCGCGACCTGACCATCGAGGTCCGCCCCTTCACCCCGAAGGAGGCGTGAGATGGGCATCAACATCTCCCACGGAACGAACCAGTACGGCGAGATCTACCGCTCGGCCAGCGCCATCGCCAGCCTCGGGCGCCATCTCGCCTACGTCCTCAGCTCGAGCGACTGGCGTGGGATCCAGTACCTGTTCGACGGCAAGCGGATGTCCGACGAGGAGCTGGTCGGCCCCCGCGAGGCGCGCCGGATCGCCACGATCCTCCGTAAGGCCGCCGCCCACCCGCATATGTCGCGCGACGGTGCGGCGGAGGCCCTCGAGTTCGCTGCGGCGGCCACCTTCGCCGCCGAGTCCGGCGAACCGTGGATGTGGTCATGACCACCGCGCTGGTCGGCATCCACAAGGCGCGGGTCTTCCTGATCCTCGCGGGCCTGGCCTGGATCGCCGGCCTCCAGCCCCCGCTGCTGACTCGCCTCGCCATCGCCCTGCTGGTCGCTCTCGCGATCACCGGCGAAGGGCTCCTCGAGCGGCACGCGCCCCCTACCCCCGCACGTACCTGATCAAGGAAGGACAGTCCCGTGAGCAGCGACTACCGCTCCTGGGCCGAACGCGAGGCGGAAGCCAACCGGCTCAACGCTGAGGCCTCGAAAACGGCCGCCGAAGCCAAGGCGCTCGAGGCCGCCGCGCCGGTCGCCGCCGCCAAGGCCGAGACCGACCGCCTGTCGGAAGACCTCAAGAAGGCTCGCCTTCGCAAGCAGCTTGATGCTGTCAACGCCGAAGCCGAAGACGCCAAGGACGCTCGCGAAGAGGCCAACCGGGAAGCCCGACTCGACAAGGGGACGGCTTTTAAGCAGCTCGTCACCGCGCTTGTGGTGCTTGGCCTGCTCGCCTCGCTTCCCTCCCTGCTCGCCTACTTTCTTGGCCTCCGCGTCGAAGGTAAGCCCGACACGGGTCCGGCCTGGTACCTACTGTCCGTCCCGTTCTTCCTCGAACTCCTGGCATGGACCAGTGTCAAGGGCACTCAGTGGGCAGCCCGCAAGGGCTTCATCCGCTGGCCGTTCTGGATCCTGACCCTCACCCTCGCCGGGTACGCAGGGTTCATCAACGGCACCAAGGGCGCCGAGATGTTCGGCCCCATCGCAGGGTGGGCGCTCGCTTCTACGTCGATCTTCGGCCCGATCATGTGGGAGGTCCGGGAGGTCATCGAGGCCCGCACTGCCGGGGACAACCGCAATGCGGGTCAGCGGGCAGCCGATAAGGCCAAGGCGCGGGCAGAACGAGCAGCCGCCAAGGCTGAAGCGGCGCAGGACGCGGACCGCAAGAAGACGTTCCCCGACGAGTACGACGAGTACCGCCGCATCGTGATCGCCAACCCCCTCGGCGCGATCACCCGCGACGACGCTTGGCAGACCGCATGGAGCAACCTCCACGGCTTGGACGTAGCGGTCACCGTCAAGACACTCACGAGTCAAGCGAACGCCCGCGCTGCCATCGACGCGGTCACGTCCCGGTATGACCTGACGCCTGAAGCGATCGCCGTCGATGCCCTCCTGAAGGACCTCTTCTCCGAGTCACCGAAGGGCGACGACGACCCCGGCGCGACCCCCGCAAAGCGCGGCCCTAAGCGTCCACCTCAGACCCCCACAACCCTTGGGGGCATTGAGAACAAGGCCTCTCGGCGGCCGTCCGGAGGAAGGCCTCTGGAGCCCCTCGCAGAGGCAGACCTGGAAGCGGCCAGGCGGCTCCGCCAGGCGCTGCCAGGTGACGCCTTCTCGACGCCCGCAGTAGCCAAGGCCATCGGCCGGCGGTGGGGCTACGCCAAGCGCATCCGTGACGCCGTGAACGCCGAGCAGCAGTAGCCCACCCCGAGCAGACTGATAGGAGAGCCGTCGTGTCGACCGCCGCCCAGCATCCGCACCTGACCGTCGTCCCGCCCATGCCCGTCCAGCCGCCCGCCCCTCTCGAGGGCGTCGTCGTCCCCGCTACCAAGTCGACGCACGGAGTCGTCGCCCGGCTCGCCGGCCACGTCGTCGAGCACCGCGGCTACGCGCCGCTCGTCGGCCGCGGCTACCTCCGGATGGCGGAGCGATGGATCGACCGGTACCACGACGACTGGCCGCTGATGATCGCCACCGCGCGGAAGGAAATTGCTGCCGCCCAGACCTCCGCCGAGCAGAAGGAGAAGAAGCAGGCCGTCCGCGACCACCGCAAGGACTATCGCAAGCACCGCCTCGTCCACGCTGGGATCACCGCTGGCTGGACGGTGGCCGGGGGTGTTGGCCTCGCAGCCGGCACCATGACCGGCGGCCTCCTCGTCGACCTGGTCGCTGGAATCGGCGCCTATCTCTACGGGCTCCACCGCGGCATCAAGAGCGACGCCCCCCAGGTCACGGTCAAGCTTCCCGGCCAGATCGACGCCGGGACCACGACCGTGGATGCTGCGGCCCCCGCATCCGACGAGCCCGAGCTCCGGCGGATCCTTGCCCAGCTCGGCTTCCCCAACATCACCATCGTCGGCGCCCTCACCCGCGGCGACGGCACCCGCACCGTCACCTTCGACCTCGGCGGCACCGGCACCGTCACCGAACTCCGCAAGAAGACCGAAGGCCTCGCCAGCGCCCTCAAGAGGGACCTCACCATGGTCGACATCGACAAGGTGCCCGGCAACGCCGGCCGCGCCAGCCTGTGGACCTCCACCACCGACCCGTTCGAGGCGCCCCGCCCCAGCCCGCTCCTCGCCGACCCACAGCCCATCGACGCATTCACCGACGGCGTCCCCGTCGGGTGGACCAAGCGCGGCACCACTATCCGCCTGCCCATCCGCAACTCGCACTTCCTCATCGGCGGCACCACTCGATCCGGCAAGGGAGTCGGAATGGCCAACCTGATGGCCGGCGCCGCCCTCGACGCTCGGATCAACCTGCGTCTCGCGGCAGGCAAGGAAAACGGCGAGTTCGACGCTTACGCCAAGGCGGGCGTCGCGAGCACCTACTTCAAGCCCAACCCCAAGCGCCTCCTCGCCCTCATCGACGCCCTGCTCGCCGACATGGACCGCCGCAACAAGATCCTCGGCCGGCTCGGCAAGTCCAAGATGGTGCCCGCGACCATCAATCAGCTCGGCGGGATCGAACTCGTCGTCATCGACGAGCTGGCGACCTTCACTGCCAAGAACAGCCACGAAGACCGAGACGAGTTCCTGGAAAAGCTCATGAACCTGGCCGCAGTATCCGCCGGTGCCGGGATCCTCCTGGTCCTAACCACGCAGCTGCCGCAGGTCGACGTCGTGCCCAGCCGCCTATCCATGAACTGCTTGACCAAGTGGGCGATGAAGGTCGACAGCGCGAGCCAGTCCAACACGATTCTCGGTGATGGGCAGGCCGGCGCCGGACGGGACGCTAGCGCCTTCGATCCCCCGCGACCCGGCCTCGGCTGGATGGCCAACCCGTTCGCCGGTATCACCGACCTCGCCCGGTCCTTCGACCTGGACGAAGATGAGCGCGGAGAGATCACCCAGCTCATGGAACACGCCGCGCGCATCCGCACGGCAGCCGGCCGCCTCGCAGGGCAGTGGGACGACCCGATCGAGCAGTACCTCCTGAACGCGACCAGGCTGTCCTCGGCTGCCGGGGGCCCGAAGAACGACGGGGTGCCAGGCCGCTCCGCGACTCATGCCTCCGCCCACCCGATCGTCACGGAAGCGCTGGCGGTGATGGATGAGCGGGGAGTCGACCGGATGCGCACCGAGACCCTGGCCGCCGCACTCCACGTGACCGTGGACGAGTTGAAGGCCAAGCTGCGCGCAGCTGGCGTCCCTGACCCCAGCGGGATCGGCGAAGTGGACGGCCTCAAGAACCCCCGCGGCTACAAGCGCGAGACCCTCGCTAGCGCCTGATATGCACTGATCGTCCCCCTGATCGGGTGCTGCTCGGCCTGCTCCACCGCAGGTCAGCGCCCGATCAGCTCCCGGTCGCCAGCTGCTCGCGCCGACCGCCGAGCAGCCCCCGATCAGACGGCGAGCAGCCCCTGACCTGCACCGGAGCAGACCGAGCACACCCTCGAGCAGGTCACAAACCACCGCAAACTCATCACTGAAGGAGCATGTCATGAGCAAGACCTGGACCACCCGCCGGCGCAATGACGAGAAGGAGTTCCTTGGCTGGCTCGCCAAGGGCAAGACCGTCTACGTCATCGACGAGCAGGCCCATCTCGTTCCCGGCGTCATGCGCCCCCGCACCTACAGCGCCCACACCTGCACTGGCCGACACCCCCTCCTCGGGGGGTGGCAGATGGGTAACAACGCGGACGCCCGGACCTGGTTCCGCTGGGCCGGCACCGTCTACGAGACGCCGCCGAAGGGCTTCGAGCACATCAACGACCAGATGCGCGACCCCGCCGACGCCCGCCACTTCAAGGGCGCCATCCACGTCGACGACATCAAGGAGATGGAGTACGAAGCCGACCTCGCCGCCGACCGGACGATCGAAGCCCGGCGCAACGGATCGCGGCGGTGGTTCTGATGGCCAAGTCCCTGACCGACAAGCAGTGGATCAAGCAGAACAGCAACCTCGGCCCCGAGGCCTGTGCCCGGCGCGGATTGTGCGTCACATGCGGCGGCAAGGGCCAGCTGTGGTGGGTCTTCGGTGGAGAGCGCGGCTGCGTGACCTGCGACCGCTGTGCCGGCGACGGAAAGGCTCGGCCCCAGTGACTGAGACCGCCACCCGCACGGCCGCCGCCCCCACCCGGGCGGCGGCCCCCGCCCTCACCCTCGACGGCCGGCTCGCCCTCAGCCACCTGGCCATGGACGACCGTCTCGCGACCGCCGGCGTCGGCATCGCCGTCACCCTGGCCAGCCACCCGATCCCCGACTCCAGCAACGCCGACCCGATCATCCCAGCATGGCAGCCCACCTGCGCCACCCCCGCCGCCCGGACCCTCGAGACCGCAGGCCACCTGATCGCCGAACGCGGGTGGGGGCGACGCTGGCTCACCGGGCCCACCGGCGAGATCTGCGCCCGCGGAGCCATCGAAGCCGCAGCCCGCCTCACCGGCGGCAGCGCCGATGCCGCCGAGCAGGTCCTCCTCGACACCATCCGCGCCGAGCAGCCCCACTTCCAGTCCGTCCCCGCCTGGAACGACGCCCAGGCCGACGCCCGCCCCGTCCTGCGAATGATCGCCCTTGCCGCGCGAAAGGCCGACCGATGACCCCGTACCGCGGCGTGATGCCCGTCGCCTACCTCAACGACCAGCAGATCCGGCCCCGCGAATTCATCAAGTGGAGCCACGCCCACCGGCGCGAACGCCCCATCAATTGAAGGAGATCGACATGGACTACAGCGAGCCCTGCGGCGAGGGCATGTGCCAGTGCCACTGCGGTGCTGGCCACGCCTGCGGCTGCGACTGCCCCCGCTGCGACGACTGCCGCCAGCTGTTCGAGTACTGCGACTGCGAAGACTGACCTACTCGCGGCCCTGGCCCTCACCGGCCGGGGCCTGCTGCTTGACCGCCCGCGCGATCCACCCGTCCCCTAGCCGGTCCGTCGGCCACATCGCCGGCTCCGCACCCAGCGACAGGCACACCACCATCAACGCCGCACGGCACTCCGCCTCCGTGCCAGCCCGCACCATGACCGAGACCCCCATGGGCACATTCTGGCGGGACAAGGCGATCAGCGCGGGCCGAACCTCTTGTCAGTACCCCGAAGGAGAATGAACTCGTGCCGCGACACTTCACGCAGAAGCCCCCTTGGGTACGCAGCAACACGGGTGACCGGATACCCCACTCCGACAAGGTGGCGCACGACGACCCAGACCGCTCCGGGATCTTGATCACACTCCACCGTATGGAACTCGCGGGCGTAGAGATTGACGATAGGGCCGTTGAGATCGCCCGCGCCCTAACCCAGCTCCGCCGGAGAGAGATTGCGGAGGAGCGCCCGCCACAAGCAGCAATGCGGGTCGGAACCGACGCCAGCGGACGACCGAGGTGGGTCTACTACGTGCGTTGCGGCCACCTCATCAAGATTGGCACCACGGCCGACTTGACCAGCCGATTCCAATCCGTGAGGCCCAACGAGTTCCTGGCCAAGGAACCCGGCGGCCAAGAACTGGAGGCGGCGCGCCACCGCCAGTTCAGGCCTCTATTGGCTGGTGGTGAGTACTTCCACCCCGGCCCAGCACTTCAGGCGCACATCCTGGAACTGCGTGAACGCCTAGGCCCTCCCAACTGGGCTGGTTCCCTCCTGAAGGACGGTCACGACTTCTTCCCTGACAACCCTGGTTGACGCCCGGCTCCGGCGAGCGTAGTTTGTGCTTGACTAGATTTCGCTGTCTCCAAGGGCCACCCCGGCGGGTGGCCCTTCGCGTTATCCGGGGGTGGCCATGGATTCTTCTGCTCGCGGGATGGTGAGCGAGGACCTCGCCGCCTACTACTCGGGGCGGCCGGCTTCCACCATCCGAAGGTGGGCGGCGGAGGGGCGGATCGGTCGGTACGGCTCAGGCCGCGGCAAGGTCCGCTACAGCGTCTTTGAGCTTCCTCACGCCATCCGCGACGAATACACCGGCGAGCTCCTCCAGCCCGGTATCGCGCCGCCCATGCCCCAGCGGAGCCCGAAGGCCGCCTGAGAGGGGGAGCCGTGAGCTTGGTGCAAATGGTTGTCGCAGACGATCTGCTTGACACGCTGCCTGAGGCCCTGTTGCTCATGAAGGCCCGTGAGGTCGCTCACGCTCCGGCCGAGCAGCCCGGCTATACAGCCGTCACCCTGGTGGTCGACGGAGCCCCAGAGAGCGCTGTAGGTGTCGCACCGGTCTTTCAACGCACCCCAGACGGTTTCCGCGTCATGAGCATGAACTGGCAGTACTGACCTTCACGGATCCGAGGGGGTGCCTCACATGCCCTTCCCCGTCGGAACCCCCACCGTCACCCTGGTCGGCACCGTCCCGTCCGCGGTCGCAGGCACTCCCTTCAAGGGCCGGCTGGTCTGCAAGCCGTCCGCCTACCTCGTGGACTCCACGCGGAACGCCGTCTACCCCGGCGGCGGCTCGGTCGCCATCGACAGCGACGGCACCTTCTCCGTCGTCCTGCTGCCCTGCGACGCATCCGGCATCGAGCCGGCCGGGTGGCGCTGGTACCTCGATCTGCAGCCCACGGGCGGCACGCGAGTCGCCTTCTACGCCAACATCGTCGGCACGGGCACGGTGCAATTCGACGACCTCGTACCCGTCCCGGCACCCAACGGCGGGCCGATCGGCGGCAGCACGGTCACATCGGTCAACGGGGAGAGCGGTGCCGTCGTCCTCTCCGCCGCAGACGTCGGCGCGGACCCGGCCGGGACGGCCTCGACCGCCGTAGCAGCGCACGCCGCGGCAACGGACCCGCACGGCGACCGCGCGGCAGCAGCGGCTGCCCTGGCAGCCCACGAGGCCGACACCACGGCCGTGCACGGGATCGCGGACACCGCGCTGCTCGAGACCCAGGCCGGCGCGCAGAGCAAGGCGACAGCCGCACAGAACGCGGCCACCACAGCCGCGGCATCGGCCCTGTCCGCCCACGAAGCCGACACAACTGCGGTACACGGCATAGCCGACACCAGCGCCCTCGAGACGGCCAGCGGTGCCACAGCGAAAGTGACCGCACACAAGGACGCCCTCGACCCCCACGGCGACCGGGCCTGGGCCGACAGCAAGTTCGCCACCCAGGTCGCGCTGTCGTCGCTCGATGGATTCGTCAACGACGCCCTCACGCGGGTTTCCGCCATCGAGGGCGGCACTGCCTGGCTGAGCGGCCTCCAGGTCGCCGGCAACGCCATCATCAGCGGCGGCGACCTGACCGTCAGCGACTTCGCCAAGGGGTATCGCTTCCGCCGCGGGGGCTCCGCCCTCGACTTCGAAGCCACCGGCGCCGACATGATCCTGTCGAATTGGTCGGGCACGGGGTTCAACGGGACTCAGCACAGCTTCCTTCGATTCGCCTCCAACGCCCTCGCCTCACAGTTCGCGGGCCAGGTCGAGTTCGTGGACGCCCTCTACGGCACGACACGGCACACGCTGGACGGGACCGCCAACAAGGTCGGCCTCTATGGCGCCACGCCGGTCACCCGGCAGACCGTCACCGGAACTCAGTCCGACGGGGCCGCGCTTGCCAGTCTCCTGTCCGCGCTCGCCACCGTCGGCCTGATCACCAACAGCTCCACCGTCGGGCAATACGGGCCCAGGCCCAGCGACCAAGGGCTGATCACCTGGACGGGAGACCCCAACGACGCTGGGCACGTCACCGCCCAGTCCTCAGGCGGCGTGGCCGGCCGCATCACGCTGGTCCGCATTCCGATCCGCGAGCAGATCACCTGGTCCAGCATCTGGCTGGGTCTCTCCGGGATCGACGCCGGGGCCAGCCTCTCCAACTGCTACCTCGGCGTCTACAACGCGGCCGGCGCCCTGATGGGAGCGACGGCCGACATTTCGTCGTCACTGATGACCAGCGCGATCGCCAAGCCCCTCGCGCTGGTCACCCCGTTCGCGGCACCGGCCGGCTTCTACTACATCGCGATGCTGCTCAACGGGACCTGGACGACGAACTCGCTGCACTTCAAGGCCACGGGTGCCGGCATCTCCGTCAACGCTGGGCTCACAGCGCCGAACCTGCGGTACAGCAACATGCTCACCGGCCAGACGAGCTTGCCGTCGTCGCTGACTCTGGCCTCGCAGTCCACCAGCATCATCAACACCGGCTGGGGCAGCCAGTGGTACGGCGTCTCCTGACCGTTGGTCTGCTGCTCGGACTCGTCGGATGCGTGCCCACCGAGGCGATGCCATGCCCGACGCCACCGGAGACAGCGAGGCCCACCGTCAGGATCATGCCGCTCGGCGACTCCATCACCGAAGGGGTCGGCAGTTCCACCGGCGGCGGATACCGGCGGCCTCTTGAGCTGCGGCTTCAGCAGGCCGGGATTCACTTCGACTTCGTTGGGAGTCGGCGAAGTGGACTGCTCACGGATCCTGACCATGAGGGCCACAGCGGATACCTGATCGACCAGGTGAGGGGCGACATCGACGGGTGGCTCAAGGCCGCCCAGCCTGACGTTGTACTAGTCCACCTCGGGATCAACGACCTGGACCGCGGGGACCAGGGACAGGCGGCCGACAAACTGCTGGACCTGGTCGACCGCATTGAAGCCGACAGGCCTGGCGTCACCATCCTTGTCCAAGGGCTGATCCCAACAACGGGCAGTCTGGAGTCGCAGGTGAGGACGTTCAACGATGTCGTCCGGGCCGCAGCTGGCGGCGGCTTCATCTGGGTGGAAACACCAGCCCTTGCCTCGAGCGAGATGGCTGATCGGCTCCACCCCAACGACCAGGGCTATGAGCGGATGAGCCAGACCTTCGCCCGCACGCTCAGCCGGACTGCGGCCGGCAGTGATCCCCGTCAGGAGTCGAGAGGCGGAAGCCCATGCGGATCCAGATCACAGACGGAGACCGCCAGGTCGGGATCCATGCCAGGCTCACAACACTGACGCGAGGTATCAAGGCCGCACGCTCCCTCCTCGACGCCCTACCCCGGCCCATCACGGAGCCCCACCCCACCCCTGATGACCCCACCCCCCGGGACAGCCCACCCCCTACTGATGGTTTCGGGTTCTCCCTTGACGGGGTGGCTCTCAGCTCGGACACAGAACGGCCCTACCCCGAAACCCAGCCCGAGCTTCAGCATCCGCAACCCTCCGAGCCAGAGGATCGGCGATGAGCGGAGGATGGACCGACAGCAACAGACGTGCCGAGCTGCCGTCCGACTGGTACACGGACGTCCGGCCGGCCGTGCTCAAGCGTGACGGTCACCGATGCCAGGTCTGCGGCTATCCCGCATCAGACGTCGACCACATCGGGGACAAGCACGACCATCGCCTCACGAACCTGCAAGCCCTGTGCGGCTGGTGCCATCGTAAGAAGACCAGCAGGCAAGGCAACCAGTCACCGAACAGGGCCAAGATCCGGGAGGGTCGCGAACCCGAGTCTCATCCTGGGTTGGCTTGAGGATACGGCTGTGAATCCGGAGGCGAGCGCATGATCAAGGCTGCGAACCGCCCGACCCCGACCCCTGGGCCCCCCTCCCCCCTCCCACCCGCCTGAGGCCCGGGGAGGTGCTGCGGCTGAGGCTGGGTACGGGTCTGGCCTTCCGGGGGCCAACCGGGCACCTAGGCGGCTCTGAGGCGCCCCCTTGCGGGGGCTGTGGTCTGATCCGGTCCCCAGGAACTGGTGCCGCCCTGGGGGCCGCCAGCCGCCTGACCGTGCAAGCTGACTTTGCACATAACCCCAGGTCAGGGCCTGGATTGCCGTTACAGCAAGCGGTATAATGGGTGGATGGAGACGAAGCGCTGCGAGCATCAGCCCTGTCGGGAGCGACTCGGCGCTCGGCATGCCCACAACGCCCGCTTCTGCTCCGGCCGCTGCCGGGTCGCGGCGCATCGCGCCAAGCGAACCTTGCCCGCGGAACTGACCATGCGGGACCGCTGGATTCGCCGCACCGCAACGAAGGTGCCTGTCACCACCAGCGGGGACGCGGCCAGCAGTACGGACCCGCGCACCTGGTCCTCGTACTCCGAGGCCCGCTCCAGCAAGGTCGGCGCCGGCCTCGGCTTCGTCCTCGACGGCGACGGCATTACCTGTGTCGACCTCGACCACTGCCTGACCGGCGGCCAGCTGACCGCCTGGGCAAGCGAGCTCGTGGCGCTGGTACCCGGTTGCTGGATTGAGCGGTCCGTGTCCGGCGACGGGCTGCACATCTGGGGCCGCAGCCAGATGCGGAATGGCCGGCGCATCAAGGTTCCGGGCGGGACGGTCGAGCTGTACCCGTCCGGCCGCTACATCGCGGTCACCGGCGACACCTGGGGCGACACGCCCCGTCGACTTGGTGATCTGGCCCCTCTGATCAACACCTTGCTGTAGCCGCCCGACACGGGCGCGCTGCGGCGTACCCGACACGGGAGGCAAGAGCATGGCACGTCTTCAGATTCTGGAGCTACCCGAGGGCACGGAGGATGCGCGCGCCCCGTTCGTTCTGGTCGTCGACCAGTGCATGCCGCAGCGCGTCGTGCTGGGATCGGGGCAAGGCACCCTGGTGGACTACTGGCAGGCCTTGGCGGACCGGATCGGCGCCAGGGGCGTTGTCGTCACTCCGGATACGGTCGAGATCCCGGCGAATGAGGTGTCCATCGGTCCGGACGGCTATCCCGTTCGCCTGCGGGTCGAGGCCGACCTCACTGGGTTCCGCCAGCAGGTCGCGACTGCCGCGACCCTTCAAGGGCACTTGTTCGAGGACGCCGACATACCGACCCAGATGATCTGCTGCGTTCGCTGCGGACTTTCCAAGACCGCTTGGGTATTGCACGGCTCACCCTGCCCCGGTGTCCAAGGAGGGGTGGCTGTCTGATGGCTGGAGTAGGCCCCGCACCCAAGGACCCGAGCAAGCGGGCCCGCCGGAACAAGGACCCCCACGCACAAACGATCCTCCGCTTCGAGCGCGCGGACGCGCCCGACCTGCCGGACTTCCGGATCAACGCCGGCGACGACGGGCTGGTCGAGTTCGTCTGGCCAGAGCGGACTCGCGAGTGGTGGGCGACGTGGCAGGCCTCGCCGCAGGCCGAGCACTTCTCCAGCACCGACTGGGAGGAGCTTCTGACCACGGCCTTGGTTCACGCCAAGGTGTGGACGGGAGACCTGTCGGCAGCGGCCGAGCTTCGGCTTCGGGTTGCCAAGTTCGGGGCGACCATGGAAGACCGGGCCCGGCTCCGCATGCAGTTCGCTGCGGCCGACGAGGCGGATTCCAAGCGACCGGAGACTGGCGCCACGGCTCGCGCGCGGTACGGGACGCTGCACGCACTTCCGGCGCCGAAGGGCAAGGCGGTCGGCGATGGATGACGACGCACCGTTCTACGTGATCTGCGCGGGCACTCGTCATGCGGCTGCCCGGTGGGCGGCCCTCCACGGGATCGGCGACGACGAGTTCACCTTTGCTGGCAGGCCCTGCGACGTCGTCGGCTATCCGGAGTTCATCTCGGTTCGGCTTCCTTGCTTCTACGGCCGCGACGACTGGCCCTTGGTGGACGAGGCGGTACGAGGCAACGACCTTCGGATGGCCGCTCGTGCCGTGGCGGGGACCTGAGTTCGAGGGCGAGCTCCCCACGCTGGGCTACCAGGTCCTGGACTGGATCCTCGAGATGCTGGCGGCTCCGGACCGCCCCGAGTACGAGCCGTTCGTACCAACGAGGGAGCAGGCGGAGTTCATCCTTCGGTTCTACGAACTGCATCCCGCGACAGGCAAGCGCCGCATCAGACGTGGCGTTCTCTCTCGGCCTCGCGGGTGGGGCAAGTCGCCCTTGCTGGCTGCCATCGCATGCGCGGAGGCGCTTGGCCCGGTCGTCCCGGGGGGCTGGGATGCGGCCGGGGAGCCGGTTGGTATCTCCTGGGATCGGATCCGCACGCCGCTCGTGCAGGTGGCTGCCGTTTCTGAGGATCAGACACAGAACACGTGGGCGCCGCTACTCGAAATGCTCCGGCTGGGTCCGGTGATCGACGAGTACCCCGGGTTGGAACCCTTGGATACCTTCGTCAACCTGCCCCGCGGGAAGATCGACCAGGTCACCAGCTCAGCCACCAGCCGCAAGGGCAACAAGGCCCTGTTCGCCGTGCTTGACCAGACAGAGGAGTGGACGGCGAGCAACGGCGGGAAGCGTCTGGCCCAGGTCATGCGATCGAACGCCGCGAAGATCGGCGGCACCACCCTGGAATCGCCGAACGCCTACATCCCCGGTATGGGGTCCGTCGCCGAAGAGACCGCGGCCTTCGCCAAGGCGATATCGGAGGGGCGGACGAAGGAGGACGGCCTGCTATGGGATCACCGCGAGGCCCCGCCGGAGACCGATCCGACGGAGCGCGAGTCCCTGGTGGCCGGCCTGCGGTACGCCTACGGCGACAGTTCGGACCATGAGGAAGGGTGTGTCCTCCACACTCCGCCGTGCGCGCCGGGCTGGTCTCCGATCGATCGCCTTGTCGGTGACTTCTGGGACATGTCGAATGACCCGCAGGTGATGCGGTCGGACTTCCTGAACCAGATCACGCACGCGACGGACAGCTGGCTGTCTCAGCCCGAGTGGGCGGCATGCTCGGACGCGGCGCGGGTGGTGGCCGACGGCGAGGCGGTGACGCTGGGCTTCGATGGCTCCCGGGCCCGAGCCCGCGGTGTCACGGACGCGACGGCGTTGATCGGGTGCCGGGTGTCTGACGGTCATGTCTTCCAGCTGGGCGTGTGGGAGCAGCCTGAGGGGCCAGCGGGCGAGGGCTGGCGGGTGCCGGTTCTCGAGGTGCTGGCCACGGTGGAGGAGGCCTTCAATCGCTACCGGGTTGTTGGCTTCTACGCCGACCCCGCCAAGTGGGAAGGGCACGTCGCGGACTGGGAAGCCCGCTGGGGCGCTGGCCTCGGGGTGAAGGCGACCCGTGACCATCCGATCGAGTGGTGGATGACGGGCGGCCGGTCGAACCTGATCGTCCGCGCGCTGGAGAAGTTTCAGTCCGCGGTCGTCGACAAGGAGCTGTCGCATGACGGCTCGAGTGCTCTGACCCGGCATGTACTCAACGCCCGCCGCCGAAAGGGTCGGTCAGGGATCCAGATCATGAAGGCGCATCCGGACTCTGCCCAGAAGATCGACGCCGCAGTGGCGTCGGTGCTCGCTTGGCAGGCCCGCCTTGACGCTGTCGCGAAGGGCCTTGCCGAATCCGAGGAGCCCATGGGGGGCTTCACTTTCTGACCGAAGGGGGTAGAGCCCGTGCTGGACGACACCCCCTACACGTCGGACTGGTGGCTGCTGCGGCTTGGCCGGCGGATGCGGGACCGGCGGTCCGACCTGGACCGCTGGTGGGATTACTAGTTGGGCAACGCGCCTCTGCCGTCCCTCCCGAAGAACGCTGCGGCGGCGTTCCTCGAGTTCCAGAGGAAGTCCCGGACCAACTTCTGCCGCCCGATCGCGGACGCACCGGTCCACCGCATGCAGGTGATCGGCGTGACGGACGCGGAAGGCAATGCCGACGCCGACGCACTGCGCTGGTGGCAGGCGAACCGGCTGGACTCGCGGCAGAAGCAGATCTACCGGACGACGATGTCGCAGGCCCAGGCTTATGTCATCGTCGGCCCGCATCCTTCGCGTCTGGAGCCGGATGACGCGACCCCTGCCCCGCTGATTACTGCGGAGCATCCGCGGCAGGTCATCGTCGAGATGGACCCGGCCACGGGTGAACGGGCCGCGGCGCTGAAGGCCTGGTGGGATGACGTCGAGCGGGTGGGGCGGGCGACCGTCTACCTCCCTGGCGGGTTGCAGAGGTACGTCACCCCAGGCAAGACGGGCGAGCGGCTGGGCTGGGGGCGTGAGTCCTGGGTGCCGGATGGGGAGTTCCAGGAGCATGACCTCGGGGCCGTCCCGGTTGTCCCGTTCCAGTGCCGACCGGACCTGATGGAGGATCCTCAGCCGGAGTTTGCAGGCGTCCTGGACATTCAGGATCGAATCAACCTGGGTGTCCTTAACCGGATGACGGCAGCCCGCTACTCGGCCTTCCGGCAGAAGTTCATCACAGGGCACAAGTTCCGGAAGCGCGTGGATCCGGCGACCGGTCTGGAGATCGTCGAGCAGCCGTTCGTGCCTTCACCGTCGGCGATCTGGGCGAGCGAGGGAGAGAACGCCAAGTTCGGTCAGCTCGATGCGACAGACCTGTCGGGCTTCCTGAAGGAGCACGAGTCGGACGTCCGCGACATGCTTGTCCTCAGCCACACCCCCGCCTACTACTTCGCCTCGCAGCTGGTCAACATCTCCGCCGACACCGTCAACGCCCTGGACGTCAACCACCTGGCCAAGGTGGCGGAGCATATGGCGGCACTGGGTGAGGCGTGGGAGGAAGTGCTGCAGCTTGCCGCCCGGCAGGCGGGCGTGGACCGGGACTACACCATGTCCGAGGTCCGCTGGGCTGACCCGCGCCGGCTGAATCCTTCGGTGATCGCGGACGCGGCAACGAAGAAGCACAGCATCGGCTACCCGCTGGCTATCCTCGCTGAGGAGATGGGCGAGTCCCCGCAGCGGGTCCGCCGCATCACCTCTGAGGCTGCGGGCGCCGCCTTGCTGGCCGCCGTGCCCGCTAACCCGCCGGTGGCGTCATGAGCGAGGCCACACAGGCTGCTCTCGACGCTCGGTACGCGTCGATCACGGTCAGCCTCCGGCAGCGGCTCATAGCCCTGGTCATGCAGGCATTCGGCGCGACGGGCAGGTATCGGGACGCCGATGCCGACCTCTTCCTGGAGCGGATCCTCCCGGCCGTGTTGGGGGCCCAGCAACAGATGGGAGCCCTCACGGACGCCTACCTCTCGCAGATGGTCGCCGACATGTACGGCGGCAGCCCGATGGCGCAAGGCATCAGCCTGCCGGAGGCTCTGCGGGGCGTCCCGCCCGAGGAGGTCTACCGCCGGCCCTTCGCCTCCGTGTGGAATGCGCTGTCGGACGGCAAGTCCCTCGCCGACGCGGTCCGGCAGGGGCAGACCCGACTGACGTCCATCACTGGCACCGATCTGCAGCTGGCTAGGACTGAGGCGACACGCCAGGCCCTGAGCCGTGACGGCCGAGTCCAGTTCTACCGCCGGGTGCTGCGGGGGTCCTTCAACTGCGCTATGTGCACCATCGCGTCGACGCAGCGGTACCGCAAGCAGAAGCTCATGCCGATCCATCCGGGCTGTGACTGCGGGACGCGTCCGCTGGCTCCTGGCGAGGACCGCTCTCAGGTCATTGACGAGCAGCTCCTCGAGGCCGCGCATGCCGCTGTCGCGAAGGGCACCGGCGAATCTGACCGCGGGGGTCGTCTGCCCGACTACCGCGACGTAATCATCGACCGGCAGCACGGCGAGCTCGGCACTCTCATGGCCGTCCGCCGCCACGACTTCACCGGCCCCGCGAGCATTCCGGACCGGTGACCCGCGCAGCCGACACGGCCGCGCCCTTCAAAACCAACCCGACACGGGAGTACTACGCATGCCCACTCGCACCCTCACCCGGACACGCGCCACAAACATCTCTACCGCCTGGGCACACCCCTACCGGCCGGGCCTCTTCTCGCCGTACTTCCACGCCGACGGCGGGGATCCTGCCGCCGTCAAGACCGACGCCGAGGACGGAGAGTCCGACACGGACGATTCCGGCTCGACGCAAGCCGAGGCCGAGCCCGACCACAAGGCGGAAGCTGAGAAGTACAAGGCGCTGATGCGCAAGCACGAGCAGCGGGCGAAGGAGAACGCCACCGCGGCCAAGGAGCTCGCCGAGCTCCGGAAGCAGACGATGTCCGATCAGGAACGCGCCGTCGAGGAAGCATCTGCAAAGGCGCGCGCCGAGGAGCGAGTCCGTCTGGCCGGCAAGCTGGCCCGTCAGGGATTCCTCGCGGCGGCGGCGGGACGGATCCCGAATGCCGCCGACGTCGCCGACGACCTGAACCTCGGCAAGTACGTCGGCGAGGACGGGGAGATCGACGAGTCCGGCCTGGCCTCGCTCGTTGAGCGCCTGGCTCCGCCGAAGCCGGAGAAGAAGCCGGACCCGGAGCCGGCGGAGAAGCCGAAGGGGCGCGGCTTCGACCAGGGGGCCCGTGGCACCGGCGCCTCAGGCAAGGGCAGCTCTGTCGCCACGGGCCGCGACATGTGGGCACAGCGAAAGCAGACATCCACCATCTGACCTCCCAAGGAACGGGACCATGAACCTGAATCCGACTACGGAGTCGTTCGGGCAGGATGACCAGTCTTGGCTGGCGTCCGCGCACGGCACGAGCTCCGCGCGATCCATCACGCTCGACACCTCCACCTTCACGGCCGGCACCCACTACCCTGCCGGCCACTTCCTGTCTGGGATTCCTCTCGGGAAGATCACCGCGACGGGTAAGTACGGCCCGTACAGCAATGCCGCGTCGGACGGGACCGAGGTCCTCGCAGGCTTCCTGTTCACCGCCGTGGACGCGCCGTCGGTGAACACGATCGACCCGCAGGGCGCGATGCTCTGGCACGGGGCCGTGATCGAGGCCAAGCTGCCCGTCGCGGTCGACAGCGCCGGCAAGGCTGATGTCGCCGGCTACATCAAGTTCCTCTGAGAGGGGTGACAAACCATGCTGATCAACACTGACTACGTCGCCCCGGCCGAGCTCACCGGGTACGTGCGTGCGGCCCTGGCGGACATGCAGATGAACCGCTTCCAGTTGGCCCGGTTCCTGCCGAACCGCACGATCGACGACCTCCAGTACCGGTTCGACCGCGGTGGCGCGGAGGGCCTGACCGAAGCGGCAACGTTCCGCAGCTACGACACCGAGTCTCCGGTCGGATCCCGGCCGGGGATCACGCGGGTCACGGGCGAACTGCCGCCCGTCTCCCGCAAGATCCGCCTCGGCGAGTATGACCGGCTGCGTCAGCGCCGCCTGACGGCCCGCGTCCGCTCGACGATCCTGACCGACGCCGAGCGGATGACCCGCGCGGTCGCCGCCCGCATCGAGATGGCCCGCGGCGAGGCCCTCTACAAGGGCAAGATCGACCTTGCGGAGAACGGCGTCATCGCCAGCGTCGACTTCGGTCGGTCCGGCAGCCACACTGTCAACGCGGGCACCGCATGGACCGACGTGGCGAACGCCAAGCCTCTGACGGACCTGATCGCCTGGTCCGAGGTGTACAAGGCGTCCAACGGCGTCGCCCCCGGCGTGGTCCTGATGTCCTCAGCGGTACTCGGCCTGGTCATCCGCAACGCGGAAGTCCGGGCGCTGGCCGCGACGGTCGTCGGCACCCCGAACATCGTCCCGCAGGCCGTCCTCCAGGGCATCTTCCAGGCCCACGGCCTGCCCCCCTTCGAGGTCTACGACGCCCAGGTTCGCGTCGGTGGGGTAAGCCAGTACGTCATCCCGCGCGACAAGGTGCTCCTCCTCCCGGCGCCGGGCGACCCGAACGACCCGGACTCCTCGGAGCTGGGCGCCACCCTGTGGGGCACCACGGCCGAGTCCCTCGAGCCCGAGTTCAGCCTCGAGGACGGCGAGGAACCGGGCATCGTCGCCGGCGCCTACAGCACGAAGGACCCGGTCGCGGTCTGGACGAAGGCGGCGGCTGTCAGCCTGCCGATCCTCGCCAACCCCGACATGTCCTTCGCCGCCGACATCGGCACGATCTCGTGACCCGCCGGGTGAACTGCCGCGTCTACGTCACCTCGAAGGACGGGGCGGAGCAGGCCTGGCTGGCACCCGGTGACTCCGTGCCTGCCTGGGCGACCGTCGACTCCCGGCTCATCGATGGCGGCGACGAAATCCACTCCTCTTCGCAGGGGCAGCCTGTTTCTGTGCCGACCGGGGAGCCGCCCCGGTCCGGCAAGGGATCGGGGCTCGCGGCCTGGCAGGAATATGCCGCGTCGATCGGTGTCGACTACGACTCCGAGATGAGCCGGGACGACATCATCGCCGCCATCGACTCCTCCCGAAAGGAGGGGTAACCCGTGGCGACCTACGCGACGGTCGCCGACTACGAGGCCCGGGCGGCTGTGACCCTGGTTGAGCCACAGTTCAGCCAGGTCGAGGCGCTGCTCGAGGACATCGCCGCCCTCATCCGAACCAGCGTCCCTGCCGGGATGGTGCCGGATGAGGGGGTCGCGCGGGCGGTCAGTGTCGCTGTCGCCCGCCGGGCCATGGCCAACCCGGGCGGCTACCGCCAGCGCACGGTCGGCCAGTACTCGGAAACCCTCGGGGAAGCCGGCGGCCTGTACCTGACAGAGGCGGAACTGGCGGCCCTCAGCGCCAATCCGAACGGCAGCAGTGGCGACGCCGCCTACACCGTCGGACTCCGAGACGAGGGCCTTCCGGGCTGGATCCCGGATCCGTCTGCCTGCTACTGGCGACCCTGGTAGGAGGCTGCGTGGTCTTCCATCAGACCGTCACCCGCGTTCGCGCGGGGACCCGACTGGACCGCGGCGGGAACACTGTCGCGGACTGGTCGCCTGAGAAGGTCACCCGGCTGACCGTGGGCCGGCTCAGTGTCCAGCCCACCACCCAGGCCGAGGTGACGGCACCCGAGCGGACCGCCGCCATCACCGGATGGCAGGTCATCAGCGAACCAGGAACCGACGCGGACATCCGCTTTGACGACCGCATCGAATGGGACGGCATGACCCTGGAGATCGTCGGCGAGGTAGCCCGCTACCTGGACTTTCTTCACGCCTCCACTCATCACATCGAGTTCGTCATGCGCAGGAAGATCGGCTGAGGAGGGCGCATGCTTACCGACTTCAGGGTCAGCCGGGCCGGGATCCAAGAACTGCTGAGGTCTCAGCCTGTACGGGAGCTCGTCGACGCGAAGGCCCAGGAGGTAGCGGCCAACGTCACGGCTCTCGTGCCATCTGGTACCGAGGTCAAGGTCGAGCCGTACACCACGGACCGCGCCGCTGCAGCCGTCCTCATCAAGGATGTCCGGGCCATGGCCTGGCAGGCGAAGCGCGGCACCCTCACCCGAGCCGCGTCTGCCGCGGGCCTTGAAGTCAGGGCCTGGCAGCGATGAAGCCGCTGGTGGTCTTCTCTGACGTCCAGGCAGCCGGCGCGACGGCCCTCCGGGCTGCACTGGCGGCCCGGTCCGAGCCATACGCGGCGGCAGTCGAGGTCGGAACCCGGGTTCCCGGAGACCGCAGCCCCGACACCCCTCACCTGCCCTACGTCCTGGTGCGCAAGGACGGAGACATCCCTCACCCGTCTATGGCCAACGCCCGCTGCACGCTGCGGGTGACCGTCTGGCACCAGGACGCCGACCAAGCTCACGACCTGGCCATGTTGTGCCAGGGTCTGCTGCTGATGCACTCCGGGCCGGTCATTCGAGGCGTCCGCCCCGGGACGGGGCCACTTCCGGCTACCGACCCGGACAGTGGGGTCGACCTTTCGACTCTGACTGTCCTGGCCAACATCAGGCCAACGGTCATACCCAGCACGTAAGGATTCGTGGACAGCCTGGGCTGCGATACGACGATCGACCTACGCGAATCCGGCGTACTGGGCCGTTCTGCTCTCTCAGCGGCCACGGCTCTGTAGAAAGTGCCTCCGCCTCCGTCCGCGAGGACGTTGCGCTGCAACATCTCGAAAGGTATCCGCGCGGTCGCCTGATGCCGATCCGCTCATCGAAGCCCCTGCCAGCCGGCGGGGGCTTCGGCATTCCCCAAAGGAGACACCGATATGGGCGGCTCGCCCCTGAATGCGAACCTCTGGACCGAGGCCGACGTCTACATCTCCACCAACCTCTCCGCGCCCCTTCCCGCCGACGCGGACACGCCGTTCGGCGTGGACTGGCAGCTTGTGGGCCTCCTCGACGGCGACGAGGGTTTCCCCGAAAGCAGGGACGAGGACACCGACGACAAGTACGCGTGGGGAGGCATGCTGGTCAGGACGTCACGCAACCACTTCAAGCTGACGAAGAGCTTCACGGCGCTCGAAGACAACGACACGACGTACTCCCTGCTGTGGCCCGGCTCGTCTGCCACTCAGATCAAGATTCCCCGGCCGGCCAAGGTCCTCGTCGGCTTCGAGGTCCGCGAGGGCGAGAAGACGCGGCGGCTCATCACAGCTCAGCATGCCGAGGTCACCTTGGATGGCGACCACGGCGAGAACGAAACAGACCTGGAGTCGTCGACCTTCGTCGCCACAATCTTCCCCACCTCGGGCGGCGTCCTCTTCGTTCGTCAGACCACGCCGGTCCTGGCGAGCATCTCGGTCACCCCGGCCACGCTGACCATCGCCGACGGGGAGATCGGCGCCCTCACCGCGACCGCCACCTACTCCGACGCCTCCACTGCCGACGTCACAGCGCTGGCAACGTGGACGTCCTCGGTGCCAGCCGACGCGATCGTCAGCGCGGGCTTCGTCACCGGCGTCGACCCCGGCGCGTCGACCGTCACGGCGACCTACCTCGGCCAGAGCGACACCTGCGCTGTCACGGTTACCGCCTGATCGCCGGGGTGCGGGAGTTCTGTCGCGGTTCGACCGCGCCCCGGTGCAGTACCTGAACCGCGAGCAAGGAGAACCGCGACGTGCCCGTGAGCTACACCGAACAGCAGATCCACGATCAGGCCGTCCATCTAGGCCTCATCTGCGCTTCCCAGGAACTGCCCCGGAACCTGCGCAGCCAGGTGCTTGCCACCCTCGTTGAGGCCGACCGCCAACAGGCTGGCACTCCGGGCGACGAGGCTGAACCCCGGCTGGCCAACGAGATCGCCATCCAGCCGGGCGGCTCCATCAGCATCGACGGCGCCCCCTTCCCTTGGGTCGTTGCCGCCGAGGCAATGGACATTCACCTGGCCCCTGAGCCCAACGGCCTGAACACCGTTCGCCTGACGCTGCTGGCCAGCAACGTGTTGGTCATCCGTCCAGAACCGCGACCCGAAAGCGAGTAGCAATGACAGCCCGAACCGCGACCAAGGTCCATGCCGACGACCAGCCGTTCGACTTCAACCTGGACGCAGTGCAGGCCGAGGTCGATCTGGCCCCCTTCCGCGTGCACTTTGCGGGGCACCGGTACGCCTTCGCTCACCTCCAGAGCCTGGACGTTTGGGACCTCGTGGAGATCGCCGAGAGCGGCGACACGGGGGCAACGCTCGGAGTCCTGAAGGCCGCCCTCGGCGACGGCTTCGCCGAGTTCCGGAAGAACCCCCTCCCGCAATACAAGCTGAAGCAGCTCTTCGAGGCCTACCAGAAGCACTGCGGACTCCTGCCGGGGGAATCGGACGCCTCCGAGAGCTGATCCGGAGGCATCCCCGCGCCCTGGAAGCCGATCTGCGGGCCGAGTACGGAGTCCGGCTGCGTCATCTGCACACCGGGGACATGACCTACCGGGAGCTCGCTGCCTACGTGCAGGGCCTGTCTCCGCACGCGCGCACTCGGACGGCACTCCGGGATGGCCGCCAGGAGCCCAATGGCGAAGAAATCCTCCTCGCCGACCTCTTCGACATGGTGCAGCGACTGAACTGGACTCTTGAGGCCGTCAACGCTGAGAAGAAGCCTCCTAAGCCTCCGAAGCCCTATGCGCGCTGGTGGCTGGCCCCAAAGGGCGACAAGAGCAGGGGTAAGAGCCAGCGTCTCGCCCGTTTGGAAGACGCCCGCCTAAGGGCGGCCGAACGTAAACGGCAGATCGAGCAGGGCGCCATCGCCTGACACTGCGAGGGGGTTCCGTGCCGAACGTTGGCTATGCCGCGATCCAGATCATTCCTTCCGTCCGTGGGATCTCCGACGAACTGCGTCGGCAGCTCGGCGGACCCGCAGCCGAGGCGGGAGACCGGGCTGGCAGTGAGTCAGGAGGCCGATTCGCCGACCGGTTCAAGGCGGCCCTGGCGGTCGGTGGAGCGGCAGCCGGCGCGGTCCTCGCCGCGGCGACCATCAGCGCCATCGAGAAAGAGAAGCTGGCGGACCGCCTGTCCGCACAGCTGGGCCTTTCCGGGAAAGGCGCGGAGAAAGCCGGCAAGCTTGCGGGGACTCTGTACTCGAAGGCGGTTGTCGGCTCCTTCGAAGAGGGCGCTGCCGCCGTCCGCGCGGTCATGGGCTCTGGGCTGATCCCGGAGAAGGCCACTTCTGAGGCCATCGAGTCCATCACGACGAAGGTCTCCGACCTGGCGACAACATTCGACCAGGACCTCGGCGGGGCCGCCAACGCGGCCGCACAGATGATCCGCACGGGTCTCGCCAAGGATGCCCCACAGGCCCTTGACCTGCTCACCAAGGGCCTGCAGTCCGGCACCGACAAGGCCGGCGACTTCCTGGACACGATCAACGAGTACGGCACCCAGTTCCGCAAGGCCGGCCTGGATGGCGCGTCAGCGATCGGGCTCCTCAATCAGGCCATCGCGGCTGGCGCGCGTGACAGCGACATTGCCGCGGACGCCATCAAGGAGTTCAGCATCCGGGCAATCGACGGGTCTAAGACCAGCACTGAAGGCTTCAAGCTTCTTGGTCTGTCCGCTGACGACATGGCCGCAAAGTTCGCGGCGGGCGGAAGCTCCGCAACCGGCGTCCTGGACCTGACCCTGGAGCGGCTGCGCGGCGTGAAGGACCCGGTCGTGCAGGGTGCCGCCGCAGTCGCGCTTTTCGGTACGCAGGCTGAGGACTTGGGTGCCGCCTTGCTGGCGATGGATCCGTCGACGGCCGCTGCCGGTCTCGGGCAGGTAGAAGGAGCAGCCAGGGCGGTAGGAGACACGATTCGCGACAACACGGCCACCCAGCTTGACGTGCTGTCGCGCCAGCTTATGAGTGGTGTTGGCGTGGTCGTCGACACGCTGATTCTCCCGGCTCTGCTCGGCTTGATCTCGGTGCTTCGCCGTGTCGATGACGTGGTGTCCGCGGTCATCGGCTGGTTCCGCGAGTGGGGTGCTTGGCTGCTGCCGGTGATCGTCCTCGTCGGCGGGCTGACGCTGGCTCTGAATGCGCAGGCTATCGCTACCGGGGCTGTGACTCTGGTCTTCTCGGCATACCGGGCGGCGATCCTGATAGGGACCGCGGTCACTACGGGGTTCGCCAGCGCGCAGGCTCTGCTCAATGCGGTCATGGCGCTCAACCCGATCACGCTGATCGTAATCGCGCTGCTCGCTTTGGGCACCGCTCTGGTGGTCGCGTACCAGAAGTCGGAGACCTTCCGCGCCATCGTTCAGGCGGCGTGGGAGGGTATCAAGACTGTGGCGTTGTGGGTTTGGGAAACCATCCTAAAGCCACTATTCGCAGGCTTCATGATTGGCCTGCGCGCCATTGCGGACGCTGCGACCTGGCTCTGGGGCGTGCTCCAGCCGGTGTTCTCGTTCATTGGGGCGGCAGCCCGGATTCTGGCGACGATCATCCTTACCATCCTGATCACGCCGATCGTCTTCGCGGTCAAGATTCTCGGCGCGATCTTCGGCTGGCTATGGGACACCGTCCTCAAGCCCATCTGGAATCTCATCGCCATCGGGGCCATGTGGCTGTGGAACAACGGCATCAAGCCCAGCTTCGATCTCATCATGGCCCAGGTCAGGAACGTGGCGGCCCTCTTCATGTGGCTGTGGAACAACATCCTCAAGCCGGTATGGAATTACATCGCGGGCCTGATCGCGGAGAAGTGGCAGCAGATCAAGTTCATCTTCGACGTCGTCGTCGCCTACGTGAAAAACGTCCTGGCTCCGATGTTCATGAGGTTCTGGAACGACACGATCAAGCCCGCATGGGAGGGGATCAAGGGCGTCATAGCGAACGCCTGGAACAACGGCATCAAGCCCATCTTCGACCTGCTCGGCAGAGGCGTGGACAGGGTCAAGGACTCCTTCAACAACGGCATCAGCGGCATCGGGCAAATCTGGGACCGGCTCCGCGAAATCACTCGTAAACCCGTCCAGTTCGTGATCGATACCGTATACAACAACGGAATCCGCAAGGTCTGGAACACCATTGCCGAGTTCACCGGTGCCGGAAAGCTTGGCGCCATGACATTCGCGACGGGTGGCGCCGTATTCGGTGCTGGCACCGCGACATCAGACTCGATTCCCGCCCTGCTCTCCAACGGTGAGCACGTCTGGACCGCGAGAGAGGTGCAGGGAGCGGGAGGGCATGGCGCTGTGGAGGCCCTGCGGGCCCGCGCGGCCCGGAGCGGCTCCGCCTACGCCAAGGGCGGGGCCGTCGGCAGCATTCCCCGATACGCCGAGGGAGGCGTCGTCGACTGGCTGTCCGGCACCGCCAAGAAGATCGGCGGTGCCATTATGTCCGGCATCGATTTCCTCTCCAGCCCGGGGAAGGCCTGGGACACGGCCACCAAGTTCCTGCGGGACCAGATCAACTCGGGCCTCTCGGGATCGCAGTGGGCGCAGGCCCTGTCGCAGTTTCCGATCAAGATGCTGCAGAGCCTGAAGAACAAGGTCATCTCGGCAGCCGAGGGCCTGACTGGTGGGCCCGCCTCGGGGAACGTCGCGGCCGCCATGGGATTCGCCCGGTCGCAGGCAGGCAAGCCCTACCAGTGGGGCGGCGCCGGCAATCCCAGCTGGGACTGCTCCGGCTTCATGTCCGGCATCCAGAAGGTCATCGAAGGCCGGTCCCCGCTCGGCCGCCTGTGGTCGACGTTCTCCTTCCAGGGGAACACGGCTCCGGCCGGCTGGCACAGGAACCTCCGCAGCCCATTCATGATCGGCATCACGAACGATGGCGTTGGCCACACCGCGGGCACCATCGGCGGGATGAACGTCGAAAGCCGCGGTGGTGACGGCGTTGTCGTCGGCGCGCGTGCGCGAGGGTACAACTCGGCCCTGTTCCACGACCGGTATGGATTCGCGCCCGCCCTCAGGAAATATGACGAGGGGGGATGGCTGCAGCCGGGCCTGACCCTCGCCCACAATGCGACGGGGAAGCCCGAGCCAATCCTCACCAGCGGCCAGTGGAATGCGCTCAGCCGCAGCTCCGGCGGACTCGCTCCCGGCGACCAGCTCACCCTCGTCGTCGAGGGGGCAGCCTTCCATGCCTACATCGACGACCGGGCAGATGGGCGTGTCACCGCCGGCGCCCGTCAGCTGCTGGAGACCGTGCGCCCCGGACGGAAGGGGTAGATGTGGCAATCCCCGGGAACCTCCTGTCCGCCGTTACCGAGTCAGTCGACCCCAACACGTCAGGTTGGGTGGCCAAGAACAACTGCACCATTTCCAAAGGGACCGGAGGCCGCAACGGCGACGGAACCCTTCGCCTGTACAGCCTGACCGTCGGCGAAATGTCAGCCCGCACTGCGGCGTCCTACCCAGTGACAGCGGGCCAGGAGTACCAGGCGTTCGCCGACGGATCAGGCTCCTCGATCCCTGAGCGGATCGGGATCCGCTGGATGACGGCAGGCGGCAGCGAGGTCAGCATCACCTGGTCACTGACCACCGCTGCCGCCTCCGCCACCTGGCACCGCATCTCCGTCGCAGGTATCGCCCCCGCGACAGCAGCCTCGGCGCAGGTGGTCGTCGCCGTGACCGCCACCGGTACCGGCATCGTCAACCACTTCGAAAACTTCTATCTCGGCCTTCCCATGCGGACGACCGGCAATCTGCTGTCCTTCGACGCCGAAACCCTTGAGTCCGCCACCCTGCGGTGGGTTGCCGAAACAAACTGCACGATCGCTCGTTCCGTGCCGGTCGTGTCCTGGCCTGTCGATTTCTATCTGGCCGGCGGCCACGTGCTGGCCCTGACCGTCACTGCGAACGGCAACGCCTCCGCGAAGGTGACGGAGACTCCCGTAGCGACGCCGGGAACCGAATACATCGGCTACTGCTACCTGAACCCGCCCACAAGCGGCTCAACCGTCTGGGTCGAGCTCCGCTTCTACAACGCGGCAAACAGCTTGCTGTCCGCCACGCGCTCCAACCTGGCAGCACCAGGCACCAGCTACTATCAGCAGCGCGTCTCGGCGATTGCCCCGGCGGCCACTTCCTACGCCACGCTCGCTGTCGGCATCACCTCCGGTACGGCTGCCCAGGTCATGCGGGTCGACGGAGCGGTCATCGCGACGGCGCCCGTCATCCGGCAGGGCTCCGTCGTGCCCTATGCCGACGCCTCCTTCGAGAAGGACGCCGCGGGCTGGACGGTCCCGAGCGGCGTGGCGACCCTTGCGCGCTCCACACCATGGGGCGCCTACTTCATGGACGGCGCCTATGCGCTGACCGTCTCTTCCGCGACGGCCACTGCCAGCGTCCTGCGCAGTGCCAAGTTCCCCGTCGGTGCCGCCGACGGCCTGTCCTTTCGCCTGCAGCTAGCGGAGAACGTCACCGCAGGCGGCTGGACCATCAGCCGTGGTGTCCGCTGGTACGACGCGGCCAACGCCGACCTCGGCCTCACGGCCGGCGGCACGACTGCCGTCCCCACCCCCAACTGGTGGTTCCTCAGCAACGACTTCACGGCCCCCGCAGGCGCCACCCAGGCGGCTATCGAGCTGACTCTGACGGCCACAGCCGCGTCGTCAGTCATCCGCATCGACCAGGTCGCCCTCTGGGAGGCGCTGCCGCTCACCGAGGTCAGCGCCGACAGTGAAACGGCGAGCATCACCCTCACCTTGCGGGAGCTGGACGTCGGCTATCTGCTGACCGTGTGGCGAGTGCTGGCAGGAGGCTCGAGGACGCTCGTGCGGGGGCCGAACGGGCTCATCAGCCAAGACCTCATCACCTCCGACCAGGTGGTGATCGAGGATTACGAGGCACCTCTCGACACCCCGGTCACCTACTACATCCAGACGGTCGCGTCAGTCGGCGCTGCCGTGGCGTCCCGAAGCTCTGAAGCCGCCGTCATCGCTTCAGGGGATCCGAATTACGCCTGGCTGAAGGACCCGGGGTCACCTCAGCGGAATCGCAAGGTCATGATGGCGCGGGCTCCCAGCTGGCAGCGCCCTGTCCAGGTGGCCGCCCATCGAGTGCGAGGCCGGCGCAACGCCGTCACGTTCTCCGACGTCCGGGGCGGCCTCGAGGGGGAGCTCGCCTTCCATACGGAGACCGACGAGGAGCGGATCGCTCTCCACCTGCTCCTGGACAGTGGCGTAGTCCTCTTCTGGCAGGCCGCACCCGGTCATGGCGTCGACGACATGTACGTCAGTATCGGTGCGGTCACAGAGGACCGGGGTGGTGGCCGATCGGATGACGCCTGGCGGACATGGACTCTGCCGGTCACCCAGACCGACATGCCGACCACCGTGGGCGTCGCGGGGTCCGCCGGCCGCACCTGGCAGGACATCCTGAGCGAGAACGCGACCTGGGCCGACGTGCTGGCCCGGTACGGCACGTGGGAAGAAGTACTGCTCGACCAGTGAGGGGGCGCGATGTATCCAGTGTCCGAACGGTTCCTCGCGTCCCTCGCCGAGTCCCATGTCGTCGTCACCAAGGTGGTTCTCTTTCGGGCCGACGGAGGCACCGAAACACTCGATCACATCGGGGGAAGCGTCTCCGTCGACCTCAAGTCTGCGGCCAGACGCACCTGCTCCGTCACCCTGGCCGATCCGGCCTTGATCCCCAGGACTGCGCAGGACAAGGTGGCCACCTATGGCGCCCGTCTGCGGATTCTGCGCGGCATCCGGTACAACGATGGCGCGGAGGAGCTGGTCCCGCTGGGAATCTTCAGGGTGGACGGGGTGAGCGGCGATGTCGACGAGGGCCCCGTCACCCTGTCCGGCAAGAGCCTCGAGGTGATCGTCTCCGACGACAAATTCACCGCCCCCTACCGCGCGAGCGGCACTGCGGTAGGAGCGATCACTTCCTTGATCCACCGCTCGCTGCCGGACGCCGAAATCAGCTCCTCCGGGGCTACCGATGCCACGATCGGCGCCCGGACTTGGGACGTTGAGGCTGACCCGTGGGCGGCGGTGCTCGAGCTGGGGGCCGCGATCGGCGCCGAGGTGTTCGTCGACCCCGAGGGCGTCTTCACGATCGCCGAACTTCCGGAACTGCTATCCGCCTCACCCGTGTGGACTGTGGCCGCCGGAGAGGGCGGCACCTATGTGAAAGCCGACCGGGGCATGACCCTCGACGGCATCTACAACGGTGTCCTCGCCCGTGGCGAGAATACCGAGGGAGGGGTCGCGCCCGTGTCTTCGCTGGTCGTGGACTCAGATCCCGGCAGCCCGACGTACTGGGATGGCCCCCTCGGGCACCGGCCGACCTTCGTCACCTCACCCGCCCTGATCACAACCTTGCAGTGCACGCAGGCCGCCACACTCAAGCTGCGGTCCGCTACTGCGGCCAACGCGACGGGGGACGTCACCTGCCTGCCTAATGCGGCCCTGGCTCCCGGCGACGTACTGCGTGTGCGATATCCCGACGGGACGTCCGAACTGCATCAGGTCGCCGCTTTCGATGTCCCTCTGAGTGTCGATGGCCTGTGCACGCTCCGCACCATCTCGGCGAAGGAAGACTCGTGAGCAGTGCCAGCGCCAGCGCTGGCGGCAATGTCCAGCGCATTTGGGCCGACGTTGCCGATGCCCTCCAGGGGCAAGTCCAGCACGCCAGCGACCAGAGTCCCGCCATCCGGGGCGCCGATTGGCGCCTGGCGGTAGTCAGCACCGTCGGATCCACCGGAACCGTCACCACCACCGACGGAATCATCGCCCGCCGTGCGGCCGACTATCTCTCCCCGGCGGTCGGCGACACGATCGTCGTCACCGTATCCGGATCCGGGAACTGGCTCGCTCTGGGGAAGACCGCCCCCACCAGCACAGCCGGTACCTGGCAGGCACTCTCGTACAACGGCTCGTGGGCGGCCTGGGGCGACCCCTACGGAGCACCCGCCTACCGGATCAACAACGACGGGACCGTCTCGCTTTCGGGGCTGGCCAGGGCGCCCGCGTCCACGACCAGCACCTCCACGATCGCGACCCTGCCTGCAGCGGCCCGCCCACCGGTCTTGGTGCGCTGCACCTGCATGATCTCGACCGGCAACGCTTCCCCCCTCGAGATCACGACCGGCGGCCTGCTGCAGATCACCGACTTCAACGGCACCGCCGTCTGGGCGGCGCTCGAGGGCATCAGCTACCGCATCACCTAGGAGAGGGGGGCCGGTGCCCACCACCGACGCCTTCGGTCAAGGCATTCAGATCTCGTCCCTCACGGACCCGCCGAATGCCGCCCTCATGGCCCAGAACCTGGCTGCCGTCGTACCCCAGACCGTCATGCGGTTCGCCTCGGCTGCCGCCAGGAACGCCGCCTTGACCAGCCCCGTCGCGGGCATGACTGCCTGGGTGACGGCCGAAGGTCTCCTGACCGTCTACAACGGCAGCGCCTGGGTCGGCGTGGCAACCACGGTGAAGCCGATGTTCATCGGCAAGCAGACCATCACGCAGTCTGTGGGCAACACCCTCTGGGCACCCTTGTCGATGGACAGCGAGATACTCGACACCCATGGGGGGCACTCAACCATCACGAACAACACCCGGTACACCTGCCAGGTCGCCGGCTGGTACGACGTGCGTGGCCGAGCTGCCTTCGCCAACAACAGCGTCGGCGCCCGCGGCGCCCGGATCCACCTGAACGGCAGCTTCATCCAGGGTGCCGCGAACCTCTGCTCCCCCGGCAACCTCGCCGGCGTCGTCGAGGTCAATCACATTCTGTACCTCGGAGTAGGGGACTACGTCGAGGTCGCGGGCGGACAGAACAGCGGCAGCAGCCTCTCGACCGCGTACAGCGGCGAAGCCGGATCCATGCTGTACGTCACCTACCTGGCCGCCTAGCCGCCAGCCCCCCGCCCTTCCACCGCCCCGAGCCGTCCCGGCCGGGGCTTTCGCATGCCTGGAGGCCTCATGGCCAAGACCGGCCCACAGAAGTACCCCGACGCCTCGCTCTCCTACTGGTGGCAAACCGCCTACCCGGGCAATGCGATGGAATCCAACGTCGGCGTGCTGCACACCACCGAGGGCAGGACACTCCCCGACTACCGCGGCGGGCGCGATGCTCCCAACTTCACCGCACTCCCGGACATCCCGAACCGCAAGATCAAGTGGTATCAGCACTTCGACTTCGACACCTCCAGCCGCGCCCTCATGAACCTTTCGGGGGGCGTGGAGACCAACACCGCCAACGCCGTGCAGATCGAGCTCGTCGGCACCTGCGACGAACGGAACGCCGTCACCTGGGACGGCAAGCGCGCCGGCGTCGACTACATCTTCTGGCCCGACGCCCCCGACTGGCTCCTCGCCGAACTCGCCAAGTTCGTCCGATGGGCCCACGACAACCACGGCATCCGCCTCGCCTCAACCGTGACCTGGAAGGCCTACAACAAGGGCCAGGTCGGCGGCTCCTACGGCGCCAACGGGGTCCGCCTGTCCGGCGCCCAGTGGCAGGCCTATTACGGCTGGCTCGGGCACCAGCACGTCCCAGAGAACGACCACGGCGACCCCGGAAACATCAACTTCACGCGCATCCTAGCCCTGGCCGGCGGCGACGCGGCCCAACCTACCCCTGAGGAGAACGGCGTGGCTCTCACCCAGGAACGCTCCGACAGCTGGAACTCCATGATCTGGGGCCTCAAGAACACCACCGAGGCCACCCTCGCCCGCCTGATGGCCGTCGAGACGCTCGTGAAGCTGCTCGCCGCCGACCGGGACCTCGACGAGGCGGCCATAGCGACGGCCGTTGAGAACGCTGTCGCCAAGGCACTCCGCGAGAACACCGTCGCCGTCGATGTCACCGTCCAGAACTCCAGCACCGCGAAGGGCTGACCATGATCTTCAAGAGAGAACCGGCGCTCTGGCTCGGCCTCGTCGCCATCGCCGTCAAGCTGCTCGCGGCCTTCGGGATGGACGTCTCAGCCGAGCAGCAGGCCGTCATCAACGCCGTCGCGTCTGCCCTCGTCGGCGTCATCCTTGCCGTCATGGCTGGCGATGCGATCGGCGCCGCCGTCCTCGGCTTCGCCCAGGCTGCTCTCGCCCTCGCCGTCGGTTTCGGCCTCGACTGGTCCGCCGAGCAGCAGGCAGTGGTCCTCGCCGCCGCAGCTGCGGTCGTCGCCATGTGGGACCGCACGCAGATCACCGCTCCGGTGCCGGCTATCGCCGCCCGCCGCCCACTCTCGGGCGTGTAGGTGGAGTGCCGGGCTGTCCGGCGGGCCCAACGTCTGCTGGGCCGCCGCGGCCGCTTCCTTCTCATCCTCGGCACCGGCAAGACCTGCTGGGGTGCGGGCATGATCGTGGACCCTCCGCAGACCACAGGCCTCGGCCTCCTGACCCGCATCGCCCCGCTCCACTGCTGGGCGTGGCTGTGGGTCATAGCCGGGATCGTCACCATGGTCTCGGCCTTCCTCCGTGTCGGCCGGGATCGCTTTGGATTCGTCGCTGCACTGGTGCCGCCGTCAGTGTGGGCGATCGCATACCTCGCTGCTGTCATGTCGGGCGAGTTCTCCCGCGGCGCCTACGTCGCCGTCTGGTACCTGACCTCCCACGTGGGGGTGATCATGTGGGCCGCGACGGTGCCCGAGCACTCCGTGCCCAAAGCTCCTCGCGCCCGGAGAGCAGAGGACGGATGAGTGTTTGGGCAGCAGTGGTTACGGTCACGGCGGCGGTGCTTACGGTGATCGGCACGGTGTACACGGCGCGGCTGTCGAAAGCCGCGGCGACCACGTCGGCCGAGGCGACCCGCGTGGTGGCGGCCGTGCAAGCGGCGCCAGCGCAGCGGGCGGAGGACCTGAAGGTCCTACAGGCGACGGTGAGCCGGGTGGATGAGGAGAACGGCTCCCTCAGGGGCCGGGTCAGCAGGATCGAGTCCATCCTGCGTGCCTTCGCATGGACGACCGACCGATGGGCCCAACAGATGCACCACGCCGGCATTGAACCCGAGCCCGTGCACCCGCTGGTCGAGGAGTACAACCGGACGGGAGTGTGATGAGCGATTCCGAGCCTGACCCCCGTCCCGCAACGCCCCGACGGCAGCCGCATATGGCCGACGTCGAGACGCTCGTCGACATGGGCATCCTCGAAGAGCAGCCCCAGCCGCCCTCGGACGTGCCCCCTGCGCCACCCGCCGAGGAGCAGGCGAATCGGCTTGTCCTTGATACAGCTCTCGCTGAAGCCGGCGTAAACAAGGGAGCCTCCGATGCGGAGGCTGTCACCGCGCTCGCCCGGATGGACGCAGCTACGGTCGCGGCCGTCGCCTCCTGGGTCAAACACAAGAAGAAAGACTTCGGCGCCAAGTGACAACGCCCCCACCCCCTCGCGGGTGGGGGCGTTCTGCTGTGTCAGGGGGCCAGTTCCTTCTTCACCTGGGCGACCTCCGGGCCGGAGTCCTGAGCGGGAACCTTCCAACGGAAGGCAGCCCCCGCACCGTCGGTGTAGACGAGCGTCCCGCCGGCCTGCGCCTTGGCCAGGTCGAAGACAGCCGCATCCCAGACCCAGCTACCCGGCTGAATCGGTCCTCCCGCGTTGAAGCTTTTCGCGACGACGTTGTAGGCCTCGCCGTTGCCCTGCTCGATGGCCTGCCCGTCAGGGGCGATCCAGCTCCATCCGCCGCCACCGGCAGGCGCCGCCTGGGCCGCTGCCACAGCCGTCGTAGGCCTGGCCTTGAAGGTAATGAAGGCGAACTGCTCCCTCGTGGGCTTGTCGAAGGTGCTGCCTGGCTGCAGGTAGGTCACCGACGTAGGGGTGAGCTCCAGCCGTCCCGTCCCGCCGGAGCCGACCGTCTCGGCCGCGGCTCCTAGCTCGAGGGCTGGGGGCGTCGAGGATGCAGCTGGCGCCGGCGCTCCCGCACCCGCCGAAGGCGGCGCGGCAGCTTCGGGCGTGCCGCTTCCGCAGCCGGAGGCGGCAGCGAGGAGGAGCAGAGCGGCAGGGAGTGTACGCAGGCGCATGGTGACCCCAGAAGTCGATGAGGTCGCGACCGTATCGCCGACGGGGACGGCGCCGGGGGCGTGTTGCGGAATCGCGACCTCCGACGGGCAGAGGCAACCCCTGTAGATCGCGGCCCGGTTGAGGGGCGGGCCCTGGATAAGATGCCAAACCGCCGGTGTCCAACAATCGATCGGTTGTTGGACGCTGCACCCTGCGGCGGCGTTCCTGGGGTTCCACCTCCCGTAGGTCGTCCATAAAGGGTGTTCAAAAACTTGAAGCGTTCATTAACCATCAACCACCCCTTTCTGTACGGTTCTTACATGACCACAGCCGCCCAGTGGGCATCCGACGGCGAAGACGTCCTCGCCGCGTTCCCCACCACCGCGACCGGTGTTCTCATCGGATACGCCCGCGTCTCCACCAAGGGCCAGAACCTCGACCGCCAGATCGCCGCCCTCACCGAGTGCGGCTGCGCCAAAGTCTTCGCCGACAAGAAGTCCGGCAAGACCGTCGAACGCGAAGAACTCTGGAAGGCCCTGGAGTACGCCCGCCCCGGCGACACCCTCGTCGTACCGTCCCTCGACCGCCTCGGCCGCTCCATCCAAGACCTCATCGCCATCGTTGCCGGCCTCCGCAAGCGCGGCATCGGCTTCCGCTCACTCCACGAAGCCCTCGATACCACCACCCCCGGCGGCCGGCTCGTCTTCCACGTCTTCGCCGCCCTCGCCGAGTTCATCCGCGAGCTCATCGTCCAGGGCACCCACGAAGGTCTCGCCGCAGCGCGGGCCCGCGGGGAGCGCATCGGGCGCCCGCCAGCCATGACCGAGGAGCAGATCCTTCACGCCCGGTCCATGCTCGCCAACCCGGAGGCCTCGATCGCCTCCATCGCCCGGCTGCTCGGTATCAGCCGGACCACGCTGTACAAGTACGTCCCCGAGCTCCGAGCTGGCCACCGACCCAGCGTTGGGGCCCACGGCGCAAGGGGGCTGAGGTGAGCGAGCCGGACAAGGCGTGCCGCAAGTGCGGCGTCACCAAGCCGGCCGCCGACTTCTACACGCATCAGGGCCGTCGCCACCCGCGCTGCAAGGCGTGCCTGAGCGAGTACCACCGCGACCGGTATAAGAAGAACAACGGCAAGGACAAGGTTTTCGAGCAAAGCCTGAAGCGGCTCTACGGCATCACGCTCGACGACTACACCCGCATGGCAGCGGAGCAGGGGAACCTGTGCGCGCTCTGCGGGGAGGAGCCGGATACCGAGCGCCGGATGCATGTGGACCACGATCACGTCACGGGCAAGATCCGTGCCTTGCTGTGCCACCACTGCAACCTGCTGCTCGGCAACGCGAAGGACTCCACCGATCGCCTCCGGCTGGCTATCGCCTACCTGGAGCGGCACCAGCTCGACAACCACCCCGCCTACACTCTCGCCGCCGGACTCGCCGAGCGGCTCCAGCCCCAGGAGGGCCAGTGACCAGCACCGCCGTAGACCGCGCCGTCTCCATCCTTCGTAACGCTGGCCTGACTCCCCTGGCTGACGAAGAGGCGCGAGGGTTCAGGGCTAGCGGTTTCACCATCGAGCCCGGCCCGGAGGAAGACTCGGTCCGCGTCACCGGCATCGCCAAGTTCACGGGCCAGGACAAGTACGACCACTGGAACGAGGCTCGGATCGTGGCGCAGAAGGCGGTGGACGTTCTTGAGCGTCAAGGTGCTGGTTGGGGCGAGCTGGACGGTCGCGAGCCGAACTGGGTAGTCGACGTCTTCCTGCCTAGCGAGTAGGCAGTCGTTATGTGCTACGAGGAGGGCGCATGAAGGTCATCATCGACGGCACGTGGGAGCTCGATCTGACGGCGCCGCCCCGTGTCGGAGAGCTCATTGCCGGCGGGGAGAGGGTGGAGCGCGTCGCGGAAGTTGTCTGGCTCATGCCGGATGAGGTCGACGGCGAGGTCCGCGTCCACGTCCGGCTGGAGTCGAAGGGCGAGCAATGAGCTACCGCGCTCACTGGAGTCAGCGTTGGAGAGTCCCGCTAGGGTCCGCTACCCACGGTCGGGGCGGATCTACACGCTCGACCCCTGCGGCCATGCACTGAAGCGCTAGGAGGCGCCTGACCGCCTGCCCGTTGTCGGCGCCCCGTGTCACACTGATTCAGCGGACGCTCGTAGGCCACTGGGAAACCGTGGCGCCCGGCTTGTACCGGCCTCACTCCGGGCGACGCCTCAGCCCCCACCTTCGGGTGGGGGCTCTTCGCATTCCGCGCCTGGCCATCATCGGCCGCTGCCACACTGAAGCCCCCACCGTCGGAGGAGGAACCGTGCCGCTGCTCGACCGCCCCACCCTGTCCACGCTTGACGCTCGGGCTCTGCTCGTCGAGACGCAAGCGGACCCACTGCTGTACGCGGCAATGTCGTTGATGCTGCTTGCTGGGGCTCGCCCCCTGGAGGTCACCGAGGCTTCGGTCGCTGACTACCAGCCTGGCACGGAGCCCCGCCTGACACTTGGTAGGCGCCGGATCTGCATCGCACCTGCGGCCGGGCGGGCCGTCGATGCCTACCTGGCCACCCAGGATTACGAGCCGGCCGAGCCCCTACTGTTGGGCTTGCAGAAGGTCGGGGTGTTGCCACGCCTGCTGCGGCGCGCCGCAGAGCGGGTCAACGTAGAGGCGCGTGCGCACTCGCTGCGCAGGGCCGCCATCGGTGCGGCACTGGAAGACGGTGCGCCGCCAAGTCACATCGAGGCCTACTTCGGCATCAACAGGGCGCTGGATCCGAAGGCACTGACTGTCCCGCCCGAGGGTTACGACGCGGCGATGGCCCGCACTCTTGAGGCCGCATTTGCCGCCTGACCGCACTGACGCCCGCTCCCGCATCCGGCGGGGGCGGGCGTCCTACTTTCCGGAACTTCCCTTACCGTGCGCCTGTCGCAGCTGGAGCGGCACAGCTATCGGCGCCACACGTTGACCTTCTCCGTCGAGAGCATCGGCGCCCCGTCCGGTCCTTTGACGTGGGCGGGGATCCACGTCTTGCGGCGCAGCCCGCGGTCCGGACCGTGAGCCTGATCCCGCCAGTGGCCTGACACAACCCACCGATGCCGGTATCGCCGCCCCGAAATGTCCGTCCCCTCGGCCGCACTGCCGTTCGGCGCGTACTGCCGCCGGAGCGAGGTCACGGTGACCGCTGTATTGCCAAGGCCAGACCTTGTGAGGCTGCGCGCCTCCGAAGAGGCCGGCCGCACGGCCGCCTGCTCGACGAGCACGGGCTGCTGCATCAGCAGCCACGCGGCAGCGAGCGCGGCCACGATGGTGGTCGGCAGCTTCGTCTCGAGGCTCGCAAACGGCACTGGCTCAGCGGTCACCGAGAGACCGCCCCCGGAAATCGGAAGCAACGGCGGCACCTGCTCCTCCACCAGGACCAGCCCCTTCAACGGAGCCAGTTCGGCGTCGAGCCGCTTCCGGGACATGAGCAGCCAGACCAGCAGCTCACCGTCATACGGACCCCATACGCAGCCTTCCACCGGGATCTCGACACCGTGTGCGTCCATGGACCCGATACCGTCGGCCCACCACAGCAGGCCGCAGGGGGAAGGTCGATCTGCGGTAGCCCAGCGCGCGGCAGCCAGCTGGGCGCCGGCCGACACGGCTAGGGCTGCCATTTCGGGGGCCACCCAGTACATGTCGGCGGCCCGCAGGTGCGATGCGAGCGCGTCGAGCCCCACCTGGACTTCGCGGGGGGTTTGGGACCGTAGCGAGGCAGCCGGGTCCTCAAGGTGATCCAGTAACTGGCGGCGCATCCTGGGGAGGTGTGAGGGGCGGATGGTCACGCGCTCGCCCTGTCGGTACGCGCTCCCTGGCCGGGTCGATTCTTCGCCGCCTCCTCGACCTCGCGGGCCAGGTAGCGGTGCTGCAACCGGTTGGACTCCGGGTGCGGGCGGGTCTGTGCGGCCTCGACACCCCAGCGGGCCAGCGTCTTGCGAGCGGTGGCCGCTGCCGACTTGCCGCTGTAACCGAGCCGGGCCGCGACCTCGTTGATGTCGATGAGCTCGTGCTGCTCCAGGATTCCGTAGATGTCGACGGAGTCCACGATGGCCTTCAGGTCGAGGGACCCATCCGCGTCGGTGGGGTAGCCCTCGAAGTGGCAGTCCTCGTCGTAGTACGGGCCGATGAATTCCAGGCCGTTGACGTAGACGCCGGGCGGCAGTTCCTCCTGGATGGCGGTGAGGTAGGCGCTCTCGACCGCGTCGAGGTCGTAGTCGTCGTGGCAGTCACCGGCGGCCAGGCTGACTGTGGCGGCGGCGGAGACCTCGCGGCCCTCGACGTTGTACCAGCTGCCGTAGTTGGTCGTTGTCGTCATGACTGTTGCTCCTCGGGTCAGCTGGCGCGCTGGACGGTAGCGATGTAGGCGTTTCCGACCGGGTCCCAGGCGCTGTCGGTCTCCCAGTCGGCGGCGGCCATCAGAGCCTCGGCCTCGGCGATGGCTTCTTCGATGTCGCCCTCCTTGGCGTCGACGGTGGTGACCGCGTGGAACGCCGTGGGCTTGCTGCCGTCCGTGGACCAGGCTCCGGGCCTCTCGGGGTCTCCGATGAGCTGGTCCTCGAGGATCGTGATGTCGACGCAGGCGCTTTCCAGGGCTGTCGGATCGTTGACGATCCAGGCGGTGAAGTGCTGCATGAGGCTCCTTCGGTAGGTTCAGAGGGCGGCGATGGCGGTGCGGATGCCGGCGATGGCTGCGTCGAACACCTCGTCAGGGCTGGCTTCGCGAGACCGGCCGAAGCCGAAGCGGCAGTGGAACTTACCGTCGGCGAGGTCGAACCAGAGCTTGTCGATACTGTTCGCGAGCTTGACGCCCTGGCTGTTCGAGACGAGCTCGCCCTGCCAGTAAGCGCCGGAGATGTTGCCTGACTTGTAGTGGTGCAGTTCGAGGCCGGCGATCTCGGCGGCGTTGTTGAAGTAGATGCGGTCCATGTCGTTCTTCTGCCAGCGGCTGCCGCCGATCGCGGTGAGGGTCTCGACGGTGTAGGCGATGACCTTGCGGGCCTTGCGTGCGCCAATGGCGATGCGGCGGGCGAGGGAGGTGGCGTCGATGATCCAGCGCCCGGCCTGCTTCGTGGCTGCGACGGCTCCAATCCGGCACCAGGTGCGGATGGTGGCGACGGTGACGCGGGCCTTAGCGGCGGCCGTGGTGGTGTTCATCGGGTCTCCCTCCCTGCGATGAATCCACCTTGACATACGTATGTCGAAGTTGGCTAGCGATGTAACTCGAAAGAGCTACAAGCACGTTGACTCAGTCCAGGACGCCGAGCGCGGTGTCCGGCCGGCACTGGACGCAGGCCTCAACACCTTCGGCGAGGGCCCGGCGGGCGGTGTCCTGGTCGGCCGGCTTGCAGCGGGTCCGCGTGTCCCAGCAGCCACCAACGTGGACACGGACTGGCGGTCGACCCGCGCCGATGCCGTGCTCGATCAGCCAGTCCGGCGGCGGAGGAGGCGGCTGGCGGTGGGCCTCGGCCTCCTGGAGCCGCTCCTCCGTGGCGATCCAGTCGCGGGTCCGGGCCAGGTCCTGCAACTGCACCCGCTCGAGGAAGCGGAGCTGAGCGAGGCGGGAGGCGGCATTGTCGGACACAAGTTCGATTCTACGCCCCGACCCCACCCCCTTTGTCAGTGCCCGCCGCTAGCATGGACACATCACATTCGAGCGATTGCCTGCTGGGCGCAGACGCTGCTCGTACCGCCCCACCGGCCCTTCGGGGACAGCGACCGGCGGGGCGGGCCCACGTCTAGGGCTTCGGCTGCGGCTCGGAGTAGCGCGCAGCCTTCTTCACTGCGGCCTCGACGGCGTTCCGGGGCTCGCCGATCTCCTTCGCGTAGGCCGTCACCGCGGACTGCACCTCGCCGGCCCGGTCGCGCCACTCGGCCCAAGCCACATCGGTCGGGTTCTCGCGGACCTGGGCGTGCGCCTGGTCCGAGGCGCGCTGGAGGTCGATCAGTTCGACAGGGGGTTCGATAGCCACCGGTCGATCCTAGGCGGGGAGCCCCCTCTCGACGGCAGCGCCACCCCGCCATCGGAGTCGGCCAGGCTAGCGGCCCCCCGTTCCCCCTGACCGGCCCGCCATCCAGCGCCCGTACCAGGCCATCAGCTGATACGTCGACCGCATCCCCAGCCGGGTACGCGCCTCTTTCAGGTCCGCGGTCACCTGGCGCGGGCTAATGCCGATCCGGTGAGCGATGACCTCCTGGTCGTAGCCGGCGGCCATGTCGCCCAGGATCTTCAGCTGCCGCTCCGACAGTGCCTCCGTGTCCCACGCGAGGGACTCTTTCCACGTGTAGGACGACTCCCACAGGTACGTGTACACCTGGCGAGCCCAGGCCACGACGGCGCGGTCGGTGATGTGGCAGCCTGCGGCCGGGGGTGGCGTCGACTTCCTGTAGTCGTCGATGAAGAGGTCGCTCCCGTCCACGATTAACGTGCGAATGAAGGGGCGGCGGTGGATGCGGACTCCACCTCCCTCGGCGATGAACTCCTCGACGTACTCGCGGGTGGCCGGGTCGTTGAGTGCGGCCGGCCCGTACAGCAGCCGCACTGTCACTCCTCGGCGGAGGAGTGCAAGGCTGCGCTCCAGCCCGGTCTGGAGGGACTTCGGATCCCGCTTCGCTCGGGGGATGGGCTGCGCCGACAGGCATTCGACAGTGGCCCGGGAGGAGGCTTCCCCGATGCGGGTGTCCATCTGGGTCATTGTCTGCAGCAGCTCACTCGAGGGCTCCCCGCGCCTCGGCTCCGGCTCGTAGGCGGTCCGCAGCGCCTCCAGCTGGGGTAGGAGTCGCAACTGCTCAGCCAGCGTAGCCAGCTCCTTGTATCGCGCTTCGAGCAGCTTCTGCTGGACATCGCGAGGGTCGAGGGCAACGGGGCGGCCGTCCGCGTAGGGACTCTGGACGACGAGGCCGAGGCGCAGCAGCCGCTCGGGGGCCTCCAGGGCTTCCCCGGCTGCGACGGCCTTGTAGTCGTCGATGTCGCTGGAGGTGAGCGGCAGGATGGGTCTGTCCGCGTCGTCGTCGGCCGGCATGGCCCCCCTTTTCCAAAAAACGCAGTGCGGATACTGACATCCCATCGAGTCTGGACGCAGGCACATGCACATGGCAATGTTTCGAACCGGAACGGGCGAGCGGTCGCCTGTTCGAATCGGGAGGGGTTGAAGATGATCGCCAAGCGCCTAGCCCTGGCCGCAGCAGCACTGGTCGCCGCTGCTCTGTTTGCCGTACCCGCCGCAGCCGACGAAGTCCCCGCTCCGCCGGCCTCCGAGGCCGTCGTCACCGACATCGGCTGGGGCGTCGCGCCTGCCGAGCCGACCCCGACCCCGACGCCCACCCCCACATCGACGTCGAACGACATCGGCTGGGGATAGATCGCCTGATCTCATCCCGCTCGTCGTGCGGCGGTGCGGCGAGCGGGATGCCCATGCAACACAACGTGTGCATATATGCGCGCTACGTCTATCGCTCCGGCATATGACGCGGCAAGATGGAGACCCCGCCCGCTGGCCGAAAACGGGCGGCTGAAGAGTGGCGCTACGGCAGGAAGTCCTTGGCTGGCACGCGAAGAGCGTGCGCGATCATCAGCAACGCGCTGATGCGCGTGTCGTGAGTCCCGGCCTCGAGTCGCTGCAAAGTGGAGCGGTCGACGCCGGAGATCTCCACCAAGCGCTCCTGCGTCCAGCCTGCGTTCAGCCGGGCGCAGCGCACGCGGTCAGCGACAACCCTGCGGGCGTCGAGCACCCACTGGGGCAGTTCTTTCGGCACCCCAAAACGCTCGACCGTTCATGATCGTTTGTCAGCATCAAATGTGAAGCATTTTGTGATCTTGCTCTATCGGCCGACCGAAAGGCGGCGGATGTGAGGTGCAGGCTCGGCCGGCTGGGTCCCATCCCTGGCTGGGCCGAGGGTCACCCGGCTGCACTGGCACCCCAAGTACCGGCCGCCGGGTGACCCGCGGATGTCCGTCTAGGCGTGACGGGCATCCGCTCCGACGAGTGAATAGCACCGGTGCGCACCGGCGCGAGTTGCTCGTCGGCCGAATATGCCGAAGCCGGGCGCACCCGTACCCCCTCCAGGTACCCCGCCCGGCTTCGGTCTGCCTCTGCGCAGGAGGTGGGAGGAGTGGGAGACGACTGGGAGATGAGCACGGGGAGAACCGTCGAAGCGGATCGAGATTCATCTAGATGTATCCACTTCGCCTCCAGGTCAACCCGGGCTCATGTCTGGGTCTGGATGCGGATAGCGATTCGAAAATGGCGCCCCAGGATCACGTCCTGGGGCGCCATTTTCTGGGCCCACTTAGCGTTGAACCTGCAGGTCAGGAGCCCGACTCACCCGCGTGCGGGCTGAGCACGCCCATCCCGATGAGCGCGAACAGCGCGATGCCGAGCAGGATCCGGTAGATGACGAAGGGCATGAAGCTCTTGGTGGAGATGAACTTCATGAACCATGCGATGACCGCGTAGCCGACGAAGAAGGCGATCACCGTGGCGAAGACCGTCGGCCCCCAGGAGATGTGCCCGGGGTTCTCCACCACGTCCTTGATCTCGAACGCGCCGGAGGCCAGCACGGCCGGGATGGCCAGGAGGAAGGAGTACCGGGCCGCCGCCTCACGGGTGAAGCCGAGCAGCAGACCGCCGGAGATCGTGGCACCGGACCGGGAGACGCCCGGGATCAGCGCCATCGCCTGGCACAGCCCGAAGATCAGCCCGTCCTTGACCCCCAGTTCCCGGAGCGTCTTGCGCTGCTTGACCACGCGGTGCCGTCCGCCCTCCTCGTCGCGGGAGGCCAGCCAGTCGGCGAAGCCGAGGACGAGGCCCATCACGATCAGCGTGGTCGCGGTCAGCCGCAGGTCGCGGGCCGGGCCGGTGATCTGGTCCTTGAACAGGACGCCCAGGACACCGATCGGGATCGAGCCGACGATGACCAGCCAGCCCATCTTGGCGTCCTGTTCGGAACGCAGCGCCTTGGTGTACAGGGAGCGGAACCAGGTGGAGATGATCCGCGCGATGTCCTTGCGGAAGTAGATCAGCACGGCGGCCTCGGTGCCGATCTGGGTGATGGCCGTGAAGGCGGCACCCGGATCGTGCCAGCCGGCGAAAGCCGCGGTCAGCCGCAGGTGCGCGCTGGAGGAGATCGGGAGGAACTCCGTAAGCCCCTGGACGAGACCGAGGATTAGGGATTCGAACCAGCTCATGTCGGGGTGCGCTCGTCCTTGTGATCGTCGGGCAGTTCGGGTCCGATGCTAGGGCCCGTGGGGAGCCGCCGTGACCACTGGGGGGTGTGCGGGCGCGGGCCGGGACGCACCAGCGGGTGCCAGCCGGTGCCGCTTGCGCCAGGCGACCGCCGCCGCGACCGCTCCGGACAGGGCGATGAACCCGAACGAAACCAGGAACGCGGGCGATCCGGGGGAGGAGGCGCTGGCTCCGGCGATCACGTACGCGGCGGTGTTGGGGACCGTCCCGAGCGCCGTCGCGAGCAGGAAGGGGAGCCAGCCGCAACGGGAGACGGCCGCGAGGTAATTGGCCGCGGCGAAGGGCACCCCGGGAAAGATCCGGACCGCCAGCACGGAGCGGAAGCCGTGCCGGCTCAGCTGGCCGTCGGCCGCCTCCAGCCAGCGCCCGCGCAGGTACGGACGCAACGCCTCCTGCCCCATGATCCGGCCCAGGCCGAAGGCGAGCCCCGCGCCGACCACGGTGCCGCCGACGGCCGCCACCAGCCCGAACTGGGACCCGAAGACCGCCCCCGCGGCGAGGTTCAGCAGCGGCCGGGGCACGAAGGCGGCCGTGCACGCGCCGTACGCGCCCGCGAACAGCAGCACCCCCGTCCCCACCGGGAGCCCCGGCGGCCAGCCCTGCGACAGCAGCCGCTGCGGCTCGTAGAGCAGTACGCAGGCCCCGGCCGCGACCAGCAGCACGGCGAGCAGCGACAGCCGGGCCACCGGCGCGAGGAGGAGGGACACCCGGGGAGAGTAACCGACCCCCGTGACGCGGCGCCGTAATCCAGGCCTCATCCCGGCCCGCCGCGGCATCCCCGCGTGCGGCCCACGCCCGCGCCCCGCCCGTCGTCGCCACCGTAATTCGTTCGACGCGGCCCCGGCGGTCCGGCAGGATCCGGTGCATGTCCCGGTACGCCTTCCCCGCAGCGCCGTCCGCAGTCGCGGACGCGCCGAAGGCTGCCGTCCTCCTCTTCTCCGCGTCGGAGGCACTCACCGCCTCCGCGGCCTTCGAGGCATTCGCCTCCGCCGCGTTCGACGGCGCACGAAGCTGACCCTTCCCGGATCGTCCGGCGGACCCCGCAGGGGGAGGGTCGGCTGAATCCAGGGGTCCCGACCAGCTTCGAGCCACGGGAAAGAGATCATGGCCAAGACGGCCTTCACCCGCACCAAGCCGCACCTCAACATCGGCACCATGGGCCACGTCGACCACGGCAAGACCACCCTCACCGCCGCCATCACCAAGGTCCTCGCCGAGCGCGGCGGCGCCTCCTTCGTGCCGTTCGACCGCATCGACCGGGCCCCCGAGGAGGCCCGCCGCGGCATCACCATCAACCTCACGCACGTCGAGTACGAGACCGACACCCGGCACTACGCCCACGTCGACATGCCCGGCCACGCCGACTACGTCAAGAACATGGTCACGGGCGCGGCCCAGCTCGACGGGGCGATCCTCGTCGTCTCCGCCCTCGACGGGGTCATGCCCCAGACCGCCGAGCACGTCCTGCTCGCCCGCCAGGTCGGCGTGGACCACATCGTGGTGGCCCTCAACAAGGCCGACGCCGGTGACCCCGAGCTCACCGACCTGGTCGAGCTGGAGGTCCGCGACCTGCTCTCCGCGCACGGCTACGGCGGGGACACCGCGCCGGTCGTACGGGTCTCCGGGCTCCGCGCGCTGGAGGGCGACCCGCGATGGACCGGGGCGATCGAGGCGCTGCTGGACGCGGTCGACACGTACGTGCCGATGCCGGTGCGGTACACGGACGCGCCGTTCCTGCTGCCGGTCGAGAACGTCCTGACCATCACCGGCCGGGGCACCGTCGTGACCGGCGCCGTCGAGCGCGGCACGGTCCGGCCCGGCGACCGGGTCACCGTCCTCGGGGGCGACGGCGAGCCCGTCGAGACCGTGGTCACCGGGCTGGAGACCTTCGGCAAGCCGATGGAGTCCGCCGAGGCGGGGGACAACGTCGCGCTGCTGCTGCGCGGGGTGCCCCGCGACGGGGTGCGCCGCGGGCACGTGGTCGCGGCGCCCGGGAGCCTGGTGCCGAGCCGGCGCTTCACCGCGCGGGTGTACGTGCTCTCCGCCCGGGAGGGCGGGCGTACGACACCCGTCGCGACCGGCTACCGGCCGCAGTTCTACGTCCGCACCGCCGACGTGGTCGGCGACGTGGACCTGGGCGCGGCCGCCGTGGCCCGTCCCGGGGAGACGGTCGCGATGACCGTCGAGCTGGGCCGGGACGTGCCCCTGGAGGCGGGGCTCGGCTTCGCCATCCGCGAGGGCGGCCGCACGGTCGGTGCGGGTACGGTCACGGCCGTGCTCGGCTGACCCCGGGCCCCGCCGTGGTGGCGGCGGTCCGGCTGCGTCAGACTGCCGTCACCACCGGCGTGCGGGAACGAGGGAACAGGGGGCCGACATGGGCGGCGGAACGGCACTGGTGCTCGGCGGCGGGGGTCTGACCGGCGTCGGCTGGGAGTCCGGGATCCTGTACGGGCTCGCCCGGGCGGGCGTGGACCTCACCACCGCCGACCTGGTCGTCGGCACCTCGGCCGGGTCCGTGGTGGGCGCCCAGCTCACCGCGGGCCTCACCGCCCGGGAACTGTACGAGCGCCAGCTCGGCCACCCCGGCGGGGAACGCCCGGCCCGGCTGGGCGCCGGGGTCCTCGCCCGCTACGCCCTCGCGATGGCGCGCTCCCGGGACTCCGCCGCCTACCGGCGCCGGGTCGGCGCCTTCGCGCTGGCCGCCGACACCGGCGCGGAGGCGGAGCGGCGCGAGGTGCTGGCGGCCCGGCTCGCCTCGCACGAGTGGCCCGAGCGCCGGCTCGTCGTCACCGCCGTCGACGCGCTCAGCGGGGCCCCGGCCGACTTCGACCGGGAGAGCGGGGCCGGGCTCGTCGACGCCGTCGCCGCGAGCTGCGCCGTACCGGGCGTGTGGCCGCCGGTGACGGTCGGCGGGCGCCGCTTCATCGACGGCGGGGTCCGCTCGGCGACCAACGCCGACCTCGCGGCCGGGTACGCGCGGGTGGTGATCCTCGCCCCGATCTCGCTCGGTTCCTCCCTGGTCCCCTCACCCGCCTCCCAGGCGGCCCGGCTGCGGGCGGCCGGCGCCCGGGTGCTGCTCATCACCCCGTCCCCGCAGGCCCGCAAGGCCTTCGGGCGCAACGTCCTGGACCCCGCGCGGCGGGACCCGGCCGCCCGCGCCGGGCTCGCGCAGGCCGCCGCGCACACCGCCGACGCGGCGGCCGTCTGGTCGGCCTGACAATGGTGGGGTGAGCGACGAACAGGTCCCGGTGATCCGGGAAGTGGGCCAGGGCACCGCCAAGCTGATGCCGGACGTGGACCGGGAGCGGGCCTGGCTGCTCACCGTCGACGGGGCGCCCCAGTCCTACGTCGACCTCGACGAGCCCGAGCACCTGGAGTTCGAGTACGTACGCCGCCTCGCGCACGTGCTGGACTGCGCGGCGGAGCCGGGGGCCGCGCTGGACCTCCTGCACCTGGGCGGCGGCGCGCTCACCCTCCCGCGCTACGCCGCGGCCACCCGCCCGGGGTCCCGGCAGGGCGTCGTCGAGTTCGACGCGGCCCTGGTGGAGCTGGTGGAGCGGCACCTGCCGCTGGCCGCCGGTGCACGGGTGACGGTGCACGCCGCCGACGCGCGGGCCTGGCTGGAGGCCGCCCCGGAGGCGAGCGCCGACGTCCTGGTGGCCGACGTGTTCGGGGGCACACGGGTGCCGGCCCAGCTGACCTCGGTGGAGTACGCGAAGCGGGCGGCGCGGGTGCTGAGGTCCGGCGGGCTGTACGCGGCGAACCTGGCCGACGGGGCACCGTTCGGCTTCCTGAAGGCGCAGCTGGCCAACTTCGCCGCCGCCTTCGCGGAGCTGGCGCTGATCGCCGAGCCCGGGGTGCTGCGGGGGCGGCGCTTCGGCAACGCGGTGCTGCTGGCCTCTGACGCCCCGCTGCCGCTGGCCGCGCTGGCCCGGCGGTGCGCCGCCGACGCCTTCCCCGCCCGGGTGGAGTCGGGCGAGGGGCTGGCCCGGTTCATGCGCGGGGCGCGTCCGGTGGCCGACGCGGACGCGGTGTCCTCGCCGGCTCCCCCGGCGGGGGCGTTCAGCCTCGGGTGAGCCCGGCGGGGGTGGCGGCCTCCGCCGGGGCGGGGGCGGGGACCTTCGCGGCCGGGGGCCTGCGGGTGGTCCGGCGGACGTCCGGGACGAGCAGGACCAGGGCGGTGGCGGCGACCACCAGCCCCGCGCAGCCCCACAGCGCCGGGGCGCGGCCGAAGGCGGCCTCGGCCGGGCCGGCCAGCGCGGTGGCGACGGGGAGCATGGAGACGGAGCCGAACCAGTCGTAGGCGGAGACCCGGGAGAACTTCTCCTCGGGTATCTCCTGGTGCATCGTGGTCATCCAGTTGACGCCGAACACCTCGATGGCGGCGCCGCTGACGAACATCACCGCGCACAGCCCCCACACCGGCAGCGGCACCGCCAGCGCCGCCGAGGGCAGCGCGAGCGGGAACACGCACAGGGTGCCGACCAGCAGCAGGCGGCGCGGCTTCCACACCATCATCAGGACCGCTCCCGCGATGGTGCCGGCGCCGAAGAAGGCCAGGGCCACGCCCCAGGGCGCGGGTCCGCCCAGATGGTCGCGGGCGACGAGGGGCCCGTACACCGCCTCCGCGGCCCCGACGACGGCGACGACGACGGAGAACTGGAGCACGATGCTCCACAGCCAGGGCCGCGTCCGGAACTCCACCCAGCCCTCGCGCAGGTCGGCCAGCAGGCCGCCGCCGGGGGCCCGCTCGGAGGCCTGGCCGACGTCGAGGAAGGCGCGCAGGGCGCCCGCGACCGCGAAGGCCGCCGCGTCGACGGCCAGCACCCAGCCGGGGCCGATCGCGGCGATCAGCGCGCCGCCGAGGGCCGCTCCGCCGATGCCGGCGCCGTTCATCGCCATGCGGAAGAGCGCGAAGGCCCGGTTGGAGTGCTCGCCGGAGACGCTGGACAGGAGCATGCCCTCGGCGGCCGGGTTGAAGAAGGCCGTACCCGTGCCGCACAGGGCGGTGAGCAGCATCATCTGCCACAGCCGGGGGTCACCGGCGAGGACGAGCACGGCGAAGGCGGCCTGCGAGACGCAGTTGAGGGCGTTGGCCGCGACCATCACGTGGTGGCGCGGCAGCCGGTCGGCGAGGGCTCCGCCGACGAGGAGGAAGAGGACGAGGGGCAGCGTACGGGCGGCGGCGACGAGGCCGACGTCCGCGCCGCTCCCGCCGGCTTCGAGCACCGCGAAGGAGGCGGCGATGAGCGCCCCGTGGCTGCCCAGGTTGGTGACGACCGCGGCGCCCGTCAGGAGGCTGTAGTTGCGTCCGGCCCAGGCGGGCCGGCGGCGGGGGGTGCGGAGTGCGGGGCGCGGGTTCACCCCGGGACTATCCCCCGTCCCGGGCCGGGAATCCAAACGAAATAACGGTGAACGGATCATCGGCCCGGGGATCGTGCGGGAGCGGCGGGTCCGCGGGGGATCAGCCCTCGCTGAGCCGGACCGAGCTCAGGATCTTCTCGTAGGTCGCCTGGTCGACCTCGCCGGGGACCCCGGCGGCGCTGTAGAGGACCCAGCTGGCGAAGTCACCCTTGGCGTTCTTGAAGCTGAAGGCGATGCTCTTGCCGTCCGAGGAGCACTTGTTCTCCTTGGGGACGTTGCTCACGGTCGCCGTCGCCACGTGCCCCTTGAGGCCGGAGGAGGTGGTGTACTCCTTGGTCTCGGAGATCTTGACGTTCTCCTTCGGCAGCTTCTGCGAGTACCCGGCGAACACCCAGGTGCCGGCCTCGTTGCGGGCGGCGTCGGAGGTGTCCTTGGCGCCCTGGCCGCCCTTGGTGCCGGTACCCGCCAGGGAGGTGGTCTCCTCGCGTCCGTCCTTGTTGGAGTCCACCTTGCACCAGTCCTCCTTGAGGTAGGCGGGCGCGGAGAACGTGACGAGCGGGGAGCCGTCCTTCTTGGAGTCGTCCTCGAAGCCGGCGATCACACCGGCGCCCAGCACGTTCCACTCCGGCGGGACGTCGAAGGCGGTCCCGTGCTTCGGGTTGATGACCACCTTCCAGCCCGGGATCACCGGCTTGATGTCGCCGCCTGCACGCGGGTTGGGGCCGCTCGGGGCGGGGGGCGCGACCGGGGCGACGGGCGCGGAGGAGGAGGCCGGCGGCTTGTCGTCGGCCAGGTTCGTGCCCTCGTCCTCCCGGGTCAGTACGAACGCCGCGGTGGCGGCCGCCGTCACCACGACCGCGGAGGCCGCGACGATGGCCACGGTCCGGGTGGAGAAGGGGCTGCCGCCCGAGGGGCGCGCCGGCTGCTGCGGAGGGGTGTTGCCCCACGGCTGGACCGGGGGAGGGGTCTGGTAGCCCGCCTGCGGGTATCCGTAGCCGGGCTGCTGCTCACCGAATCCCGGCTGCGGCTGCTGCTGGTACGGGTTCGGCTGTCCCGGCTGCTGCTGGTACGGGTTCTGGTGTGCGCCCTGGGGGTTCTGCTCTCCCCCGGGCTGCTGCTGTCCTGGCCACATGGCCGGTAACCATAGTGGGAGCCGCCGACAGGGGCCACGTCCGCCCCCCGTCCGGCTATGGCCAACCACACCTACCCGTGGGTAACATCGGCTCCATGAGCGCTGAACAGATGAACGTGGGCGAACTGCTCGCCCAGACGGTCCCGATGGCCCGCACCCTGAACCTCGAGTTCCTGGAGACCACTCCGGAGCGCGCCGTCGTCCGGCTGCCGGACCAGCCCGACTTCCACAACCACGTCGGCGGCCCGCACGCCGGCGCCATGTTCACCCTCGCCGAGTCCGCGAGCGGCGCCATCGTCCTGGCCGCCTTCGGCGAGCAGCTCTCGCGCGCCGTGCCGCTGGCCGTCAAGGCCGAGATCGGCTACAAGAAGCTCGCCAAGGGCGTGGTCACGGCGACCGCCACCCTCGGCCGTCCGGCCGCCGACGTCGTCGCCGAACTCGACGCGGGTGGCCGCCCCGAGTTCCCCGTCACCATCGCCATCCAGCGCGAGGACGAGGCCGTCACCGGCGAGATGACCGTCGTCTGGACCCTGCGCCCGAACGCGTAACGTCACCCGGCCGCCCCTCCCGGGGCGGAAATCCGGCGGCGCGCGAGCGCGTCACGCGGCGAACGGGGCGCGGGAGCGGCACAGTGGGGGCGGGAGCGGTCCGGCGCGGGCCGCTCCCGCCGTGCGTCCGGGGCCGGCGCGGGAGGCGGCAGGGAGAGCACGGGGAGCGGGAGGCCGTACCAGGGCGCGGGAACGGGCTGCCCGGACCGCGATGGCGTGAGGTGTCCGCCGGCCGTACGCCCGGAGAACTCCCGCCATGGACGAAGGCCGCCCCGCGGAGCGGATAGGCTGCCCGTTCGGCGTGTCTCGGGGGCCCGCCGGTGACGACGAGGGAGGACGTACCGGTGCACATCCAGGAATGGCTGGAGGAAATTCCGGCGATCAGTGTCTATCTCCTGGTGGGGCTGGTCATCGGGCTGGAGAGCCTGGGCATCCCGCTCCCGGGCGAGATCATCCTCGTCAGCTCCGCGCTGCTGGCCTCGCAGCACGGGGAGATCGACCCGGTGGTCCTCGGCCTGTGCGCGATCGCGGGCGCGATCATCGGCGACTCCATCGGGTACGCGATCGGCCGCCGCGGCGGCAAGCCGCTGCTGGAGAAGCTCGGCAGGCGGTTCCCCAAGCACTTCGGGCCCGATCAGGTGGCCATGGCCGAGCGCTCCTTCGACCGCTGGGGCATGTGGGCCGTCTTCTTCGGGCGCTTCGTCGCCCTGCTGCGGATCTTCGCCGGGCCGCTGGCGGGCGTCCTGCAGATGCCGTACTGGCGCTTCCTCGTCGCCAACGTCCTGGGCGGCATCCTCTGGGCCGGCGGCACCACCGCCGTCATCTACTCGGTCGGCGTCGTCGCCGAGCCGTGGCTCAAGCGCTTCTCCTGGCTGGCGCTGGTCCTGGCCGTGCTGATCGGCCTCACCGTCACCCTGGTCCTGCGCGGCCGGATGAAGAAGGCGGCGGCCGAGGCGCGCGAGTCGGCGCCGGCGCCGGAGCCCGCCACCGCCCCGGTGGGCGCCTCGGACTGAACCCGAGGCCCCCGGCCGGGCGGGGGGTCAGGCGCCGGGGGTCACCGAGGCGCGGTGCTGCTCCGCCAGCCGCGTGTACATCGCGGAGTTCACCCTGATCCCCTCGCGCTCCTCCTCGGTCAGCTCCCGCCGCACCTTGGCCGGGACGCCCGCGACCAGCGAACCGGGCGGGACGACCATGCCCTGCGGAACCAGCGCCTGCGCGGCCACCAGCGAACCCGCGCCGATCACGGCGCCGTTGAGCACGGTCGCGCCCATCCCGATCAGGCAGTCGTCCTCCACCGTGCAGCCGTGCACGACCGCGTTGTGCCCGATGGAGACGCGCTCGCCGATGGACACCGGGAACCCGGGGTCCACGTGGATCGTGCAGTTGTCCTGCACATTGCTGTCGGCTCCCAGCGTGATCGGGCCGCAGTCGCCGCGGAGCACCGCCGAGTACCAGACGCTCGCACCGGCGGCCAGCGTGACGTCGCCGACGACGACGGAGGTCGGAGCGGTGAAGGCCGTCGGGTCCACCGACGGCTTCCGGTCGCCGACGCCCGCGATGAGAGCCCCCTGGTGCGCCGGGCCCGCCTGGTTCGGCTGATCGTTCATGGTCACTTCCCTCTGCTTCCGGATGCCGCGCCAACTGCACCGTAGGGCACGGGACGCCGCGGCCCCGCGATGGGGTGAAGATCACAGGAGCCGGGCCCGGACGTCCGGCGCGGGGCGCACTACCGTGGCCGGGTGCCGAAGAACCAGAACACGTTCTCATCCCTGGCGGCCCTGCGCCGCCGGATCGCCAGCCGTGCCGTGCACGCCGGCTGGCGCTGGATGCAGCAGGCCGGGGCGGTCACCGCACAGCACCCAGGCCGGCTGCGCTTCGGGGCGATCGGCGAGGGAACCCGGCTCGCCTTCCCCCAGGGCACCGTCTTCGGAGAGCGCTGGATCCGGCTCGGCGCGCACTGCATCATCGCCGAGCAGGTCACCCTGACGGCCGGGATGATGCCGGACCTCGACCTCGGCGCGGACCCGGTGCTCGTGCTGGGCAACGGCGTCGTCCTCGGCCGGGGCAGCCACGTCATCGCCGACGCCCGGATCTCCATCGGCGACGACACCTTCTGCGGGCCCGGGGTGTACATCACCTCCACCAACCACAGCTATGACGACCCGCACGAGCCCGTCGGACGGCAGTGGCCCCGCAGCGCCCCCGTGGAGATAGGGCCCGGCTGCTGGCTGGGCACGGGGGCGGTGATCCTGCCCGGCGCGAAGCTGGGCCGGAACGTCGTGGTGGCCGCGGGGGCCGTCGTACGGGGCGAGGTGCCCGACCACGCCGTGGTGGCGGGGGCCCCGGCCAGGGTCGTGCGGCGGTGGGAGCCGGAGACGGGCTGGCAGCCGCCGCTGCGCACGCCGGCGCCTGTGCCGATACCCGACGGGATGACCCCCGAGCAGCTGCGCGGGCTGGCGCTGCTGGCGGAGGCCGAGCGGTCCCCGTAGGCGGTGCCCGGCACGCGCGGGCACGGACGACCGGGCCGGAGGTGGCGGGCGCGGCCCGGGAACGACGCAGCACCCGGCGGGCGGGGTGACCGCTGCACCGGGTGCTGTGCGCCTCAGCGCGGGAGGATCATCCCCAGTCGGAGTCCGGCGGCTGGATCAGCGAGTCGGCAGACGAGACGGTGGCGTCGTTCTGCTGTTCCGCTTCTCCCATGGCTGCGATTCCCCAATTGGTGCCGGCCGGCGCGTCGGCCGCGACACCACTGAGTCCGATGACCGCGAGGATCGCGAGCAGCGCGGCGGAGACGGTTGACCGGATGTTGATCGATATCAAGGCGTTCCTCCCTTGGCCGGCCCGGCCCCCGCGGACGATGCGGGCAGCGGGACCATATCTGCGCCACGGGCCCTGTGGCACGCGATCAAGGCTCTACCGGGTGGGGGTCGCAATCAACCTTCGGGATACTGCGTCCACCCGCAGTTCAGCAAGAGGAAGAGGGATTTGATGACGGATCAGGAAATATCCACCGCCGCCCCGGACACCTCCCCTCTGACCGAGGCGGAACTGCGGACCTACCGCAGGGCGTTGCGGGGGGAGACGCTGCCCGATGACGAGCCCGGCCTCGCCCCGCTCCTCGCGCGCGAGGTCCTCTTAGCGAACACCCACCAACCCGGCACGTACGTCCCCGCTCCCTCCCGCTACCTGGAGACCCAGCTCACCGCTGCCGTCCTCAGGGCCCTCACCGGCGCCACCGAGGCCCTGGCCGGCATCCCCGCCCACGTACGGGAGCTCGAGGCCGAGCAGCAGCGGTACCACCACAGCCCCAGCCCCGTCGGCACGCTCCTGCTGCGCACCGTCCCGGAGGTGAACGCGGAGACCATCCGCACCATCCAGGCCGCCGAGTACGAGATCCTCACCGCGCAGCCCGGCCACCGGAAGCCGAAGGTCCTCAAGGGCGCGCTGCCGCGGGACCTGCAGGCCGCCCAGCGCGGGGTGACCGTACGGACGATCTACCGCACCAGCGGGCGGACCAACCCGACGCAGCGGGAATGGGTCGCCACCATGACGCGCGCCGGCGCGCAGGTGCGCACCCTGGGGGAGGACTTCCTGCGGTTGATCATCGTGGACCGGGCGCACGCCTTCTTCGAGGTCTACGGCGAGGACGGCACCGTCCAGCAGGAGGCGGCCTGGTACACCCAGGACCGAGGGGTGTGCGCCCTGCTGGCCGCGCACTTCCGGCAGCAGTGGGACCGGGCCGACCCGTGGGTGCCCGGCGAAGGGGCGGGCGCACCGGGGACGGACGACGACACCAAGACCTCGAAGCTCCAGCGGACCATCCTGCGGGGCATCGTGGCCGGCCGCAGCCACCGGCAGATCGGCGAGAACCTGGGTCTCAGCGAGCGCACCGTGACGGCCCACGTCTCGAAGATGCGCGAAGCGCTGGGCCTGCAGACGGTGCCGCAGCTGACGTTCTGGTGGGCGACGTCGCCGGAGCGGCTGCTGCCGTGAGGGTGGGTCCGGGACCCGGCCGGGCCGGCGGCCGCCCGTCCCCGGCCGGGGGAGTGCTCCGGGGCGCGACGTCAGCCCGCGGCGAGCAGGACCGTACCCGCGAGGGCCAGTCCCGCGCCGGCGGCCTGGACGCTGCGCAGCCGTTCCTTGAGCACGACGAAGGCGGCGAACGCGGTCACCACCGGGTACAGCGAGGAGATCACGGCGGCCACGGTGACCGGGCCGGTCTGGGCGGCCAGGGAGTAGGTGCCGTTGGCCGCGACGTCCGCGAGGCCGACGAAGGCCAGCGCCGGCGCCATGCTCCACAGCACGCGCGGACCGGTGCCCTCCGGCAGGGCCGGGACGCCGCGCCGGGTCTGCGCGAACAGGGCGGCGCCGGCGACGGCGACGTTGGTGACGCGCTGGACGAACAGGGCGAGGAACAGCCCGGTCACGGTGGTGGAGGCCTCCGAGATCAGGGCCATGACGGCGCCGAAGCCGAAGGCGGCGACGAGCGTCAGCACCACCGCCCGCCGCTGGACGGGGGCGCCGCGCAGCTCGGGCCCGCCGGCCAGGACGATGCCGACGACGGCCACCGCGATCCCCGCGAACTGGCCGGGGCCGGGCCGCTCGCCCAGGGCCAGCCCCACTCCGACCGGTACGACGACCCCGACGGAGCCGAGCGGGGAGACCACGCCCATCGGGCCGAGGGCCAGGGCCTTGTAGAAGGCGAGCATCGCCGCCGGTCCGACCAGACCCGCGGCCACCGCGAACCACAGCTGCGGCCCCGCCGCGCTCCAGGCGCCGGTGCCGAGGACGAGCGCGCCGAGCACGACGACCGCGGTGAGCTGCGAGACCACCAGCACGGTGAGCGCCGGTATCCGACGCGTCAGCAGCCCTCCGCCGAAGTCGGCGAGTCCCCACAGCACGGCTGTGGCCAGGGCGAAGAGGGCAGTCATGGGCGGGGACCTCGCAGTACAGTGCGGTGGACGGTGGAGTGCAGCATCGAATACACCGCAGGTTAGTTCAGTCTATTGGACTGTGTCATCCAAAATATTGGACGGAATGGTGTCTGACCTCGAAGAGCTCACCCAGGCGCTCGCCCGGAACCTCAAGCGGTGGCGCGGCGAACGGGGCTTCACCCTGGACGCGCTGGCCGCCCGCGCGGGAGTCAGCCGCGGCATGATCATCCAGATCGAGCAGGCCCGCACGAACCCCAGCGTCGGCACCACGGTCAAACTGGCCGACGCCCTCGGGGTCAGCATCACCACCCTCCTGGACCACGACCGCGGGCCCCGGGCCCGCGTCGTGCCGCCGGGGGAAGGGGTGCGCATGTGGTCGAGCGCGGAGGGCAGCGAGGCGCGCATGCTGCTCGGCGACGACCGCCGCGGGCCGGTGGAGATGTGGACCTACCGCCTGGAGCCCGGAGACGGCACGGCCTCCGACCCCCACCCGGCCGGAACCTTCGAGATGCTGCACGTCACGGCCGGGGAGCTGACCCTGGACCTCGGCGAGGACCGGTACGTGGTCCCGGCGGGCGGCGCCGTCTCCTTCGAGGCGGACCTCCCGCACGCCTACCGCAACGAGGGCACCGCCCCGATGGTGATGACCATGGCGGTCTCGATCCCGCCCGTCCCGGGGACCGGTGCCCGCCGCGCCCAGTGAGTCAGAGGGCGGGGATCTCGATGGCCGGACAGCGGTCCATGACCATGTCCAGCCCGGCCTCACGGGTGCGTGCGAAGGCGGCCTCGTCGACCACGTTCAGCTGGAACCAGACGGCCTCGGCGCCGGCGGCGACCGCGTCGTCGGCGACCCGGCCGGCCAGCGCGCTGTTCACGAAGACGTCCACCACGTCGACCTTGAACGGGATCGCCTCCAGCGACCGGTACCCCTGCTCGCCGTGCACCGTCTCCGCCTTCGGATGCACCGGCACCACCCGCTTCCCGAACCGCCGCAGCACCTTCGCCACCCCGTAGGCGGCCCGGTCCTCGTTGTTCGACAGGCCCACTACGGCCCAGGTGTCACCGAGCTCGGTGAGGATCTTCCGGATGGTCGCCTGGTCGCCGTACACGCGCGCCGCCTCCTGCTGGGGTCGTTCCACCGGACCGTTCGGCAGGATCAACGGCGGGGACACCTGTCCGATTCCCCGTAGGGTGGAGCGGTGAAGGCAGACCAGTACGTGACGGTGGCCCGTGAGGGGACGCACGAGGCGGAGATCAACCGCTCGCGGTTCCTGTGCTCGATCGCGCCCGCCGCGACCGAGCGGGAGGCGCAGGACTTCATCGCGCGCGTCCGCAAGGAGCACCCCGCCGCCACGCACAACTGCTACGCCTACGTCATCGGCGCCGACGCCTCCGTCCAGAAGGCCAGCGACGACGGGGAGCCCGGCGGCACCGCCGGCGTGCCCATGCTGCAGATGCTGACCCGGCGCGACATCCGGTACGCGGTCGCCGTGGTCACCCGGTACTACGGCGGCGTGAAGCTCGGGGCCGGCGGGCTCATCCGCGCCTACGGCGGGGTCGTCGGCGAGGCGCTCGACGTCCTCGGCACCGTCACCCGCCACCGGTACCGGCTGGCCACCGTCACCGTCGACCACCAGCGGGCCGGCAAGACCCAGAACGACCTGCGGTCCACCGGCCGCGCCGTGCTGGACGTGCGCTACGGCGAGGCCGTCTCCATCGAGATCGGCCTCCCGGAGGCGGAGGTCGAGGCCTTCCGGGCCTGGCTCGCCGACGCCACCGCCGGGACCGCCGGCTTCGAACTCGGCGGCGAGGCCTACGGCGACGGCTGACCCCGGCGGGCCGCGCACGGCCGCAGCGGCCCGCCGGAGGAACCGACGGGCCGCTGCGGGAGCGGGGTTCACTGGCCGGCGGCGGCCACCGTCTCGAGGCCGGTGATGCCGCGGAAGAAGACGGATCCGCCGTGGCTGCGGCCACATGTGGGGAGGGGTGCGGAGTCTCCTCGATGAGGCGTGACCTGTGCCGGGGGCGGCCGAAGCCGTCGATTCCGCCCCAACACCCTTTCCCCGCAAGAGCGGTGGAGCGGTGACCTGTCAACCCTCTTACAGGCCCGGCCGAAACGTCCCCTCCCCGCGACGCGGAGGGTGCGTCCCGCTCAGGTCGTACGTCAGCGGGGTGAACCCTCCGCCGCGCGGGGGAGGCGCTCCGCCGTAGTGGGCGATGCGTGCCCGCCATGTCCACGGCCAGCATGGAGGCCATGACGACAGCACCCGCTCCGCTCACCGCCGCCCCCGCGCCCGTCTGGGCCCGCCGCGCCGCCCACGCCATCGCCCTGTGCGCCGTCCCCTCCGGTCTGTGGCGCATCGCCATGGCATCCGGCGTCTACGTCGGCTACAGCGACCAGGTCCTGCGCGACGTCTTCGGCATCCCGGGCTGGGGCATCGCGTACGTGGTCGGCCTTTCCGTCATCGCGGAGCTGGCCGCCCTGTTGCCACTGCTCCTCGTCAGCGACCGGTGGCGGCCACAGCGCCCCCGGATCCTCGCCGCACTGGCCTGGACCGCCTCGGCCGTCCTGGTCCTGGTGGCAGTGTGGCAGCTCGTCGTCGCCTTCACCGTCGAGAGCCAGACGTACATGTCAAGCGGTACGGCACAGACCGTCTGGGCCCTCACCTTCGCCCCGCTGTGCGCCATCCCGGCCCTGATGACGGCCGTGACCTGGTCTTACGCCAAGCGGCACCGGGCGGGGACCCAGGGCCGGCCGTGATCCGCCGGACGGCCCCCAGCGGCGGCGTGGCGCCGCCGGAGGTATCCCGGTGGCGAGGACATGTCACGATCCGGGCCGCCGCTGACCTCCACGGTCACCCGGCCCCGGACGCCGGTGGCAGACTGAGGTCTGTCATGGACCGGGCGCCGACGGGCCCGGGGACGGTGGGCGCGGACCACGGCGACCGTGCTGGTCCGGTGCTGGGTTCGGAGACGGAGGAGCGGTAAACGTGCAGGTCGGAGCGGTATCTTGAAGTTTCTGCACACCTCCGACTGGCACCTCGGCCGGTCCTTCCACCGTGTGAACATGCTCGGAGCCCAGGCCGCCTTCGTCGATCACCTCGTCGAAGCCGTCCGGGAGCACCGGGTCGACGCCGTCCTCGTCGCCGGGGACGTCTACGACCGGGCCGTACCCCCGCTGGCCGCCGTCGAGCTCTACGACCGGGCCCTGCACCGGCTCGCCGACCTCGGCGTTCCGACGGTGATGATCTCCGGGAACCACGACTCCGCCCGCCGCCTCGGTGTCGGCGCCGGGCTCATCGGCCGGGCCGGGATCCACCTCAAGACGGACCCCGCCGGCTGCGCCGACCCGGTGGTGCTGGCCGACGTACACGGTGACGTGGCCTTCTACGGGCTGCCCTACCTGGAACCGGCACTGGTCAAGGACACCTTCGCCGCCGAGAAGGTCAGCCACGAGGCGGTGCTGGGCGCGGCCATGGACCGGATCCGGGCCGACCTGGCCGGCCGCGCCCCCGGCACCCGCTCCGTGGTCCTCGCCCACGCCTTCGTCACCGGCGGGCAGGCCAGCGACAGCGAGCGCGACATCGCCGTCGGCGGGGTCGAGGCCGTACCCGCCTCCGTCTTCGACGGGGTCGACTACGCGGCCCTCGGCCACCTCCACGGCTGCCAGACGATCAACGAACGGGTCCGCTACTCCGGTTCCCCCCTCGCCTACTCCTTCTCCGAGGCCGCCCACCGCAAGACCATGTGGCTCGTCGACCTCGGCCCGGGCGGGGAGATCACCGCCGAGCGCGTCGACACCCCCGTCCCCCGCCCGCTCGCCCGGCTGCGGGGAAGGCTCGAGGACCTCCTCGACGACCCCGCGCACACCCCGTACGAGGACTCCTGGATCGAGGCCACCCTCACGGACCCCACCCGGCCCGAGGACCCCATGACCCGGCTCGCCGCCCGCTTCCCGCACACCCTCAGCCTCGCCTTCGACCCCGAGGGCCGCCAGGAGGAGGGCACCGCCTCCTACGCCCAGCGCCTCAAGGGCCGCAGCGATCAGGAGATCGCCGAGGACTTCGTCGCCCACGTACGCGGCGGCGGCACCGCCGACGAGGCCGAGCGGGCCGTGCTGCGCGACGCCTTCGAGGACGTACGCGCCGAGGACGGCCGTCAGGAGGCCGGCCGATGAGGCTCCACCGGCTCGGGATCACCGCCTTCGGCCCCTTCGCCGAACCCCAGACCATCGACTTCGACGCCCTCTCCGGCGCCGGCATCTTCCTGCTGCACGGCCCCACCGGCGCCGGCAAGACCTCCGTCCTCGACGCCGTCTGCTACGCCCTCTACGGATCCGTCCCCGGCTCCCGCCAGGCCCCCGGCACCACCCTGCGCAGCGACCACGCCGCCCCCGGCACGCCCACCGAGGTCACCCTCGAACTCACCGTCGGCGGACGCCGGCTGGAGATCACCCGGCGTCCCGAACAGGACCGCCCCAAGAAACGCGGCACCGGCACCACCAGGGACAAGGCCCAGTCCTGGCTCCGCGAGCACACCGGGGACGGCTGGACCGCCCTGAGCCGCTCCCACCAGGAGATCGGCGAGGAGATCGAGCAGCTCCTCGGCATGAGCCGCGAACAGTTCTGCCAGGTGGTCCTGCTGCCGCAGGGGGAGTTCGCCCAGTTCCTGCGGGCCGGGGCCGAAGCCCGCGGCCGGCTCCTCGGGCGGCTCTTCGACACCCGCCGCTTCGCCGCCGTCGAGACCTTGCTCGCCGAACGCCGCCGCGCCGCCGAGGCCAGGGTGCGGGCCGGCGACGAGAAGGTGCTCGCCGCCGCCCAGCGGCTCGCGCAGGCCGCCGGCGACAGCGCCGACCTGCGCGCCTGGCCGCTGCCCCGCCACCAGCCCGGCGACCCCGGCCTCGCCGAGGCCGTCCGGGCCTGGGCGGCCGTCGCCCGGTGCTCCGCCCGCGAGCGGCTCACCGTCGCCGAGTACGCGCTCGCCGCCGTCGAGGGACGGCACGCCGCCGCCCGGCGCGACGCCGAGGAGGCGCGGGAACTCGACCGGCTCCAGCGCCGCCACGCCGAAACCGCCCGCCGGGCGGCCCTGCTGGCGCAGGCGGCACCGGAGCGCGAGCGGGTACGGGCCCTGCTCGACCGGGCCCGCCGGGGCGCCCTCGTGGCCCCCGCCCTGGAACTGCGCGGAGCCGCGGCCGCCGCCCATCTCACCGCCGCGCACGCGGAAACCCTCGCCCGGGCCGAACTCCCCCCGGGCCTCGCCGAAGCCGGCACCGAACAGCTCGCCGCAGTCGAGCAGCGCCTGCGCGAGGACCTCGGCGCGGCCGGCGCCGCCCAGCGGGCCGAACAGCGCAGCGCCGAGATCGGCCGGGAGCGCGCCACGCTGGAGCGGGAGTCCCGGGACGCCGACGAGCGGTACCAGGAGTCCGCCGAGTGGCTCGCCCGCTGGGAGACCACCCGGGCCGCCCTCCAGGAGCGCGTCGACTCCGCGCAGCAGGCCCTCACCCTCGCCGAGCAGCTCGCGGGCCGGCTGGAGCCCGCCCGGATGCAGCTGACCGCCGCCCGGCGCCGCGACGCCCTCGCCGCCGACGCCGAAGCCGCCGCGGGCGAACTGCTGCGGGCGCGCGAGGAGTCGTCTGCCGCCCGGGAGACCTGGCTGGAGCTGAAGGAGGCCCGGCTGCGGGGCATCGCCGCCGAACTCGCCGGGGCCCTGACCCCCGGGGAACCCTGCACGGTGTGCGGGTCCGCCGAGCACCCCGCGCCCGCCCGCCCCGCGCCCGGGCACGTGGACCGCGCCGCCGAGGACGCCGCCCACGCCCGCTTCGAGCAGGCCGAGGAGCGCAGGGCCGCCGTCGAGCGCCGGCTCGCCGCCGTCCGGGAGGCGCAGGCCGAGGCGGCCTCCGCCGCAGGGGACGCCACCACCGCCGAACTCCTCGGCCTCACCGCCGATCTGAGCGCCCGTCACGCCGCCGCCCACGCGGACGCGGCCGCACTGCACACCGCCCGCGAGCGGCTCGCCCGCGCCGAGCGGGAGCACGCCGCGCGCAGCGCCGAACGGCTCGAAGCCGAACGCCGTGCCGCCGCCCGGGCCTCCCGGCGCGAGGCCCTCGACGAGGAGCAGGCCTCCCTCGAAGCCGAACTGGTCCTCGTCCGGGCCGACTCGCCCAGCGTCGCCGCCCGTGCCCGCACCCTCGAGGACCGGATCCGGATGGTGACCACGGCCGCCGCCGCGCTGCGCCGTGCCGAGGCCACCGCCGCCCGGCTGAAGGAGGCCGACGACCAGCTCGCCGACGCCGCTTTCAAGGCCGGGTTCGACACCACCGAGCAGGCGGCCGACGCCGTGCTCCCGGAGTACGAACGCACCGCGCTCCAGCACCGCCTGGACGCCTGGCAGGCCGAGGAGGCGATGCTGGCCGACCGGCGGGCCGAGCGGGACACCGCCGCGGCGGCCGCCCTGCCCCCCGCCGATCCGGCCGCCGCCGCGGCCGCCGAGGAGCGGGCCGCGGCCCGGCTGCGCGGCGCCGGCTCGGCCGTCGACGCGGCCCGGGTGCGCTGCGCCGAGCTGGACCGGCTCTCGCGCCAGGCGGAGCAGGAGCTGCGCGCCCTGGGCCCGCTGCGCGAGGCGTACGAGCGGGTGGCCCGCCTTGCCGGGCTCACCGCGGGCACCTCCGCGGACAACGAGCGCAAGATGCGCCTGGAGGCGTACGTCCTGGCCGCGCGGCTGGAGCAGGTCGCCGCCGCCGCGACCGTACGGCTCCTGCGCATGTCCGGCGGCCGCTACACCCTCGTGCACTCCGACGCGCGGGCGAGCGGACGCGGGCGTTCCGGCCTCGGGCTGCACGTCCTGGACGCCTGGACCGGCAGCGAGCGCGACACCGCCACCCTGTCGGGCGGTGAGACCTTCTTCGCCTCCCTCGCCCTGGCCCTGGGACTGGCCGACGTGGTCACCGATGAGGCGGGCGGCATGCGGCTGGACACCCTCTTCATCGACGAGGGCTTCGGCAGCCTCGACGACCAGTCCCTGGACGAGGTGCTCGACGTACTGGACTCGCTGCGCGAGCGGGACCGCAGCGTCGGCATCGTCAGCCACGTCGGCGACCTGCGCACCCGGGTCCAGGCCCAGCTGGAGATCGTCAAACAGCGCGGCGGCTCCGTGGTGCGCCACCGCACGGCGGGCGTCACGGACTGAGCGGCCGCCGGGCGAGCGGGGACGAGTACACGATGCTGGTGGTCACCGGGCCGAGCCCGGCGATCCGGCCCGTGACCTCCTCCAAGTGGCCCATCGAACGGGCCGCCACCTTGAGGACGAAGCAGTCGTCCCCGGTCACGTGGTGCGCCTCCAGGATCTCGGAGGTCGCCTCCAGGAAGTCGTGGAACGGCTTGTAGTTGCCGTGGGGATAGCGCAGCCGCACCAGCGCCAGGATGGTCTTGCCCAGCTTCTCGTGGTCGACCACGGCCGTGTAGCCGATGATGATCCCGGCCTCCTCCAGCCGGCGGATCCGCTCGGTGACGGCGCTCGCCGACATCGACACGGCGCGGGCGAGCTCCGTGAAACTGGCGCGGCCGTCCCGCTGGAGGGCCGCGAGGATCCGCCAGTCGGTGGCGTCGGGGGAATGACCGGTCACGGCGCAGGTCTACCAGGGGAATCCCCGGAGGAACAGGGGAAAGGCCGGGGAAAACCACTTCACGCCTTGATCAACGGTTCGTAGATTTTGAGCCATGACGACGACGCAGCCCCAGACCGGCGCCCCCGCCCCCGCGAACCCCGTGCTCCGGGTCCCCCCGGCCAGCCCGGCCGCCGCCGCCGCGTACTTCGCGGCGAGCCTGGCCTTCCACGCGGACGTCTCGGACGTCGCCGCCGCCTTCAGGGCCCACCGTGAGCAGGGCGCCGACCTCGGCTTCCAGCTGATCGACTCCCGCTCCACCCCCTCCTGGGACCAGGCCCACGTGCCCGGCGCGATCCACCTGCCCACCGCGCTGATTCCCGAGCAGGCGGAGAAGCTGCTCGACAAGGACGTCCCCGTGGTCACCTACTGCTGGGGCCCGGGCTGCAACGGCGGCACCCGCTCCGCCCTCGCCCTGGCCGAACTCGGCTTCCAGGTCAAGGAGATGCTCGGCGGCATCGAGTACTGGATCCGTGAGGGCTTCGAGGTCGAGACCTGGCAGGGCTCGCAGCAGCGCGCCGAGGCCGACCCGCTGACGGCTCCCACCGACTCGGACGACTGCGGCTGCTGAGCCGCCCCGACGGCGACGGGCCGCCCGCTCCCCGGAGGGAGCGGGCGGCCCGTCGCCGTGCGCGAACCGGAGCCTCAGAGCCGCGACAGCTCGTCCACCAGGTCGTCCAGGCCCAGCGAACCCTGCGACAGCGCCGCCATGTGCCACTTCTTCAGGTCGAAGGAGTCACCGTGCGCGGCCCGGGCGTTGTCCCGGCCCAGCAGCCAGGCGCGCTCACCCAGCTTGTAGCCGATGGCCTGCCCCGGCATCGACAGGTAGCGGGTCAGCTCGCTCTCGACGAAGTCCGCCGGGCGGCCGCTGTGCAGGCCGAAGAACTCCTGCGCCAGGCCCACCGTCCAGCGCTCGCCCGGGTGGAACGGCGAATCCGCCGGGATCTCCAGCCCGAGGTGCATGCCGATGTCCACGATCACCCGCGCGGCACGCATCATCTGGCAGTCCAGGTAACCCAGGCGCTGCTCGGCGTCCTTGAGGTAGCCCAGCTCGTCCATCAGCCGCTCCGCGTACAGCGCCCACCCCTCGGCGTTGGCGCTGACGAGCCCGACGCTCGCCTGGTAGCGGGAGAGCTGGTCCGCGACGTGCGTCCACTGCGCGAGCTGGAGGTGGTGCCCCGGAACGCCCTCGTGGTACCAGGTGGAGACCAGGTCGTACACGGGGAAGCGGGTCTGGCCCATGGTCGGCAGCCAGGTGCGGCCCGGACGGGAGAAGTCCTCGGAGGGATTGGTGTAGTAAGGGGCCGCGGCACCGCCCGGCGGGGCGATCATCGACTCGACCCGCTTGACCCGCTCGGCGAGTTCGAAGTGGGTGCCGTCGAGGTTCTCGATGGCCTCGTCCATCAGGCCCTGGAGCCAGTCACGGACCTCCTCGACCCCCTCGATGTGGGTGCCGTGCTCGTCCAGGTGCCGCAGGGCGTCCCACGGGTCGACGCAGCCCGGAAGGATCTTGGCGGCCTCGGTCTTCATCTCGGCGAGCAGCCGGTGGTACTCGGCCCAGCCGTAGGCGTACGCCTCGTCCAGGTCCAGGTCAGTGCCGTTGAAGTAGCGCGACCAGCGGGCGTAGCGCTCGCGGCCCACCGGGTCCGGGACGTCCGCGACGGCCGGTACGTACACGTCGCGCATCCAGTCGCGCAGCTCGGCCACGGCGGCCGTCGCACCGGCCGCCGCCCCGTCCAGCTCCGCGCGCAGGGACTCGGGGCCGGCGGCGGCGAACTCCCCGAAGAAGTCCCGGGAACCGTCGCCGTCCTGGCCGGCCCAGGTGGTGAGCTGCTCGACGAAGGTGGCGGCGGGACGCGGGCTGCCGTACAGCCCGCGCTCCAGGCCGAGGGCGAGGCTCTCGCGGTAGCCGGCGAAGCAGGCCGGTACGGCTCGCAGCCGCTCGGCGATCGCGGCCCAGTCCTCCTCGGTGTCGGCCGGGGTGAGGGTGAAGACCTCACGGACGGCGTGCGCGGGGGAATGGATGTTGCTCACGGCGCGCAGGTCCTCGTCGGCCTCGTACACCGCGAGTTCGGCGCGCAGCCGCTCGCGCAGCAGCCGCGCGCAGCGACGCTCCGCGTCGGTGCCGGCGCCGGGCAGCCGCTCGGCGGCGTCCAGCCGGTCGAGGGTGGTGCGCAGCAGTTCGGCGACCGCGGCGCGGCCTGCGGGGGAGTAGTCCGGCAGCTTGCCCGAGCTGGCGGCAACGCCGAGGTAGGTGCCCTGGATCGGGTCGAGGGTGATGAGGTCGTCGACGTAGGCGTCGGCGACCTGGCGGGGCAGACGCGCTGCGCTGTCGGTGTGGAGGGTCTCTGGCATGCGGACATCTTCGTATGCGCGGGGCCCCCGCGTCATCACCATAGCCGCCCAGCCTCCTGACGGACGGCTGGGCGGCCGGGCGGCCGGGGACCTACGGCCTCCGGTCAGGGCCCGGGGCCGTGCCGCGTTCGGTTCGGGGCCGCTCGCGCGGGACTTCGTACGGCAGGCGGGAGACGACCGGGGTCGCGTCCAGCCGGGCGGTGATCACCAGGGTGCCCTCCTCGATCTGGTAGTCGAGGGGCAGTCCGAGGCCGCGCATCGCCGCGACCATCCCCGTGTTGGAGGCCTGGGTGACGGCGTACACGCTGTCGCACCCGGCCTCGACGGCCATCGCGACGAGGCGGCGCAGCAGCTGCGAACCGATGCCCCGGCGCTGCCAGTCGTCCTCGATGAGCAGGGCCACCTCGGTCTCGTCGCCGTCCCACAGCAGGTGGCCGAGGGCGACGAGCCTGCCGGAGGCGGTGGTCGCGGCGAGGGTGCGGCCGAAGCGGGGGCTCAGCAGGTGCCCGAGGTAGCGGTCGGCGTCGGCGACGGGACCGTGGTAGCGCAGGCCGAGGGTGCGCTCGCTGCACCGCTCGTGCATGGCGCGCGCGGCCTCCAGGTCGGAGCCGTCCGCGCGGCGCACGGTGATCTCGTTGCCCTCGGGCAGGGTCAGCACGTCCTGGCTCCGGGGGATCCGGGGCCCGAGGCGGGCGTCGAGCTCGACGAGGGCGCGGGCACGGGCGAACTCGGTCGGGGTGAAGGGCAGATGGGGCCGTTCCACGGTGATGGCGCCGCCCGAGGGGTCGCGCAGCCGCATCACCGTGGACTCCAGGACGCCTTCGACGGGGGCGTCGGCGCCGGTGTTGGGGCGGCCCGAGAGGGTGGTGGCGGGGATCGACTGGATGGTGCAGCGGCCGAGCAGCTGGCGCAGTGCGAGGGGGAGTTCGGCGGCGTCCAGGGCGGTGCGGGTGGCCAGGCCCAGGACCCGGGTGGGGGCGTCCACCAGGTCGTGGGCGTCGGCGCGCTCGATCCAGGTGCTGCGGCCTCCGGCCTGGGAGACGGCCCGGCTCAGGCCGGCGGAGGGCAGCTCGCGCGGGGAGCGCAGCAGGAACTCGTCGACCGTGCCGCCTTCGGGGAGGGGGTGCGTCTGCAGGGACAGGATGTCGACGCCTTCGCGGGCGAGGGCGGTGCACAGCGCGGCCAGGCTGCCGGGCTCGTCGCGCACCGTGGTCCGCATCCGCCACAGTGCCGGGGAGGCGGATGCCGCCGGCACGGGGGCGGGCGCACCGGGGGCGGCCTTGTGCTCCGGGGGCGGCGCATGACTGTGCCGGCGCGCCCACCAGGTGTGGAAGGCCGCCGTGACCAGGAGGGCGACGGCCGAGGCGATGAGCAGGACCGGGCCGTCGGGGCCGTGCACGACGAGGTTCGCGATGCCGTCGGCGACCGCGACGGCGCAGAAGAGGGCGGCGAGTTCGACGAGGTCCCGGCGCCAGTGGTGACGGTGGGGGCGCTGGGCGTGGTAGGCGGGGTTACGGTCAGTCATGCGACCACTGTGACCCAGGGGTGTTGCGTGATCACGAACGGTCTGTGACCGACTGGTTAAGCGTCGCTCTGGCCGGTTTCGCCGGGTTTTCCAGCGGATTTCGGACGGCGGGCCGGCCCGCCGCCCGTCACGCCTGCCCCACGCGGCCCGGCTGGAGGGACTTCGTGAAGAGCACGCCGCCTCCTTCGCGCCGCAACCGGACGGTGAGCTCCCCGCTCCCGCCGTCGATCTCGACCTCGCCGTAGTACGGCGGGTTCTCGGCCGGGGACATGTTGGCGACCGGCGCCGACTGGACGAACTCCGTCCGCGGCCCGAAGGTGGCGTCGAGCCGGCCGGCCGGGAAGCCGCCCGCGCCGACCGGCCCGGACACGAACTCCCAGAACGGCGCGAAGTCGGAGAAGGCCGCGCGCTCGGGCGCGTAGTGGTGGGCGGCGGTGTAGTGGACGTCGGCGGTGAGCCAGAGGGTGCCCGTGATGTGCTGGTGCTTGATGTGCCGCAGCAGTTCCGCGATCTGGAGCTCGCGCCCCAGCGGCACCCCCGGATCGCCCTGCGCCACCGCCTCGAAGTTCACCGCCCCGTCCGGGACGACGATGCCCAGCGGCATGTCGGCGGCGATCACCTTCCAGGTGGCGCGGGAGCGCGACAGTTCCCGCTTCAGCCAGGCCAGCTGCTCGGCGCCGAGGATGCCGACCGGGTCGTCGGTCCGGCGGCCGGGCGAGTTGGCGTCGCGGTGGGTGCGCATGTCCAGCACGAACACGTCCAGCAGCGGACCGTGCCGCAGCACCCGGTACATCCGCCCCTCGGCCCGCCCGCCCCGCAGGTCCGTGACCGGGAAGTACTCGCCGAAGGCGCGGCGGGCGCGGGCGGCGAGGGTGTCGACGTCCTTGACGGTGTAGCGCGGGTCGTCGAGGAGCTGCCCCGGGTACCAGTTGTTGCGCACCTCGTGGTCGTCCCACTGGGCGAGGACGGGGACCTGGGCGTAGAAGTCGCGCAGGTTGCCGTCGAGCAGGTTGTAGCGGAAGTTCCCCCGGAACTCGTCCAGGGTCTGCGCCACCCGGGACTTCTCCTCGGTGGTGACGTTCTGCCAGACGCGGCCGTCGGGCAGCGGCACAGCGGCCTTGATGGGCCCGTCGGCGTAGATGGTGTCCCCGCTGAAGAGGAAGAAGTCGGGGTCCCGCAGGCGCATTTCGCCGAAGACGCGGTACCCGCCCAGTTCCGGGTTGATGCCCCAGCCCTGGCCCGCCAGGTCTCCGGACCACAGGAAGCGCACGTCGTGGCGGCGGGAGACGGGCGCGGTGCGGAAGGCGCCGCGCACCGGCTCGCCGGAGCGGCGCGGGTCGTCGGGGTCGGTGAGCACGACCCGGTAGTGGATCTGCCGGCCGGGCGGCAGGTCGCGGAGGGTGACGGTGCCGGTGTGGTCGGTGGCCGGGCCGAGGTAGGGGCCGTCGTGGCGGCGGACGCCGTAGCGGAACGACTCGCTCGGGGAGGTGTCCACGTACATCCGGGCGGGACGGTCGGAGCGGGTCCAGACGGTGGCCGAGTGCGGGGTGACCTCTCCCGACTGGGTCCCCCAGAGCGCGGCCGGGCGGCCGGCGCGGACGAAGCCGGCGGCGCGGCGGGCGGAAGCCATGGCCGGTGGGGCCGGCGCGGCGGACAGGGCGAGACCGAGCGGGACGGCGAGGGAACCGCCGAGCAGGGTCCGTCGGGTGTGCGGCATCGGTGCCATGGGTGCGTCTCCAGGGCCGGCGGGGGCGGGCCGGACCAGTGTGCCTTCGCACACGGGACCGACCGCGTCCCCCACGCGAACCGTGGATGAACAACCGTCAGCCGGTCATGACCGGTGCCCGGCCGCCGCCCGCGCGGTGTCCAGGATGACGCGCGCCACCAGCGCCGGATCGTCGTTCATCGGCACGTGGCCGCAGCCGGGGAGCCGGATCAGCCGGGCCCCGGGGACGGTGTGCTTGGCGCGGACGCCCTGGCGGCGGAGCAGCAGCCGGTCGAGGGTGCCCCAGGCGATCGTGACGGGCAGTCCGGGAACGTCGTCCGTGAACCGTACGGAGCCGCCCGCGGCGAGGGTCCGCTCGAAGCCCGTGGCCCGCCGCAGGGCGAGGGTCTCGGCGACCACCGCCTCCGGGGCGCGCCGCGCGGGGCGGGCGTAAATGGTGCCGGTGAGCGCGGCGCGGCCGGGGCCGCTGCGCGAGAGCCGCTCCAGGACCGGCAGGGGCAGCGCCCTGGCCCCGGCGCGCATGGCGCGCAGCGCGCCGAAGGCGTAGCGCCGCTCGGACTCCGTCCAGAACCCGGCGGGGGACAGGGCGGTGACCGAGCGGGCCCGACCCGTGCGCCCCATCTCCAGGGCGAGCAGTCCGCCGAGGGAGTTGCCCGCGACGTGCGGGCGCTCGACGCCGAGCGCCGCGCAGAGCGCCCCGAGGGCCGCGGTGATGGTGCCGAGGTCGTACGGGACGCCCGGGGGCAGCGGCTCGGAGTCGCCGAAGCCGGGCAGGTCGACCGCGATGACCTCGTGATCGGCGGCCAGGATGCCGGTCACCGGCTGCCAGGCCCGGAGGTGGTGGCCGATGCCGTGCAGGAGGAGGAGCGGTTCGCCGGCGCCCTTGCGCTCGTGGGCGACGGTGGCGGTGCGGGGGCCCAGCGGCGAATCGATCGTGAAGGAGACCGTGGCGGTCATGCTGCTCCTCGTCGGGGGACGCGTATGAGACAGGCCGTCAGTAATGACGGGTCCATCACTACCGCCCGGTAGCCCCGGGCACAAGCCCGTACGGAATCCCCGCGACGAGGTGGTGCGGGGCGCGAACATCCTGTGAACGGCTTGCTACATATGCCCGGTCTGCCCGGCAAAGCGGCCAGGATTGGTCTTGACCAAGGGGGTGCGCCGTCCTATCGTCGCGGATAGTGCAGGAACCTTTAATAAACAAGGGCGCGGAACTGCGGCGCGGAAACGCCGCTGGAGCACGGCGATGCCGAGCACGGTGACAGCGGCGGATTGCAGGAGGAGTCAGGGTGGGGACGACGCAGCTCGAAACGGTGCCGGAGCCGAAGTACTGGCACCTGAAGACCGTGCTCAGCGACGCGCTGGACCAGGACTTCGCGGTCGGCGAGGTCCTGCCGAACGAGCGTGAGCTCGCCGCGCGCTTCGGAGTGGCCCGCGCCACCCTGCGACAGGCCCTGGAGCAGCTCGAACTCGAAGGCCGCCTCCAGCGCCGCCGCGGGGTCGGGACCACCGTCGCCCCGCCGCGCGTGGGCGTCGCCGTCGGCGGCGCGCGGCACGGCTGGCCCGGCGAGGGCACCGAGGGCTGGGAGGCCGTGGACGCGGTCGAGGCCGTCCCCGCCGCCGCCGTCCTGAAGCTGCTCGGAACCGCGGCCGGCGAGGCCGTGCACACCGTGCGCCGGACCCGCGTCACGCAGGGCCAGGCCGTCGCCGCCGAGCTGCTGTACGTGCCCGCGGCCTCCGTGCCCGGGCTCTCCGCCATCGACGCGCCGGCCGGTCCCGCCCGGGCGCGGGCCGTCATGAGGGAGCTCCAGCGCCTCTCCCTGGAGGGGCAGGACCGCTCGGTCGAGCTGGGCTCGGCCCGGGCCGACGACGCCAAGGAGCTGGACCGGCTGCCCGGCGCGCCCGTGCTCCTCGTGACCACCCGCTACTTCACCGCCGCGGGCACCGCCGCCGTCTCTGTGGCCACCTACCGGGCCGACACCTGCCGCCTCACCTTCGGCGACTCCGGCGTGGAGATCACGGAGACCCGCGCCGCCTCCTGACAGCGCCGCACGCGCGAACCACCGCCGCACCGCGCGGAAGACCCCGGGAGCCCACGGCCCCCGGGGTTCTCCGTGTCCGGGCGCCGCCACGAGGCGGGCCTCGGACCGGGAGTCACCGGCGGGTGGTGACCGTCTTCTCCACCGCGAACAGCTCTTCCTCGACGTGGTCCAGGGCGAGGCGCAGGGCCCCCGTGGCCACGGCCGCTTCGCCGAGCAGGGACAGGGCCACCCGCGGCGGGCGCAGGCAGTAGCGCTCCAGTTCCCGGCGCAAAGGGTCCAGGACCCCGTCCAGGCCGGCCGCCCAGCCGCCCACGACCACGAGCTCCGGGTCCATCGCCAGCACCAGCGCCGCCACGTCGTGGACGAGCCGCTGGAGGAACCGGTCCACCGCGGCCACCGCGCGCTCGTCGCCCCGCTTGGCCATCGCGAACACCTCCGCGACCGCAGGCTCGTCCAGCGGATGGAGGGGTTCGCCCGTCGTCGACAGCAGCCGCTCCGGGGTGGCTTCACGGCCCAGCAGGTGCAGAGCGCCGATCTCGCCCGCCGCGCCGCCGAAGCCCCGGTGCAGCCTGCCGCCGATCAGCGAGCCGGCGCCCGGGCTGAGCCCGGCCATCACGAACACCATGTCGCCGGTGTCGCGCGCCGCGCCCTTCCAGTGCTCGGCGACGGCCGCCGCGTTGGCGTCGTTCTCCACCTGGACCGGGCAGCGGAACGAACGCCGCAGCCGCTCGCCGAGCGGCAGTCCCGTCCAGCCCGGCAGGGCCGTGCCCAGGCGGACCGTTCCGTCGGCCTCGACGATGCCGGGGCTGCCGACCCCGACCGCCCGCAGGGAGTCACGGGGAATCCCGGCCCGGCGCAGCAGATCGGCGACCGCCGCCCTGACGCGCTCCAGACGCTCGTCGGCCGAAGCCGTCTCGGAGACTTCCTTGGTGCCCGCCCCGATGACCCGGCCGTCGAGCCCCGACAGCAGTACCGCGATCCGGTGCGAGCCGATCTCGATGCCCAGCAGGTGCCCCGCCTCGGCGCGGAAGCGGAATCGCCTCGCCGGCCGGCCCTGCCGGCGCGCGCCTTCCTCGGCGACCGCCTCGACCACCAGGCCGGTGCCGATCAGCCCCTCCACGACCCCCTCGACGGTCGGCCGGGACAGCCCGGTCACCCGCGTGAGGTCGGTGAGGGTGGGCGATCCGGCCGACCGCAGCGCGCGAAGCACCACGGCCGAATTGATGCGCCGGAGCAGAGAGGGATCCCCGCCGGTCAGCTGCCCCAACGTGTGTCCTCCCAGCTAGCGACCCTGTCAGGCGGATCGTACTGCGCCCCCGCCGCGGCGGCGAGAAGCGGCCCCCCTCTGCCGGAACCAGCGCTTTCCCTCAGGCTGGCGAGACGAATCCGGACTCGTACGCCGTGATCACCGCCTGCGTCCGGTCGCGCGCCCCCAGCTTGCCGAGGATCGCGCTGACATGGGACTTGACGGTCTCCGTGCCGACGATCAGCTCGCGGGCGATCTCCACATTGGTCAGCCCCCGCGCCATGAGCCGCAGCACGGACTCCTCGCGCTCTGTCAGCGCGGCCCGCTTGAGGACCGTGCGGGCCTCCTGGTTGCCGTACTCGGCCGCGAGGGCCCGCACCGCCGCGGGGAAGAGCAGGGTCTCGCCCTCGGCGACGAGCCGCACCGCGTGGACGATCTCCGAGGGGCGGGCCCGCTTGAGCAGGAAGCCGTCGGCTCCGGCGCGCAGCGCCTGATAGACGTACTCGTCGTTCTCGAAGGTCGTGACCACGAGGATCTTCGGCGGCGAGTCCACCGACCGCAGGACCGCCTTGGTCGCCTCGATCCCGTCGAGCAGCGGCATCCGTACGTCCATCGCCACCACGTCCGGCCGCAACCGGCGTACGAGGGGGATGACGGACGCACCATCCGCGGCCTCACCCACCACCGCGATGTCGGGCTGGGCCTCCAGAATGGCACGCAGACCCGCGCGCACGAAGGGCTCGTCGTCGACGAGCAGTACGGTAACCGGCATCCGGTCAGGGTATTAGCTCCAGCGGGAGCCGCGCGCGCACCCGCCAACCACCCTCGTGGGGACCGGTTTCCGCTGTGCCGCCGAGCAGCGCGGCCCGCTCGCGCATCCCCCGCAGCCCGCTGCCCCCACCCGTCATGACGGCCGGGCGCCCCGACAGCGGGTTCGTCACCTCCAGGTCCAGCAGTCCCGCGGTCATGCCGACCCGCACCCGGATGGGAACGGGACCGCAGTGGCGCAGCACATTGGTGAGCGCCTCCTGCAGGATCCGGTACCCCTCACGGGTGACCGGGCCGGGCAACTTCTCCAGCGGGCCCGACAGTTGCGCGTCGACCGCCGCCCCCGAGGCGCGCGCCGACTCCAGCAGCCGGTCCGCCTCCACGAGGGTCGGCCGCTGCGACGGCGGCTGCGCGGACTCCCGCAGCACCAGCAGGACCCGCTCCAGATCCTCCAGAGCGGCCCGGCCGGTTTCCTCGATCGCGCTCAGGGCGCGGTCGGTGAACTCCGGGTTCCCGGCCGCCCGTGCCGCACCCGCCTGGACCACCGCCACCGTCAGGGCGTGACCGATGGAGTCGTGCAGTTCGCGCGCGATCCTGGTCCGCTCCAGCAGCCGTTCCGTACGCGCCTCCAGTGCGGTCAGCCGCTCGGAGGCGGACGGCCCCAGCAGGAGCCGGGCGATCGCGGTGATCAGCTCGCCCAGCAGGACCACGACGGTGATCAGCAGGACCAGTGGCACCGGGGCGAGCAGGGCCGCGGCCCAGCGCGCCGGGACGAACGGCAGCATGGGGTCGGCCGGGGGGTGCCCGAGCGCGACCGCGGACAGCTCCACGGACACGACCGGGAGGCAGACACTGGCGAACATGGCGGCCCCCGACACCACCAGCCGTATCTCCAGCCACAGCAGGGTGCGCCACCGGTCCGCCCAGCGCGCCGACGGAGCGGCGCTGATCAGGCTCTCGTCAGCGGCCCGGTCCTGGGGAGTGAGCAGGAACTGCGCCTGGAGCCCTTCGGCCAGCCGTACCCAGGGCACGAACGCGAACGGTATGACGATCAGCAGGGGCATCCACGGACTGCGCGGGTTGATGAACATCCAGAGGGCAAGCAGCAGCAGCGGGACGCACAAGTGCAGCCAGCGCGAGTACGTCACCGGCCGGAACGGGGCACGGAGAAGTCGGATCATGCCCTCATCGTGGCAGGCGGAGAACCGGTGCCGTCTCCCCCACGTGGGGGAGACGGCACCCTCGCATGGGGGAGGGAGCGGCCGGGGCCGGACGGCGAGTCTTGAGCCATGAAGCGCATCGAGATCCGCGAACTGACCAAGGACCACGGCACCCACCGGGTCGTGGACCACCTCACCTTCGACGTCCTGCCGGGCAGGGTCACCGGATTCCTGGGACCCAACGGGGCCGGCAAGTCCACGACCATGCGCCTGGTCCTGGGCCTGGACCGGGCGACCGCCGGCACCGCCACGATCGCCGGGAGCCGGTTCACCGATCTGCGGAGCCCGCTGCGGGAGGTCGGCGCCCTGCTCGATCCACAGGCGGCCCACGCGGGACGGCGGGCCCGGGACCACCTCCTCGCCCTCGCCGTCAGCAACGGCATCCCCGCCGCCCGGGTGGACGTGGTCCTCGAGCAGGCCGGCATCGCGGCGGTCGCCCGGCGCCGGATCGGCACCTTCTCACTCGGCATGCGCCAGCGCCTGGGCATAGCCGCCGCCCTGCTGGGAGACCCCGGCGTCCTGCTGCTGGACGAGCCGACCAACGGCCTCGACCCCGAGGGGATCATCTGGATCCGTGAGCTGATGCGCGGCCTCGCCGCCGAGGGGCGCACGGTCTTCGTCTCCAGTCACCTGATGGCCGAGTCCGCCGCGTTCGTCGACCACCTCGTCGTGCTCGGGCAGGGCCGGCTGCTCGCCGACAGCTCGCTGGAGGAGTTCATCGACGCCCGCAGCACGCCGAGGGTGCGGCTGCGGACCCCGGAACCGGACCGGCTGGCCGCTGCCCTGGCCCGCGAGGGCCTGCTCATGACCGCCGCCGAGGAAGGGCGCTGGACCGTCGACGGCATACGGGCCGAGCGGGTCGGGGCCTTCGCCGCCCGGGAGGGCATCGCCGTACTGGAACTCGCCGACGAACGGGCCTCACTGGAGCAGGCCTACCTCGAACTGACCGCGAGCCGCACCCCCTTCTCCGCCACCGCCGCGTGAACCCGATGGGAGCCACTGCCATGACCGCCGCCCTGCCCACCGTCCCCGTCCTGCACTCGGAATGGATCAAGATACGTTCCGCCCGCGCGGTCGTCGGGTCGCTGACGGCCGTCTTCGCGGCCACCGCCGGCATCACGGTGCTCACCGCCGCCGCGATCGGGAAGTCCGAGCCCGGAGCCCTGGGGGAGGACCGGCTGCTCGCGGCCTTCTTCGGAATCAACTTCGGTCAGATAGCGGCCATAGCCTTCGGTGCGACCGCCTTCGCCGGGGAGTTCCGCAACGGCGCCCTGCGGGTCTCGCTCACCGCGGTGCCCAACAGGACCAGGCTGTACCTGTCCAAGGCCGCCGCCGTGGCCGGACTCGCCTTCCTGGTGGGGCAGGTCACCGGCCTCGTCACCTTCGTGGCCGGGCAGGCCTTCATGGGGGAGTACGCCCTGTCCCTCGGCGACGCCGGGACGGTGCGCGCCGTCTTCGGCAGCGGGGTCTACCTCACCCTGATTGCCCTGCTGGCGGCCGGTCTCACCGCCCTGGTACGCAGCGGCACCCTCGTGATGAGCCTGCTCATACCCTTCCTGCTCATCGTGCCCTTCGTGGTGGGTCAAGTGGTGGGCGGGGCCATGCAGTTCATGCCGGACCGGGCCGGCCAGGCGGTGATGCGGACGCACGCCGAGGGCGCGCTCGGGCCCTGGAGCGGGCTCGCGGTGGCCGCGTTGTGGGCGCTCGCGGCCCTGGCGGCGGGCTGGGTGGCCGTACGGCATCGCGACGCGTGACGCCGGGCCAGTTGTCAGTGGCCCGCCGGATACTGACGGCATGACCACGGCAGACCATCTCGACACGATCGACCGGCTCCGGACGCGGGAATTCCCGTCCGAGCCGGCCGTGCGAGGCGAACGGAGCACCGGCCCCGGTTACCACCTGGTCCAGCTCAGCCGCACGCGGGATTTCTGGGACGACGACGGCTCCGGCTGGGAGGAGGCCGAGGAACAGATCAGCGCCGAGTACGGGGCGCTCGCCCAGGCCCTGAGCGACCGGTGGGGACAGCCACAGGTCTTCGCCCTGGCGTCGACGCTCGACCGGGTGTTCGACGGGGAGGAGATACCGGACCCGTGGCTGGAGCTGTGCAACATCACCGACCACGTGCACCTGTGGCGGGTTGAGGACCGGTGGCTGGTGGTGTGCGTGGCCCAGTGGGACAAGGAGTTCCCGTTCCTGCTGATGGCCGGGGTCACCGTGGTGGACCCGCCGTAGCGGAGGGGGCGGATCAGGAGCCGTCGGGGTCCTGGGCGGCCACGCGCAGGCGGGCGTACTCCTCGGCCATGGACTCCGCGGTCCAGTGGGCGTTCAGGCCGCTGGGGTTGGGCAGGGCCCAGATGCGGGTGGCGCCGATGGTGCGGTCCTGGGGGCCTATCCGGGCGTTCCTTTCACCGAACGCCGTGCGGTAGGCGGTGACGCCGACCACGGCCAGCCACTGGGGGCGCAGCCGCTCCACCTTCGCGGTCAGGATCCTGCCGCCCTCGCTGAACTCCTCCGTGGTCAGCTCGTCGGCGCGGGCGGTGGCCCGGGCGACGACGTTGGTGATGCCCAGGCGGTAGGACAGCAGCTCCTCCTGCTCCTCGGGGGCCAGCCTTCGCGGGGTGAAGCCCGACAGGTGCAGGACCGGCCAGAAACGATTGCCGGGGCGGGCGAAGTGGTGGCCCGTCGCGGCGGAGAGGAGACCCGGATTGATTCCGCAGAAGAGCACGCGCAGACCGCCCGCGACCACGTCCGGGAGGACGCGGCCGCGGGCGGCTTCGAGCTCGTCGGGGGTCAGAGGATCGACCCCGGAGCGTAACCGGCAGCCTCCGGGTGCTCCTTGGCGATGGCCTCGATGCGGGAGACCACGGCGGCGACCTGGTCACCCGCGGCGCCCGTGAAGGAGAGCTTGTCCGCCATGAGGGCGTCGAGCTGCGCACGGTCCAGCGGCATCCGCTCGTCGGCCGCCAGCTTGTCCAGCAGCTCGTTGCGCTCGGCGCCCTGCTCGCGCATGGCCAGGGCGGAGGCGACGGCGTGCTCCTTGATGACCTCGTGCGCCGCCTCCCGGCCCACACCGGCCCGCACCGCGCCCATCAGCACCTTGGTGGTGGCGAGGAACGGCAGGTAGCGGTCCAGCTCGCGGGCCACGACGGCCGGGAAGGCGCCGAACTCGTCGAGGACCGTCAGGAAGGTCTCCAGCAGGCCGTCGAAGGCGAAGAACGCGTCGGGCAGGGCGACCCGGCGGACGACGGAGCAGGAGACGTCGCCCTCGTTCCACTGGTCACCGGCCAGCTCGGCCGTCATCGAGGCGTAACCGCGCAGGATGACCATCAGGCCGTTCACGCGCTCGCAGGAGCGGGTGTTCATCTTGTGCGGCATCGCGGAGGAGCCGACCTGGCCGGGCTTGAAGCCCTCGGTGACCAGCTCGTGGCCGGCCATCAGGCGGATCGTCTTCGCGATCGACGAGGGGGCGGCGGCCAGCTGGACCAGGGCGGAGACCACGTCGTAGTCGAGCGAGCGCGGGTAGACCTGGCCGACCGAGGTGAAGGCCTGGGCGAAGCCGAGGTGGGCGGCGATGCGCTGCTCCAGGTCCGCCAGCTTGGCGGCGTCGCCGCCCAGCAGGTCGAGCATGTCCTGGGCGGTGCCGACCGGGCCCTTGATCCCGCGCAGCGGGTAGCGCCGGAGGAGGTCCTCCAGGCGGTCGTAGGCGACCAGCAGCTCGTCGGCGGCGGTCGCGAAGCGCTTGCCCAGGGTGGTCGCCTGCGCGGCCACGTTGTGGGAGCGGCCGGCCATGACCAGCTCGGCGTGCTCGCCGGCGAGCTTGCCGAGGCGGGCCAGGACGGCGACGGTGCGGTCGCGGACCAGCTCGAGCGAGAGCCGGATCTGGAGCTGCTCGACGTTCTCGGTGAGGTCGCGGGAGGTCATGCCCTTGTGCACGTGCTCGTGGCCGGCGAGGGCGTTGAACTCCTCGATCCGGGCCTTCACGTCGTGCCGGGTGACCTTCTCGCGCTCGGCGATGGAGGCGAGGTCGACCGTCTCCAGGACACGCTCGTAGTCGGCGAGGGCGGCGTCGGGGACCTCGATGCCGAGGTCCTTCTGGGCGCGCAGCACGGCGAGCCACAGCCGCCGCTCCAGCGTGACCTTGTACTCGGGGGACCACAGGACGGCGAGCTCCGCGGAGGCGTAGCGGCCGGCCAGGACATTGGGGATGCGGGGCTTGGCAGTCACGTGTAGGGATTCTACTTGGGCCGTGGCTGTGCGTTTGCGCAGGTAGGGACAGGCCCGGCGATTGTGGCTTGCTACGAGGGAGGCAGGGTCCCGTACGGCAGCAGGTCCGGGCGCTTGGCGGGGCGGCCGTCCCCGGAGGAACGGCCCGTCAGCCGGCGGCCGATCCAGGGGAACAGGTGCCGCCGGGCGAAACGCAGGTCCTCGGCCCGGCGCACGGGCCAGCCCGGGGGAGCCGCTGGGGGCAGGGGCGCCCGCCAGTCCTCCTCGGCGGGCAGCCCCAGGGTCTGCCAGACGGCCTCCGCCACCCTGCGGTGGCCCTCCGGCGTCAGGTGCAGCCGGTCGACGTCCCACAGGCGCGGGTCCCCGAGTACGGGGGCCCCGTACAGGTCCACCAGCAGGGCCCCGTGCCGTGCGGCGAGCTCTTCGAGGATGCCGAAGAGCTCCTCCATGCGCGGCCGGAAGCGTGCCATCACCGGGCCGTTGCGGCCGGGCGAGCGCATCAGCACCAGCTGCCCGCAGGACGGCACCAGGAGTTCCACGGCGCTCTCCAGATGGGCCCGCACCCGCCCCATGTCCACCTTGGGGCGCAGCGTGTCGTTGAGCCCGCCCACCAGGGCCACCACGTCCGCGCCCATCGCGGCCGCGGCCGGCGCCTGCTCCTCGGTGATCTGGCCGATCAGCTTTCCGCGCACCGCCAGGTTCGCGTAGCGGAAGCCCGGCTCGCGGGCGGCGAGCCGGGCGGCCAGCAGGTCGGCCCAGCCCCGGTAGGAGCCGTCCGGAAGCAGGTCGGACATCCCCTCGGTGAAGGAGTCGCCGACCGCGACGAAACTGGTGTATGACGCATTCATCTCCATGGCGGAGCGATGCTACCGCGCGGTAGGGATTCCCGACTAGGCGGAGGCGGGCCGCCCGAAGAGCTCCCGCAGCACGTCCTCCATCGTCACCAGCCCCGCCAGGGCGCCGTCCGTCCCGAGGACCGCCGCCAGGTGCGTACGGCTGCGCCGCATGGCGGTCAGCACGTCGTCCAGCGGGGTCTCCGCCCGCACCTGCGCGATGGGGCGCAGCGCGGACAGCGGGAACGGAACGTCCCGTTCCACCACGTCCAGCGCGTCCTTGACGTGCAGGTATCCCAGGATCCGCTGGCGGGCGTCGACCACCGGGAAGCGGGAGTACCCCGACTCGGCGGACAGGGCTTCCAGAGCGGCCGCGGAGATGCCCTGCCGGGCCGTGACGACGCGGTGCGCGGGCAGCACCACATCGGCGACGGGGCGGCGGCCCAGTTCGAGGGCGTCGTGCAGCCGCTCGCTCGCCCGGTCGTCGATGAGCCCCGCGTCACTGGAGTCCTTGACCATCCGGGCCAGCTCGTCGTCCGAGAACGTCGCCGTCACCTCGTCCTTCACCTCCACGCGCAGCAGCCGCAGCAGGGCGTTGGCGAAGGCGTTCACCGCGAAGATCACCGGCTTCAGCGCCCGGGTCAAGGCCACCAGCGGGGGCCCCAGCGCCAGCGCGGTGCGCACCGGCTCGGCCAGGGCCACGTTCTTCGGCACCATCTCGCCGAACAGCATGTGCAGGTACGTGGCCAGCCCCAGCGCCACCACGAAGGAGATCCCGTGCGCCACCCCGGCCGGCACGCCGACGGCGTCGAGCAGCGGGCTCAGCAGGTGCTCGATGGCCGGCTCGGCCACCACGCCCAGCACCAGGGTGCACAGGGTGATGCCGAGCTGGGCCGCCGCCATCAGGGCCGAGACGTGCTCCAGCCCCCACAGCACCGCGCGGGCCCGCCGGTCGCCCTGCTCGGCGTACGGTTCGATCTGGCTGCGCCGGACCGAGATCAGCGCGAACTCCGCGCCGACGAAGAAGGCGTTGACGACCAGCGTCGCGAGGCCGATCAGCAGCTGGACCGCGGTCATCGGGTCTCCTCCGGGCTCTCGTCGCCGACGGGACCGGCCGGCGCGTGCAGCAGCACGCGCGCGGCCCGGCGACCGCCGGCGTCGACCACGTCCAGGCGCCAGCCGTCCAGCTCCAGGGTGTCGCCGACGGCCGGGATCCGGCCCAGTTCGGTCGCTATCAGCCCGGCCAGGGTCTCGTACGGCCCCTCCGGCACCCGCAGCCCGATCCGCTGGAGCTGATCGGTGCGCGCGGCGCCGTCGGCCGAGTACAGGGTGCGTCCCGTCCCGTCCGTGCCGGCCGGGGCCAGGTCGGGGGTCTCGTGGGGGTCGTGCTCGTCGCGCACCTCGCCGACGACCTCCTCGACGATGTCCTCGAGCGTGGCCACTCCGGCCGTGCCCCCGTACTCGTCGATCACCACGGCCATCGTCTGCTTGCCGGACAGCCGGTCCAGCAGCCTGTCCACGGTCAGCGACTCCGGTACGAGGAGCGGCTCGCGCAGCAGCTCCGACACCGGATGGCGGTGCCGCTCCGCGGCGGGCAGGGCCAGTACGTCCTTGATGTGGACGACGCCGACCACGGTGTCGAGGCTGCCCCGGTAGACGGGGAAGCGCGACAGCCCGGTGGCCATGGTCGCGTTGGCCACGTCCTCCGCCGTGGTGCGCACGTCGAGGGCCGTGACCTGGACGCGCGGGGTCATCACGTTCTCCGCGGTCAGGTCGGCGAGGTTCAGCGTCCGCACGAACAGCTCGGCGGTGTCCTTCTCCAGCGCGCCCGCCTTGGCGGAGTGCCGGGCCAGGGCCACCAGCTCCTGCGGACTGCGGGCGGAGGCCAGCTCCTCGGCGGGCTCCATGCCGAGCCGCCGGACCATGTGGTTGGCGGTGGTGTTCAAGTGGCTGATCAGCGGCTTGAACGCTCGCGAGAAGACGCGCTGCATGGTCGCCACGCGCTTGGCGATCGCCAGCGGCGAGGAGATCGCCCAGTTCTTGGGGACCAGTTCGCCGACGACCATCAGCACGACCGTCGACAGGCCGGTGGCCAGGACCAGTGCGGTGGAGGACGCGGCGGCGGCCGACAGGCCCATGTCCTCGAACGGTCCCTTGAGCAGGGCGGCGATCGAGGGCTCGGAGATCATGCCGATGACCAGGCCGGTCACGGTGATGCCGAGCTGGGCGCCGGAGAGCTGGAAGGTGAGGCTGCGGACCGCGGCCAGGGCGCTGTCGGCCCCGCGCTCGCCCCGCTCGACGGCCCGTTCCAGCTCGCTGCGCTCGATGGTCGTCAGCGAGAACTCGGCCGCGACGAAGGCTCCGCAGGCAAGGCAGAGCAGCAGGGCAGCGACGAGCAGGAGTACCTCGGTCATCGGTCGTTCACCTCCGTCCCATGATCGGTCAGGAGGGGAGGCGCCGCGCGATGTCGCGCACCGGGATGTCGGGGACTCGGAGGCTCGCCCATGGGCGGAGGCTCACACCTTTCGTCTTCGATCGAGGAAACCGTTCGTCACATGGTAAAGGAAAGGCAAAGGTGATGGCTCGTCCTCCGGGGCGGGTGGGCGCGGGTGATGGGATCGCGGGATGAACGATCTTCACATCGCCCCCGCGGCGGCCGGGGACCTGCCCGGCGTGCTGGACTTCTGGAAGGGCGCCGCCAAGGGCACGAGCATCAGCGACGACCTGGCCGGAGTCCAGCGGCTGTACGAACGGGACCCCGAGGCCCTGCTGCTCGCCCGGCGCGGCGGCGAACTCGTCGGCACCGTGATAGCCGGCTTCGACGGCTGGCGCTGTCACCTGTACCGGCTCGCCGTGGACCCCGGCCACCGCCGGCAGGGGATCGGCTCCGCGCTGCTGGCCGCCGCCGAGGAGCGGTTCGCGGCCCTGGGCGGCAGGCGCGCCGACGCGATGGTGCTCGACGGGAACGGGCAGGCGCACGGGGCCTGGCGGGCGGCCGGCTACGGGCCCGAGGACATCTGGACCCGCTGGGTCAAGCCGCTCACCGTCTGACCCGCGCTCTGCCCGGCGTCCGTCTCGCGGGCCGGCCCTTCGTCCGCCCCGGGACGCTAGTCGTCCAGCCGGCGGGCCGAGCCGATGACGCAGTACGAGGTGGGCAGGGCCGGGCCGCGTTCGGGCAGGCGGAAGGAGCGGTGCGAGACGATCCGGAAGCCGGCGGCCTCCACCGCGGCGAGCGGGTCGCGGGCCGTGTGGCAGCCGCCGAACAGGCGGGGCCACACCGTCCGGTCGAGCGCCCGCTGGACGGCGGCCATGCCCGGCCCGGGAGCCAGCCCGTGCTCCAGGAACCGCAGCTCGGCGCCCGGGCGGAGCACCCGGTGCAGTTCGGCGAGGGCGCGCGGCAGGTTGCGTACGGTGCACAGCACCAGGGAGGCGACCGCGGCGTCGAAGGCCTCGCTCTTGACCGGGAGCGCCTCGGCGACACCCGGTACGAGGTCCACGGGGACCTCGGCGCGCAGCGCGGCCGCCGCGGCGAGCCGGCGCAGCGTGCGCTCCGGTTCGATGGCGACGACCTCGGAGACGGCGGAGGGGTAGTGCGCGAAGTTCAGGCCGTTGCCGGCGCCGATCTCGATGACCCGGCCGGACACCCCCTCCAGGAGCTCGCGGCGCAGGGCACCGATCCCGGCGCGGGTCTCGGCGGCGGTGCTGGCGCGGGCGTAGAACCGGGCGAAGAACGGGTGGTGGACCGGATCGGGGGCGGCGGTGGGCATGGCGGGCCTCCGGGCGCGGATCGGCGGCGGACGGACGACACGCCTGGGCGTGCCCTCCCGGGCTGTTCCCCGCCGGGGACCGTCCCGAAACCGGTGCCGTCCGTGCGGTGCGGGCCATAATCGGCACCCCGGACCCGCGCGTGAAGCGGCACACACTTGAGGAGAGCGGAACCTTGATATCCCGTACGTCCCCCGCCCGGGGCACGTCCCCCGCCAGGGGCACGACCGCCGCCCTGCTCACCGCCGCGGCGGTGTTCCTGCTGGCCGGCTGCGACTCCGCCCCCACCGCCGCCCCCGCTCCCCGGGCCGAGGCGCCCGCGGCCGACCCCCAGGCCGCCTTCCTCGCGGAAGTGGCCGCGCGCTGCGCCACCGCCACGGCCTCGCCCACCGCCACGGCGCCCGCGGGCGAGGCCGTCCCGCCGGACCCGGAGTCGCGCAAGTACGCCGAGAACCACGCGTACCGGCAGCAGACGCGGCTGACCCCCGCCGCCCGCTGCCGTGGGGAGGCCCACGCGGCCCGGATCAGGGCGGAGCTGGCCGCCGCGCCCGCGGCGAACCCCGCCGAACTGACCGCGCTGCTGCGCGGCCTGGGCTACCCCGTCGCCGGCGGTGACGTGTACGAGGGCAACGCCGCCGAAGGCCCCGGCTTCGCGCTGATGGTGCCCGGCACCGGCCCCTGCGTATCGGGGCGGTCAGGCGCCCCCGCCCGCGTCGAGGTCCACGGGGTGTACGTGGAGGGCGGCTGCCGGGAACCGGCGGGGGGTCACTGACCCCCCGCCGTCAGCGCCGCGTCAGGCGGGCCACTCGGCGAGGAAGGACCCCGCCGTCCAGGTCCCGTCCAGCGGCGCCGCCAGCCAGCCCGGCGCGGCCGCGCGGAAGGCGGCGGGCGCCAGCCCTCCGGCGCCCTCCGGTACGGCCCCCAGCAGCGGGAGCCCGGACTTGGGGAGGTCGGCGAGGTTGCACCGCGAGGCCAGGTCGGGTGCGGAGGGCCAGCTGCCGACGACCACCCCGAGCGGGCTGATCGCCCGGGCCGCCAGCGCCTGTGCCGTGAGGTCGGTGGAGTTCAGCGTGCCGAGCCCCGCGGCGGCCACGACCAGCACCGGCGCCGCCATCAGCCGCGCCGCGTCCGCCAGGGTGTGGCCGTCCTCGTCGAAGCGGACGAGCAGCCCGCCGGCGCCCTCCACCAGCACCAGGTCGTGCTCGGCGGCCAGCCGTGCGGCGGCCTCCGCGATCTCGGCCGGGGTCAGGGTGGGCAGGCCGGAGCGCCGCGCGGCGGTGTCCGGGGCCAGGGGTTCGGGGTAGCGGGCCAGTTCCAGCGCGGTCACGGCGGGGCCGGCGAGGCGTACGACCTCGGCCGCGTCCCCCGGCTCGTCCGGGCCGACCCCGGTCTGGGCGGGCTTGAGCACGGCCACCGAGCGGCCGGCGGCCAGGGCGGCGGCCGCGATCGCCGCGGTGACCACCGTCTTGCCGATCTCCGTCCCGGTACCGGACACGACGACTACGGACATCTCAGCCTTCCTGCGCCGCTGCGACGGCCGCGCGGCAGATCCGGGCCACGTCGGCGTCGCCGGTGACGAACGGGGGCATGGTGTAGATCAGGTCGCGGAACGGGCGCAGCCAGACGCCCTCCCGGACCGAGGCCCGGGTGGCGGCCCACACGTCGACCGGGTGGTCGAGCTGGATCACGCCGATCGCGCCGAGCACCCGCACGTCCCGGACCCCGGGCAGTGCGGAGGCAGCCGCGAGGCCCTCGCGCAGGCCCGCCTCGATCCGCTTGACCTCTCCCGCCCAGTCCTGCCCGAGCAGCAGGTCGACGGAGGCGAGCGCCACCGCTGTGGCGAGCGGGTTGCCCATGAAGGTCGGCCCGTGCGCCAGGACCGGGACCTCGCCCTGCGAGATCCCGTCGGCGATCCGCCCGGTGCACAGCGTGGCCGCCAGGGTGAGGTAGCCGCCGGTCAGGGACTTGCCGAGGCACATCACGTCAGGGGTGATGCCCGCGTGGTCGGCGGCGAAGAGCGCGCCGGTGCGGCCGAAGCCCGTCGCGATCTCGTCCAGGATCAGCAGCACCCCGTACTCGTCGCACAGCTCGCGCAGCACCCGCAGGTATCCCGGGTGGTGGAAGCGCATGCCGCCCGCGCCCTGGACCACCGGCTCCACGATCACCGCGGCCAGCTCGTCGGCGTGCGCGGCGATCAGGGAGCGCAGGTGGGCGGTGTACGCCGGGTCCACGGGGGTGTCGAAGTCCCCGGGCGGGGCGTCGGCGAACACCTGCCGGGGCAGGTGGCCCTGCCACAGTTCGTGCATGCCGCCGTCGGGGTCGCACACGGCCATCGGCTGCCAGGTGTCGCCGTGGTAGCCGCCGCGCCAGGTCAGCAGCCGGGTCTTGCCGGTGCGGCCCAGCGAGCGCCAGTACTGGAGGCACATCTTGACGGCCACCTCGACGGACACCGAGCCCGAGTCGCTGAGGAAGACGTGCTCCAGACCGGCGGGGGTGATCTCCACCAGCCGGGCGGCCAGCCGGACGGCGGGCTCGTGGGTGAGCCCGCCGAACATCACGTGCGACATCCGGCCCAGCTGGGCGGTCGCGGCCTCGTTCAGCACCGGGTGGTTGTAGCCGTGGATCGCCGACCACCACGAGGACATGCCGTCGACCAGCTCCTCCTGCCCCTGGGCGGGGGAGGCGAGCCGGAGCCGGACCCCCGAGGCGGAGGAGACCACCAGGGTCTCCTGCCGCCCCGGCATCGGTCCGTACGGGTGCCAGACGTGCTGCCGGTCCAGGGCGAGCAGGTCCGCCGTGGCCGAGCCGGGGTCGAGCGGGTCGTGCAGGGGGAACCGGTCACGCATTGGGGGCGATGTCCGTCCCCGCGCCCCGGCGGCGTACCGCCACCAGGTCCGAACGGACCTCTCCCGCCTCCGCCTGGACGGGCACCGGCGTCTCCCCGGCGTGTCCGGAGCAGCCGCCGCAGGCGGAACCGCAGCCGGAGGCCTCGGTGTCGGCCGGTCCGCAGCCGCCGGAGCCCGCCGCCGATCCGCACACGCCGCCCGCCCGGGCGGCGGCCTCCGCCGCGTCGGCGCGGTGCGCGGGAAGGGTGGTCGTGCCGGCACCCTCCACCTCGAAGCCGGCGTCCGCGATCATGTCGAGGTCGGCCTGGCCCGCCTGGCCCTCACTGGTCAGGTAGTCGCCGAGGAAGATCGAGTTCGCCACGTGCAGCGCGAGCGGCTGCATCGAGCGCAGGTGCACCTCGCGGCCGCCCGCGATGCGGACCTCCACGTCGGGGCAGACGAAGCGGACCATCGCGAGGATCCGCAGGCAGCGCTGCGGGGTGAGGTTCCACTCCTTGGCGAGCGGGGTGCCCTCGAAGGGGATCAGGAAGTTGACCGGCACCGAGTCGGAGTCCAGCTCGCGCAGCGCGTAGACCACGTCGACCAGGTCCTCGTCGCTCTCGCCCATGCCCGCGATCAGACCCGAGCACGCGGACAGGCCCGCCGCGTGCGCCTTCCGCACCGTGTCGACCCGGTCGGCGTAGGTGTGGGTCTTGGTGATGCCGCCGTACGTGGCCTCGGACGTGTTGAGGTTGTGGTTGTAGGCATCCGCACCCGCGTCGCGGAGCTTCTCGGCCTGGCCGTCGGAGAGCAGCCCCAGACAGGCGCAGACCTCGACGCCCTCGTTCTGCTCCTTGATGGCGGCGATCGTCTCGCCGACGCGGGCCACGTCGCGGTCGGTCGGACCGCGTCCGCTGGCCACGAGGCAGACCCGCTTGGCGCCGCCGGCGACGCCCGCCGCGGCCGCCTGGGAGGCCTCGTCGGGCTTCAGCCAGGTGTACTTGAGGATCTCGGCCTTCGACCCCAGGCGCTGGGAGCAGTACGAGCAGTCCTCGGGGCAGAGCCCCGACTTCAGGTTGACCAGGTAGTTCAGCTTGACGCGGCGCCCGAACCACTGGCGGCGCACCTTGCCGGCAGCGGCCACCACGTCGAGCAGTTCGTCGTCGGAGGTCGCCAGAACGGCCAGCGCCTCTTCGCGGGTCGGCAGCTCGCGCCGCAGTCCCTTTTCCACCAGGGTGTTCAGCAGGTCCATGCGCCCGATCCTGTCCCACGCGACCACTCCCGGCCAAGGAGAGATCGGACAACATGGCCGGAAGGGAGTGTGTGGATCGCCACACCAGCCCCTCCGGTCACGGCGGATAGGGTCGAGCCGATCTGTCGACTGCCGACAAAACGCGAGACACATCGCGAGACGCGACGCGAGGACCGCCGATGACCCAGCACACCCCGCAACCCGAGGACGTCTTCGCCTGGATCGACGGCGCGGAGCGCGTCCGCGAGCAGGCGGGGCTGGTACGGACCCTGCGGCCGAGGCCCGCCTCCTCGCCCCTGCTGGACCTGGCGAGCAACGACTACCTGGGCCTGTCCCGGCACCCCGAGACCGTACGCGGGGCCTGCGAGGCGGCCGAGCGCTGGGGGGCCGGTGCGACCGGCTCGCGCCTGGTCACCGGCACGACCGAGCTGCACGCCGAACTGGAGCGGGAACTCGCCGCGTTCGCGGGCTTCGAGTCCGCCCTGGTGCTTTCGTCCGGATACGCCGCGAATCTGGCCGCGGTGACCGCGCTCAGCGGCCGGGGCACGCTGGTCGTCTCCGACGCCGGCAACCACGCCTCGATCGTCGACGGCTGCCGGCTCTCGCGGGCCGAGGTGGCGGTCACCCCGCACGGCGACGCCGAGACGGCCCGCAAGACCCTTACCGGCCACGAGGGCCGCGCCCTGCTGGTGAGCGACTCGGTGTTCTCCGTCGACGGGGACGCCGCCCCGCTCGCCGCCTACTACGCGGCCTGCCGGGCGGAGGGCGCGGCCCTGGTCGTGGACGACGCGCACGGACTGGGCGTGCTGGGCGAAGGCGGCCGCGGCGCGCTGCACGCCGCCGGGCTCGCGGGAGCGCCGGGGGTGGTCGCCACGATGACCCTCTCGAAGTCGCTCGGCAGCCAGGGCGGCGCGGTACTCGGGCCGGCCAAGGTCATCCGGCACCTGGTCAACACGGCCCGCGCCTTCATCTTCGACACCGGGCTGGCCCCGGCCGCCGCCGGCGCGGCGCTGGCGGGCCTGCGGCTGCTGCGCCGGGAGCCGGAGCGCGCGGCCCGGGTCCGGGAGGTGGCCGCCGAGCTGTACGGGCGGCTCACCGCGTCCGGCCTGACCGCGGCCCGGCCGGACGCGGCCGTGGTGTCGGTTCGGGCCCCGTCGGCTTCGGCGGCACTGCGCTGGGCCGCCGACTGCCGCGAGGCAGGTCTGTCCGTGGGGTGCTTCCGTCCGCCGTCGGTGCCGGACGGCATCTCCCGGCTGCGGCTGACGGCTCGGGCGGATCTCACGGGGGAGGAGATCAGCCGGGCCGTCGGCACGGTCCTCGCGACCGCTCCGGCCGGAGCCACGGAACGCTAGGGCGTCACGTCACGCGTGCCCGTCCGCCCGTACGGAGGCGAGGAAGCCGTCCCAGGCCGGCCCGGTGAAGAGCACGGCCGGGCCGTCCGTCCGCTTGGAGTCGCGGACGGCCAGCAGACCGCCGGTCAGGGCGGCCGCTTCCACGCAGTTGTTCATTCCGGTGCTGCGGCTGCTCCGCCGCCACCGCGCGCTGTTCAGAAGTCCGCTGGTTGATAAGGGGGTTGCGGACACGAGGGTGCCTCCTTACGCGTCGTCAGCGATTGAGCTGATGAGATCCGACGAGTCACGGGGCGGTAGGGCGTGCGCCTGGATGGTGCGGAACGCGGCGCTGTACGCCTCAAGGTCTTCCTTCCGCTCCAGATAGAGGCTACTCGTCAAATGGTCGAGCACCACCACATCCAGATCGGCGATGTTCGGAAATGAGAAAATGACGAACGGTCCGGTCAGGCCGAGATGACCCCCCACCGTGAACGGCAGCACCTGGAGCCGCACTTGGGGGAGCCGCGCCACCTCCACCAGATGCCTCAGCTGCTCCGCCATCACCCCCGGCCCGCCGATCTGCCGGCGCAGCACCGCCTCGTCCAGCACCGCGCTGAGCTCCAGGGGCGGATCCGCCCGCAGCACCGCCTGCCGTGCCAGCCGTACCTCGACCAGCGCGTCCACCTTCGGCTCCGGCAGCCCGCCCAGCGCGGCCCGGGTCACGGCCCGCGCGTAGTCCGGGGTCTGCAGCAGCCCCGGCACCACGGAGAGCTCCACGGTGCGTGCCGCCCGGGCCCCGGCCTCCAGGCTGATGAAGTCCCGGTACTCCTGCGGGAGCAGGCCGCGGTAGTCGTGCCACCACTGCCGCCCCCGCGCGGTGTCCCCGCTCGGTGCCGGGCCGGCCGCCGACGCCCCGAGGGCCTCCAGCAGCGCCCGCTGCTGGGCGCTCACCACGCCCCCGTAAGCGTCGAGCAGCAGCCGGATGTCCTCGGTCTTCACACCGCTGCGGCCCGTCTCGATGCGGCTGACCTTCGACTGGTGCCAGCCGACGATGCGGGCCACCTCGCCGCTGGTGAGTCCGGAGCGGTCGCGCAGCGCGCGCAGCTCCTCGCCGAGCTTGCGCCGACGTACCGCGGGACCGTGCTGCATACCCGCTCTCCTTCCACCGGCACACCTCGCGCCGGTCTGCCGTCCAAATACGCTCTTCCGTAGCAGAGTTCACCGCATTGAGCGACAGATATATGCACATCTTGGGGGAACAGCGGAAACGGCGGCACGATGGGTGGCACTCTGGCGCTCAGCGTAGATCCGGGGCGGCTTCGTCCCGGTGGGAAAGGGACGTCGCCATGGCAGATCAGCTGGAAGCATCCGTCACTCTGCCGAGCGATCCGGTATCGGTCGCCGCCGCCCGCCGCTACGTGGCGCAGGTACTGTCCGACTGGGGACTGCGGGAGGACGCCGGCACCGCCGACACCGTCCGGCTGATCGTCTCGGAACTCGCGACCAACTCGGTGCAGCACACCTTCGGCCAGTCACCCACCTTCACCGTCGACGTCCGCCTCGAACGCGACGAGTGGCTGCGCGTCGGAGTGACGGACAGCCACCCGCGCTGGCCCAGGCGGCTCCCCGCCGCGGTCCAGCAGGACAACGGCCGCGGGATGGTCATCATCCGCTGGCTGACGGCGGAGGCGGGCGGCCGGCTCTCGGTCAGCCCCACGGAGGACGGCGGCAAGACCGTGTGGATCACCCTGCCCTGGCCCGCCGACGCCTCCGCGCGGACCCTCAGGGGCTGTTGACCCGGCGCGGGGCGGCCCCGCGCCCGCCGTATACGACTCCTCCCCCCCCGGGACCGGGGCGGAGTCCGAATCGCGTGCCTTCCCGAAACCTGGGTTAACGCGCCGGAAAAATGCGGGCCCTACCGTATGGCCCTCGGTCTTCGGCCAATGATCACCCACGCTCCGGTAAAGCGGCGGTGATCGGGACGGAAAGCCTCGTCCTGTGTGGGGAAAGACGCGCTTGGCAAGCACGGACAAGCGCAGGTCAACAAGGTGTTGACGGCCGGTACGGTCGCCCCGGCGCGATGAAGACATGTCCCGGAAGCTTGGTGATACAGGTGCAATTGACACCGCACGAACAAGAGAGACTCCTGATCCACGTGGCCGCCGACGTGGCCGCGAAGCGCAGGGCGCGCGGAGTGCTCCTCAACCACCCCGAGGCCGTCGCCCTGATCACCTCTCACCTCCTCGAAGGCGCCCGCGACGGGCGGACCGTCGCCGAGCTGATGGCCTCCGGCCGCACCGTGCTCACCCGCGCCGAAGTCATGGAGGGCGTCCCCGAGATGATCCACGACGTCCAGGTCGAGGCGACCTTCCCCGACGGCACCAAGCTCGTCACCGTCCACGACCCGATCGTCTGAGGGGGAGCGGCAGCATGATCCCCGGCGAGATCGTCCACGGGGAGGGTCCGGTGCGCCTCAACCAGGACCGCCCCGTCACCCGCCTCACCGTCCTCAACGGTGCCGACCGGCCCGTCCAGGTCGGCTCCCACTACCACTTCGCCGAGGCCAACCCCGGCCTCGACTTCGACCGGCGGGCCGCGCGCGGCCTGCGCCTGAACATCGCGGCCGGCACCGCCGTCCGCTTCGAGCCGGGCATCCCGGTCGCCGTGGAACTCGTACCGCTCGGCGGACTGCGCACCGTGCCCGGACTGCGCGGCGAGACCGGGGGACCGCTCGATGGCTGAACTCTCCCGCCGGGCCTACACCGACCTCTTCGGGCCCACCGCCGGCGACCGGATCCGGCTCGCCGACACCGCCCTCTTCGTCGAGATCGAGCGGGACCTCAGCGGCGGACCGGGCAACTCCGGCGACGAGGCCGTCTTCGGCGGCGGCAAGGTCATCCGCGAGTCCATGGGCCAGGCCCGCACCACCCGCGCCGAGGGCGCTCCCGACACGGTGATCACCGGTGTGGTGATCCTCGACCACTGGGGCATCGTCAAGGCCGACGTCGGCATCCGCGACGGCCGCATCTGCGGCATCGGCAAGGCCGGAAACCCCGACACCATGGACGGGGTGGACCCCGCACTCGTCATCGGCCCCGAGACCGAGATCATCGCGGGCAACGGGAAGATCGTCACCGCCGGCGCCATCGACGCCCACGTGCACTTCATCTCCCCGACCGTCGTCGACGAGGCCCTCGCCTCCGGCATCACCACCCTCGTCGGCGGCGGCACCGGCCCCGCCGAGGGGTCCAAGGCCACCACCGTCACCCCCGGGCCCTGGCACCTGGCCCGGATGTTCGCGGCGCTGGAGGCCTACCCCGTCAACATCGGCCTCCTCGGCAAGGGCAACACCACGTCCCGCGAGGGCATGCTCTCCCAGCTGCGCGGCGGAGCCCTCGGATTCAAGATCCACGAGGACTGGGGGGCGACCCCCGCCGCCATCGACGCCTGCCTGACCGTCGCCGACGAGACCGGCGCCCAGGTCGCCATCCACACCGACACGCTCAACGAGGCCGGCTTCGTCGCCGACACCCTCAAGGCCATCGCCGGGCGGACCATCCACTCGTACCACACCGAGGGCGCGGGCGGCGGCCACGCACCCGACATCATCACCGTGGTCTCCGAGCCCAACGTCCTGCCCAGCTCCACCAACCCCACCCGGCCGCACACCCTCAACACCGTCGAGGAACACCTCGACATGCTGATGGTCTGCCACCACCTCAACCCGGCCGTCCCCGAGGACCTCGCCTTCGCCGAGTCCCGGATCCGGCCCTCCACCATCGCCGCCGAGGACGTGCTCCACGACCTCGGAGCCATCTCCATCATCTCCTCCGACTCCCAGGCCATGGGCCGGGTCGGCGAGGTCGTGCTGCGCACCTGGCAGACCGCCCACGTGATGAAGGAACGGCGCGGGTTCCTGCCCGGCGACGGCCCCGCCGACAACCACCGCGCCCGCCGCTACGTCGCCAAGTACACGATCAACCCCGCAGTGGCCCAGGGCCTCGCCAGGGAGATCGGCTCCGTCGAGACCGGCAAGCTCGCCGACCTGGTGCTGTGGAACCCCGCCTTCTTCGGGGTCAAGCCCGAACTGGTCGTCAAGGGCGGCCAGATCGCCTACGCGCAGATGGGCGACGCCAACGCCTCCATCCCCACCCCGCAGCCGGTCCTGCCCCGGCCCATGTACGGCGGCATCGGCCGGGCCCCGGCCCTCAACTCGCTCAACTTCACCGCGCAGGCCGCCCTCGACGACGGCCTCCCCGAACGCCTCGGCCTCGGAAAGAGGTTCACGGCCATCGAGAACACCCGCAAGCTGGGCAAGGCGGACATGCGCAACAACGACGCCCGGCCGAGGGTGGAGGTCGACCCCGACACCTTCACCGTCACCATCGACGGCGAAACGGTGGAGCCGGCCCCCGCGGCCGAGCTGCCCATGGCACAGAGATACTTCCTCTTCTGATGGGGCCCAGCCTGCCGAAGGGCCCCCTGCCATGAGCCTCGCCGCGCTGCTCGTGCTCGCGGACGGCCGCTTCCCCGCCGGAGGGCACGCCCACTCCGGCGGGGCGGAGGCCGCCTGCAAGGCCGGCCGCATCCACGACGCCGCCACCCTGGCCCAGTTCTGCCGGGGCCGGCTGCACACCGCCGGGCTCACCGCCGCCGGGCTCGCCGCTGCCGCCGCCCTCGGCCTCGACCCGGCGGAACTCGACGCCGCCGCCGACGCCCGCACCCCCTCGCCCGCGCTGCGCGCCGCCGCACGGCGGCTCGGCCGGCAGCTGCTGCGGGCCGCCCGGGCCGCCTGGCCCGCCGCCGAACTGGACGCCCTGGCCGCCGCCTTCCCGCGCGGGGCCCACCAGCCCGTGGTCCTCGGCCTCACCGCCCGGGCGGCCGGGCTCGGGGCCCTGGACGCCGCGCACGTGGCGGCGTACGAGAGCGTCAGCGGGCCGGCCACGGCCACGGTACGGCTGCTGGGCCTCGACCCCTTCGAGGCGAGCGCCGTACTGGCCCGCCTCGCCCCCGAACTCGACGCCGTCGCCGCCCGCGCGGCCCAGGCCGCCCTGCTCGCCCGTACCGAAGGCGCGGACGCCCTGCCCGCGGCCTCCTCACCGCTGCTGGAGATCGCGGCCGAGGCGCATGCCGACTGGGCGGTACGCCTCTTCGCCTCCTGAGCACCCCGACCGGCTTCCCGAAGGAGACCTGCCGTGCACCTCGACCACGACGTGACCTACCCCCACCGCCACACCCACGGCGCCGCCCCGCTGCGCGCCGACGGCAGCCGCCGCGCCCTGCGCGTGGGCCTCGGCGGCCCCGTCGGCTCCGGCAAGACCGCCACCGTCGCCGCCCTCTGCCGGACCCTGCGCTCCGAACTGTCCATGGCCGTCGTCACCAACGACATCTACACCCGCGAGGACGCCGAGTTCCTGCTGCGCGAAGCCGTCCTGCCCCCCGAGCGGATCAGCGCCGTGGAGACCGGCGCCTGCCCCCACACCGCGATCCGCGACGACATCTCCGCCAATCTGGAGGCCGTCGAGGAACTGGAAGAGGCCTTCCGCACCCATGCCCCCCTCGACCTGATCCTCGTCGAATCCGGCGGGGACAACCTGACCGCCACCTTCTCCCGGGGTCTGGTCGACGCCCAGATCTTCGTCATCGACGTGGCGGGCGGCGACGACATCCCCCGCAAGGGCGGCCCCGGAGTCACCACCTCCGACCTCCTCGTCGTCAACAAGACCGACCTCGCCCCCCACGTGGGCTCCGACCTGGAACGGATGGCCCGCGACGCCGCCGCACAGCGCGGGGACCTGCCCGTCGCCTTCCAGTCCCTGCGCGGCGCCGAGGGCGTGGCCCCGGTGGCCGACTGGGTACGGGAGCGGATCGCCGCCTGGGCCGTACGGTGACCAGCGCGCCCCCCGCCGCCCTCCACCCGGCCTCCCTGCGCGCCACCGCCCGCATCCGCGCCGCCGCCGACGGGCGCGGCGGCACCGCCCTGCCCCTGCTGGCCGGGGAGGGGCCGCTCGCCCTGCGCCGCACCCGGGGCGAGGGAGCCGAGGCGGGGGTGATGCTGGTCGGCGCGATGAGCGCCCCCCTCGGCGGCGACCACCTCACGGTGGAGGCCGAAGCGGGACCCGGCGCCCGTCTGGCCGTGCGCTCGGCGGCGGCCACCCTGGCCCTGCCCGGCCGCGGCGGCGAGCCCGCGCGGTACGACGTACGGCTGACGCTGGCCGCGGGGTCGGCGGTGCGCTGGCTGCCGGAGCCGCTCGTCTCCGTGCGCGGCAGCGACCTGCGCGCCACCACCCGCGCCGAACTGGCCCCCGCCGCCCGCCTCCTGCTGCGCGAGGAACAGGTGCTGGGACGCAGCGGCGAGGCCCCCGGCCTGCTGCGCAGCCGCCTCACGGCCACCCGGGACGGCCGGCCCCTGCTGGACCAGGAGCTGTCCTGCGGCCCCGGCGCACCGGGCGGCTGGGACGGCCCGGCCGGAACGGCGGGGCACCGCGCCCTCGGCCAGCTCCTCGTCGTCGACCCGCGCTTCGAGGCGGACCCGCCGCGCGCCGCCGTACTGGGGGAGTTCGCGGCGGCCACCCCGCTGGCCGGGCCGGCCGTACTCGTGACGGCCCTGGCACCGGACGCGCTGCGGCTGCGCGAACTGCTGGACGGGGCCCAGCGCACGTACGGCTGGTGACCCGGCCGCTGACGGGGGGACAGAACCGGGACAATGGGACACCGCTCAGCGGTACACACCTTTCCGGTTATCGGGTTGGCAAAGAACTCCACCGTGCTCTGTTGCCGGGTACCGGTCAGACGAAAGGATCCCCCTGTCCCAAACCCGCCGCTCCGGGCGGCACATGACCAGGGGGATCAACCACGTGATACGCAATGCGACGCTGGGGAGCGCCGCCACCCTCATCACCGGCGCGCTGGCGGCAGGCCTGCTGCTCGCGCCGCCGGCCTCGGCGGCTCCGGCCGGCCGGGACAACGGCGGCGCCGAGGCGATCGGCGTCCAGATCGCCGCCGCCCGCGCCGCGCGCGCGGGCATCGACTGGAAGGACTGTCCCGCCGACTGGGGCTTCGAGAAGCCGATCCAGTGCGGCTGGGTCAAGGTCCCGCTGGACTACGCCAAGCCCTTCGGCAAGACCATCGAGCTCGCCGTCGACCGCGCCGTCAGCACCGGCACCAAGGAGGAGCGCCAGGGCGCCCTCGTCTACAACCCGGGCGGCCCGGGCGGCTCCGGCATGCGCTTCCCGCGCCGGGTCACCACCAAGAGCCCGCTGTGGGTCAACACCTCCAAGGCGTACGACTTCGTGGGCTTCGACCCCCGCGGCGTCGGCCACTCCGCGCCGATCTCCTGCATCGACCCGCAGGAGTTCGTCAAGGCCCCGAAGGCCGACCCGGTCCCCTCCAGCGAGGCCGACAAGCGCGCCCAGCGCAAGCTCGCCGCCGAGTACGCGGACGGCTGCAAGGAGCGCAGCGGCGAGATGCTGCCGCACATGACCACGCCGAACACCGCGCGCGACCTGGACGTCATCCGGGCCGCCCTCGGCGAGAAGAAGCTGAACTTCCTCGGCGTCTCCTACGGCACCTACCTGGGCGGGGTCTACGCGACCCTCTTCCCGACCCACGTGCGCCGCATGATCCTCGACAGCGTCGTCAACCCGTCGCAGGAGAAGATCTGGTACCAGGCCAACCTGGACCAGGACGTCGCCTTCCAGATGCGCTGGAACGACTGGCAGGACTGGGTCGCCAAGAACGACGCCGTCTTCCACCTCGGCGACAGCCGCGCCAAGGTCGAGGCCAAGTACCAGGAGCTGCGCGCCCAGGCCAAGGCCAACCCGCTCGGCGGGGTCGTCGGCCCGGCCGAGCTGATCGGCTTCTTCCAGGGTGCCCCGTACTACGACTCCTCGTGGGTCCCGGTCGCGCAGGCGTTCAGCGCCTGGGCCGCCGGTGACGAGAAGCCGCTGATCGAGGCCATCGCCCCGGACATGTCCGACACCAAGGGCAACGCCGCCTCCGAGAACGGCAACGCCGTGTACACCGCGGTGGAGTGCGCCGACGCCAAGTGGCCCACCAGCTGGACCAAGTGGGACCGGGACAACACCGAGCTGCACAAGAAGTACCCGTTCCTGACCTGGTCGAACGCGTGGATGAACCTGCCCTGCGCGACCTGGAAGTCCAAGCAGAGCACCCCGATCGAGGTCGGTGCCAAGCGCGGCATCGCGCCGGTCCTGATCGTCCAGTCCGAGCGTGACGCGGCCACCCCCTACGAGGGCGCCGTCGAGCTGCACCGCCGCCTGGCGGGCTCGCGCCTGATCACCGAGCAGAACGCCGGTTCGCACGGCGTCACCAGCCTGCTGAACTCCTGCGTCAACACGCGCGTGGACGGCTACCTGCTCACCGGCAAGGTCGACGCCCAGAACGTCACCTGCGCCCCGCACGCCACCCCGGTGCCCCCGGCCCCGGCCGCGGCGAGGTCCCTCGCGGAGGCCCCGGCCGCCGCGCTCCCGCAGCACGAGGAGCTGCCGGCCGTCCGCTAGGACGCCGGAAGCGGGAGCGGTGACAGCACCCCGGTGACCCGGGCGGGAGAAGGCTCAGCGCGTCAGGCGCCGGGCCTTCTTCCGCTTCTCCTCCTCCTCGGCCTTCACGTCGGCCGCGTACCGGTCGACGTACTCCTGGCCGGAGAGGCCGAGGATCGCGTACATGATCTCGTCCGTGACGGCCCGCAGCACGGCCCGCTCGCCCTCCATGCCCGCGTACCGGGAGAAGTCCAGCGGCTCCCCGAAGCGGATCGTGACCCGGCGGATCTTCGGGAGCTTCTGCCCGGGCGGCTGGATCTCGAAGGTGCCGACCATCGCGCAGGGCACCACCGGCACCCCCGCGCCCAGCGCCATCGCCGCCACCCCGACCTTGCCCTTGTAGAGCCGCCCGTCGTGGGAGCGGGTGCCCTCCGGATAGATGCCGAGCAGCTCGCCCCTGGACAGCACCCCCAGCCCCTCGCGCAGGGCAGCCCGCCCGGCGTCCTTGCCGGAGCGGTCCACCGGGATCTGCCCGGCGCTGCGGAAGAAGGCGGCGGTCAGCCGGCCCTTGAGGCCGGGCCCGGTGAAGTACTCGGCCTTGGCGAGGAAGGTGATCCGGCGCGTGAGGATCGCGGGCATCAGGAAGTGGTCCGAGAAGGACAGGTGGTTGCCCGCGACGATCGCGGGCCCCTCCTCGGGGATGTGCTCCAGCCCCTCGATCCGCGGCCGGAACAGCAGCCGCAGCAGCGGACCGAGCAGTACGTGCTTGAGCAAGTGGTAGAACACCAGGCCGCTCCCGTCGATGCCGCTATGTCACGGTCATCCTACGGAAAGTCAACGCGCGGCCGGGAGGGTCATGCGCTGCGCGAAGCGGCCAGCCCCATGGTCAGCAGCCCCAGCACCACCCAGCCGAACCACAGCCAGCCGTTGCTGCCGAGCGCCACCGAGTACGTGGAGACGGCCACCAGGGCGGCGAAGGTCGTCACCGCCATCGCCTTAACGGATCCGGTCATGCCCCATGGTGGCGCCTGAGGCGGGTCCCGCGCTACTGGCCGCGCTGCTGGAGCGAGGCGAGATACGCGTTGTAGGCGGCCAGCTCCTTGTCGCCGTCCCGGTCGGCGGCCCGGTCCGAGCGCCGCGCGATCCGCTGCTCCGAGTGGTACCACTGGTAGATCAGCGCGATCAGCACCAGCACCGAGGGGATCTCGCTGAACGCCCAGGCGATGCCGCCGCCCCACTGCTGGTCGAGCAGCGGGTCGATGCCCAGGGAGGCCGGCGGGTTCGCGTACGTCTTGATCATCGGCTCGCTCGCCATCATCAGCGCGATGCCGAAGAAGGCGTGGAAGGGCATCCCCGCGAACAGCTCCAGCATGCGCATCACATAGCCGGGGCGGTGCGGGCCGGGGTCCACGCCCATGATCGGCCAGAAGAAGATCAGGCCGACGGCGAGGAAGTGGACCATCATGCCGATGTGGCCGGGCCTGCTCTCCATCAGGAAGTCGAAGAGCGGGGTGAAGTACAGCGCGTAGAGGCTCGCGATGAACATCGGGATCGTGAACGCCGGGTGGGTGACGATCCGCATGTACCGGCTGTGCAGCAGCATCAGGAGCAGCTCGCGCGGGCCCCTGTGGCCGCGCGCCGCGGGCGGCAGCGCCCGCAGGGCCAGCGTCACCGGTGCCCCGAGCAGCAGCAGGATCGGGGTGATCATGCTGATCACCATGTGCTGGACCATGTGCACGCTGAACATGACCATGCCGTAGTCGTTCAGCTTGGTGCACATCACCAGGACCACCGTCAGCACACCGGTGACGAAGGCGATCGTGCGGCCCAGCGGCCAGGAGTCCCCGCGGCCGCGCAGGCGCAGCACGCCCCACCCGTACAGGGCCAGCCCCAGCAGCGAGCCGAACAGGAAGAAGGCGTCGAAGGAGAACTCCAGTCCGCGCCCGAGAGTGAACGGTGGCAGGTCCATGTTCATGTCCATGCCGTGACCGTTGTGATCCATACCTTCACTCCCTTGACTGTGGCGCCCCACCACAGTAATGCCGCCCCCGGACGCCATTGCGTCCGGGGGCGGCATCAGAAGGGGGGAAACCTCACAGAACGGTCTGGGCCTCGTCGTAGCGGGCCGGCGGGACCGTCTTCAGGGTGGAGGTGGCCTCCGCGAGCGGCACCATCACGATGTCCGTGCCGCGCAGGGCCGTGAGCATCCCGAACTCGCCCCGGTGCGCCGCCTCCACCGCGTGCCAGCCGAAGCGGGTGGCCAGCACCCGGTCGTACGCGGTGGGCGTGCCGCCGCGCTGGACATGGCCCAGGATGACCGGCCGGGCCTCCTTGCCCAGGCGCCGCTCCAGCTCGACGGCGAGGATGTTCCCGATGCCCGCGAAGCGCTCGTGGCCGTACTGGTCCTTGCCGCCCGCCTGGTACTCCATCGTGCCGGGACGGGGCTTCGCACCCTCGGCGACCACGACGATCGCGAACCGCTTGCCCGCGGAGAAGCGCTCGCCGACGATCGCCGTCAGCTCCTCGATGTCGAAGGGGCGCTCCGGGACGACGATGGCGTGCGCGCCGGCCGCCATGCCCGAGTGCAGGGCGATCCAGCCGGTGTGCCGGCCCATGACCTCGACGACCATCACGCGCTGGTGCGACTCGGCGGTGGTCTTCAGCCGGTCCAGGGCCTCGGTCGCGACGCCCACGGCCGTGTCGAAGCCGAAGGTCACGTCGGTGGAGGCGATGTCGTTGTCGATGGTCTTCGGCACGCCGACGATCGGCAGACCGCCCTGCGCGAGCAGGTTGGCGGCCTTCAGGGTGCCCTCGCCGCCGATGGGGATGATGGCGTCCAGACCGAGGTCCGCTACGTGTCCGCGGGCCCGCTCCACACCGTCGCGCAGGTGCGCCGGCTGGACCCGGGAGGAACCGAGGATGGTGCCGCCGCGGGCCAGGATGCCGGCGACGGAGTCCAGGTCGAGCTTGCGGTAGTCGCACTCGAGGAGGCCGCGCCAGCCGTCGTGGAAGCCGATGACCTCGTCGCCGTGGTCGACGACGGCGCGGTGCACGACGGAGCGGATGACGGCATTGAGGCCGGGGCAGTCGCCGCCGGAAGTGAGCACACCAATGCGCATGGCAGGAAGAACCTTTGCAACGTGGGCCGACGACCGGACCACGTCGTCCGGTTGGAACTACCCGTCACCCTACAAGCGGATTCCCGGTGGACTGAACCATCCTCCACAGGATGGTCGGAAGAGACAGAAGATCGTACGAACGCACACCGGCCCGGACTCCCGAGGGGGAATCCGGGCCGGTGGCCGGGCGGTGCGGGCGGCAGCCCGACTACGCCGGCTGCGTTGCCGTCGCGATGCGCTCCGCGCGCAGCGCCTCGTACCAGCGGTCGTCTATGGCCGGCAGCGCGTTCACGTCGAGGGCCAGCTTCAGCAGGTGGTCCGCGATGAGCGGGTTGCGGGCCATCACGGGACCGTGCATGTACGTGCCGAAGACGGTGTCGTTGTACGCGCCCTCGGTGCCGTCGCCGGTGCCGTTGCCGCGGCCCATCGTCACCCGGGCGAACGGCCGTGCCGTCGGGCCGAGGTGGGTGACGCCCTGGTGGTTCTCGAAGCCCGTCAGCTGGGGCAGGCCCAGGCGCGGGTCGATGTCGCCGAGGACGTCGCCGACGCACCGCTCGCCCTCACCGCGCACGGTCACCACGTCCAGCAGGCCGAGGCCCTCCTGACGCTGTCCCTGGTCGTTGACGAACTCCTGGCCCAGGATCTGGTACCCGGCGCAGACGGAGAAGACGATCGCCCCGTTCGAGACGGCGCGCTCCAGACCGCCGTCGCGCAGCAGCCGCTCGGCGGCCAGCCGCTGCGGCCGGTCCTCGCCGCCGCCGATCAGGTAGATGTCGCCCGAGGTCGGGATGGGCTGGTCGCTGCGCACGTCCACGCGCTGCACGTCCAGGCCGCGCTGGCGGGCCCGGCGCTCCACGACGAGGGCGTTGCCCTGGTCTCCGTACGTGCTGAGCAGGTCGGGGTAGACCCACACCAGACGCAGGCTGTTGTCGCTCATGCTCTTGTCCTTCGAAGGTCTGGGTACTAGTTGCCGACGCGGCGGCGCACGTCCTGGAAGGCCGTGTAGTTGGCGATCAGCTCGATCTGCCCGGGCGGCGCCAGCTGGACGGCCTCGTCGAGCGTCTCGCAGACCCGGAAGTCCAGGCCCGCGACCTCCAGGCGGACCGCGAGGTCCAGCTTGCGGTCGCCGATGACGAAGATCGGGTGCCCGGCGAGGCGCGGGTAGTCCACGTCCCACAGCCAGGAGGTGTCGGTGCCGTCCGCGCCGCGGGCGTTCACCGAGAGGATCACCGGCGCCGGAGGTCCGTCGATCAGCGAGAACGTCTCGAGCCAGCCCGCCGGGTTCTTCGCGAGCAGCAGCCGCAGCTCACGGCCCATGAAGTTGACCACGTCGTAGCGGCCGGCCACGGCCTGCACCTGGTACATGCGCTCCAGCGCGACCTGCGGCGGCACGCCGAACACGGCGGCCACGGCGGCCGAGGTGGCGGCGTTGGCCTTGTTGGCGCGGCCGGGCAGCTGGAGGTGGATCGGCCAGGCGCTGCCGTGCGGGTCCAGCACGTGGTCGCCGGAGAGCACCCAGCTCGGGGCCGGGCGGCGGAAACCGCATTCGCCGCAGAACCAGTCGTCGCCCGGGCGCTGCATGACGCCACCGCAGGAGGGGCACGACCAGGCGTCGTCCTTCCACTCCTGGCCGGCGGCGACCCACACCACGTTCTGCGAGGAGGAGGCCGACCACACGATCAGCGGGTCGTCGCAGTTCGCGACCACGACCGCCTTGGAGCCCTGGAGCCCCTCGCGCCACTTCTCGGCGAGCATGCGGGTCTCGGCCGCGCGGTCCAGCTGGTCGCGGGAGAGGTTCAGCAGGGCGATCACCTTGGGGGTGACGTCCCGGGCCACCCCGGCCAGGTACTTCTCGTCCACCTCGATGACGCCGTACCTGGCGTCCGAGCCGCCGGCCAGGGCGGAGGTGATGCCGGCCGGCATGTTCGCGCCCAGCGCGTTGGACACGACCGGACCGCTGGCCCGCAGGGCCTCCGCGATCAGGCGGGTCGTGGTGGTCTTGCCGTTCGTCGCGGAGACGAGGACGACGTCGAGATGCTGCGCCAGCGCGCCGAGAAGATCGGGGTCCAGCCTGAGTGCGACCTTGCCTCCGATCACCGATCCGCTTCCGCGTCCCGCGGCCCGCGACACCGCCGCCGCGGCCTTGCCCGCCGTCACGGCCAGCTTGGCCCGCGGCGAAAGCGGCTCCGTGTTGCCTGCCATCGTCCCTTGTCCTCCTAGCGTCGGTCGCCCCAGCCTATCCAGTACCGGCCGTGGCCTTGACCGCGGCGCCCCAGGTCGCCGCGGATCTGCTCATATATTCGCCCGTCGTACCCTTACGGCCATGCGACAGCGTCCCCTCCCCGGTACCACCGGTTCCGTCCGCCCCATGAGCCTGCTGGGTGACCCGGTGCTCCATTCGCCCTGCGCGGAAGTCACCGACTTCGGCCCCCAACTCGGGCGGCTCATCGAGGACATGTTCGCCACGATGTACGCGGCCCAGGGCGTCGGCCTCGCCGCGAACCAGATCGGCACCGGGCAGCGGGTCTTCGTCTACGACTGCCCCGACGACGAGGACGTCCGCCACGTGGGACACGTCGTCAATCCCCGGCTGGTCGAGGCCGACGGGGACGAGTTCCGCGGCCCCGAGGGCTGTCTGTCGCTGCCCGGCCTGGAGGCGGGCACCGTCCGCTTCGACCGGGCGGTCGTCGAGGGGGTCACCTCCGACGGGACCCCGGTGCGGATCGAGGGCACCGGATTCTTCGCCCGCTGCCTCCAGCACGAGTGCGACCACCTCGACGGCACGGTCTACGCGGACCGGGTGACCGGGCTGCGCGCCCGCAGGCTGCGCCGGGCCATCGCCAAGGCCCCGTGGGGCGGTGCCCGGGGGTAGGCCGTCGCGGGCGGGTCAGAAGCCGGGGCCGTCCGCGCGGTTGCCCGCGGTGGCCAGGCGCCCCCAGAGCAGGTCGGTGAGGCCCGCGACCAGAGCGGCCCGGTCGCAGGGCCGTTCGCCCAGCCACCAGTCGCCCGCCGCGTGCATCATGCCGACGATGCCGTGGCCCCAGATCCGGGCGAGCTGCCGGCCGTCGGGGCCGAGGTCCACGCGTTCCCCGACCACCTCCGCCAGCTCCTCGCCGAGCCGGCGCAGCAGCGGGGCGGAGTGCAGGCCGACGTCGAAGCCGCGCTCGTTGCTCTGCGAGTCCTCGGCGGGGTGCATCAGGAACCGGTAGACCTGCGGGCGGGCCTCGATCGCGGCGAGGTAGGTGTCGAGGGTGGCCTCCACCCGACGGCGGCGTTCGGCCGGGGCGTCGAGCGCGGCCCGCAGCGAGTCCAGCAGGGCGTCGGTGTGCCGGACGGCGAGTGCCTGGTAGAGGCCCGCCTTGTCGCCGAAGTGCCGGTAGAGGATGGGCTTGGTGATGCCGGCCTCCGCCGCGATGGCGTTCATGGAGGCCTTCGGACCGTCCCTGAGTACGACGCGGTCCGCCGCCTCGAGCAGCTCGCGCCGACGGCGTTCTCCCGCTCCCGGCTCGCCCGCCTGCTGACTGGTCTCCATGACGTGTTTCTCTCCCCGCCCTTGCGATGTGCCTGACGCCCACGCAACGTAACACCCCGCGTACCCCGGTCACCGAACCGGCCGCGCTTGACAGTGCTTACCGGCCGGTAACAGACTGTGGCCACGACGGGGGTTACCCGCAGTAACGGTAACCCTGTGAGACAGCTGGAGGGGACATGGCGGAGTTCACCATGGAGCTCAACGACGACCAGAAGCAGGTCCGGGACTGGATCCACGGCTTCGCCGCCGATGTGATCAGGCCCGCCGCCGCCGAATGGGACGAGCGGGAAGAGACTCCGTGGCCCGTCATCCAGGAAGCGGCCAAGGTCGGCATCTACTCGCTGGACTTCTACGCCCAGCAGTTCTTCGACCCGACCGGCCTCGGCATCCCCATGGCGATGGAGGAGCTCTTCTGGGGCGACGCGGGCATCGCCCTGTCCATCGTCGGCACCGGCCTCGCGGCCATCGGCGTCGTCGCCAACGGGACCGAGGAGCAGATCGGCACCTGGATCCCGCAGATGTACGGCACCCCGGACGACGTCAAGGTCGCCGCCTTCTGCTCCTCCGAGCCGGACGCCGGGTCCGACGTCGGCGCGATGCGCACCCGGGCCGTCTACGACCGGGCCAAGGACGAGTGGGTCCTCAACGGCACCAAGACCTGGGCCACCAACGGCGGCATCGCCAACGTCCACATCGTCGTCGCCGTCGTCGACCCCGAGCTCGGCACCAAGGGCCACGCCTCCTTCATCGTGCCGCCCGGCACCCCCGGCCTGTCCCAGGGCCAGAAGTTCAAGAAGCACGGCATCCGCGCCTCCCACACGGCCGAGGTGGTCCTGGAAGACGTACGCGTCCCCGGGTCCTGCCTGCTCGGAGGCAAGGACAAGCTGGACGAGCGGCTCGCGCGGGCCCGTGAGCGGGCCGCGGCGGGCGGCGGCGAGCGCGTGAAGAACGCCGCGATGGCCACCTTCGAGGCCTCGCGGCCGGCCGTCGGCGCCATGGCCGTCGGCACCGCCCGCGCGGCGTACGAGGTCGCCCTGGACTACGCGAAGACCCGTACCCAGTTCGGGCGCCCGATCATCGACAACCAGGGGGTGGCCTTCCAGCTGGCGGACATGCGCACCCAGATCGACGCGGCCCGGCTGCTGGTGTGGCGCGCGTCCTGGATGGCCGTCGCGGGCAAGCCCTTCACCTCGGCGGAGGGCTCCATGTCGAAGCTGTACGCGAGCGAGGTGGCGAAGAAGGTCACCGCCCAGGCGGTCCAGATCCTCGGCGGCAACGGCTACACCCGGGAGTACCCCGTGGAGCGGATGCACCGGGACAGCGCGATCTACACGATCTTCGAGGGGACCAGCGAGATCCAGCGCCTGGTGATCGCGCGCACGCTCTCCGGCATGCCGATCCGGTAGCCGCGGTCCTCGCCGCCGCCCCGGGAGCCCGTCTCGCGGGGCGGCGGGCGCGGGTCAGCGCAGCGGGGTCAGGCAGTGCAGGGTCCAGTCGTCGCCGCCGTACTCCGGGGCGGAGAGGAAGTCGCCCGGGGCGCAGGACTCCCCGGTGGTCAGCCGCTTGCTGACGCGGTACTGCGCCTTCGGCGAGCCGCAGCCCGTGACCAGCAGCTCCTGGTCGCTCCAGTCGCCCACGTTGCGCACGCACTGTCCCACCGTCAGGACCGGCGGCTCGTCGTCGCCGGCCGTCAGGCCGGCCAGGACGAGGGCGGGGACGCCGAGGGCCAGGAGCAGCGCCGGTACGAGGAACAGCATCGCGGGCGGGCGCCGCCACAGCGGCCGGCCCGGATCCTGCGGGGGCCGGAACCCGCCAGACGGCACCCCGAGGCGCCGGAAGGCCGCCCGGGGGCCGAGGTTCAGCAGCAGGACGACCGGGGTGACGAACAGCGACAGCGGACCCCACCAGCCCTGCCACAGGGTGTCCGAGGACATCCTGCGGTACGTGGCCGTGCCGCAGTCGCGGCAGAACGGCCCGGGCACGCTCAGGAACCGCATCAGGACCAGCAGGCCCTGATGGCCGCGCACGGTGGCCGGAACCGCGGGCCAGCAGCCGCACACGCGGCAGGTGTACCCGTCGAAGCGCTCCGCCCGCTGCTGCGGCACCGCGGGGGCGTACGGCGGGAGGCGGGGGTCTGCGGCGTCCACCCGCCGGGCGGGGAACTCGTAGGGGCCGCCGGCGCCGTACTGCGGTGGCGGTGTGGCCAAGGGGACCTCCTCGAAGGCTCGGCGATCACCCGGCCGTGAGCCGGGAACGGGCGGTGATCCGGGCCGTGCCGTGATCCGGGCCGGGCGGTGATCACGGCACCATAGCCCGGCCCGTCAGGGGCGCAGGAGGCGGGTCATGGCCCGGCCGAAGAGGTAGTGGCCGGCGCGGGCCACCAGGGGGTCCAGGACGCGGGGGAGGGGGCCCACGCGCAGGTCCTCGCGCCAGTGGACCTCCGTGCCGCCCGCGGGGACCGGGCGCAGCTCGATCTCCGCCCAGCCCGTCACCGTCCGGCCGCGCTTCTCCAGGCGGACCCGCCGAGGGGGCTCCCAGACGACGATCTCCATGGTGTCGTCCACCGTGATCCTTCCCACTCCCGTGCGCGCGGTGAAGCGCGTCCCGGCGTGCGTCGGGGGCTCCGTCTCGACGACCGTCCGGGTCAGCGGCACCTGCGCGCCGTGGCGTTCCCAGTCCGTGAGCCGCCTCCAGGTCTCGTCGGGCGGAAGGGGCGTGCGGCGAATGATCCGGACAACGGGCATGAGCGCATGGTAAGCGGGCATACACACCCTGAACCGGACCTCGGATATGGCTTCCGTCGGGGGGCGGCAATCAGTAATACTCACCGCCACCGTGGATCGCGGATTCGACCGGGTGACCACCGGCCCTCCCGCCCCACACTGCGAGGAGGTGCGCCATGTGCTCCCACCAGCCCCCCTGCCCGCCCGCCGACAGCGCCGACCACGAGGCCGCACGCGTCGTGGCCTCCCACCCCGAGCAGGGCTGGAGCCTGCTCTGCAACGGGGTGGTCGTCTTCGACGACACCGGTGAACTGCTCCCCGAAGGCCGGACGGTGGAACCCCGTCGGCCGGCCCTGGTCTGAGCGAGGAGGCAGCATGCGTCAGCAGCTGATCCGCAAGCCCGTTCCCAAGCCCGCCCCCCGAGACCTGGACCTGCGCACGCCGTCGGGCAGACCCCTCCCGTACTGACGGGAGTCCAGGCATTACGCGGCGCACCGGCTGTCCTTCGCCCGTGAGGCGCGGTCAGCCGGTGGACGCCGCCGCACCGCCCCGGAACGCGGTCTCGTACGCCGCGTCGCCGATCGCCGCCCTGGCCTGCCGCTCGCCCCGGTCCCGCAGGGCCGTCAGCGAGGGCGAGCCCATCTGCGGCCGCCCCACCGTGCGCCACCAGGCGTGTCCGGTGCCGAGCAGCCGCGCGGCCAGTTCCCCGTCGCCCAGGGCCGCCACCGCTGCCGCCAGCAGGTCCAGGCCCAGCGCGATCCCGAAGCGGTCGCCCAGCAGCCGTTTGCCGGACAGCATGGCCCGTACGTGCCGTGCGGCCTCGCCGTGCTGGCCGAGCCCCAGGGCCGCGACGGCCAGGACGTAGTCCGCGTACGCCCGCAGCCAGCGCTCACCCAGCTCCGCGCACGCCTCGCGCAGCCCGTGCGCCTCCTCGGCGGCCTCCTCGAAGCGCCCGAGGTCGCACAGGGCGTACGCCGTGGCCAGCTGGCACAGCAGCCGGCCCGCCCCGTCATCGCGCCCCCCGTGCGCCGCCCGCGCCCGGGGCCCGGCCAGTACGAGCGCCTCCGCCGGGTCTCCCCGCATCAGGACCGACACGGCATGCAGGTGGGCGGCGCGCAGCCGCAGCTCCGGGTCGGTGAGCAGGGCAGCCGCCCGGGTGCACTCGACGCCCATCGCCCGGGCCGCGTCCATGTCGCCCTGGAGCAGGAGCGTCAGCCCGAGCGCCCACTGCGCCTGGACCCGGGCGGCCCCCGGCCGCGGGGCCGCGAGCAGGGCCCGCTCCAGGAAGGCCCGGCCCTCGTGGACGTGCCCGCACGAGAACCAGAAGAACCACAGGGCCCCGGCCATCTCCAGGGCCGCCGCGGGATCGGTGCCGAGCAGGTGCTCCAGGGCGGTGCGCAGCTGCGGGTGCTCGGCGGTCATCCTGCGGTACCAGTCCAGCTGGCCCGGCCCCAGCCAGCCGTGGTCGCCGGCGGCGCAGAGCGCGGCGTACCAGTGGGCGTGCCGGTCCGCGACGGTGCGCACCTCGCCCAGTTCCGTGAGCCAGTCGTGGCCGAACTCCCGGATCGTGTCGAGCATCCGGTAGCGGGCCCCGGCTCCGCGCTCGTGGGAGCGCCGTACGACGGACTTCGCGACCAGACCCTCCAGCACCCGTTCCACCCGGGCGGCCGGCAGCGGCCCGCCGGCGCACACCGCCCGGGCGGCGGCGACGTCGAACTCCCCGCTGAACACCGACAGCCGCGCCCACAGCAGCCGTTCCACCGGCTCGCACAGCTCGTGGCTCCAGCCGATCGTGGTCCGCATGGTCTGGTGCCGGGGCGGGAGCGCGGCGCGAGTGCCGGAGAGCACCTCCAGGCGCGCGCCGAGGCGCTGGGCCATCTCGTCCAGGCTCCACATCCGCATCCGTGCGCCGGCCAGCTCCAGGGCGAGCGGGATGCCGTCCAGCCGGCGGCACACCTCGGCGGCGGTGCGGCACCGGTCGGGGTCGGCGAAGTCGGCGGAGGTCCGCGGGCTCGCGGCGAGCGCGCGGGCGCGGAAGAGGGCCAGCGCCTCGCTGTCGGGGCCCTCGCAGGGGAGCGGGCGGACTTCGAGCACCGTCTCGCCGGGGGAGTCGAGCCGTTCCCGGGAGGTGGTCAGGACCGTCAGGCCGGGTGCCGACTGGAGCAGTTCGCCCGTGAGGTGGCGGACTTCGGCGACCAGGTGCTCGCAGGTGTCGAGGACGAGGAGGAGGGCCTTGTCGGCCATCCACGCGCACAGTTCCTCGTCGAGGGGGCGCACGGAGTGGCCGGCGGGTCCGATGGCGTGCGCGACGGTCGTGGTGAGGAGCGCGGGGTCGCGCAGGGCCGAGAGGTCCACCCACCAGATCCCGTCGGGCCAGAGGGAGCCCGGCCACGGTCCGCCGGACCGGGCGGTGCGGCTGCGGCGGGTGGCGGCGCGCAGGGCGAGCCGGGATTTGCCGACGCCGCCCACTCCGGTCAGGGTGACCAGTCTTCTTCCGCGCAACAGGGTGTCGAGACGGTCGAGTTCCTCCTCGCGGCCGATGAAGCCGGCGGTTTCCGGAGGAAGGTTCCCCGGCAGGTCGGGCAGGTCGGCCGGCTTGGCGCCGCTGCCTGGCGCAGGTTCTCCGCACGCGGAGTCTGCCTGATTGTGGTTGACCGAGTACTCACCGAACACGGATGTATTGTGCGCGATCTTCTTTCGCGGGACCTGCCGTTCGCTTCGGTTCCCGTCCAGGGGCGGACGGTCCGGGGTCAGCCGGGCAGCAGGATCCGCCGTTCCTCCGAGAAGGCGCCCCAGTTGCCGTCGGGCAGCCGGGCGCGCAGTTTCAGGGTCCAGGCCGTCCCCGCCGGTTCGGCCGTGGTGAGCCGGTAGGAGGCCCGGCCGCGCGGTAGGGCCCCGGCGCCGAACTGGATGACGGTGACGGGCAGGTCGTTGACGTAGAGCTGGTACTCGCTCGTCGCGCGGCCGGTGTCCGGGGCGGTCCAGGTCAGTTCCACCGCGCCGGGCGAGGCGGTGGCGGTGAACGAGCCGGGCGCGGTGTGCGGGGCCCGGCCGGGGTCGGCGGGGGTGGTGACCGCCACCGGCGGGCCGTCCGGTGAGGAGTTGTCGGAGCCGTCGCGGGCGCGGACGGTGAACACGTAGGCGGTGCCGGGCTGGAGCCCGGTGACGGTGGTGGCCCGGTCCGTGCCGGGGGCGGTGTGGACGCGGACCCCGGCCTGGTAGACGTCGTACGCGGTCACGCCCGTGTCGTCGGCGGCCGCGTCCCAGCTCAGCCGGACCGCGTGCGGCCCCTCGGCGCGCCCCTCGGCGGCGGCCGGTGCCGTGGGGGCCAGGCGGTCCTCGGCCCGGGCGTCCGGGGTGGTGACCTCTGCCGGGGCGCTGAGCGGCGAGCGGTTCCCGGCGGCGTCCTCGGCGCGGACGGAGAAGGTGTAGGCCGTCCGCGGGGCGAGGCCGGTGATGTCCGTCATGGTCTTGTCGGCGGGCAGTTCCCGCACCAGCCGGCCGCCCTGGAACACCTGGTAGCCGCTGACCCCGTCGGCGGTGTCCGGAGCCCGCCACATCACGTGGACCGAGGTGGCGCTGCCCGCCTGCGCGGTGAGACCGGCGGGAGCGTGCGGGGGCCGGGTGTCGCCGCCCGCGCCGCACGCGGTCAGGGCGGCGGCGAGGCACAGGGCGAGCACCGCCGGTGCGCGGCGCGGGGAAGTGGTGCCTCGCAACGGGCTGCCCTCCTCTTTGGTCTAGACATATATGGCACGGGGAGACCGGACCCACAAGACCCCTGGTCCCGCCGCCACCCGGGGGGTCGCCGGTCTGGGTGGATTCGTCTTCGTCTGATCTCGTCTGGCAATATTGCGATCCGTTTGCAATAACAGATGATTTTGAACAGGGATGTGCACGACATGACGGCCCGGACAGCACGGGGAGCGGGCGGCGCGATGCTCGCCACCGCACTCATCACGGGCCTGGCGGCCTGCTCGAACCCCTCGGCGACCGCATCGCCGGCGGACTCCGCGGTGGTCGGCATCGCGACCGAGCCCGAGAGCCTCAGCCCGCTGCTCGGCTACGGCAAGGACGGCAACTCCAAGATCTTCGACGGTCTGCTCACCCACGACGCGGACATGAAGCTCAAGCCCGCGCTGGCCGAGGCCCTGCCGGAGGTCTCCGCGGACGGCCGCACGTACACGTACAAGCTGCGCCGGGGCGTGAAGTTCAGCGACGGAGCGCCCTTCTCCGCCAAGGACGTGGAGTTCACCTACCGGACCATCCTCGACCCGAGGACCAACAACCCCTCCAGGACCGAGCTGGACGCCATCGAGAGCGTCACCGCCCAGGGTCCCGACCGGGTCGTCTTCACCCTCAAGTACCCCTACGCCCCGTTCGCCGAGCGGACCGTACTGCCCATCGCCCCCGAGCACATCGCGGGCCGGCAGGACGTCAACAGCGGAGAGTTCGCCACCAAGCCCGTCGGCACCGGCCCGTACCTGCTGACCGGCTGGTCCAAGGGCGAGAAGCTCAGCTTCAAGGCCAACCCCGGCTACTGGGGCGGCGAGCCCGCCGTGAAGAAGTTCACCATGGCCGTCGTCAAGGACGACGACGTCCGCGCCACCCGGCTGCGCGCCGGGGAGCTCGACGCGGCCGTCCTGCCCCCGAACCTCGCCCGCGGATTCGCGAAGGACAAGGCGCGCAGGACCTTCGCCGCCAAGACCTTCGACTACCGCAACGTGACCCTGCCGACCCACCACCCCGTCACCGGGGACGTGGCGGTCCGCCGCGCGCTCGACATCGCCGTGGACCGCCAGGCCATGGTCGACAAGCTCCTGGAGGACGCGGGCAAGGCCGCCTACGGCCCCGTCCCGACCGACAGCCGCTGGTTCACCGCGGGCACCGAGCGCCCGTACGACCTCGAACGGGCCAAGCAGATCCTCGACGAAGCCGGGTGGAAGGCCGGCGGGGACGGCATCCGCGTCAAGGACGGGGTCCGCGCCTCCTTCCCCCTCTGGTACACCTCCGGCGACAAGATCCGACAGGACCACGCGCTGGCCTTCGCCTCCGACGCGAAGAAGGCCGGCATCGAGGTCAGGACCGAGGCCGGGACCTGGGAGGTCATCGAACCCCGGATGAAGACCGACGCCGTGCTCGCCGGCGGCGGTTCCCCCGCCGACCCCGACTTCGACCAGTACCAGCTGCTGACCTCCTCCCTCGCGGGCGACGGCTTCAACAACATGGCCCAGTACGCCAACCCCGCCGTCGACCGGGCGGTCGCCGACGGCCGCACCAGCGGCGACCCGGCCGCCCGCAAGGCCGCGTACGACACCGTGCAGCGCGAACTCGTCCAGAACCCGGGCTACGTCTTCCTCACCCACATCGACCACCTCTACGTGGTGAACGACAAGTGGGACGGCCCCTCCACCCAGGTGGAACCGCACGACCACGGCCTCGGCACCGGCCCCTGGTGGAACATCGAGAGCTGGAAGCCGAAGCAGAAGTGACGTCCCGCCGTCCGGGCCCGCCCTGGGGACCGATCGCGCGCATGGCGGGACGGCGGACCCTCTCCGCCGCCCCCGTCCTGCTCGTCGTCACCTTCGGGGTCTTCGCCGTCGCCGCGCTGTCCCCCTTCGACCCCGTCAAGGCGTACGCCGGCACCGCCGGGCTCACCGCCTCCCAGGCCGAACTCGACCAGCTGCGCGCCAACCTCGGCGTGGACCGGCCCTTCCCCGCCCGGTGGTGGGACTGGCTCACCTCCGCGCTCACCGGCGACCTCGGCGACTCCGCCGTGCTGCGCCAGCCCGTCGCCGACGTCATCGCCGGACGCGTCGGCTGGTCCGCGCTGCTCGCCGGCTGCGCCTTCGCCGTCGCCGTGCTGCTGGGCACGGTGCTCGGAGTGCTCGCCGCCCGCCGCCCGGGCGGGGCACTGGACCGGACCGCGACCGGCCTCGCCTACACCCTGGAGGCGGCCCCCGCCTTCTGGCTCGGGCTGCTCGCCGTCTGGTTCTTCTCGGTACGGCTGGGCGTACTGCCCTCCGGCGGCCTCACCGACGCCGCCGACGACACCGTCACCCTCGGCGCGGTCGCCTCCCACCTGATCCTGCCCGCACTGGTCCTCGGCATCTCGCAACTGCCCTGGTTCTTCCTCTACGCCCGCCAAGGAGTGGCCGACGCCCTCGGCGAGGACCCCGTACGCGGTGCCCGCGCGCGGGGCCTGTCCGAGCGGCGGGTCCTGCTCGGGCACGGGCTGCGCTCCGGGATGCTCCCGATGCTCACCCTCATCGGCTCCCGGGTACCCGAGCTGATCACCGGCGCCCTGCTGGTCGAAACCGTCTTCAGCTGGCCCGGCGTCGCCGCCGCCACCGTCACCGCCGCCACCTCGGTGGACTTCCCGCTGCTGGCCGCGCTGACCGTACTGGCCACCGCCGCCGTGCTGGCCGGCAACCTGCTCTCCGACCTGCTGTACGGGCTGGCCGACCCGAGGGTGGGCTTCGATGGCTGACACCGCGGCCGGCACCGCCTGGCGCCGCCACGGCCGGGACCGGCGCTCCACCCGCGCCCTGCGCGTGCGCGCCTCGGCCGCCGTCACCGCCCTCCTCACCCTCGCCGTCCTGCTGGTGCCCCCGCTCGTCCAGCTGGACCAGCAGGCCGTCGACCTCTCCGCGAAGCTGCTGCCACCCGCCTGGGACCACCCCTTCGGCACCGACGACGTGGGCCGCGACCTCCTGCTGCGCTGCGTCTACGGGCTCCGCGTCTCGCTGCTCGTCGGCGTGGTCGCGGCGCTCGCCGCCACCGTGCTCGGCACCGCCGTGGGCGCGGCCGCCGGAGCGCTCGGCGGCCGGACCGACCGGCTCGTGATGCGGGCCGTCGACACCCTGTCCGCCATCCCGCACCTGCTGCTCGGGATCTTCGTCGTGGCCCTGTTCCGCCCCGGCGTCTGGCCCGTGGTGGTCTCGGTGGCGCTGACCCACTGGCTGTCCACCGCCCGCATCGTGCGCGCCGAGGTGCTGTCGTTGCGCGGCCGGCCGTACGTGGACGCGGCCGTCTCCGGCGGCGCCTCCCGCCGGCGGGTCCTCGTCCGGCACCTGCTGCCCGGGGTGCTGCCGCAGGCCGGGCTGGCGGCGGTGCTGATGATCCCGCACGCCATGTGGCACGAGTCCGCCCTGTCCTTCCTCGGCCTGGGCCTGCCCGCGCACCAGGCCAGCCTCGGCACCCTCGTCCAGGCCGGCCGCGGCTCGCTGCTCGCCGGGGACTGGTGGCCCACCCTCTTCCCCGGCCTGCTCCTGATCGCCCCCACGCTGGCCATCGCCGGCCTCGCCGGTGCCTGGCGCGAGCGCCTCAACCCCCGCCGCCGCTCGGAGCTGACCCTGTGAGCCCGCACCCTTCCGCCGCCCCGCCCGCCGGGGAGGTCCTGCGCGTCGAGGGGCTGTCCGTCCGCTTCCGGATGCGCGGCGGACGGTACGTCGAGGCCGTCTCCGACGCCGCGTTCCGCCTCGGGCCCGGCGAGTGCCTCACCCTCGTCGGCGAGAGCGGCTGCGGCAAATCCGTCCTCGCCTCCGCCCTGCTCGGCCTGCTCCCCGCCAACGCCGAGACCGCCGGCTCCGCCCGCCTCGCCGACGGCCTCGACCTGCTCGCCGCCGACGAACGGACCCTGGCCCGCACGGTACGCGGACGCCGCGTCGGCCTGGTCCCGCAGAGCCCCGCCGCGCACCTCACCCCCGTCCGCACCATCCGCTCCCATCTGGAGGAGACCGTCCGCGAGCTCACCGGCACCGGTGACCCGCGCGCGGCCGCCGAAGCCGCGGCCGCACGGGCCGCCTTCCCCGTGAGCCACCTCGACCACTACCCCCACCAGCTCTCCGGTGGCCTCGCCCAGCGCGCCGCCACCGCCCTCGCCCTCATCGGGGACGCACCCCTGCTCCTCGCCGACGAGCCCACCACCGGCCTCGACCGGGAGCTCGTGGACCGCACCGCCGACGAGCTGCGCGCCCACACCCGGGACGCCGGCCGCGCCCTGCTGATGATCACCCACGACCTGGCGGCGGCCCGCCGCATCGCCGACACCGTCGCCGTCATGTACGCGGGCCGGATCGTGGAACTCGCCCCCGCCGAAGCCTTCTTCGGCCGGCCGGGTCCCCGCCACCCCTACGCCCGCGGCCTGCTCGACGCCCTGCCCGAGCGCGCTTTCACCCCCATCCCCGGCGCCCCGCCCGAGCTGGGTGACCTGCCGCCCGGCTGCGCCTTCGCCGCCCGCTGCGCCCTGGCCGACAGCACTTGCCGGTCCGGGCGGCCCCCGCTGACCGAAGGGGTGGCCTGCCACCATGCTTGAGCTCAAGGGCATCACCGCCGGTTACGACCGCCGCGGCCCGGTCGTGCGGGACGCGCACCTCGCGATCCGCCCCGGCGAGGCCGTCGGTCTGCTCGGCCCCAGCGGCTGCGGCAAGTCCACCCTGGCCCGGGTCGCCGCCCTGCTGCACCGGCCCGACCGGGGGACGGTGGCCCTCGACGGCCGCGCGGTGACGGGCTTCAGGCACCGGGCCCCGCGCTCCCTGCGCATCGAAGTCGGCGTGGTCTTCCAGCAGCCCCGTCTCTCCGCGGACCCCCGCCTCAGGCTGTACGACCTCGTCGCGGAACCGCTCCGGGCCACGGGCCGGCGTAACGAAGCGGAATCCGCCGTGGGGGAGCTCGCCGACCTGGTCGGCCTCGGCGCCGACCTCCTCGCCCGGCGCCCCCACGAAGTCAGCGACGGCCAGCTGCAGCGCGCCTGCGTGGCCCGGGCCCTGGTCCTGCGGCCCCGCTGGCTGGTCTGCGACGAGATGACGGCGATGCTCGACGCCTCCACCACGGCGGCCCTGGTCGGGGTGGTCGAGGCGTACCGGCACCGGACCGGAGCCGGCCTGCTGGCCGTCGGACACGATCCGGTGCTGCTCGGCCGCTGGTGCGACCGCACCGCGAACTGGAGTGACATCACCGGCGGTTGACGGCCATCGGCGGGACCGCCCCCCGCCGCCCGGGCCGACGAGCTCCCCAAGACCCCCGGCCACCGCCTGGTCGGGCAGTACGAAGGCGCCCCGACGGCACCGCGTACGTCGGCGTGTTCAATGGCATCGTCGCGGTCCGCGACGGCGGCTGACCCCCGAGCGGACCGCGGCGCGGTCCGCTACACGGCGGTCTCCAGCTGCCGTTCCGCCGGGCGGTCCCGTTCCTGCGCGGAGGGCGGCACGGGCTTGGCCAGTTCGAGGCTCGCCTCCAGGTCGTCCAGTGCGAGGCGGGCGGCGGCGATCCGGTCCCGGACCTCCTCGGCCGGGTCCATGGCGTTCGCCGCGCGCTCCCGGGCCCGCGCGTCGGCCTCCTCCATCTCCCGGGCCTCGTCCAGCGAATTGAGCACGACCCCGATCAGGACGTTGACCAGGACGAAGGAGGCGAGGAGCGCGTACGAGGCGTAGTAGAGGATGCTGAACCGGGAGATCTCCAGCCCGGCCCGGACCGCGTCCGTCAGCCCGTCCAGGGTGGTCAGCAGGAACAGGGTGAGCGCGGCCCGCCCGATCGAGCCGTAGTGCTGCGGGTCGGAGGAGGCGAAGCAGACCCAGCCGACCATGGCGTACACGTACACCACGAGCGCGCCGATGAACAGGAAGCTGGCCGTGCCCGGCAGGCTGCGCCCGACCGCGAGCAGCAGGATCCGCAGGTGGGGCAGGAAGCGGGCGGTGCGCAGCACGCGGGCGAGGCGCAGCAGCCGCAGCACGGTGGTGTTGTCGCGCAGGAACGGCAGGAAGGCGGAGGTCAGGATCAGCAGGTCGAAGAGGTTCCAGGGGTCACGGAAGAATGCTTTCGGCCGGTCGGCGTGGGCGCCCGCCCGCAGCAGCATCTCCAGCGTGAAGAGGGTGAGGCAGGACTCCTCCGCGATCTGGAGCACGTGACGGTTCGCGGCGGCCAGCCCGCTGTACGTCTCCACGCCCATCAGCGCCGCGTTGAGCATGATCACGGCGAAGACGCCCATCCCGAACCACGGCGCCTCGGTGATGCCGCGGCAGCGGGCGGCCAGTCTCCTTCGGCCGAAACCGGCCGGCCTGGGGTCCGTCATCTCGCTCCTCGTACTCGTGTCGCTCGTGGTCGGCGGTCGCGCGGACCGGCGCGGGCGGGGCGCGCGCGCCGGTCCGTACGTCCTTCTAACGCCGTACGGGCGAACGGGTTTCAGGCGGTCGTACGGAGCGGTGCGGCCGGGCCGGGGGCCGGCCACCCGCCCGGGTGCACGGACGGGAGGAGGCGGGAAGGCCATCCGGAGGCGGTATCGGACGCGTGCACGAAGCGGGCGCGTGGCGGCGCGGCCCCACGCGAGTGGCTCCCACGCGAGCGCGGCCCCGCGCGGGCGGGCCGCACGGGCGGGCCGCGCGGGGCGCCGGCCGCGGGAGCGCATACGCGGCCGGGCCGGGTCCCCGAAAGGACCCGGCCCGGCCGTCAGTGTGCGGTGAGGAGGATCAGCCCTGCTTCTCGGCGCGCCGAGCGGCCTCCTCCGCCTGCTTCTCCTTGATCCGCACCGCTTCCTTGCGGACCTCCGCCTGGGTGGCGCGCTCCTTCTGCAGCCACTCCGGGTTCTCCTGCTTGATGGCCTCGATCTGCTCGGTGGTGAGCGCCTCGGTGACCCCGCCGCGCGCGAGACCGGCGATGGAGACGCCCAGCTTCGAGGCGACCACCGGACGCGGGTGCGGGCCGTTGCGCCGCAGCTCCACCAGCCAGGCCGGCGGCTCGGCCTGGAGTGCGTTCAGCTCGGTGCGCGAGATGACACCCTCCTGGAACTCTGCGGGGGTGGCCTCGAGGTACACACCCAGCTTCTTCGCCGCGGTCGCGGGCTTCATCGTCTGGGTGCTCTGGTGCGACGTCATGGAGTCAAGGGTATCGAGCATGTGCGCTACCTCCGACCACGACCGGTAACCTGGCGGGGTGACAGGCTCGGATGTACCCCCTTCCTTCCGGCTCGCCTACGTCCCGGGAGTGACGCCCACGAAGTGGGTGCGGATCTGGAACGAGCGGCTGCCCGACGTCCCGCTGACCCTCGTCGGCGTGCCCGCCGCCGAGGCCTTCGCCGCGCTGCGCACCGGGGACGCCGACGCCGGCTTCGTACGCATGCCCGTGGACGGGGCGGACCTCAGCGCGATCCCCCTCTACACCGAGACGACCGTCGTGGTGGTCCCCAAGGACCACGTCGTGGCCGCCGTCGAGGAGGTCACCACCGAGGACCTGGCCGACGAGATCGTGCTGCACCCCCTCGACGACGTCCTCGACTGGGAGACCCTGCCTGGACGCCCCGCCTTCGAACGGCCCGCCACCACGGCGGACGCCATCGAGCTGGTCGCGGCGGGCATCGGCGTCCTCGTCGTCCCGCAGTCCCTCGCCCGCCTGCACCACCGCAAGGACCTCACCTACCGGACGGTCTCCGACGCCCCCGCGTCGCGGATCGCGCTGTCCTGGCCGGAGGAGAAGACCACCGACCTGGTGGAGGAGTTCATCGGGATCGTCCGCGGGCGGACCGTGAACAGCACCCGCGGCCGCCAGCCCACCCCGCCGCAGCCCAAGCAGCGCAAGACCGCCGGCGGCGCCGGCGGCAGGACGGGAGCCAAGGCGGGCGGCGCGAAGACCGGCGGCGCCAGGGCCACGGGCAAGCCCGCGGCCCGGTCGGGCGGCAAGCCGGCCGCCAAGCGCGGCGGCAAGCCGCGCGGCCGCCGCTAGGGGGCCCTGAACGGCGGGGTTCATCCTGCCCGCGACGCCTTCGGGCGCCCGCCCGCGCCGCTGTGCCGTTGGGGCGAAGTCTCGGGGCCGATGGGCTTCCGGGCCCGGTGCGGAGGGGAGACCCAGCATCGTGACGGCTCATGCGGCAGGGCACGTGATTCCGTACGAGGTGCACGAGGCGGTACCTGGACGGGGGCGCGTTCAGTTGCGCGTTCGTGGACTGCCGGGGGTACGGCGAGGCGACGGACAGCCCGGGGCCTGCACGATGGAGGAGGTCGCGGTGGACGCGCTCGCCGTGGTGCGACGACCTCGGGTGGGACACCTTCTCGGTGGTCGGTCACTCCATGGGCGGCAAGGCGGCCCAGCAGCTGTTGCTGGACGCCCCTCGCGGGTCGGCTCGATCGTCGGCATCTCGCCGGTACCCGCGTCCGGGTTCCCGCTCGAAGGGGGAGAGATCTTCGACGACGCCGGCCACTTCGCCCCGGACGAGAGCCCGGAGGCCCTGGCGACCGTGGTCGAGGAATTCCCGGGACGCCAGGGCGTGCGGTGAAACCGCTGGTCTTTCCGCCGCCCCGGCGGGGTGCCTCACGGGCGGGCCGGTCCTCGCGTTGCGGGGGCGGGCCGGGGCGGGCAGGGTCGGTGGGGCGGTTCCCTCGCAGGAAGGCCGGACCATGCCCATCGCCACCGTCAACCCCACGACGGGCAAGACGCTGCTCTCCTTCGACGCCCTCGACGCCGCCGGCATCGAGCGCTGCCTGGCCCTGGCCGCGCGCACGGCCACCTCGTACCGGCACACCACCTTCGCCGAGCGGTCGGCGCTGCTGAACAGCGCGGCGGACCTGCTGGAGGCGGAGGCGGAGGACGTCGCCCGCACCATGACCGTCGAGATGGGCAAACCCCTCGCGGCGGCCCGCGCGGAGGCCGCCAAGTGCGTCAAGGCGATGCGCTGGTACGCGGCCCACGCCGAGTCCCTCCTCGCGGACGAGCGGCCCGCCGACGCCGACGTGCGCGACGCGGGCGCCTCCGCCGTGACGGTCCGCTACCGGCCCCTGGGCGTGGTCCTGGCGGTCATGCCGTGGAACTTCCCCCTCTGGCAGGTCGTACGCTTCGCCGCGCCCGCGCTCATGGCCGGCAATGTGGGCCTGCTCAAGCACGCGTCGAACGTCCCCCAGACGGCCCTGTACCTCGGCGACCTCTTCGACCGGGCGGGCTTCCCGCAGGGCTGCTTCCAGACCCTGCTGATCGGCTCGGGCCCCGTCGAGGGCATCCTGCGCGACCCGAGGGTGGCGGCGGCCACCCTGACGGGCAGCGAGCCCGCCGGGCGCGCCGTCGCCTCCGTCGCGGGGGACGAGGTCAAGAAGACCGTCCTGGAGCTCGGCGGCAGCGACCCGTACATCGTGATGCCCTCGGCGGACGTCGCGCGGGCCGCGCGGACCGCCGTGACCGCGCGCGTGCAGAACAACGGCCAGTCCTGCATCGCCGCCAAGCGGTTCATCGTCCACACCGACGTCTACGACGAGTTCGCCCGCCTCTTCACGGAGGGCATGGAGGCGCTGACCGTGGGCGACCCGATGCGGGAGTCCACCGACGTCGGACCGCTGGCCACCGAGGGCGGCCGCGCCGACGTGGAGGAGCTGGTCGACGACGCCGTACGGCACGGGGCCACGGTCCTGTGCGGCGGCCGGCGGCCGCCCGGCCGCCCGGACGGCTGGTTCTACGAGCCGACCGTCCTGGCCGGCGTCACCCCGGCCATGCGCGTCGACCTGGAGGAGACCTTCGGGCCCGTCGCCACCCTCTACCGGGTCGACGGCCTGGACGAGGCCGTGGAGCGGGCCAACCACACGCCCTTCGGACTCAGCTCCAACGTCTGGACCCGCGACGACTCCGACCTGGAGCGCTTCGTGCGCGACCTCGAAGCCGGAGGCGTCTTCGTCAACGGGATGACCGCCTCCCACCCGGCCCTGCCCTTCGGCGGGGTCAAGCGGTCGGGGTACGGGCGGGAGCTGTCCGGCCACGGCATCCGCGAGTTCTGCAACATCACCACCGTCTGGCGGGCGGCGGAGCCCGGCTGACCGCTCAGCCCTCCATCATCAGCCCTCCATCAGCCCCACGACGTGTTCGGTGATCATGTCCAGGACCGCCCCGGCGGCCTTCTCGTCGCCGAGGACCAGCACGTTCAGGGTCAGCCCGTCGGTCATGGCCGTCAGGTACCGGGCCAGTACAGGGGCCGGCACCTTCGGGACGAGCCCCATGTCCCGGCACAGCTGCCCGATCAGCTCCTCGTAGGTCTGGCAGTACAGCTCGTACTGGCGGCGGGCCAGGTGCTCGAAACCGGGCCGGCGCAGGGCGTACTGGGTGAGCTCGTAGGTGAGCATGTGTTCGCCGGGCTGGGCGCCCACGTGGTCCCAGTACGCGTGGAAGCCGGCCCGGACGGTCTCGCGAAGGGTGGGTTTCGGCCGGATCGCCTCCTTCACCACCGTGATGTAGTGCGCGGTGATCGCCTCGAGGACGGACTCCAGCAGCTCCTGCTTGGAGTCGAAGCAGTAGTGGAAGACGCTCAGGGACACGCCCGCCTCGGCGGCGATGGAGCGGGTCGTCGTCCGGGCGACGCCGTCGCGGGTCATCGCGCGGATCGCCGCCTCGGTCAGCTGGGCGCGCCGATCGGCCGACGGCATCCGGGGCATGGGACTCCTCTGGGTGGGGCCGCCTGGTACGGCGGCGGGGCCGGCCGGGTCGTCCGGCCGGCCCCGCCCGTGGTGTCAGTTGCTGTAGACGCCCAGCTCGTGGAGGGAGTACCCCCACTGGGTGGCCCGCTGGACCCCCTGGACGCGCAGGTACCGCGCGGTCACCCCGGCGAACCGGGCCGTGTCCAGGCCGCCGTCGCCCTCGGTGGTGGACCAGGCCGTCTGCCAGTTGGCGCCGTCCGTGGAGACCTCGATCCGGTACGCCTTCCCGTACGCCCGTTCCCAGTCGAGGGTGACGCGTCCGATCCGGTGCGCGGAGCCGAGGTCGACGCGCAGCCACTGGGCGTCGTTCCACTCGCTGGCCCAGCGGGAGCCCGGGTCGCCGTCCACGGCCCGGCCGGGGGAGTAGTCGACGAAGGGGTTCCACCACTCCGAGGACGAGGCCGACGCCGGTGAGCCGGCGGCGAGGTTCACCTCGGACCTGTGCCGCTCGGAGCCTCCCCAGGTGGTGAGGTAGGACTCGGCGCCCTTGAAGAGGTCGTCCACCACGTCCTGGCCGCCGACGAGCCGGACGTCCTCGATCCAGTCGGGGACCAGGCCGTAGTGCGAGGCGCCGTCGGTGTTGAGGTCCCAGGTGCGCTGTCCGGTGGTCTGCCTGTCGATGACGGACCCGCCGTCGGTGCTGCGGAAGGGGTACTTCACCGGGTTCGGGGTGTCCGCGCCCCGGGGGCCGGGCCAGCCGCCGACGCCGTTCATGTCGGTGCCGTAGCCGTAGCCGACGTCGTACTTGTCGCGCAGGGCGTCGGTCCGCTTGGCCTCCGCGCTGAAGGCCTCGGAGCCGCTCATGTACTGGGCGGCGAATCCGCCCAGCTTGTAGAGCCGCTCGGTCCAGCCCAGGTCCATCCAGCTGTGGGAGGAGATGACGCCCGGGTAGGACTCGGACTCCAGGATGTCGAAGGCGCGGCCCGCCGCCTTGACGCCCATGTGGTCGATCTCCAGCATCATCCCGCGCTTCATCATCCCGCGGACGGCGTACTCGCCGAGCTCGGTCAGACCGCGCTTGTTGCAGCGCGCGTCGGCGGAGTACGAGGGGACCGAGACGCCCGCCGGGAGCTCCTTCTGTGCCGCCGGAGCCGCCGCGAGGCCGATCGGGTTGTCCTTCTGCGGGCCGGTGCACTGTTCCGTCTGCCAGAAGGTGCCGGTCGACAGGAACTGGCCGACGTTGATCGCGGTGCCGAGGGCGCCCTCGTCGAAGCGGACCCCGCACAGGGCGTTGTCGAACTTGTGGCACAGGAACATGCTGCGCACGCCGAGCCCGTGCAGTTCGTCCAGGCCGCGGTCGATGTCGTCCCTGCCGCACTGGGCGACGTCCAGGACCTGCTTGCAGCCGAAGGGCTCGGAGGTCTCGACCCCCAGGACGACGGCCAGCTTCCCCTGCTTGATCACCTCGCGGGCCTGGCCGGAGTCGGTGACGATGCGGAACCAGCCCTTGCCCGGACCGCCGTACATCTTGTCGACGTAGGCCTGCATGTCGTACGTCTTCCGCGCCTCCAGGCGGATGGCGGTCATCTCGTCGCAGCCGCGGTCCTTGAAGAAGTAGACCGAGCAGATCACCCCGTTGGTGACGAGGTCGTTGACCAGGACCCGCTGGCCGCCGCGCCAGGCCCGCTCGACCCAGGCGTAGTAGTTCTGCTGGTGCGTCAGGGAGTCGTGGGCGGGCCAGTCCTTGAAGGTGGGCCAGCCGTCGGGGTCGTGCCTGCCGTCCCCGCCCTTGGTGATGAAGTCGAAGACGGCGAGGGACCCGTCGGGGTAGTGCTCGGGACAGTCCTTGAGGGCGTCCGCGACGCCCATCTCGGAGAAGGGCTTGCCGCAGATCAGCCGGCCGCCGAAGCCCTCGTTGGACATCAGGTGGTCGTGCGCGTCGACGAACCCGCGCACCCGGCCCTGGGCGTCGGTGCCCTTGAAGGGCTCGCCGGTGACGTTGATCTCCGAGTCGGGCCGGGGCCGCGCGGCCGGGTTCCACCAGCCGGCGTCGGCCGTGGAGCCGCCGTCGGCGGAGGAGAGGGGCGCGGGGCCGAGCAGCATGGCGAGCACGGCCACGAGCGGTGTCAGGAGTGCGATGCGGCGGCGCCCTCGGCGCGCGGCGCCGCGGTACGACCGTGGGGGCGGTGGGGTCAAGGTCATCACTCATGTCAGGTCGGCGGATGCGGCGCGGGCGGATCCGGGCATGAATTGTCATGCCCCGCACAAGGGTGGGACGAGAATCCCGACTGCCCCCGAAGGAGTCAAGGGTCCGGGACGGATGACCTGATGGAGCGTCGGCCCGCGCGGAGGCCGGCGGGCACGGCCGCGGCCGGATCGGACGGTGACCCGGCGACGGGCCGAAGGCCGGGGGCGGTTACGGTCCGCGCCTCCCGGCCGGCCCCGGCCCGCCGGCACGCCTCCGAGCCGGCCGGTGAGGGCTCCGGGACGGGAAGACGACCGGACAGCGGACAGTGGCCGGATCCCACCGGTCCCGGCGGGGGCCGATCCTAGAGTCGCCCGTATGAGCGAACAGAACGACATCGTCCAGGACGGCGGCTTGTCGCGGCGCGGAGTCCTGAGGGCCGCCGCGGCGGGCGCGGGCACGGTCGCCGCCGTGGGTGCCGGAACCTCCACCGCGCACGCCGACGGCCGCCGGCGCGGCGCGCCCACCTTCGTCCTCGTCCACGGCTCCGCGAGCAACTCCTACGGCTGGGCCCCGGTCCTCGCCGAACTGGGCCTGCGCGGACACCGGACGATCGCCGTCGACCTCCCCGGGCACGGCCTCGGCGCCTACTTCCCCCTCTCCTACCAGGCGCCGCAGGACCTGGAGCGGCTGAGCACCGAGCCCTCGCCGATCGGCAAGGTCACGCTGGCGGACTTCGCGGAGCACGTCGAGGGCGTCGTGCGCGCCGCCCACCGCAACGGTCCCGTGATCCTGGTCGGCCAGAGCCTGGGCGGGGCGACGCTGAACGCGGTCGCCAACCGCGTGCCCGAACTGATCGCCCACCTGGTCTACGCCTCCGCCTACTGCGCGACGCGGCACACCTCGGTGCTCGACCTGATGACGGCCCCCGAGGGCTCCTCCAGCGCCCTGTTCCGGATCCCGGCCGTCAAGACCCCGCCGGAGCTGGGGGTCAACCGGGCCAACTGGCGCTCCACCGACCCGGCCTTCTTCGCCGTGATGAAGGAGGCGCTGGCCGCAGACCGGCCGGACGCCGAGGTGTGGGCGCTCCTCAACACCCTGGAGCCCGACGAGTCCGCGGCGATCGGAGCCGCCGACTCCCGCGGGCTGGCGGACCGCTGGGGCCGGGTGCCGCGCACGTTCCTCCGGTTCACCGAGGACCGCTCGATCCCCCTCGCACTGCAGGACCTGATGATCCGCGAGGCCGACGAGACCACCCCGCGCAACCGCTTCCGCGTGCGCTCGGTCGCCGCCCCGCACGTCGGGCCGCGCGCGGCCGTATGGGGGGACGAGCTGGAACGGGTCGCGGAGCTGTGCCGTTAGGTCGTCGCGTCGTCGAAGTAGCGCGGGCCGCGCGGGACGTCGACGACACGGCCCCATGGCCGTCCCGTGCTCCCCGGCGGGCGCGCGGAGAGCTCCAGCTCAGTCGTTGAAGCCGCTGCACTCGGTCAGTTCGCCGCCCTGGCGGACGCTGTACTCGGCGGGCGTCACGTTCAGGATCTGGAAGCCGCCGTTCTGGGCGATCTCGATCGTCCCGCCGTATCCGGCCGAGCCGTAGACGTAGGCCGGACCAGGGGTGAAGCCACCGCCGGACAGGTGCACCTTCCCGTTGTCGAGGATGCCGGAGACCGAGCACGTCGCCGCCGGGGCGGCCGCCGGTTCCCGGGGGGCCGCCGCGAGAGCGGTGGGGGCGGTGATGAACGAGGCGGCCACGAGGGGGCCGATGACGAGGAGGCGGGTACGCGGGGTCATGGGTCTTCCTTACCGGTAGGGCCGCCGTCGTCTGTCCGAACCGGTGGCCCCGGCCGCACGGGAAGCCGTCCGGGAGCCGCCCGGGAACCGGTCCCCCTGTCCGGGACCGGGACGCGACGGGCACGAGTACCGCCCCCTCATCGTCTCTCCTCCCCCTCTCCGGTGCGACCGGCGGGTTCCGGCCGGGGCGCCTAAGGTCGAGGTATGAGCGGGACGGTCGTGGTGTACGAGTACGACCACAGCGCGGGAGCGGCTCCCGGGGACCGGGCGCCGGTCCTGCGCGTGCACGCGGCGCCCGCCGCCCCCGGGCAGAGCGCCGTACGGGGGCCCAGGACGCTGTGCGGCAAGGACACCTTCGCCATGGGGACGGCCCCCTGGCGGCCCGCCGAGCACCCCGGGTCGGACTGGTACCCCCCGGAGCATGCGGGCCGGGTCTGCCCCGCCTGCGACGACGCCGCCTCCGGGGGATGATCAGCGGCCGGGTGCCATGTCGTAGGTGACCCACATGGTCCGCGTCGCCACCTGGTCGTACTTGGCCCGCGCCCGGTGGTTGTCGTCGGCGGTGATCCAGCGCACCACGCTCCAGCCGCGCTCGGCGGCAAGCTCGCGCAGGGCCCCGAGCAGCAGGTCGGCGGCTCCGGAGCCGCGGTGCTCGGGGGCCACGAACAGGTCGTCCAGGAAGCAGCCGACGGTCGCGGACAGCGGCCGGGCGAACGGCCGGTAGTGCGCCAGCCCCAGCAGCCGGCCTCCCGCGTCCTCGGCGACCAGGGCGTTCACCTCGTGCCCGGGGTCGTTCACCCACGCCCACACCGTGCCGGCGGCCTCCTCCGTCTGCTCCACCCGGTAGAAATCGGCATAGCCCCGGTACAGGGCGCGCCACTGGGCGAAGTCCCCGGGCCGGACGGCGCGGACCTGGATGTCGGACATGTGCGGCAGCTCCTGTGATCGGCGGACCGGCGGACCGATGGACCGGCGGCCGACGCAACGTAGCAACCCGCCGCCCGCCCCGTACCTGTCCACGGAGGTGTCCCGCCCACCGGCGTTTTCTCCACGGCGGAGGAGTGGATCCGGGCCGCCGGCGACGGTCGGACGGTCCCCCTTGAAGGAACGATCCGGCGGGGGGTTAGCATATGAGCGCCGCCTAGCTCGAAAGATAAAGTCTGTGACTGTCAACGAGGACTCGTTCGCCAACTGGAAGACCCGCGAGGAGATCGCGGAGTCGATGATCCCCCTCATCGGGAAGCTGCACCGGGAACGGGACGTCACGATCCTGCTCCACAGCCGCTCCCTGGTGAACAAGTCGGTCGTGAGCATTCTCAAGGCCCACCGCTTCGCCCGGCAGATCGACGGCGAGGAGCTGTCGGTCACCGAGACGATGCCGTTCCTCCAGGCCCTCACCGCCCTCGACCTGGGCCCCTCCCAGATCGACATCGGCATGCTCGCCGCCACGTACAAGACCGACGACCGCGGTCTGTCGGTCGAGGACTTCACCGCCGAGGCCGTCGTCGGCGCCACCGGCGAGAACAAGATCGAGCGCCGGGAGGGACGCGACGTCGTCCTCTACGGCTTCGGCCGCATCGGCCGCCTCGTCGCCCGCCTGCTCATCGAGAAGGCCGGCTCCGGCAACGGTCTGCGCCTGCGCGCCATCGTCGTGCGCGGTGGCGGCGAGCAGGACCTGGTGAAGCGGGCGTCGCTGCTGCGCCGCGACTCCATCCACGGCCAGTTCCAGGGCACCATCACGGTGGACGAGGCGACGAGCACGATCCTCGCCAACGGCAACACCATCAAGGTGATCTACGCGAACGACCCGTCCGAGGTCGACTACACCGAGTACGGCATCAACGACGCCATCCTCATCGACAACACGGGCAAGTGGCGCGACCGCGAGGGCCTCTCCAAGCACCTGCGCCCGGGCATCGACAAGGTCGTCCTGACGGCCCCCGGCAAGGGCGACGTCCCCAACATCGTCCACGGCGTCAACCACGACACCATCAAGCCGGACGAGCGGGTCCTGTCCTGCGCCTCCTGCACCACCAACGCGATCGTCCCGCCGCTGAAGGCGATGGACGACGAGTACGGTGTGCTCCGCGGCCACGTGGAGACCGTCCACTCGTTCACCAACGACCAGAACCTGCTGGACAACTACCACAAGGCCGACCGCCGCGGCCGCTCCGCGCCGCTCAACATGGTCATCACCGAGACCGGCGCCGCCTCCGCCGTCGCAAAGGCGCTGCCCGACCTCAAGGCCCCGATCACCGGCAGCTCGATCCGCGTCCCCGTCCCGGACGTCTCGATCGCCATCCTGAGCCTGCGCCTGGGCCGGGAGACCACCCGCGAGGAGGTCCTCGAGTACCTCCGCGGCGTCTCGCTGCACTCGCCGCTCAAGCGCCAGATCGACTTCACCACCGCTCCCGACGCCGTCTCCATGGACTTCGTCGGCTCGCGCCACTCCTCGATCGTCGACGCGGGCGCCACCAAGGTGGACGGTGACAACGCGATCCTCTACCTCTGGTACGACAACGAGTTCGGCTACTCGTGCCAGGTGATCCGCGTCGTACAGCACGTCTCCGGCGTGGAGTACCCGACCTTCCCGGTCCCGCAGGTCTGATCCCGCCCACGCGCGTGATCCGGTGCCCCGCCGACTGCCGTCGGCGGGGCACCGCCGCGTTACCTAGACTGACCGGGTGACCGAGAACGCCCTTCCCCCCTGCCCTGAATGCTCCGGCTCGTACGCCTACGAGATGGGCGCCCTCCTCGTCTGCCCCGAGTGCGGGCACGAATGGCCCGCCGCGGCCGGCGAGGCCGGCGAGGCCGGCGACGCCTCCGAGGAGCGGGTGATCAAGGACTCGGTCGGCAACGTGCTCACGGACGGTGACACCGTGACCGTGGTGAAGGGCCTGAAGGTCAAGGGCCACCCGACCGGGATCAAGGCGGGCACCAAGGTCCGCAACATCCGGCTCGTCGACGGAGTCGACGGTCACGACATCGACTGCAAGATCGAGGGCTTCGGCTCCATGCAGCTCAAGTCGAGCGTCGTGAGGAAGGGCTGATTTCCGACTGACATTCAGCCCCGCCACCCCTCCCTCCGCCCCCGTCCACGCTCCCGTGGCCGGGGGCGTCGCCGTATCCGTACCGGCCATCGCCGACCCGATCCGGCCACGGTGGCTTGACCGGGCGCGTGACGAGCCCGCCAGAGAGGGCCGTTCCGCCTATTCGAGCCATCTGCCGAACGGGCCCGGAACCGCGGCCGGATCTCCGCTCTAGCGGTCCCCGGGGCCCTGCGTGATGCTGAGGACCGGGTCGGCCGCTCCGATGGCCGGATGGCATCGCCGTCCGGCCGGACCGGAACCCGAGGAAATCCGGCATTCCCCCTTCGCGGCCCGCGCCGCTCCACCGGCGCACGCACTCCGCCCAGCGCACCTTCCGGCTTTCGTTTCCACACGAGGGAGACACACATGTCCGACACCGCACACACCCCCGAATCCGGCTTCGAGGACCTCGACCTCGACCTCGGCGACCTCAGCGTGACCTCGATGCGGGACACCGTCGCGCTGCCCGAGGGCGGCGCCTCCTGGGGCTCGTGCTCCTGCCAGGGCTCCTCGTCCTGCGCCCAGCCGACCCAGCCGAGCCCCATGTAACCGCCGCACCACCACCACGCGGACCGCTTCCCGCCGCACCCCGCGTACGGCGGGAAGCCCGCGCGCCACCACCTACAGGAGGGGGACCGGCATGCAGCCGCAGCAGCACCACACGCCGGCCGGGGCCGAGGACGGAGCCGACGGCTACCGGGTGTGGCCCCCGCCGTACGCGCTGGTCCGCGCCACCGTACTGACCCACCCCGCCCAGACCCCGGACGCCGCCCGCTTCCGCGCCCTGCTCGCCCGGCTCCACCACCTCGACCGGCAGCTCACGCGGACGGCCGCACCGCTCTGCGACGACCTCCACGACAGCCGCGACGGCCACCCCGCCGCCCTCCACCGCGACGTGGTCCTCCCCCTGCGCCGAGCCCTGCACAACGGACGCGAACCCCGCCCCGCCCTGCTGGAGCGCCTCGGCGACCTCCCCGAGCGGGTGCCCCGTCTCGCCCACTGGCTCGGCCTGCGCGCCCGGCGCACCGCGCTCCTCGCCGGCCTCGGACCCGCCGCCGAACGCGCCCTCGCCGCCGAACGCGGCGCGCTGGCGGCCCTGTGCCGCGAACCGGCCCTCGCCAAAGCCGTCGCCCTCACCAGCGCCGACCTGCTACGGGCCGTGGAACGGGCGGGCACCGGAACGCAGGACCGCAGGGCCCGCAAGGAGGAACCCGCCGTCCTGCGCTACGCCCTGCGGGCCAGCACCAAGACCAGCCCGCTGTCCTGGTTCACGGCGGTCGGCTGGGGGCCCCTGCCCCCCGGCCCGCGCCGCGGCCGTGCCGTCCCCGCGTGGGGCCTGGCCCCCCTGTTCGACGGCCCGCTCCACCCCGTCGTGCAGCCCAGCCGCACCCTGACCACCGCCCTCACCCTCGCCCTCCTGGACGCCCCGCACCGCCGGTCCGCCCTGCCCCACCGCATCGCCAGCACCGCCCGGATCACCGGCGGCCGGGCGGCGTACTCCCGCGAACGGACCGCCTTCGCCGGGGGCCGCTACCTCGTCGCCGGTGAGGACGAGGCGGAACTCGCCCTCACCGGCCCGCTGGGCCTGGTCACCGAGCGGGCCGGGGACCCCGTACCGCTGGACGAGCTGACCGGGCTGCTGGCCGCCGCGCTGCCGGGCACGGCCGGTGACGGCCGGTCCGCCGCGGCCGGTTTCCTCGGCCGGCTCGCGGAGGCCGGGCTGCTGGTGCCGGTCGAACCGGTCCCGCCGCACGACCCTGACCCGCTGGGCCGCATCGCGGACTGGCTGGCCGCCCTGGACGGTGCCCCAGACGACGCCGCCCACGCCGGGCGCCTGCGCGCGATCGCCCGCATGACCGCCGACTTCGCGGGCACCCCCGCCGCCGGCCGCCCCGCCCTGCTGACCGGCCTCTCCCACCGCTGGACTGAGGCGCTGGCCGCCGCCGGGCGCCCCGTCCCGGCCGTGTCCGCCCCGCTCAGCGTGGTCTCCGAGGACGTCGTCGCCCCCCGGCCGCTCGCCCTCGACGGCTTCCTCGACGCCACCGACCACGAAACCCTCGGCGAGGTCACCGCGCTGGCGGAACTCTTCGACCTCGGCCACCTCCTGCGCCGGATCGTCCGCGACCGCTTCGTCGCCCGCTACGGCCCCGGCGGCCGCTGCCCGCACCCGTGGGAGTTCGGCACCGACATCGCCGAGGCCTGGGCGGCCGCCGGACGGCTCGCCGCCCTCGGCCCGGCCGACGACCTCCCCACCGGGACCGGGGTGCTTGCGGAGCTGCGGGCCGAAGCCGTGGCCGCCGCCCACGGCGCCCCGGGCGGCGGTCCCGCCGCGGCCGCGGAGCTCGTCCTGCCCCCGGACCTCCTCGCGGGACTCGGCGACCGGCTGCCCGACTGGGCCCTCGCCCGCCCGCTGAGCTACGCGTACTTCCTCCAGCGCGACCCCCGCCACCACCTCCTCTGCGTCAACCAGGTCTACGGCGGCTGGGGCCGCTTCACCAGCCGGTTCCTGGACGCCCTGGACCCCCGCGCCACCACCGAGGTCTCCCGGCAGGTCCGGCGCGGCCTCGGACCGGGCGCCCGCGCCGCCCAGATCAGGCCCGTCGGCGGCTTCAACGCCAACCTCCACCCCCTCTTCGTCCCGGACGAGATCGGCCCCGACCGCCGCTGGGCCTCCCTCGGCGAAGCCGACCTGGAACTCGTCCACGACGAAGCCGACGACCAGGTGCGCATCCGGCTGCGGAACACCGGCGAACTCCTCGACGTGCTCTACCCCGGCTTCCTCTCCCCGGTGCTGCTGCCGCGCCGCCTCGGCGCCCACCTCGGCGACCACCCCCACGGCATGGTCGACCTCGGCCCCCTCGCGCCCCGCAGCGTCCTCCCCGCACCGGGCGGCGGCCGCGTCACCCACACGCCCCGACTGCGCCACCGCCACGTGGTGCTCCGCCGACGGCGCTGGCTGCTGCCGCCCGACGCGGTGCGCGAACTCCGCGCCGGCCTCGCCGCCGGAGGCCCGGTCCCCGCGGAGACCGCCGCCCACTGGCGGGCCCGGCTGGACCTCCCCGAACAGCTCTTCCTGCGCCCGGCCGCCCCCGCCCCCACCGGGCGCCCCGCCGAGGACTTCCTGAACGGGCTGAGCCGCCCCAAACCGCAGTTCGTGGACCTCGGCAACGCCCTGCACCTGCGCTGCCTGGCCAAGTGGCTCTCCCGCCACGACGACGGCGCCCTCCTCGAGGAGGCGCTGCCCGCACCCGGCGCCCAGACCGCGCCCGCCCGCGCGGTCGAACTCGTACTCGAGGTCTACCGGGCCGGGCGGACCCGATGACCCACCCCCCGACAGCGGAGGAAGGAACCATGCCGGCACTTCCCGGCGGCCGCCCCGACAGCCGTGCCCTCGACGTGGTCGCCTACCACCACCACCCCGTCAAGGCCCCCCTGCTGCGCGAGGCGCTGCTGCCCCTCGCCGCGAGCTGCGCGCGGCAGGGCCTGTCCGCCCACGTCGAGCGGCACTGGCTGCACGGCCCCCACCTGCGGCTCTGCCTCCGGGGCCCGGCGGCGCGGGTGGAGGCCGCCGCGGCATCCGCCGCCTCACGGATCCGGGACTGGCTGCGCCTGCACCCCTCGCGCAGCGACCTCACCCCCGCGCAGCTGCTGGAGGCGGCGGCCGTGAACGGGCGCGCCGAACTCGTCCCCCCGCCCTACGGGCCCATCGCCCCGGACAACACGGTCCGCGTCGAGCCCGCCGACCGGTCCCCGGTCCGCGCCCTGCTCGGCGACGACGGCGCCGCCCTGCGCGACGACCTGCTGCGCGACGGACTCGGCGCGCTGCGGGCCGGCGCCGGCTTCCTCGCCGACCACGCGGACACCGCCCCGGCACGGGTCCGGCTCGCGGTGACCGCGCTCGCCGCACACGCCGCCGCCCATCCCGGGGGCCTGGCCGGCGGCCACTACTCGTACGTGTCCCACCTGGAGGACTTCCTGCTCCACGACGACCCCGACGGACGGCTGCGCGCCTCCTTCGACCGCCAGTGGGAGCGCGCCGGGGACACCCTGACCCCGCTCGTCGGGCGGATCGCCGACGGCGGCCCGCACGGCTGGGAACGGGCCTGGGCGGGATTCTCCGCCGCCGCCCGGAACCGGACGCGGGCCCGGTACGAGGCCGGCGCCGACCTGCACGGCAGCCCGCCCGCCTACCGGGACCGGGCCGCCGCCACCGGCGACCGGGCCGCGGCCGAGCGCTGGGACCCGGAGGCGCGCACCCGCTACAGCGAGTTCCACCGGCTGCTGCGCCGCGCCGACCCGCGGGGGGCGATGTTCACCGACCCCGGCTACGTGGTCCACCGGGTCTGCACCAACGCCCTCTACCGGCTCCTCGCCATCTGCGACGTGCGCCCGCTGGAGCGGTACCTGGCGGCACACCTGGTGGTCCGCACGGTCCCGGCGCTGACCGGCTCCGACTGGCGCACGGAGCTCCGCGCAGCCGTGGCCGCCGTGGAGAGCGGCGCATGACGGCCACCGGGGACCGGACGACGGGCGCCGCCCCTGCCGCCCGTGCCGTGCGCAGGCTCCGCCCGGGCGTCGCCGTGACCCCGCTGCGGGCCGGCCTCCACCTGCGCGGCCGCGACGGCAGCGTCACCCTGGAGGGCAGCACCGCACTGCCCGCGCTGTGGCGGTGGCTGGAGGGGCCGCTGCGGGACGGCGGACTCGACGACCTGCTGGACGCGACCGAAGCCGGCCCGCGCCTGCGCACCGCCGTACGGACCCTCCTCGGCCGGCTGGAGGCCCACGGCCTGCTCATGACCGAGCCCGCCGGGTACGAGGACCAGTGCGCCGGAGATCACGGCCGTGACCCCGTGGCGCTGTGGCTCCGGGCGGGCGCCGCGCGGCCCGCCGCCGCCCGGGCCGCGCTCGCCGCCGCCCGCGCCGAGGTGCTGGCCGGCGACCCCGACGGGCCGCTGGCCCGCGCCGCCGGGCGGGCCCTGGCACTGGGCGCGCTGCCCGTCACCCGCACCGCCGATCCGGCCCTGCCGGCGGGCCGGGTCCTGCTCCGGCTCCACGGCACCGGACCGGTACGCGCCCTCGCCGCCGGACTCCGCGCCGGCGGCGGATACGCCACCGCCCCCGGCAGCCCGGCCCAGGCCCGCTCCGACGCGGCCGCCCTGGAAGCCCGGCTCGGCCCCGGAGACGTAGACGGGGACGGGGGCGGCTCGCCGGCGCTCGCCTCCCTGCTCGGGGGTGCGGCGGCCCACCGGCTGCTCTGTGCGGCCGCAGGTCTCCCGGACCCGGCGGCCGAAGGCGGCGACGACCGGCTGCTGCCCGGGTTGCCGGCGGTGCTTCTGGCCGAAGCTGCGCCGCCGAGGGCCGAGTACCGCACCTGGCTCGGGCCCGGCCGGCTGGACACCGACCGGCGGACGGACCTCCCCCCGGCGGGCACCCTCGGCGAAGCGCTGAGGCGGCTGGCGGCCCTGGGCGACGAGCGGTGCGGGGCCCTGCCCGCGCCGCTCCCGGCGGACCTGCGCCAGCTGCCGGTGCCGCTCGCCGCCTGCGGACTCCCCGGGGAAGGTCCGGCCGGCGGTCGCCTGGTCGCCGGGGCGCCGAGGCTGGACCTGGCCCGCCTGGAGGTGTTCTGCCGCGCGGCGGAACTGCTGCTGGGCGGGCCGGGGTTCACCGTCGGCGCGAACCCCGGGCACGCCCGCGGCCGGGCCCTGCGCGCGGCCTTCGCCCGCCGCGCCGCCGACGACGGCCGCGCGGCCGGGGAGCGGGCCGGCGCGGGGGACGCGACCGGGGGCAGGGCGCCGGCCGTCCCTCCGCCGGGCGGCCCGGCGGCCCTCGCGGCCGACGCGCCGCGGTCCGGCGCCGTCGACGCACGGCCCCCGGGCCCGGCGGCCCGGGCGACGGCCGCTCCGCCGTCCGGCCCCACCGGCGCCCAGGCGGCAGGCCCGGCGGAGTGGCCGACGGGCGCCCCTCCGGCAGGCGCCGCCGGCTCACCGCCTGCCGACCCGGCGGACGTCCTGCCGCCCGGCCCGGCGGACGCCCTGCCGCCCGGCCCGGCGGCCCGGATGACCGACGCTCCGCCGTCCGGCCCCACTGGCCCCACCCGCCCCACCCGCCCCACCGGCCCACCGCCGGCCGGCGGGGACGCGGACCGGGCGGTGCCCGTCGCCGCGCCCTTGTGGGCCGGGCACCCGCAGTTCCGGCACTGGTGGCACACCCTGACGGCCCGTCTGGAGGTGCCCGCCCGCCTCGAGGTGCTCCGGGCCGGGCCGGACGGGGTGTACCACGCCGTGGTCCGCCGCGCCGGAGGACCGGCCCCGGTGCTCGGTGAGGCCGTGGAGGCCACCCCGGGCGACGCGGCCGCCTTCGCCGCGCTCGCAGCCGTGGCCGCCGTCCGTACCGGGCGGCCCGGCCCAGGCCGGACCCCGCCGTCGGGCGCCGCCGTCGCCCCGCTGGCCTGCGCCGGCGTCCGCACGGCCGCCTGGGAGGACGCCGGCTGGACCGGTCGCTGGCTCGCCGACGCCGCCGGACGGGAGGAGGCCTTCCAGGACGCGCTGCGCCGACTGGCCGGGCCGCCACCCGCCACCGGCGCACCGGCCCCGGTCCGGGACCCCGCACTCCTCGCCCGGCTGCGGGCCTTCGGCTTCACCGTCCTGCACACCCCCGAGGAGCCGTGATGACCGCAGCAGTCCCGGCCTTCCCCGCCCCGGCCTTCCCCACCGTGGCCGCCCTCTTCCCGGGCCTGCCCGTCCCGGTCCTCGACGCCGCGGCCGCGCTGGAGGCCACCGCCGGACCGGCCGCCGTCCTGCTGACCGAATGGACCCCGGGGCTCGCCGAGGAGCTGAGCCGGCATGCGCTGGCGCACCCGGTGGCCCTGGTCCCCGTACGCTTCGACGGGCCGCTGGCGGTGGTCGGGCCGCTGCTCGCGCCGGACGCGCCGGCCTGCCTGAGCTGCGTCGAGTACCAGCGGCTGGCCACGGCCGGCGGACGCGTGCCCCGGCAGAGCCCGGAGCTCGCGCTGGCCGGCGTACCGTCCCCGGCGCTGGCCGAGTCCCTCGGCGCGCTCGTACGGGACCTCCTGGACGTCCACGCACCGCCCTCGCCCGCCCAGGAGCCGCCGGCGGCCACCGTGTACCTCCTCCACCAGGGGCGCGGCACCTGGTCCGGCCACCGGGTCCGCCCGGTCGGCGGCTGCGCCGTCTGCCACCCCCTGCCCCTGGACTCCGCCGCCGAGGCGGTCCCGCTGCCCTCGGCGCCCCGCCCGCTGCCCGACCCGTACCTGCTGCGCGCCCCCAACCCCCGCACCACGGCGGACGGGCTGCGCGCGGCCCTGCACGACGAGCGGTTCGGCCCGGTGCGCCGGCTGTTCCGCACCGAGGACTCGGCCTTCTGCCTGACCACCGCCCTCGTGACCGACGGCCGCCCCGTCGACGACGGCGGCCACGGCCGGGCCGGGGACTTCGCCGACAGCGAGCGGATCGCCCTCTTCGAGGCCGTCGAACGGTACGCCGGCATGCGCCCGACCGGCTGGCGCACCGGCCTGCGGGCCTCCTTCGCCGAGCTCGGCCCCGAACGCGCCCTGGACCCGGAGCGGCTCGGCCTGCCCGACCCCGCCCACCACGGGCACCCGGCCTCGCCGACCGTGCCCTACACGCCCGATCTGCGCATGGACTGGGCAGGGGGCTGGTCCCTCACCCGGCAGCGGGCGGTGGCCGTCCCCGAGCACGTGGCGTACTGGGACCCGCCCGGAGAGGGCCGGCCGCGCGTGGTGTACGAGTCCTCCAACGGCTGCGGCCTCGGCAACAGTCCCGAAGAGGCGGCGCTCTACGGCCTGTTCGAGGTGGCCGAACGCGACGCCTTCCTGATGGCCTGGTACGCGGCCACCCCGCTGCGCCGCGTCCAGCCCCCGCCGCGGGACACCGACACCGCCCTGCTCGCCGACCGGGCGGCCCTGGCGGGCTACCGGCTGCTGCTGCTCGACGCGACGAACGACTTCGGCATCCCCGCCGTCGTCGCCGTCTGCCGCTACGAGGGCTCCCACCCCGACGCGCCCCGGATGTTCCTCGCCGCGGGCGCCCACCACGACCCGCGCGCGGCGATCCGCTCCGCCGTCGCCGAGGTCGTCACCAACGTCCTGGAGTCCGCGCAGCGCGCGCTCGCCGAGGGCGGTCCGCGCGATCCCGCGCGGCTTCGGCCCATGCTGGACCACCCCGAGCTGGTGGTCACCCTCGACGACCACGTCGGGCTGAACGCCCTCCCCGAGGCGGCCCCGCGCCTGGAGTTCCTCTTCGCCGACACCCCGTGCCTGACCGTCGCCGAGACCTGGCCGGGAGCACCCCGGCCGGTGGGCGACCTCTCCGCCCTGCTCACGGCCACGGTGCGACGGCTGTCGCAGGCCGGCCTGGAGGTGATCACCGTCGACCAGACCGAGCCGGGCCTGCGGCAACGGCTCGGCCTGCACTGCGTGAAGACCGTCGTCCCCGGCTCCCTGCCGATGACCTTCGGACACGTCAACCGCCGCACGCGCGGCCTGCCCCGGCTCCTGGAGGTGCCCCACCGGCTGGGCCGCACGCAGCGCCCGCTGCGCCACGAGGACCTCGCGCTCCACCCGCACCCCTTCCCCTGAACCGGACGACGACCGGACGTGACGACGTGACGACTTCCGACACCTGGCACAGCCACCACCTCTTCCTGCACTCCGCGACCGACGACACCGACGCCTTCCTGCTCCGTGACGCCGCCCCGCTCCTCGACGGCCTGGTGGCGGCGGGGGAGGCCGCCGGATGGTTCTTCATCCGCTACGGGGAGGGCGGACCCCACGTACGCGTCCGGCTCCGCGGCCTGAGCGCCGCGGCCGCCGCCGCCCTGCCCGGGGAACTGGCCCGCGCGGCGAAGGCGGTGCCCGCCGTGCCGGGCCCCTGGCCGTCCCGCCACGGCGAGGTCCGCGCCGTCGCCTACGAACCGGAGACCGAGCGCTACGGCGGACCGCGGGCGCTGCCCGTCGCCGAAGGGGTCTTCGAAGCCTCCACCCGTGTGGTCCTCGACGCCCTGCGCGCCCTGCCCGACGGCGGCGGAACGGGGGCCCGGCTCACCACCGCCGCCGACCTGGCCCATACGACGGTCCACGCGCTCGGCCTGGACCCGCTCACCGCGGCGCGCTGGCTGCGCCGGCACGCCGGCGGCTGGCGGTGGGTCACCGATGTGGAGCTGCTGCCCGGCGCGGCCGTCCACACACGGGTCGACTCCGTGTACGCGACGCAGCGTACGGGCCTGCGGCGGCGGGCCGCCGGCCTGCGGGAACGGCTCGCGGCGGGCACCGCCCCGCCCTGGCTCGTACGGTGGGCGGCCGCGGTCCGCGCCGCCGACGAGCGGCTGGCGGACCTGGGGGAGGGGCCGCGGCTCCTCGTGTGGGGCTCACAGCTCCACATGCTGTTCAACCGGCTCGGGATCACCCCCGACGAGGAGCGGGCGGTGTGCCGGCTGGCCGCCCGCACCCTGCTGGAGACCGAGCAACCGCCCGGGTTCTTCCCGCCCGGACACACCGCCGCCGACGTCCAGTACCTGGAGAGGAGCAAGTTCCGGATCGGCCGCAACGAGGACAGCGCGCTGCGCCCGCTGCCGCACGAGCCGGTCCCGGCGCCGGCGGCGGGGTCCGAACTGGCCCTGCCCGCCGACCCGCTGCCCGAGGTGTCGCTGCGCGCCGCGCTCGCCGCCCGCACCTCGCTGCGCGGCCCGCTCCGGGGACCGCTGGACGCCGGGACCCTGGGCTCGCTGCTGTGGCACTCCCTGTCCGACAGCGCGCCCACCGGGCGGCCCGGCCCCGACGGCCCGTCCCCGGCCCACCGTCCCTACCCCAGCGCGGGCGCCCTGTACACCGCCCGGGTGCGGCTGCTGGTGCTCGACGTGGCGGGCGTCCCGCAGGGCACGTACGACTGCGTGCCGGAGCGGCGGACGCTGCGTCCCGTCGGGCCGGCGCCGGCCCCGGCGGAGCTCAGGGCGCTCTCCACGTACCTGTCCCGGCCGGAGACGGACCCCCACTGGATCGGCGTCGACGGGGCGCCCGCCGTCCTGGCCGTCTACGCGGACCTGGGCCTGCTGCGCCGTCGCTACGGGCTGCGCGCCCTGCGCCTCGCCCTGCTGGAGGCCGGCCACCTCACCCAGACCCTGCTCCTGACCGGAGCCGCCCTCGGCCTGGCGGGCACCCCGCTGGGGGGCTTCCACGACGACCTGGCCCACGAACTCCTCGGCCTGGACGACCTGGAGCAGCCCCTCCAGTACCTGCTGCCGCTGGGGCGGTACGCGCCCTGACCGTCCCCGCCGCGCTTTTGTGCGAAGGCACGGAGCGGGCCGTGTGCCGAAGGGAAATCCCATGGTTTTCCCCAGTGGGTCTGGAGGATCCCGCTCCGGTACGTTCGCCGGGTCCTGCACGTGGTGAAGGGGGAAAGCCGTGGGAGCAGTGGCGTCCGTACTGGCGGCGGCGGTGCTGTGGGGGACGGTGGGGCCCGCCCAGCTGTGGGCGGACACCGGCGTGCACCCCGTGTCGCTCGGAGCCTGCCGGATGCTGCTGGGCGGGCTCGTACTCAGCCTGCTGACGGTGCGTCCGGCGGGGCTGCGCACCCTGCGCGGACCTGGAACGAGCCGGTGGCTCGGGCTGAGCGTGCTGGTGACGGCCGCCTTCCAGGTCTGCTTCCTCCAGGCGGTGGAACGCGGCGGGGCGGCCCTGGCGACGGCCGTCGCCTTCGGGACCGTGCCCGTGGCCGGCGGGCTGTGCGCCCGCCGGCTCTCCGGTGAGCGGCTCACCCGACGCTGGCTGTGGGGGACGGGCTGCGCCGTGCCGGGCATCGCGCTGTTGCTGCTGCCCGGCAGCGGGGCGCGCGCCGATCTGCCGGGCGTGGCCTTCGGCGTGGTGGCCGGGGCGAGCTTCGGCGTGTACATCGCCGCGTCGAAGCGGCTGGCCGCGGGGGGCGCGGACCTCGGCGCGGCGGCGCCGGTGAGCGTGCTGTGCGCGGGGCTGCTGGTCTCCCCGTACCTGCTGGTGGCTCCCGAGGGTCTGGCCGCCGGCCGCTCGCTGGCGCTGATCGGCTGGCTGGGCCTGGGCACCACCGCCCTCGGCTACCTGCTGTTCACCCGGGGCGTCGGCCGGCTCAGCGCCGCCACGACGGGGACGCTGAGCCTGACCGAGCCGCTGGTGGCGACGGTGCTCGGGGTCGCGGTGCTGGGCGAGCGGCCCGGCCCGCCGGCGGCGGCCGGGGCGGCGCTGATGCTGCTCGGGCTGGTCCTCGTGTCCCTGCCGGAGCGGCGCCGGGCCCCCACACGGCCTTCGCAGCACTCGCAGCACCCGCAGCCGTTGCGGCGGGAGCCGGTCTAGGTCCTGTCGTCAAAGTAGCGCCGGTCAGGCCTGCGGCGTCCGGTGCCGTGCATCGCAAGGCGGAGGGGCGCCCGAGTACTGGACGTACTTGGGTGCCCCGACAACGCGGCGAGGTGCGGTGCCGGGGGCCGCGGGCCAGGCGGGACTTTGACGACAGGGCCTAGCGGTCGTGGTAGGCGGTCATGTTCGTCCGGACGCGGTCGGAGAAGAACATCGGGCCTATCGCGTCGGCCCAGGCCATGCCGTCCGGGGTCAGTCCCAGCGTGCCGCCCTTCTCCCGCAGCCAGTTCCGCTTCAGCAGGAAGTCGAGCTGGGGCCCGAAGTCGTCCTCGAAGCGCGTCGCGAAGCGCTGCTCGTAGGCGCCGGTGCGCAGGCCCGTCGACTCCAGCAGGTGCTGGAGGACGTACATCCGGCGCCGCTCGCCGTCGTCCATCGCGAACGCCCACTGCGCGCGCCGGAACCGCTCCGTCGGAGTGGCGATGTAGTCGTCGATGATCCGCCGCACCTCCGGCACCGCGACCGCGTAGTCGGTGGTGTAGTGCAGGCCGGTGGTGAAGGAGCGGGCGCCGACGCCCAGGCCGACCATGCCGGCCTGCTGGTTGTACTCGCTGATGCCGCTGGCGTCGGTGTCCTCGACGGCGGCGGTGCCGGAGCGGCGGAAGACCCGCATGGAGGTCTGCTCGTACCCGGCGGACAGCAGGTGGTCACGGCCGTAGCGGTAGAGCCGCAGCCGCTGGTCGTTCCAGTCCTGGAGGGTCTTGGCGTGGCGCGTGCTCAGCCCGGTCAGCGGGCGCACGTACAGCGGGTAGAGGTAGATCTCCTCCGGCTCCCAGGCGAGGGCGGCGTCGAGCGAGACCCTGAAGGTGCGCTCGGTCTGGCCGTCGATGCCGTAGATGAGGTCGATGTTGAGGATCGGGAACCGCGCCTCCTTGAGGCGGGCGAGCGAGGCCTCGACCTCGGCCCGCTTCTGGGGCCGTACCGCCGCTCGGGCCTCCTCGTCGACGAAGCTCTGCACACCGATGCTCAGCCGGGTCGCGCCGCGTTCGGCGAGTACGGCGATCCGGTCGGCGGTCGCGGTCGCCGGGGACGTCTCCACGGACCAGGAGGCGGCCTTGAGGTCGGCTCCCATGATGTTCTCGCTGATGTCGCAGAGACGGGTGAGCTCGTCCGCGGTGAGGTAGGTGGGGGTGCCGCCGCCGAACGCGGCGAGGGCGAAGCGGATCGGCTCGCCCGTGGCCTCCAGCGCCTCGCGGGTGACGCGCGCCTGCCGCTCCAGGGTGGCGAGGAAGCCGCGGGTGACCTCCTCGGGGGCTCCGGTGCGGGTGAAGAGGTTGCAGAAGCCGCAGCGCATCTCGCAGAAGGGGACGTGCGCGTAGAGGGAGAGCGCGTCGAGGCGTTCCCCGGCCCACAGGTCGCTGAGCAGCGGGCCGTTCTCGAGCAGGCGGTACGCCTTCTGGTGCGGGTAGGCGTACACGTACTGCTCGTACGGGGTTTCGGGATCGGTGTCGGGGGAGGAGCCCGGGAAGGCCGGCGTCGGGAGCAGAACAGGCGTCGTCATAACGGGAATCGGCTCTCTTTCGGAAGGGGTCTCACGCGAATGACGTCACGCTTGGTGACAGGGCGTCACCTTAGGTTCGTGCTCGGGCCGTTTTCTGTAGTGCAATTCCCATGAACCGGCTTTCGGCGTGTAGAGCTTCATATGTACTTTTTGTGGAAGCCGGGGTTCCGTACCGGAACGGCCCGGTATGGGAATCCACCGCGCTCGCGGCGGCACCGGGTGCTGGGGTATCGGTGTCCGGCATGGAGAGCACGAAGAACACGAAGAGCGCCGGCGGCGCGAGGAATCCGAAGGGCCCGCGGAGACTCCTCGTCGCCGCCGGCGGTGGCGGCGACGCGATCACGACCGCCATGGTCCACGCCGCCCTGCACGGTGCGGACACCCCGGCCCTCGTCCTGACCTACGCGTGGGAGCGGCTGGTCGTCGACCCCGTCCCCGGGCCCCGGCGCACCACCGACTTCCACGGCACCGAGTCCGTCGCGCCGGACCTCGCCCTGGTCACCCCCGCGACGCGGCCCGCCGCCCCGGCCGGCTCCCTGCTCCCGCGCCTGTCCGGCGAACTGCGGCCGCGGCTCGGGCTGCTGGACCCCTACGGCGGCACGCTCGGCCTGACCCGCCAGCTCGCGGCGGCCGCCCGCTGGTGCCGGGCCGACCGCATCGACCTCGTCGACGTGGGCGGCGACATCGTGGCGCGGGGCGACGAGCCCACCCTGCGCAGCCCGCTCGGCGACGCCCTCGCCGTCGCCGCCTGCGCGGGCACGGGACTGCCGGTCCGCGTGTACGTGGCCGGGCCCGGGCTCGACAACGAGGTGCCCCCGCCCGCCCTGCTGCCGCGGCTCGGCGAGCCGGCCTTCACCCTCGACGCCGCGCACACCGAGCCCGTGAACGGGGTCTTCGACTGGCACCCCTCCGAGGCAGGCGCCCTGCTCGTCGCCGCCGCCCGCGGGGTGCGCGGGGTCTGCGGCACCCGGGACGCACCCCGGCCCGTACACCTGGACGCCCGGGCCGCCGGCGTCCACCGGCTCACCCTGGACCGCGTCCTCGCCCTCAGCCCCCTCGCCCGGGCGCTGGCCGGCACCCGCGGCCTGGAGGAAGCCGAGGAGGCCTCCCGCGCCGTGTGCGGCTTCTCGGAGATCGAGCGGGAACGCCGGCGCGCGGCCGCCCTGCCCGCCGCTCCGCCCGCCCCGCGCCCGGACCGGGACCCCGTCCGGGTCGGGGCCCGCTTCGCCGCCTGGGAGCGCGCGACGCTGGCGGACGGGATCGCGTACGTCACCACCCGCAGGATCACCGAGGAGCTCGGACTGAGCGCCGGGGAGGCCCGCGGCCTGTTCGCGGCCCTGGACGACCGCCGCACCGGGCCGCTGTGGCGGCTGGGCCCGGCCGCCGGCGACCGCGGGCGGGACGGGGGTGTCGGCGGGGGCCGCTAGGCTTCTCGAATGGCCCTTCCGGACGCTTCCCCCGAGATCTCCGACTCCCTGCAGGTACTGCACCGCGTATTCGGATACAGCTCCTTCCGCGGCGAGCAGGAGCAGATCATCGAGCAGGTCGCCGGGGGCGGCGACGCCCTCGTGCTGATGCCGACCGGCGGCGGCAAGTCGCTCTGCTACCAGATCCCAGCCCTCGTCAGGGACGGCACGGGCATCGTGATCTCCCCGCTGATCGCACTCATGCAGGACCAGGTGGACGCGCTGACCGCCCTCGGGGTGCGGGCCGGATTCCTCAACTCCACGCAGGACCCGTACCAGCGGCAGGCCGTCGAGCAGGCCTTCCTCGCCGACGAGCTGGACCTGCTCTACCTGGCGCCCGAGCGGCTGCGCACCGAGGGCACCCAGCGGCTGCTCGACCGGGGCAAGGTGTCCCTGTTCGCGATCGACGAGGCGCACTGCGTCGCCCAGTGGGGCCACGACTTCCGGCCCGACTACCTGGCCCTGTCGATGCTGCACGAGCGGTGGCCGAAGGTGCCGCGGATCGCCCTCACCGCGACCGCCACCGAGGCCACCCACGCCGAGATCGCGGCGCGGCTGGGCCTGGAGGACGCCCGGCACTTCGTCGCCAGCTTCGACCGGCCGAACATCCAGTACCGCATCGTCGCCAAGGACAAGCCGCTGGCGCAGCTGCTGGAGCTGATCAGGACCGAGCACGACGGGGACGCCGGAGTCGTCTACTGCCTGTCGCGGGCCTCGGTGGAGAAGACCGCCGCATTCCTGGTGGAGCAGGGCATCGACGCCGTGGCGTACCACGCCGGCATGGACGCCCGTACGCGCGCCGCGAACCAGTCGCGCTTCCTGCGGGAGGACGGGGTCGTGGTGGTGGCCACGATCGCCTTCGGCATGGGCATCGACAAGCCGGACGTGCGCTTCGTGGCCCACCTGGACCTGCCGAAGTCGGTCGAGGGCTACTACCAGGAGACCGGCCGTGCCGGCCGCGACGGGGAACCGGCCACCGCCTGGCTGGCGTACGGCCTCCAGGACGTGGTCCAGCAGCGCAAGCTCATCGACGGCTCCGAGGGCGACGAGAACCACCGCCGCTCCCTGGCCGCCCACCTCGACTCCATGCTGGCGCTGTGCGAGACCGTCGACTGCCGGCGCGTCCGGCTGCTCGCGTACTTCGGGCAGACCGGCGAGCCCTGCGGCAACTGCGACACCTGCCTGACGCCCGCCGAGTCCTGGGACGGGACGGTCGCGGCGCAGAAGCTGCTGTCCACGGTGTGGCGGCTGGCGCGGGAACGGCGCCAGAAGTTCGGCGCCGGCCAGATCATCGACATCCTCCAGGGCAAGAAGACGGCCAAGGTCATCCAGTTCGACCACGACGCCCTGTCGGTGTTCGGGATCGGCGCGGACCTGAGCACCGCCGAGTGGCGCGGGGTCGTGCGCCAGCTGCTGGCGCTCGGACTGCTGGCGGTCGAGGGCGACTACGGCACCCTCGTGCTGACCGACGCCAGCGGCGAGGTGCTGGGCGGGCGCCGCACCGTCCAGCTGCGCAAGGAGAAGGCGCCGGCCGCCCCGTCCCGCAAGGAGGCCGGCTCGCGCTCCGGCAAGAGCGCCCGGGTACCGGTCGACCTGCCCGCCGCCGCCGTGCCGGTCTTCGAGGCCCTGCGCGCCTGGCGGGCCGCGACGGCCCGCGAGCAGGGCGTCCCGGCGTACGTCGTCTTCCACGACGCCACGCTGCGGGAGATCGCCACGCGCCTGCCCGGCACGGTCGGGGAACTGGCCGGCGTCGGCGGGGTAGGCGAGGCCAAGCTCACCAAGTACGGCGAGGGGGTGCTCGAGGCCCTGGCCGGCTTCGGCCCGGCAGCGGCCACGCCCGCCCCGCTCCCGGCCACGGCGGACGCCGTCGCCGAGCCCCCGCCGCCCCAGGAGCCGCCGTACGGCGAGGAGCCGCCCTACGACCTGGACGAGGACCCGCCCTGGGACGACTGGCGCTGAGCCCGGTCGCCAGAACGGCGCGGCCTGGCCTTCCGGTCGGGTCGGGGCCGCTTCCTCGCCGGACGGGCACGTCAGGGCCGTGTCAAAGATCGGTCTGCTTGCGCGAAGGGGACGTCAGGAAATACCCCCGGAGGAGTCGGCCGGGCACAGACTGGTGATGCGACGGAGCCGGCCGACGGCCGACGGCGCGCCGGCCGGAGCGCGGTCCACCGTGGGGGTAAGACCGTGCGCCGGGGCTGCGCGCCGTTTCCGGTCGCACCACAGGGGCCGTCCGGCCTCCGGTATGGGGATACCGGTGACCGGACGGCTCGGTGCTTGCGGGGGCCCGGAACGGGCGACCGTTCAGACGCCCGCGTAAGCCGCGAGGTGTTCCGCGGTGAGGGTGGAACCGGCGGCGACGAGGTCGGCCGGCGTGCCCTCGAAGACGATCCGGCCGCCGTCGTGCCCGGCGCCCGGACCCAGGTCGATGATCCAGTCGGCGTGCGCCATGACCGCCGGGTGGTGCTCGACGACGATGACGGACTTCCCGGAGTCGACCAGCCGGTCGAGCAGGCCGAGGAGCTGCTCCACATCGGCCAGGTGCAGGCCGGTCGTCGGCTCGTCGAGGACGTAGACCCCGCCCTTGTCGGCCATGTGCGTGGCCAGCTTCAGCCGCTGCCGCTCGCCGCCGGACAGCGTGGTGAGCGGCTGGCCGAGGGTCAGGTAGCCGAGCCCGACGTCCGAGAGCCGGCCGAGGACGCGGTGCGCGGCCGGGACGCGGGCCTCGCCGGACCCGAAGAACTCCTCGGCCTCCCGCACCGGCATCGCCAGCACCTCGCTGATGTCACGGCCCCCGAGGCGGTAGTCCAGCACGGACGCCTGGTAGCGCTTTCCCTCGCAGTCCTCGCAGGTGGAGGACACGCCGGCCATCATCCCCAGGTCCGTGAAGATCACCCCGGCGCCGTTGCAGGAAGGGCAGGCACCCTCGGAATTGGCGCTGAACAGGGCCGGCTTCACGCCGTTGGCCTTGGCGAACGCCGAGCGGATCGGGTCGAGCAGTCCCGTGTACGTCGCCGGGTTGCTCCGGCGCGAGCCGCGGATCGGGCCCTGGTCGACGCGGACCACGCCCTCCTCCGCGGGGATCGACCCGTGCACGAGCGAGCTCTTGCCGGAGCCGGCCACCCCGGTGACCACCACCAGCACCCCGAGCGGGACGTCCACGTCGACCCCGCGCAGGTTGTGCGCGTCCGCCCCGCGGATCTCCAGGGCGCCCGCGGGCTTGCGCACGGTCTTCTTCAGGCCGGTGCGGTCGCCCAGGTGGCGGCCGGTGACCGTGCCGGAGGCCCGCAGTCCCTCCACGGAGCCCTCGAAGCAGACCGTGCCGCCCGCCGTGCCCGCCCCGGGGCCGAGGTCGACGACGTGGTCGGCGATCGCGATCGTCTGCGGCTTGTGCTCCACCACGAGCACCGTGTTGCCCTTGTCGCGCAGCCGCAGCAGGAGCTCGTTCATCCGCTGGATGTCATGGGGGTGCAGTCCCGTGGTGGGCTCGTCGAAGACGTAGGTGACATCGGTGAGCGCGGAGCCGAGGTGGCGGATCATCTTGACGCGCTGCGCCTCGCCGCCCGACAGCGTGCCCGCCGGACGGTCGAGCGCGAGGTAGCCCAGACCGATCTCCACGAAGGAGTCCAGGGTGTGCCGCAGCTTCTCCAGCAGCGGTGCCACCGAGGGCTCGTCGAGGCCGCGGACCCATGCGGCCAGGTCGCTGATCTGCATGGCGCAGGCGTCGGCGATGCTGATCCGCCCGATCCTCGAGGACCGGGCCTCCGGCGTGAGCCGGGTGCCCTCGCACTCGGGGCAGGTGGCGAAGGCAGTGGCCCGCTCCACGAACGCCCGGATGTGCGGCTGGAGCGCGTCGATGTCCTTGGACAGCATCGACTTCTGGATCTTCGGGATCAGCCCCTCGTAGGTGAGGTTGATGCCGTCGACCTTGATCTTCGTCGGCTCCTTGTGGAGGAGGTCGTCCAGTTCCCTCCTGGTGTACTCGCGGATCGGCTTGTCCGGGTCGAAGAAGCCACAGCCGCCGAAGATCCGGCCGTACCAGCCGTCCATGCTGTAGCCGGGGACGGTGAGCGCGCCCTCGTTGAGGGACTTGGAGTCGTCGTAGAGCTGGGTCAGGTCGATGTCGGAGACGCTGCCGCGTCCCTCGCAGCGCGTGCACATGCCGCCGGTGCGGTTGAAGGTCGCCTTGACCGTCTTCTTGGAGCCCTTCTCGACGGTGATCGCCCCGCTGGCCCGGACCGAGGGCACGTTGAAGGCGTACGCGCCGGGCGGGCCGATGTGCGGCTGGCCGAGGCGGCTGAAGAGGATGCGCAGCATCGCGTTGGCGTCGGTGGCGGTGCCGACGGTGGAGCGCGGGTCGGCGCCCATCCGCTGCTGGTCGACGATGATGGCCGTCGTCAGCCCTTCCAGTACGTCGGCCTCCGGCCGCGCCTGCGTGGGCATGAAGCCCTGCACGAAGGCGCTGTAGGTCTCGTTGATCATCCGCTGGGACTCGGCGGCGATCGTGTCGAACACCAGCGAGCTCTTGCCCGAGCCCGAGACGCCCGTGAACACGGTCAGCCGGCGCTTGGGGATCTCGATGTCGACGTCCTTGAGGTTGTTCACGCGCGCGCCGTGCACGCGGATCAGACCGTGGCTGTCGGCGATGTGGGGCGCGGGCGACCGCGTCTCCGTCCTCTTGGCCATGCTCTTCGTGTCTCCATCGTTCGGTCCGGCCGCTTCCGAGCAGTATGTCTGCTCCGGCTGCGCCGGTGCGGCGTGGCCGCCGCACCGTCCGACAGCCACGCTATGCGGGGTCCGGGCACCGGCGCTTCTCGATTCCTGACCGGCCCGCCGCCGGGCCCGCGGGCCGGCGCGGCGGTCCCACCGGCGCGTACGGGGCCGGCGCCCCGAGGAAGGCCCCGTCCGGCACCTGCCGGCGCTCGTTCCGCAGCGCAAAGCCCGCCTCAACGGCGCGCGCGGCAAGGCTGCTTCCGGCCAAACAGACCGGTGCGGCCCGGCGGAGACCTGCCGGGCGGCGGCACCCCTCGCGCTAGTGTGCGTACGTGAACTCTCATGTCGTCATAGGCTTCGGGCCCGCCGGAGCCGCCACCGCTCGGCTGCTCGCCGAACGGGGCCACTCAGTCAAGGTCGTCACCGCCTCGGGCCGGGCCCCGGAGCCCGGCATCGAGCACGTCGCACTGGACGCCCGGGACACCGGGCGGCTGACCGAGGTGGCGCGCGGCGCGGCCGCGCTCTACCACTGCGCCGCACCGCCCTACCACCGCTGGGCGGGCGAATGGCCGGCGCTGGTCGCGTCGGTGTGCGCGGCCGCGGAGGCCACCGGTGCGGTTCTGGTCATGCTGGGCAACCTCTACGGGTACGGCCCGGTGGACGTCCCCATGACGGAGGACCTGCCGCTCGCCGCGACCGGTCCCAAGGGGCGGGTCCGCGCGGCCGGCTGGGAACGGGCGCGCGCCCTCCACGAACAGGGCCGCGTCAAGGCCGTCGAGGTGCGGGCCTCCGACTTCTTCGGCCCCGGCGTCACCGACGGCGGGCACCTGGCCGCCCGGGTGGTTCCCCCGCTGCTGCGCGGCAAGCCGGTCTCCGCCCTCGGTGACCCGGACGCCCCGCACAGCTGGACCTACCTCCCGGACGTGGCCAGGGTCCTGGCCGAGGCCGCGGGCGAGGAACGGGCCTGGGGCCGGGCCTGGCACGTGCCGACCGCGCCGCCGCTGTCCGTCCGGGAGATGGCCGGCCGGCTGGCCGCCGAGGCGGGAACCGGTCCCGTCGCCGTACGCGGGCTTCCTCCCGCCGTCCTGGGCATCGGGTCGCTCTTCTCCCCGCTGCTGCGCGAGCTCAAGGAGATCCGCTACCAGTTCGACCGCCCGTTCGTCGTCGACGCGAGCGCCTACGAAGCCGCGTTCACCGAACGGGCCACCCCCGTCGACGAGCAGGTGAAGGCCACGGTGGCGTGGTGGCGCGAGCGACTGGCAGCCGCCCGATGACGGCGCCGGCCACCGTGACGCGCGACGACATAGCCGTCGTCGGCATGGCGTGCAGGTTCCCCGGCGCCCGTGACGTCAACCAGTACTGGCGGCTCCTGACGGACCCGCGCCCCCAGTTCTCCCGGATACCCGACTCGCGGTGGCGTGCCGCCGCCTTCCTCAGCGACGACTTCCGCGACACCTCGGCGGCCTACACCGACACCATGGCCCTGCTGCCGGACGTGGACCGCTTCGACGCCGCCCACTACGGCATCCCGCCGCGCCGGGCCAGGTCGATGGACCCCCAGCACCGGCTGCTGATCGACCTCGCACGCGAGGCCCTCCAGGACGCGGGATGGGAGACGGACGGCTTCGACCGCGAGGAGACCTCGGTCATCACCGCGCTCACCGAGAGCGGCTACCGCCAGCTCAGCACCATGCGGCTGCGGATGCGCCAGCTGGCCGGGGGCGAGTTCGGGGCGCGGGCGGCCGACCCCGGCTGGCACGAGACGGTCCGCGCGGTCGACGGGCTGCACGGCACCTCCGCCGCCGGACTACTGCTCAACATGGGCCCCAACACGGTCAGTTCGGTCTTCGACCTGCACGGCGAGAGCTACGCCCTCGATTCCGCCTGCTCCGGCGGCCTCATGGCCGTGGCCAACGCCGTGTACGCGCTGCGCGCCGGCCGCTCCCGCATCGCGCTCGCCGGCGGCGCCCAACTGGTCCTCACCCCCGACCTGCTCGTCGGGCTGTGCCGGATCGGCGCCATCTCGCGCAGCGGCCGGTGCCTGCCCTTCGGGGCGAAGGCCGACGGCTTCGTCCTGGGCGAGGGCGCCGGCGTCCTGGTCCTGCGGCCGCTCTCCGACGCCCTGGCCGCGGGCGACCGCGTCTACGCGGTGATCCGCGGCGTGGGCACGGCCAACGACGGGACCGTGCAGGGCGGTATGCACCCCCAGGCCGCCGGCCAGCTCCGGGCCCTGCGCCGCGCCTACCGCGACGCGGACCTGACGCCGGACGCGGTGGGCTACCTGGAGGCGCACGGCACCGGTACCACGGTGGGCGACCCCGTCGAGCTCGCCGTCCTGCGCGAACTGCGCGGCGAGGAGGCCCCGCCGGCCTACCTCGGGGCGGTGAAGGCGGTGGTCGGGCACTCGCTGAACTCCGCCGGCATGGCGGGGCTCATCAAGTCGGTGCTGGCCGTGCACCGGGGCGTCATACCCCCGCAGCCGGAGTTCCAGCCGGCCGACGCCTCCCTGCTCGACGGCGCGCGGCTGACCGTCCCCACGGCGCCGGTCCGCTGGCCGGAGAGCGGCGGACCGCGGCGGGCCGGGGTGAGCGCCTTCGGCTTCGGCGGCACCGGCGTCCACATGGTGGTGGAGGAGGCCCCCGCACCGGCGGCGCGTACGGCGCGGGCGGAGGGCCCGCACGTGCTGGTGCTCACCGCCCGCGACCGGGCGGGGCTGGCCCGCCACGCGCGGGAACTGGCGGAGGTCATCGCCGAGGACCGGCCGGAGCCGGCCGCGGTGGCGGACACCCTGGCCCGCCGCACCCCCCTCGGGGAACGCCTCACCCTGGTGGTGGAGGACACCGCCGACGCCGTCGCACGGCTGACCGAAGCCGCCGCGGGCGTGGAGGCGGGCCGTACGGGAGACCCCGTCGCGCGGCCGCTGCCGGTACCCGGGGAACGCACGCCCCCGTGCACGCTGCCGCCGAGCCCGCTCGCCCCGCGCCGCCACTGGGCCGTGGACGAGTCGGCGCGCGAGCTGTCCGGCCCGGACGCGCCCGTGGACGCGTACGGGGACGCGTACGGGGCGGACCGGCCGGCTTCCTCCGGCGGCGGGTCCATCGCCACCGCCGTGCTCGAAGAGGTGTCGCGGGCCGGCGTCTTCCCGCTCTCCGACCTGCACCCCGGCATGACGCTCGTGAGCGACCTGGGCTTCGACTCCCTCATGCTGCAGGAGCTGGAGGTCACCATCGGCAAGCGCGTGCCGGGCTTCCGGACCGAGGAGCTCTTCTCGGCCGACCTCACCATCGGCCGGCTGATCGCCCTGGCCCGCGGTGAGGAGGACGGCACGGCGACGGCCGTCCCCGTCACGGAACCGGTTCCCGCCGAAGCGCCGCCGACGTGGAGCGCCGACACCGCCGACATCGACGCGTTCCCCGAGGTGGCCCGGTTCGAGGAGCGGCTCGCGGCGGTCACCGGCAGCACGGAGGGCTCCCCGTACTTCCGCGTCCACGAGGGCACCATCTCCGACACCACGGTCATCGGGGGCCGCCCGTACCTGTCCTTCGGCAGCTACAACTACCTCGGGATCTCCGGCCACCCGGCGGTCAACGAGGCCGTGCACGAGGCCGTGGACCGGTACGGGACCTCCGTCTCGGCGAGCCGGGTGCTCTCCGGCGAACGGGACCTCACCGTCCGCCTGGAGCGGGCACTGACGGACTTCCTCGGCGTCGGGGACTGCCTGGCGCTGGTGAGCGGCCACGCCACCAACGTCACCGCCATCGGCCACCTCGTCGGCCCCGGGGACCTCGTGGTGCACGACGCGCTGGCCCACGACAGCATCCTCCAGGGCTGCGCCCTGTCCGGTGCCGCCCGGCGCCCCTTCGAGCACAACGACATGGGCCGGCTCGAGCAGATGCTGAGGCTCAACCGGTCCCGGTTCCGGCGGGTCCTGATCGCCGTGGAGGGCGCGTACAGCATGGACGGCGACCTCGTCGACCTGCCCGCCGTGATCGAGCTGAAGAAGCGCTACGGAGCCCTGCTGATGGTGGACGAGGCGCACAGCATCGGAACGGTGGGCGAACGCGGCCGGGGCGTCGGCGAGTTCTTCGGCGTCGACCGCTCCGATGTGGACCTGTGGATGGGCACCCTCTCCAAGGCCTTCGCCAGCTGCGGCGGTTATCTCGGCGGCTCGGCCCGGATGGTGCGCTGGCTGCGCCACACGCTCCCCGGCTTCGTCTACAGCGTCGGCCTCACCCCGGCCAATGCGGCCGCGGCGCTGGCCGCCACCGAGCTGATCGCCGCGGAGCCGGAACGGGTGCGGGCGTTGAGACGCAACTCCGAGCTCTTCCTGGGGCTCGCCGCCGAGGCCGGTCTGGCTACGGGCTCCAGCGCCGGAACGCCGATCGTGCCGTGCGTCCTGGGGGACTCGGCGAAGACGCTGCGCGTGGCGGGCGGACTCTTCGGACGGGGTGTCGTCGCCGATCCGATCTTCCACCCCGCCGTGGAGGAGGGGCTGTCGCGGCTGCGCTTCTTCATCACCAGCGAGCACCGCGAGGACGACATCCGGCGCGCGGTCGCCGTGCTGGCCGAGGAGGTGGCGTCCGCCGGGAGGTAAACCCATCTCAGATCAGGGTGCGTTCTATGCGGCTGAGCGTGGCGCTCTTGGCGGGCCGGTCGCCCTCGTGCGCGTCCGCGTCGGTGCCGTGCCGCTGTTCGGCGCCGCCCATCCGCTGGGAGAGCAGGTAGGCGATGATCTCCGCCTCCTGCTCCTGGACGTCGTCGTAGGTCGCGCGCAGGAGCATGTCGCGCACGATGTCGGGGTCGAGGTCGGGGAAGAGGAGGCGGGCGGCCGCCTCGTCCAGGCCGCCGGCCCCGCGGTGGCAGCAGATGATGTGGCCCAGCTCGTGCAAGATGATGTGCTCCTGATGCGCGCTGGTGGTGTTGGCGTCGTAGAAGATCAGGTCCTCGTCGCGGGCGGCGACCCACATGCCGCAGGGGTGCGACGAGGGCATCTGCATCGGGACCAGGATGATCGGGCGGTCGCGGACCTCGCCGAGGTGGCGGCAGAGCTCGGCCACGTCGGGGGCCTCGGGGAGGTCGAGTTCGGCGATCCGCCGGGCTCCGGCCTTCCGCAGCTTCTTGAGCCGGCTCCGGCGGTCGTGGTCGGCGGCCCGCTCCTTCCAGGCGCCCCTCATTCGGGTTCGCTGGAGTCGGTGACGGGGGGAAGGCCCTGCAACTGCCGGTACTGGTCCATGATGGCCGTGATGGCCTGGAGGTTCTCCTTCTTCATCCCCGCCGCCCGCATCGCCACGGCGCGGACCCCGGACTGCCGCAGCGCCTCGATGGCGGCGACCTGGCTGAGCACGGACTCGGCGACCTTGTCGTCGAAGAAGTAGGCGACCGAGACGCCGAAGAAGCGGGCGAGGGCCGCCAGCAGGTCGGGCGAGGGGTTGGAGCGCTTGCCCGTCCGCAGCTGGGACAGGTAGACACCGCCGACCTTGAGCTCGGGATTGGCCCGCTTGAGCTCCTCCGCCACCTCGGCATTGGTCCAGTGCTTGCCCTTGGGGCGAACGGTCTTGAAGAGGTCGTCGAGGCGCACTGCGAGCAGGGGCCGGTCGCCTGCCTCGGTCTCGGTCTCGGTCATTGGTGATCCTTCCTCCCGTCACCTCCTCGGTATAGCCCTTGGCTATACGTCAGTTTCACAGATTAGCGGTCAGTTGACAATTGGGCTGGACTCCGCCAACGTTGGGTCTCGCCGATAGCTGGCAGTTAACTCGACTCACGGGGGTTCGTCGGTTGGCTTGCCGGTGAAAAACGGACTGGCCCGGCCCTCGGGGGATGGGCCGGGCCAGTCCGGGCGGTGTCCGCCCGTCCCGCCCCGTGCGGAGACGGGGGGCAACGGGGGAGCTGCCCGCCCGGTTTGACGGGGGATGCAAACCGGGCGGGAGCTTCAACTCGCGGTGCCGAGCTTACTGTAGGCGGCCGCTACTTGGGTGAGCCATGCCACCTCCGCCGTGAAGTTGTCGGTGTCGCGGTCGTCGAAATCGCCGGCGTCCTTGTTGTCGTGAGGGACGGTCCCGTTCCGCTTGGCGAGCAGAGCCTGCTTGATCTGCGCCGCTTCCGTGAAAGCCTGCCGCGACTCCTCGCTGGCCTCCTGGCCCGGACCCCCGTCACCCGGTGCGGTGCGGTCGATGTAGGGGCGCAGATCGCGCCATCCGTCGCGTATCTCGACGACCCGGCGGTGGAGGCGGTAGTCCATCTCCGAGACCGAGGCGCCCGGCGGCTCCAGCGCGATGTCCGGGGAGGACTCGTACAGGTCCCGCCACAGCGGGTAGAGGGCCCGGTAGGACCGGTAGCTGCGCGCCCAGCTCAGGAGCCTGGTGGCCGAGGGGCCCCAGGAGGAGTTGGTGAGGCTCAGCGAGAGGATCACGATGCCCGCCGCGCTGAAGATGTTCGACGCGAGCTTCCAGACGCCGATGTCGATCCCGGCCGCCGACGTCAGGATGTTCACCGTCCGCGCCGAGCAGTACAGGAAGAGGACCACCGCGGCGACGCGGAGCATGCGCAGCGCCTGCCGCAGCGAGGCGTTGTCGGTCATCCGGGCGTAGGGGCCGCACTGGCGGAAGATCGTGACGCACGGAACGGCCTGCGACACGATGAAGGCCAGGAGGTACGTGAGGACCAGCGGCTGGCCGCTGCCCGTGTCGAAGTCCGACGACGGCCGGCCCGGGCCGTCGGCGAGCAGGAACAGCGCGACGAGGAGCACGTTCAGGCCGATGCCGGTGACCGTCCACCAGCGTGCCCTGCGGACGGCCTCCTTGTCGGCGTCCGCCCACTTCAGCAGGATGATCTGCGAGCTCACGCAGAAGGCGACCGCCGCCAGGTGCATGAGGAGGATGGCGAGGTTGCCGACGCCGAGGAAGCTGCCGCCGCCCATGGCGACGGCGCCCATCGTGAAGGTCAGGCACTGGAGCAGGAGGGTGGTGATCAGCGCGCGGTAGGCGCTGTCCTTCCAGCTGCGCCGTGCCTGGCACAGCCGGTAGACGAGCGCCGCGTACGACGACAGCGCGGCTATGACGAAGCAGAGGGTTCTGGTGGTGTTCACGTCCTGGATTTTCTGCGGGTGCCGCGGGGGCGGCTGACGGTCAGTCGGTCGTCCCGGCCAGGGGGACGTCGAGGCCGATGGCCTCGGCCGCGACGGCGATCGCGTAGTCGAAGAAGGCGGCCTCGTCGCTGACGCTGTCGTGGGTGCGGCTGAAGACCTGGAAGACCAGCAGGCCGATCAGGTTGCTCCAGAGGACGATGCCGCGTTCGATGATGTCCGAGAACGGAGCCCCGGGCACCCCGCCGAAGGCGGCCACGGCCTCGGGCAGGAGCAGCTGCCGGGCGGGCGGCGTCCGCCGGGGCGGGGTGAGTTCACCGGCCTCCAGTGCCGACCGGATGATCCCGGCGAGCACCGCGGGCGTACGGGAGGCGGGCGGGACCGTGTCCTGCGGGGCGTGGTACCCGGGTACGGGCGAGCCGTAGATCAGCGTGAACTCGGCCGGGTACTCGAACGACCACTGCCGCAGGGCCCGGGTGGCCGCGAGGAGACGCGCACCGGCCGGGGCCCCTTCGGCCGCGGCGGCCGCGTCGGCCCGTTCCATCGCGGCGCCGGACGCGTCGTACGCGTCGATGACCAGGGCGGTCAGCAGGTCGTCCCGGTGCGGGAAGACGGCTTCCACCTCGCTGACGGCGAGACCGCTCTCGTGCGCCACGGCCTCCGGGGTCAGCCCCGCGGCCCCCAGCTTCGCCAACTGCGCACGCGCGGCGTCCTTGACCACGGCCGTCCGGCCCGTGTCTTCGGCGTTCGAACTCGTTGTGGAAACGTCCATGCCGGAACCGTACCCGCCGCACGACGGGGGCCGGGAGCGCGGTCTCCCGGTCCCCCGGGCAGGGCGCCGAGTTCCGGCCACCGCCGCCCGGGCCCTCGCGCCGCCGCCGGTCCGGGGGCCCGGGCGGGGTGGCGTACCGCCCGCCGGGGCGGGTAGGCGCCCGACAGGAGCCGCTTCCAGCAGCCGGAGGAGCCATGACCCGCAGCGTCCACGAGGTGATGACCTCGAACCCGGTGACGGTCGAGAAGCTGACCTCACTGGCTGAAGCCGCACGCGTGATGCGGGACGCCGGCATCGGGGACGTCCTCGTCGTCGACGGGGGGCGGCTGCACGGCATCGTCACCGACCGCGACCTCGTCATCCGGGGCATGGCCGAGAACCGGGACCCGGCCGAAACGACCGTGCACGCGATCTGCAGCACCGAACTGCTCACGGTCGGACCCGGCGACGACGTCCACCAGGCCGTCGCCCTGATGCGCCGCAACGCCCTGCGCCGCCTGCCCGTACAGACCGAGGACGGAGAGCTGGTGGGCGTCGTCACCCTCGGCGACCTGGCGGTGGAGAGCGATCCGGGCTCGGCCCTCGCCGCCATCGCGGCCGCCGAGCCGGACACCTGAAGCGCGCCCGTCGGCGGAGGAAGGGAGGCGGTGCCGTCGTGAACGCGTCCATCCCCCTGATCTCCGTACCGGACGGCCGGGTACTGATCCCCGCCGACGAGGTGACCGCCCTGCTGCGGTACGTCGCGGGGGAGTGGCTGCACACCGTGAGCCGGGGCGGGGCGGAACTCGACCCGGGAACGACCCTGCGCCTGGCGGGCGTGCTGGCGGCCTTCGCGGACCAGATCGACGTGGAATGCATCGGTTTCATGCCCGTCCCCGACGAGGACCCCGGCCCCGGACCCTGAGCGCCGCACCGTCCGCCCCCTCCCGTGTTACTCCGCGGTAAGCAATGATGGCGGGCGACCACTCAGAGGGCGGGGGCTGATCAGCGGTGACCACTTTCGAAGAACGGGCCAGGGTGCACGCGTTCCGGGACGACGCCCTGGGCGAGCACGACGCCGTCGGCCTCGCCGCGGCGATCCGGCGGGGCGAGGTCTCCGCCGCGGAGGCCGCCCGCGACGCGCGGGAACGCGTACGGGGGGTCGAGGCCCGGCTGCACGCGGTCCAGGCGTACGCGGACACCCCCGCGCGCACCGGCCCCGCGGTCGGGCCCTTCGCCGGGGTGCCGACCTTCGTCAAGGACAACACCGACTACCGGGGGCTGCCCACCGGCCACGGCAGCGCCGCCTTCCGGCCCAGGGAGGCCCGGCGGCACGCGCCGTTCGCCCGGCAGTTCCTCAGCAGCGGGGTCACGGTGCTGGGGAAGACCCGGATGCCCGAGTTCGGTTTCAGCCCCACCACCGAGTACGAGGGCGCCGAGCCGGTGCGCAACCCGTGGCACACCGGCCACTCCGCCGGCGGCTCCTCGGGCGGCAGCGCGGCGCTCGTCGCCGCAGGAGCGGTGCCCGTCGCGCACGCCAACGACGGCGGCGGCTCGATCCGGATCCCCGCCGCCTGCTGCGGGCTCGTCGGCCTCAAGCCGACCCGCGGCCGGGTCGTGCCGAACGAGCAGAGCCGCCGGCTCCCGATCGACCTCGTCACCGACGGCGTCGTGAGCCGGTCGGTCCGCGACGCCGCCGCCTTCCTCGCCGCCGCCGAGACGTACTGGCGCAACCCCGGGCTGCCGCCCGTCGGCCTGGCCGAAGGGCCCTCCGGGCAACGGCTGCGCATCGGCTTCCTGCTGGACTCCCCGAACGGCGTCCGCTCCGACCCCGCCACCCGGGCCGCGGTCAGCCGGACGGCGGCCACCCTCGAAGGGCTCGGCCACACCGTGGAGCCGGTGGAGATCGCCATCGACCCCGGGTTCACCGACGACTTCCTCACGTACTGGGGGATGCTGTCCTTCCTCCTCGGCGTCACGGGCCGCACCCTCGGAGCGGACTTCGACCGCGGCCGCATGGACGGCCTCAGCCGGGGACTGCGCGAGACATACCTGGAGAACTGGCGCCGCACGCCCGGAGTGCTCAGCCGGCTCAAGGGCACGAGGGAGGCGTACGCGGCCGCCTTCCGCGGGCGGGACCTCGTGCTGTCCCCCGTGCTCGCCCACACCACGCCGCCGATCGGCCACCTCGGCCCGGCCGTTCCCTACCCGGCGCTGATCGAGCGGATCCTCGCGTACGTGGCGTTCACGCCGGTCGACAACGTCGTCGGCACACCGTCGGTGTCGCTCCCCGCCGAGACGACCACGGAGGACGGACTGCCCGTCGGGGTGATGTTCTCCGCCCGTCCCGGCGGCGAACGCACCCTGCTGGAGGTCGCGTTCCAGTTGGAGGCGGAGCGTCCGTTCCGGCGGATCCAGGACAGGTGACACGGCGGGCGCCGGGCGGGTGACCGCCACGGCGGGCGCCGGCCGCCCGTGTGCGGGCGGCTCCTGACGGTGCGTTCAGGTCGTTCAGGTGGTGGGGTGCCATTCGGACAGGACGATGGTGGCGTCGTCGTGCAGCCGCTGGCCCTGGTGGGTGAGGAGGTCCAGGACCAGGCGGCGCAAGGCCTCGGGGGCGGTGGCGCCCGAGGCCATGGAGCGGATGACGGTGTCGGCCAGCCGGTTCTCGCCGAACAGCTCCCCCGCGGCGGAGCGGGCCTCGATCACGCCGTCGCTGTAGAGCAGCACCCGGTCACCGGGCTGGAGCCGCGCCCGGTCCTGCCGGGGAGGTTCCTGGGCGTGGAAGCCCAGCCCGAGGGGGAGTTGGGCCGGGCGTTCGAGTGCTCCGGGCAGGACGTGGCCGTTGCGGATCAGCAGGGGCGCCGGGTGGCCGCAGTTGACCCAGGTGAAGTCTCCGTGCCCGGTGTCGAGGTTGGCGAGGATCCCGGTCATCAGCCGGTCCGGGATCCACTGCTGGAGGGTGCGTTCGATGGTGACGGCGATCTCGGTGAGCGTGCCGCCTGAGCGGCGGGTGGACCGGCAGGCGGCCAGGCCGGCCGCGCTGGCGCCGCCGGAGGCGAGGTCGTGCCCCATGGCGTCCAGCAGGGTCATGTGCAGCAGGCTGTCGCTGAAGTTGTGGTCGAAGGCGTCACCGCCGATGTCGTACGCCGGTTCCAGGACGGCGGTCGAGGTCGCCTGGCTGGTGCCGATCGTGCGCGGCGGCAGGAAACCCCACACCAGCTCCGCCTGGAGCGTCATGGGCCGGCTGCGGCCCCTGACGACGAGGGGGTCGTTGTGCGCGGACTTGGAGACGACGATCAGCGTGGCCAGCGCGGCCAGGGCCCGGCAGACCTCCAGGTCGCCCTCGTCCAGGGCCGCTCCGGAGGCCTTCATGACTCCGATCCGCTCGACGCCGTCGATCATCGGCAGCCACGCGGTGGTGCGGTCGCGGGACAGCTGCGTGCGCTGACTGCGGTACGCCAGACCGGCCAGGGAACCGTCGATGTCGAGGGCCTCCGCCTCCCGGTCGGCCTCGGTGGCCTCCTCCGGGCCCGGCCGGGGGTCCGCGAGCTGGGGGAGGGCCAGCAGGCGCACCTGCTGCACGTCGGCCACGTACAGGCGGGTCCCGGCCAGCCCCAGCCGCTGTGCGGCCTGGTCGATCAGCGCCGGTACCTGGCGGGCGGAGGCGTCGTGCGAGCGGTCCAGCACCCAGCCGAGGACGGAGCCGGGCAGGTCCTCCCACCGCCGCGCGTTCACGGGGCGGCTCCTGCCCGCGGACCCGTGGTGCGCCTCGGGCCTTCCCGCACCCGTGCCGGGACGCTCACGGCTCGCGCCAGGCGTCGGTCTCCAGGTGGGAGCCCGCCATCGGGCCCATGCGGAGCATCCCGCCGTCCACCGCCCAGGAGGCCCCGGTCACGTAGCCCGAGCCGGGCCCCGCGAGGAAGGCGACGACCGCCGCGACCTCACGCGCGTCACCGGGGCGCCCGAGGGGGATCCCGGGCCGCGGGACCGAGCGGACGTCGACGTCCTCCTGGCCGGTCATCGGGGTGGCGATCTCGCCCGGGGCGACGGAGTTCACGGTGATCCCGTACTCGGCCAGTTCGAGGGCCATCACCTGCGTGAGCAGGCCCAGCCCGCCCTTGGCGGCGCAGTACGGAGCGGTACCCACGCGGGGCTGGTGCTCGTGGACCGAGGTGATGTTGACGATGCGCCCGCCCCGCCCCTGCGCGATCATCCAGCGGGCCGCCCGCTGGCCGCACAGCAGCGGTCCGACCAGGTCCACGTCCAGGATCCGGCGCACCGTGTCCAGCTCCAGCTCCAGGAAGGGCTCCGACACACCGGTGCCGGCGCAGTTGACGAGGACGTCCAGGCCCCCCAGCTCCCTCGCGAGACCGTCCACCGCCTCAGCCGCCCCGGGCAGCCGCGACAGGTCCATCCGCGCGACGGCGGCCCGGTGCCCGGACCGCGCCACCTCCTCGGCGGTCTCCCGGGCCCCGGCCTCGTCGGAGTGCCAGGTGATGCCGACGTCCGTCCCCGCGTCGCGGGCGAGCGCGACCGCGACGGCGCGGCCGATCCCGGAGTCGGACCCCGTCACCACGGCCGTGTGCGGAGCGAAGGGCCGCGGCCCGCCGGCGCCATTCACGGCAGTCCCCGCCACGGCGCCGGGCTCGCGCGCCGCCCGACAGCCGACGGATGCCGTCGCGCCGGCTCCGCGGGCCGTTCGCGGGAGCGCCGCACGGCCCTGAGCCGTCCGTCCATGACAAGCACCGCCTCGTACTCGGTACGCCGCCCCGCCCGCGTGCGCGGGCAGCGACGGCCGTGGTTCAGAGGGCCAGCACGATCGCGAACACCAGGAAGAACAGGGCCACCAGGACCGCCAGGGCGACGATGACCGCGAGCGGGCCCTTGGCCCACCCGCGCTTCAGCGGCCGGTAGGGGCCGGCGCCGGAGGAGGTGCTCGCCTCGCCGGGAGGGGTCTCGCCGGGCGGAACCGAGCCGCCCGGTTCGAGGCCGGGGGTGGTGCGGGGATCCGGGTCAGGATTGTGGGTACTCATGTCGGGCGTGTCCCCGCAATCCGGACACCCATGCCGGGTGAGGCGGACTTCCCGAGGAGACCGGCATCGACCTGGTGTCCGGCGGCGAAGCCGGGGCAGACGGGGCACCATGAGCGTCGTCGGGCTCCGCGGACGCGGGGCCCCGGGCCGGCCGGGTGCGGATGCCCGGGACCGCGCCCCCACCGAACCAGCGGGAGAGAGAATGCCCGAGAAGTACGAGCCGGAGCAGCCCATGGCCGCCGACACCCCCGCGGACCACGTACCCGGCAAGCCCGCCCCCACCTCCCCCCAAAGGGAGGAACCGACCAGTCCGCGCCCGCCGCTGCCTCCCAAGGCGGACCAGGAGGGCCCCGAGACGGTCAGTCCCACCGGCCAGGCCACTGGGGCGGAAGGAGCGCGCGACGCCCAGAGCGGGGCGTACCTCACCAGTGCGCAGGGCACCCGGCTGTACGAGACCGACCACTCGCTGAAGGCGGGCCCCCGGGGGCCCGTACTCCTCCAGGACCATCACCTGCGCGAGAAGATCACGCACTTCGACCACGAGCGGATCCCCGAGCGCGTCGTCCACGCCCGCGGGGCCGGCGCGCACGGGGTCTTCCGCGGTTACGGCACCGCGGGCGAGGTCTGCAGGGCGGCCTTCCTCGGCCGGGACGTCGAGACGCCCGTCTTCGTCCGGTTCTCCACCGTGCTGGGCTCGCGCGGATCCGCGGACACCGTGCGGGACACCCGGGGCTTCGCGGTGAAGTTCTACACCGAGGAAGGCACCTTCGACCTGGTGGGCAACAACATCCCGGTGTTCTTCATCCAGGACGCCATCAAGTTCCCCGACGTCATCCACGCCGGCAAGCCGCATCCCGACCGGGAGATCCCGCAGGCCCAGAGCGCGCACGACACCTTCTGGGACTTCGTCTCCCTGCACACCGAGGCGACCCACCACACCCTCTGGAACATGTCCGACCGGGGCATCCCTCGCTCGTACCGGATGATGGAGGGCTTCGGGGTCCACACCTTCCGTCTGGTCAACGAGGCGGGCGAGAGCGTACTGGCCAAGTTCCACTGGAAGCCGAAGCTGGGCGTGCACTCCCTCACCTGGGAGGAAGCGCAGATGATCGGCGGGACGGACCCGGACTTCCACCGCCGCGACCTCTTCGACGCCATCGAGTCCGGCGCCTTCCCCGAGTGGGAACTGGGCGTCCAGGTGTTCCCCGACACCCCGGAGCAGACCTTCGAGGGCATCGACCTCCTCGACCCCACCAAGATCGTGCCGGAGGAGCTCTCCCCCGTACAGGCCATCGGCCGGCTCACGCTGAACGCCAACACCAAGAACTTCTTCGCCGAGACCGAGCAGGTCGCCTTCCACCCCGGGCACCTGGTGCCGGGGATCGACATCACCGACGATCCGCTCCTCGCCGGCCGGCTGTTCTCGTACCTGGACACGCAGATCAGCCGCCTCGGAGGCCCCAACTTCGCCCAGATTCCGGTCAACCGCCCGCACGCCCCCGTCAACGACATGCTGCGGGACGGCATGCACCAGACCGCCGTGCACACCGGCGTGGCGCCGTACCGGCCCAACAGCCTGGACGGCGGCTGCCCCTTCCTGGCGGGCGCGGAATCCGCCGCCTACATCGAGGCGCCCGTGCGGGTGCCCGCGGCGAGCAAGAGCCGCGAGGCCGCAGCCTCCTTCTCGGACCACTTCAGTCAGGCGCGCATGTTCTGGCTGAGCATGAGCCCGCCGGAGCGCGAGCACATCATCGCCGCGTACAGCTTCGAACTGGGCAAGTGCTACGAACAGGCCGTCAAGGAACGGATGCTCGGCAACCTCGCGAACATCGACCCCGAACTGTGCGCCCAGGTGGCCGCCGGGCTCGGGCTGCCCGCTCCCGGCCCCACCATCCCGCTCGCCGAGGTCGAACCCAGCCCGGCCCTGTCCCAGCTGGGGCGGACCTGGCCCGTCGACGGCCGGGTGATCGGCATCGTCGCCGATCCCGCCGGGGAATCCGCCGAGGTGCGCGCCGTACAGCGGGCCGCCTCCGCCCGGGGCCTGCTCCCGCTCGTCATCGCCCCGAACGGCGGCACGCTCGACGCCGAAGGGGAGCCGGTGGCCGTCCAGCGCACGTTCGCGACGGCGCGGTCGGTGGAGTACGACGCCATCGTCCTCGCCGGCGCCCCCCGGCCCGCCGCCGACGCCCGGGGCGCCCGCGACGCCAAGGCGGGCACGCCCGGAGCGACGGAAGTCGACCCGCGCGTACTGCTGCTGATCACCGAGGCCTACCGGCACGGAAAGGCCATCGCCGGCTGGAACGGGGGCGAGCGGGCGCTGGAGGCCGCCGGCATCGCCGCCGACGAGCCGGGAGTCATCGTCGGGGACTCGGGATCCTCGGTGCTGGACGCGCTCGCCGGGGCACTGGAGAAGCATCGGGTCTGGGAGCGCTTCCCCGCGCCGGCCGCCTGAGGGGCCCTGCCGGCCGGCCGGCGCGGGTCGCGACGGCCGGCCGGCACAGGCCTGATCGGCGGTGTCCGGACGGGTGACGCAGCACCCGCCGCGGCGGGTCGCCTGACGGGGACCGCCCGGACCGCGACGATGGCGGGCGTCCGGCGGGCCCCACCGGTCCCCGGCCCCGACACCGACAAGGAGCACTCCGTGCTGGAAAGAAGGCGTCGCAAGAACGCCACCGAGGTCACCTTCGTGCTGCCCGAGGGTGACCCGCCGGGGCCGGTCAGCGTCGTGGGCACGTTCAACGACTGGCGGCCGGGCACGCACGTGCTCGCACCCCGCCCCGACGGCAGGCGAGCGGTGACCGTCGAGCTTCCGGCGAAGGCCACCCACGCCTTCCGGTACCTGGCCGCCGGGGACTACTGGTTCAACGACGAGGGCGCCGACGGACACGACGGCGCCAACAGCCGTCTGCGCACCTGAACGCGGCGGAGGGAGCCGTGCCGCGCACGGCTCCCTCCTGTGGCCGGGAGCGCCGGCCCGCGAGCGGTGTCAGGACTCCTTGCCGCGCCCGCTCATCGCGTCGCGCAAGCGGTCCACCAGCCCCATGCCCGGCGCCAGGAGCTTGTTGGCGGGCGGAGTGTCGGGAGCTGAAGGGTGCGGCCGGGTCGGCGCGGTCTTCTTCGCCGTCCGGACCTTGTCACCCAGCGTGCCGAGCATCTCCGGGCCGCACGCGGTCCGCAGCCGGGGGAACAGGTTCTGCTCCTCGTCGGCCATGTGCTCGCGGATCTCCGCCATCAGCTTCGCTGCCAGCACGTCGAAGCGGGGGTCATCCGCCTCGCAGCCCTCCAGGTCCTTCATGACGCGCTCGGCCGCGGCGTGGTCCGCGAGCTCCTTGTCGGCCAGCGCGTCGCCGTTCGGCAGCTGCTCCCGTACGGCCGGGTACAGATAGGACTCCTCCGCCACGGAGTGGCGGACCAGTTCCATGATCGCCTGGTCTGCGTACTCCTTCCTGCGGGCATCGCCCGGAGGCAGGGCTTCCATCTTGCCGAAGATCTCCTCCACTTCCCGGTGGTCGGTGGTCAGCTCTGCGATGACGTCGCCGCCGTGTCCCATCGTGTCCCTCCTCGATCGGTCGGAATAAGCCGCGCCTTTCCGTTCCGATGTCATTTATTCGGTCATTAAGGTGAGGGGAGGAAGCCCGCACCCCGCCCTGGAGGCCGCCGTGTCCACGGACAGCGCGCTGGCGCCGCTCATCGCGGCCACGGCGCAGTGGTTCGACCGCGCGTACCCGTCCGGGCGCGGCGCGCTCCAGCGGGGCCTCGCCCAGGCCCAGTCCCGCCAGGCCGTCACGCTCGCCGCCTGGCTCCGCTATCCGACGCGGCTCGACGTCCACCTGGTTGCCCTGACCGGGCCCGGCGGCTCGGGCAGACTCGACTGGATCACCGGCTCCGACTTCGCCCGCGCGGCGGAGACCGCCGACCCGCGGGCCGTCGCCTGGCGGACCTGGGTGGACGAGGTGGTCGCCAGCTGGGCCGCCTGCCTGCTGGGTACGCCGTCCCTCGCCGAGGCGGCGGCGCGGGCGGTCACCGGCACGGAGCACGTGGGGGCGGTGCCCGTCTCCTTCCGCCGGCTGACCGAGCCGGACCCGTACGACCACCGGGGCGCGGAGCTGCTGCGCCATCCCGACCTGCTGGCCCCGGTGGCGGACCTCCACCGGAGCCGGCTCCTGGCCCGTCTGGAGGCCCCGGCCTGAGCCGCCGGCGGGCCCGCGCGTACGGGCCGGCGGCACGGCTGCCCCGCGCCCCGCGGTCCGCGCGGACGGTGCGGCCGCCCGCGTACGGCGGCTGCCCGAGGCCTCCGCGGGGGCCGTGGCGGGCGTGCCGCGACGGGGCGCGCCCCCGCCGCGCTGTGCCGTGCCTGCCTCCATCTGCTGGACATCACCGGTGCGTCCGTTTCCCTCGCCGGGGACGCGGACGCGCGCGTGCTGTGGTGGTCCTCCGACGAGCGGGCCGCCAGGCTGGCCGACGCGCAGTACACCCTCGGGGACGGGCCGTGCCGCACGGCGATCGCACTGGCCGCGCCGGTCCTCGCCGAGCACGAGGACCGCTGGCCGGGCTTCACGCCCCTCGCGGCCGCCGCCGCATACCGGGCCGCGCACGCCCTGCCCCTGCGGTGCGCCGCCAGCAGGTCGGAGCCCTCAACCTGCTCGCCCGCGCACCCACCGCCAGAGCGCCCTCTCCGGCAAGGCGGTGGTGGACACCGCGGCCGGCATGATCGCGGCCGCGACGGGCGTCACCCCGGCCGAGGCGTCCAACACCTCACGGCGTACGCGGCGGCGCACGGCCGGCGCCCGACCGAGGTCGCCGACCGGCTCGTACGGCGCACCCTCACCCCGGAGGCCGTTCTGCGGCCGGAGCAGGCCGCGTAGCCCCCGCCTTCCCGGGCTTCCCCCGGCGTGCAGCGCCCTGCGCGCGCGGTGTCGTCCCCCGTCCGAGCGTGAGCATCGCCTCCGCGACCTCGCCGACCGCCGCTTCGGGGATCGCGGTGGCGGCCGCGTCGAGGACGAGCAGCCGTGCCCCGGGGATCTCGCGTGCGATGGCCTCGCCGTGGCCGACGGGGAAGAACCGGTCGCGGCGGCCGTGGACGACGAGCGTGGGGACCGCGATCCCGGGCAGGCGTTCGCGCCAGCGGGGTGCGCAGTCGAGCCTGGAGAACACCATGCCCAACTGGTTGGCCATCTGCACCGGGGGCGCGGTGCCGGGCGTGCGGTCCCAGACGCGCGCGGCGACCGCCCGCGCGGCGACGGGGTCGTCTCCGCGGATCTCCGCGCCCGTGGCGGCGAACTCCGCGACGGCCCCGCGGTCGCTCCAGTCCGGCAGCGGACGCGCGAACAGCCGGCTCATCGTCGCCCGGTCGTGGTCGGGAAGGTCGTCGTCGGGCGGACCAGGGGCGACGGCGCGGGTGCCGGCCAGGGTGAGCGCGGAGAACGCGCCCGGATGGTCGAGCACGGCCACCTGGGCGACCATCCCGCCGACGCCGATCCCCGCGAGGTGCGCGGACCCGCCACCGAGCGCGCCGGAGAGGGCCGCCGCGTCGGCGGCGAGGTCGCGCAGGGTGTAGGCGGGCGCCTCCGGATCCGCCGTGGTCGACTCGCCGCTGTCGCGCAGGTCGTAGCGCACCGCCCGGCACCCGCCGGCGGCGAGGCGCTCGCACAGCGCGTCCGGCCAGGAGAGCATCGTCGGTCCGCCCGCGAGCAGGACGAGGGGCGCGTCGTCGTCACCGAACGACTCGATGCCCAAGGCGATCCCGTTGACGTCGACCGTGGTCACCGGATCACCCCCGGCCGGTCGTGGGCGGACAGCGGTGTTCCGGCGCCCGGCGCGACGGGCCCGAGGCGCGGTGTCAGCGGGTGGCCCCGGTCGTGACGGGAGTCCCCAGCGATGATTCGAGTCATGCCGGGGCAGACCCGGCCCGCCGCCCGGACTCATCGCTCGCGCACGAAGCGGGTGGCGGACGCGCACCCGGCGCCCGGTACCCGATGCCCGGTGCTCGCCGCCGCGTGCGCGACGCGGCCCACCGGTGGTGGCGGACGGGGCCGGTCCGTGAACCCCTGACATCCTGGAACCACGCCCCGTCCTCGCCGTCCCGGAGGCTCCGATGAAGGTCGACGTCCTGACCGAGGCCGTCATCGCCGCCCCCTGCGCCCGGGTCGCCGCCTACGCGGCCGATCCCGCGAACGCGCCCGCGTGGTACGTCAACATCACCTCCGTCGAATGGCGGACGCCGCCACCCGTGGCGATCGGCTCCAGGATCGCCTTCGTCGCCCGCTTCCTCGGCAGACGGCTGGCCTACACGTACGAGATCACCGCGTACGAGCCCGGGCGCCGGATGGTGATGCGGACGGAGCGGGGGCCGTTCCCCATGGAGACCACCTACACGTGGGAGCCGTACGGGGAACACCCGGACCGCACCCGCATGACCCTGCGCAACCGGGGCGAGCCCAGCGGATTCGCCTCGCTCGGGGCCCCCGTGATCACGGCCGCCATGCGCCGCGCCCAGCGCAAGGACCTGGCGGCCCTCTCGGCGCTGCTGGAGGCACGCTGAGTACGGACCCCGGGGAACCGCCTCCGGTCCCGGCGCGTTGACCATGGCGGAAGCATTCGCGGGCCGCCGGGGGCGGCAGGGGGGACGCAGGCCTTTCTCATGAGCACCACCGAGCACGAGCACAGCACCGAGCACGTCAGCACCGAGCACGTCAGCACCGGGCACGTCAGCACCGAGCACGTCGTCGCGGGAGAGAGGGCGCAGGCCGCGCGCGTCGTGGCCGTCAGCAGCAATGCCGTGTACTCGTTCAGCAAGCCGAACCGGGAGAGCATCACGCTCCTCGCCGGCCTCGGCGTCGAAGGCGACGTGCACGCCGGGGTCACCGTCAAGCACCGCTCCCGCGTGGCCCAGGACCCGACGCGGCCGAACCTCCGTCAGGTGCACCTGATACACCGGGAACTGTTCGACGAGGTGGCGGAAGCGGGCTTCGGCGTCGAGCCGGGCCGGCTCGGGGAGAACGTGACCACCGAGGGCATGGACCTGCTCGCCCTGCCGACGGGGACGCTGCTGCACCTGGGCGAGGAGGCGGTGGTGGAGGTGACGGGCCTGCGCAACCCGTGCCCGCAGATCAACGCCTTCCAGGACGGCCTGCTCAGGCAGGTCGTCGGCCGGGACGAGGAGGGCCGCGTGGTCCGCAAGGCCGGGATCATGGGCGTGGTCCACCGGGGCGGCACGGTCCGCCCCGGTGACACCATCACCGCCACCCTCCCGCCGCTGCCGTACATACCGCTCGAGCGCGTCTGACGGGAGGGGGCGCGGCGGCGGGCCCCGTGGTGGGAGCGACGGTCAGTAGTAGTCCCGCATCAGGGCCGTCGACCACTCCGGCTGGCGGGTCTCGCCGCGCGGGCCGAATTCCTCCATGTACGGCTTGAGGTCGAGCACGGGGGTGCCGTCCACCGCGTCCAGGCCCTCGACGTGCACGTCCAGGCCGTCCACCTTCAGCACCCTGCACCGTGACAGGCCGATGCGGTTGGGACGGTTCTTGCCGCGCTGGGCGAAGATGCCCACCAGGGGCCAGTCCCGGTTCCCCCGCGGGTGCCGGGCGCCCGTCTCGATCTTCTCCACCGGCACCCGGTCGAAGTGGTAGACGACCTCGACGTGCGAGAAGTCCTCCAGTCCGTAGAGGGCTTCGGGGCCGAACCGGCCGGAGTCCAGCCGGATCACCGCCCGCTCCCGTCCCCAGTCGTCGTCGACGACTTCCGCCCGGCCGCCGACCACCACGCCCACCGGCTGCGACTCCACCATCGCGTGCCCCCGTCTCCCTTTCCCGTGTTCCGTACCGGGCGCGCTCAGGCCGGCCGTACGGCCACGCCGTCCAGTGCGGCCAGCAGGCCGGCCAGCTCCGGCAGCCCGGAGTTCCCCTCGCTGGGGACGGCCAGGACCGCGCCCGGTTCCTCGTCCAGCAGGACGAAGGCCGGGCCGCCGGTCCGGGCCACCAGCGACCAGCCCGGCCCGTCGGCCCGCAGCGCCCGTACGCCCTCGCCCGCGAAGGCCGACCGGACCCGCCCCGGCGGCGGTGCCTGCCGGGCGTAACCGGCGGCCTCCCGCAGCGCCCGCGCGAGCCCGGGGTGCACGGCTGCCGCCGCCCCGCCGTCCTCCGCGACGCGCTCGCTCCAGTCCGCCCACTCCCGGCCGACCTGGTCCGCGCCCAGACGCCGCTGCACCGGCCCCCAACCCTGCGCCGAGGGGGGTGACAGCGGCACCCGACCCGTGCCGTCCGCGCCCTGCTCCGGGTCGTGGGGCTCCGGAATGCCCGCCGTCGACACCGTCAGCTCCAGCGGCCAGCCCGCCAGCGAGGCCACGATCGTGCGCTCGTCGGGCGACAGGTCGTAGTCCATGCCGCAGTCCCAGGAGGCGATGGCGGCGGCCACGAGCGAGACGTCGTCCACGACGACCGTCCAGCGCGCGCCCTCCTCGTCCTGTCCCAGCACCAGCCCGTACCCGTCGGCGACCGGCGGTACCCCCAGCAGCGCGCAGGCCTCCGGGAAATCGTCGCCGAGCACCGCCGGGAACTGCGTGGGGGTCAGCAGCACGGCCGTCAGCACGTACAGCGAGCCCCCGTCCTCCTCGTCGGACACGTGGCCTCCCGATCGCGTTCTCGTCGGCGCACCTTAACCAGCGGGTAACTCGCACGTCGAGACCCGACGGGGGACGATTTCCAAGGCCGCTACCTGCACGTAGAGTTGGGGCCCCGCCACAGAAAGGGAGTCCGGTGCAGCGTTACGACCGGCTGAGGGAGATCCTCCGGCTCGACCCCGACCAGGACTTCCTGGCCATCTACCGGCTCACCGCCACCTACGAGTTCCCCTGGGACTTCACCCGCGCCCTCGAGCTCGCCCTCTTCCGGACCTACGCCGTCCCCTCCATCGGCGCGCTCCTCGCCGAGACCGCCGAGTTCACCGACCGCGCGCAGAAGCGTTACGACGACACCGCGCTGCTCCTCGACGCCGTCGTGGAGCACGGTTTCGAGAGCGACACGGCGCGCACCGCGATCCGCCGCGTCAACCAGATGCACCGCAGCTACGACATCTCCAACGACGACATGCGCTACGTCCTGTGCACGTTCGTGGTGATTCCCGCACGCTGGCTCGACGTCTACGGCTGGCGCCCGCTGACCCACCACGAGCGCCGGGCCTGCGCCAACTACTACACCGCACTCGGCCGACGCATGGGCATCACGGACATCCCGGGCTCCTACGAGGAGTTCGAGGCCACCCTGAACGCCTACGAGGAAGCCCACTTCGGCTGGGACGAGGGGGGCCGCGAGGTCGCCGACTCCACCCTCGACCTGATGGCCTCCTGGTACCCGGCGCCCCTCGCCCCCGCGGTGCGCGGCGCGAGCCTCGCCCTGCTCGACGAGCCGCTGCTGAGCGCCTTCCGGTACGAGACCCCGAGCCCCGCCGTCCGGCGGCTGGTCCGGGGCGCCCTCCGGCTGCGAGGCCGCGCGGTACGGCTGCTGCCCCCGCGCACGGCCCCCCACTACGCCCGCCAGAACCCGGAGATCAAGGGATACCGCGACGGCTACGACGTCGGCGAGCTCGGCACCTTCCCCGTGCCCGGCGCGGGCGGCTGCCCCGTGCCGCACCCGCGCCGTCCGGCCGGAGCCGAGGCCCAGCCCCCGGCGTAGCCCCCGGGGCCGGGCGGGTGCGGGCGCGCGGGCCGGCGTACGAAAATGGTCTCCCCGGGCGTCGTGCCGATTACCGGACGCGCTCGGCCAGGACCAGGAAGCGGGTGTCCTCGTCGGCGTAGGAGGTCATCCGCCAGCCGGAACCGGACAGCAGCGGGCCCAGGTTGTGCTCGGCCCGCAGATCGTCCGGGGTCAGCTCGCGGCCGTGGCGCGCGGCGAGCGCGACTCTCCCGATCGGGTGAAAGAGTGCGAGCCGGCCGCCCGGGCGGACGACGCGGGCGAGCTCGCGCAGGTTCGCGGCGGGATCGGGCAGGTGGGCGATCAGCCCGGCGGCGAAGACCGCGTCCAGCGCCCCGTCGCGCAGTGGCAGCCGGGCCACGTCGGCGCGCAGCAGCGCCCCCGCGCGGTCGCGCCCGGCGCGCCGCGCCTCGGTCAGCATCTCCTCGGTCAGGTCCGCGCCGATCACGGTTCCGGACGGCCCGACGGCCGCCCGGAGCGGGACCAGTGCCCGGCCCGTCCCGCAGCCCGCGTCGAGCACCCGGTCCCCGGGCCCCACACCGAACTCCGCCACGGCGGTCGCGAAGGCGGGCCCGTCGTCCGGGAACTTGCTGTCCCAGGCGGCTGCGCGTGCCCCGAAGAACTCCTGCACGTGTGGGTGGTCTTCGTTCGTACGGCTCATACGGCTCATGCCTCCATGATCCCGCACTGGCCCCGGCCCTTGCGGACCGTGCGCAAGGTGGCACGTGGTGTGATCGGAGATGAACGTCTCTCTGTCATATTCCAGCAGTTACAGCTGCTTTCGAAATGCTCCCCTTGTTCGCGCCCTCACCCGGACTAGCGTCCCGTGGCCATGGGACACCTGGACCACGCCGCCTATGGCTGGCTGACACCCGCACTGTCATATGTGATGGCATCGATCGGCGCCGCCCTGGGGTTGCGCTGCACCGTCCGCGCACTCGCCGCGACCGGCGCCTCCCGCCGCAACTGGCTCCTCACCGCCGCCTCCGCCATTGGCACCGGCATCTGGACGATGCACTTCATCGCCATGCTCGGCTTCCACGTCACCGGCACCGAGATCCACTACGACGTGCCGGTGACCCTCCTCAGCCTGCTCGTCGCCATGGCCGTCGTCGGCACCGGGGTGTTCGCCGTCGGCTACGGCAAGGACCGCCGCCGCTCCCTCGTCCTCGGGGGCCTGACCACCGGACTCGGGGTCGCGAGCATGCACTACCTCGGCATGGCCGCCCTGCGCCTGCACGGCCGGATCGAGTACGACCCGCTCACCGTCGGGCTCTCGGTCGCCATCGCCGTCGTCGCCGCGACCGCCGCGCTCTGGGCCGCCCTCAACATCAGCTCACCGCTGGCCGTCGCGGTCGCCTCCCTCGTCATGGGCGTCGCCGTCAGCAGCATGCACTACACCGGGATGGCGGCCGTCGCCGTCCGCGTCATGCCCTCGGACGCGGCCCTGCCCGGGGCGACCGCCATGCAGTTCATCTTCCCGCTCGCGGTCGGGCTCGGGTCCTACCTCTTCATCACCGCCGCTTTCGTGGCGCTCTCCCCGACGGCGGACGAGCGGACGGCGGACGGGCGGACGGTGCCGACGTCCGAGCGGGCGGCGTCGGCGTCCCGGCGGACGGCGTCGGCCCGGGCGTCCGCACCGGGGGCGCCGGCTCCGGCCGCCGCGGCTCACGGCTCCGATGCGGGGTCCGGTCGTGGCTTCGGTCCCGGCGCGGGTGCGGGCATGGGGCCGCGCTCCGGGTCCGCGCCCACTGCCCGGCGCCTCGGGGAGGGCACCGTCCCCTCCCGCTGACACCCCGCCCACCCCCCCCGTGGATCCGTACCGCCCCGGAACGAGGAGCCATGCGCACACCCCGCAGAAGACCGGAGCCGGCGCCGCCGCGGCTCCCCGCGCCCGCCTCGCGCGGCCGCCGCGCACACGCCGGTCCCCCCGCGACGGAACCGCCGGAGTCCGGGTTCCGGCGCCCCGCCCCGGCCGGAGGCGCCCGGGCCGGAGGCGCCCGGGACCGGGGCGGGCCGTGGACCCGGCTGCGGCCCGCCACCGTCCGGGCGAAGATCGTCTCGCTGCTGATGGTCCCGGTCGTCTCGCTGCTCGCCCTCTGGGGCTTCGCCACCGTCGGCACCGCCCAGGACATGGCCCGGCTCGGCCGCGTCCGCGAGGCCGACGCCGCGATACGCGCGCCCCTCGACGCTGCCCTCGCCGAGATCCAGGCCGAACGCCGCGCCGCCGTCCGCTTCCTGGCCGACCCCGCCCCCGGCGAGGCGTCCGCCCTCGGGCAGCAGGCCCGGCGCACCGACGAAGCCGTACGCCGGCTGCGTCTCGGCGACCGCCACACCGTCGCCGACTCCGGCGGTCACCGCACCGACACGGTCGTGCGGCTCGGCGCCTTCGTCGCCGCCGCGGAGGCGCTCGGCCATGCCCGGAAGGACATCACCGCCCGCCGCGCCACCCCGGAGGGCGCCTACGAGACCTACACCCGCGTCGCCGACTCCGCCCTCGCCGCCCAGGGCGCCCTCTCCGGTGGCGCCGACTCCGAACTCGGCGCCGACGCACGGGTCCTGCTCGAGTTCGCCCGGGCCGGCGAGCTGCTGTCCCGGGAGGACGCGCTCCTCGCCCTGCCCGGCCCCCGCACCGCCGACGCGCTGCGCCGCCTGGCCGGCGCCGTGGAGACCCGCCGCACCCTCACCGTCGCCGCGGCGCGGGACCTGCCCCCGGACCAGCGGTCCGCCTGGGACGCCGTCTCGAAGGGCGCGTCCTACGCCGAGCTCACCGCCGCCGAGGACAAGGCGCTGGCCGTCACTCCCGTCCCCGCCGGGGCGGCGTCCGCGGCTTCGCCGCCCCGTGAGGCGCACGCGGTCCCCGTCGGCTGGGACACCGCCCACGCCGCGGTGAGCTCGTCCATGCGGGAGGTACGGCGGGCCGCGCACGCCCGGGCCGCCGAGCGTGGCGATCCGCTCGCCGGAGGGGCTCTCGGCCCGGCCGGCGCCGCCGTCCTGCTGGGTCTGGTGGCGGTCGCCGCCTCGCTGGTGATCTCCGTGCGCATCGGCCGCGCCCTGGTGGTGGAGCTGGTGGCCCTGCGGAACACCGCGCTGGAGATCGCCCACCGGAAGCTCCCGCAGGCCATGGAACGGCTCCGGGCCGGACGAGCCGCCGACATCGACGTCGAGGAAGAGGCCCCGCCCGGGCCTCCCGCCGAGGACGAGATCACCCAGGTCGGCGAGGCCCTGTCCACCGTCCACCGGGCCGCCCTCAGCGCCGCCGTCGAGCGCGCCGAACTCGCCGGCGGGGTGAGCGGCGTCTTCGTCAACCTCGCCCGCCGCAGCCAGGTCCTGGTCCACAAACAGCTCGACCTCCTCGACTCGATGGAGCGCCGCGCCGATGACCCGGGCGAGCTCGGCGACCTCTTCAAGCTCGACCACCTCACCACCCGGATGCGCCGCCACGCGGAAAGCCTGATCATCCTCTCGGGCGCCGCCCCGGGCCGGGCGTGGCGGATGCCGGTGCCGCTGACGAACGTCGTGCGCGCCGCCGTCTCCGAGATCGAGGACTACCCGCGCGTGGAGGTCCGGCGGCTCGCCGAGGCCGCCGTCACCGGCGCGTCCGTCGCCGACCTCACCCATCTGCTCGCCGAACTGATCGAGAACGCGGCCCAGTTCTCCCCGCCGCACACCACGGTCCGGGTCACCGGCGAACCCGTCGGCGCCGGTTACGTCCTGGAGGTCGAGGACCGCGGCCTCGGCATGGGCCGCGAGGCACTCGCGGAGGCCAACCGCCGGATCGAGCACTGCGAGGACCTCGACCTGTTCGACAGCGACCGCCTCGGCCTGTTCGTGGTCAGCAGGCTCTCGGCGCGCCACGGGATCCGGGTGCACCTGAGGCCTTCGCCCTACGGCGGCACCACCGCCGTCGTGCTGCTGCCCAACTCCCTGCTCCAGCCGGCGGCCGGTGCCCCGCCCGCCGCCGAGCGGGAGCCCGTGCACGTGCCGGCGCCCGTGCCCGCCTCAGGGCGGGGCGACGGGCCGCGGCAGGATCCGGTCGCCGCCCCGGTGGCGCCGCTGCGGCCGCGCGGGTCCGGCGGCGCGGTCATCCGTACCGCACCCGCACCCGCATCCGCGCCGACGGCCGTGCCGGAGCCGGCCGTCCCCGCCGCCCCGGTGACCGGACTGCCGCGCCGGGTGCGCCAGGCCAGCCTGGTCCCGCAGCTGCGCGAGGCCCCCGCCGCCGGCCGGGCCCCGACCGGCTCACGGGCCCCCGCGGAGCCCCCCGACCGAAGCCCGGAGCAGGCACGGGACCGGATGGCCGCCTACCGGGCGGGGTGGGCACGCGGCTCCCAGGACGACTCCCCCCACGCAGGCAGCGAAGGAGAAGTGCGATGAACGAACACCACAGGACCGCGCTCGACGGGATCCGGGGATCCGGCGAACTGGACTGGCTGCTGGACGACCTCGTCCGGCGGGTCCGGGAAGTCCGGCACGCGGTGGTGCTGTCCAACGACGGGCTGGCGGTGGGCTCCTCCACTGCCCTGAGCCGGGAGGACGCCGAGCACCTGGCGGCGGTCGCGTCCGGTTTCCACAGCCTCGCCAAGGGCGCGGGCCGCCATTTCCACGCCGGGGGCGTACGCCAGACGATGGTCGAGATGGACGAGGGGTTCCTCTTCGTCGCCGCGGCCGGGGACGGCTCCTGTCTGGCCGTCCTCAGCGCCGCGCGTGCCGATATCGGGCTGATCGCGTACGAGATGGCCCGGCTGGTCAGACGGGTCGGCGAACACCTGGACACGCCGACCCGCTTCGCGGTCCGCCCCCCGGCCGCCGGGTGAGGGCGGCGGACGGGCACGTGGAAGGCCAGTGGTACGACGCCGAGGCGGGCCCGCTCGTCCGCCCGTACGCCATGACCGGAGGGCGTACGAAACCGGGCCCCCACGGGGTCCGCTTCGACCTGATCGCCCTGGTCGTGGTCGATCCGGAGGCGGCCGGCGCGGGGGACGAGGCCCTGCTCGGCCCGGAGCACCGCACGCTGCTCGGGCTCTGCCGCTCGGAGACCCAGTCGGTCGCGGAGCTCGCCGCCGAGGCGGACCTCCCGGTGGGCGTGGTGCGGGTGCTGCTGGGCGACCTGCTGGAGGCGGGACACGTGCGGGTCAGCCGGCCGGTGCCGCCCGCCCGACTGCCGGACGAGCGGATTCTGCGGGAAGTCGTCGAGGGATTGCGAGCACTGTGATGGGACCGCACGACAACGGCACGACGGGCGCCGGGAGTTCCGGCGACGAGGAGGAACTTGCCGCGCTGGCCCTGAAGATCCTCGTGGCCGGCGGCTTCGGCGTCGGCAAGACCACGCTCGTGGGCGCGGTCAGCGAGATCAGGCCGCTGCGCACCGAGGAGCTGCTGAGCGAGGCGGGCCAGTTCGTCGACGACACGGGCGGAGTGGACCACAAGACCACGACCACCGTGGCCATGGACTTCGGCCGGATCACCATCAGGGCGGGCCTGTCGCTCTACCTGTTCGGGACCCCGGGCCAGGACCGCTTCTGGTTCCTGTGGGACGAGCTCGCGCAGGGCGCGCTGGGAGCGGTCGTCCTCGCCGACACCCGCCGGCTGGAGGACTGCTTCCCGGCGGTGGACTACTTCGAGCACCGGAGGATCCCCTTCGTGGTGGCCGTCAACTGCTTCAGCGGCGCCCGCGGCTACGGCGCGGACGAGGTGGCGCGCGCGCTGGACCTGGAGCAGGGGACACCGGTGGTGCTGTGTGACGCGAGGGACAAGGACTCGGGGAAGGAAGTGCTGATCAGGCTGGTGGAATACGCCGGCCGGGTCCACACGGCCCGGCTGCTCGACTCGGTGGGGCACTAGGTCCTGTCGTCAAAGTAGCGCCGGTCAGGCCTGCGGTGCCGGGGGCCGCGGGCCAGGCGGGACTTTGACGACAGGGCCTAGGGCGTTTCCCTCGGACCCCAGTCCCGCAGGACCGTCACGGCCCGGTCGAAGGCCGAGTCCTTGTTCTGGTCGAACTCCTCCGCGGTGAAGACCGGCTCGGTGAGGTGCGGCGGGATGCCCGCGCCGTCGAAGGTCCTGCCCGACCGGCTCAGCAGCTCCTCGTTCGGCAGCCAGACCGACATGCCGTTGGGGAGCCTGCGCACCATGACGTCCGAGAAGACGCCCTGCGTGGGCTGCCCGATCCGCACGGTCCTGCCGGGCCGGTCCATGAGGGCCTGGGTGAAGGTCTCTCCCGCGCTGACGGTCGAGCCGCCGGTCAGCACGGCGACCGGTCCGGTGTAGCGGGGGCCCTGGGCGGGCGTGACGTACAGGGGCTGGGGGCGCGTGTGCCGGGTGGGGTCCGCGGGATCGTTGCGGGCCCGCTTGGCGTAGGCGAGGTACGGGGTGTCGGTCAGCCGCCCGGCGACGTGGAGCCCCAGGGCGTCGGAGCCACCGCCGTTGATCCGCAGGTCGATGACCAGGCCCTTCAGCTGCCGGGTGCGTTCCTGGTCGAGGACCGTGTCCAGCGCCCTGTCGAGCTCGGCCAGCTCGGCGGCGTAGGAGGCCGCGCCGCCCGCGTAGCCGCCGAAGCCGGAGATCCGCAGGTAGCCCTGCCCGCCGGGGAGGTCGGCGTAGGTGATCCGCCCGGCGGCGAAGTCCTGGAGTGTCCGGGCGTTCTTGAGGTCGCGCTCCACGACGAACTTCTTGACCTTGGCGTCGAGCTTCCCGTCGGGCCGGACGGTGCCCGGGCGGACCTGCGCGAAGGCCCGGTCGGGGGCGCCGTCGCCGTCACCGTCAGCGCCCCAGACGGCGACGTGGGCGTCGCGGAGCGGCTCGACCATCTTGCTGAAGACGGCGAAGAGTTCGTCCGGGGTCGTCTTTTCGTGGACCGTGGGCCGGTAGCGGTCGCGTACGGCGTGCCAGTCGATGCCCTTGGCGGCGAAGAACGGGTAGTTCTCCTCGAAGGACTGCCAGAAGACGTCGAAGGAGGCGAGCGGGCCCCCGGGGGCGGGACGCCTGCAGGCGTCGGGCAGTGCCGTCATCCGGCGCAGGTTCCGTTCGCCGACGTCTCCGTCCAGCCGTAGGGAAGCGCGGTCGCGGTCCCGGCGGGTGCGCACGGTGAGGACGGTGCCTCCAGCCGTGGTGTAGGCACCCGGGCCGGTGCGTTGAGCGGCGTCGGCCGCGATGCAGCTGACGGCGGTGATCTGGTACTCCTGGAGGGTTCCGCTCCGGATGGACAGCACGGTGCCGTAGCCATCGGTGCGCCAGATTCCGTCGGTGGCCGGCTGGTGGGCGGTGGCAGCCGGTGCGGCTGCGCCGACGAGGGCCAGGGCGACGCCGGTGGCCGTGACGATGCGCACGATCTTGCCTTGTCTGTAGGTGACTTGCTGGGTACCGCCCCACCGTCGCCGACACGGGATCCACCGGGCCATCCGGCTGTCCGGCCGATCGGGGGTGGGGCCAGCCCCCGCTACCCGCGGTACCCGGGCAGGGCCGGATTCCGCCCCTTGACGGTCATCCGGCCGGTGGCGAAGGAGGGGGAACCGCCGTCGGGAACCGACCAGATGGGAGCGGTGTGCGGGCTTCCGTCCTACAGGTCCGTGGACGGGGTTCCGGTGCGCGTGGAGTGCCTGCCGAACGCCCGGCAGTCCTCTTGAGTCATCTTCTGTGCCATGCGTCCGTCCTCCTTGCCGGAAAGCCCCTGGTGGGGAAGGCTGGCGGGACGACCAAGCGGGGTGGGGCGCGGCCACGTCGGCCGGGTCAACGGGGAGGGGCTGGAAATGGCACTGGACAAGCAGCTCGACTGGTTGCTGGACGATCTGACGCGCAGGGTCCAGCAGGTCCGGCACGCGGTGGTCCTGTCCAACGACGGGCTGGTGACGGCCGCGAGCGCGGGACTGGCCCGGGAGGACGCGGAGCACCTGGCGGCCGTCGCGGCCGGTTTGCAGAGCCTGGCGAAGGGTTCGGGGCGGCACTTCCGGGCGGGTGAGGTGCGCCAGACGATGGTCGAGTACGACGAGGGGTTCCTCTTCGTCGTGGCGGCCGGCTCGGGAAGCTGCCTGTGCGCGCTGAGCGCCGCGGAGGCCGACATCGTGCAGGTGGCGTACGAGATGACGCTGCTGGTCAACCGGGTCGGCGAGCACCTGGGGGTCGCGGAGCGGCGGATCACCGGAGGCTGAGTTATCCACAGGCCTCGCGCGACAGCGTCACCCTTGGTTACGGTCTTCACACAGAGTGATCGCCATGTGTGGGGGAGGACTGTGATGAAGGTGCAGACGCTGGAGCGCGCGTCCACCGGACCGGACCGGGATCCGGCTTCGGACGTACGAGTGGACGCGCGGCCCGAACCGTCGCTCAGCGGCATCCGCGCGGCCGGAGAACTGGGGCTGAGCCGGGGCGAGTTCGCCCGGGCCGTCCAGCTGGGGCTGGTCCGTGCGGGACCCCGGGCGGCGAGCGGCGCCGCCCGCTTCACCCGGGCCGAACTGGACCGGGTCAGGGCGGCGCCGGGATTCCCGCAGGAGCTCCGCGCCCAGGTCGAGACGATGGCCGGGACCGACGCGGCCGCCCGGGTGCTGGAGGTGGGTCCGAGCCGGTTCACCCGGCTCGCGCGCTGCGGGCACCTCATGCCCGTCGGCTACCGGATCAACCGCTACCGGGCCGTCGTCTGGCTCTACCTGGCCACGGAGCTGCGGGAGTTCGCCGCCCGGGAGCCGGGCCTGCTCAGCGGGGCCGCGCCCCCGCAGGACCGGGAGCTGATGGCGGCCGGGGCGGACCTGCGGCCGCGCAGGTGGCGGGGCCGGCATGTGGGGCTGCTGCTGAGACGGACCACCGACCTGTGGGAGCGGGCGGCCGTACTGGCCTCGGTGCTCCCCGACGACGAGGTACGGGCCGCCGCGCCCGACCCGGCGGAGCGCATCGTGCTCGCCGCGCTCGCGCCGCCCCCGCCCTACGGCCACTCCCGGGTTCCTGCGGCCGCGGCGGTGGCCCGGCGACTGCTGCTGGCCGAGCCACCGGAGGAGACCCTGTGGTACCGCGCGGGCCTGGACTTCGCCCTGGCCCGCGCGCGAGGTCAGGTGAAATCGACGGGGGAGAGGGGACCGACGTAGACCCAGGCCCCGCCTTCGCGGGAGAAGGAGCTGTGCTCTTGCAGCGAGCCGGTGTGGCCGCCCTCGCGGTAGTGGGCGCGGAACTCCACCGACCCCTCCGTCTCGAACATCCCGCCGCGCTCGGTGGCGAGGATCTCCAGGCGCTCCCAGCGCTGGTCCGGGTACAGGTCGAGCCGGTCCGGACGGGTCGAGGGGTGCCAGGAGCGCATCAGATAGGCGGTGTCGCCGACCGCGAAGGCACTGAAGCGCGAACGCATCAGCAGCTCGGCGGTCGGCGCCTGCCGGGCGCCGGAGTGGAAGCGGCCGCAGCAGTCCGCGTAGGAGGCGGGCAGCCCGCAGGGGCAGGGGAGGGCCGGGGTGGACATCGGTGCGATCAGCTCTTCGGTGAGGAGACGGGGGAAGGAGACGAGGACCGACGCCGCTCCGGGCGTCGCCGGGACCGCGGTCGCTACTGGGGCGAGACGGCCGGCCTGGACTTCTCGGCCGGGTACGGGCGGAAGAGGCCCTCCTGGACCACGGAGACCAGCAGCCTGCCCCGCACGTCGTAGATGCGGCCGCGGGCCAGGCCACGACCGCCGTGCGCGATGGGCGACTCCTGGTCGTACAGGAACCACTCGTCCGCACGGAACGGCCGGTGGAACCACATGGCGTGGTCCAGCGAGGCCATGTCGAAACCGCGCATGCCCCACAGCGGCTCGACGGGGATGCGCACGGCGTCGAGGAGGGTCATGTCACTGGCGTAGGTGAGGGCGCAGGTGTGCACGAGCGGGTCGTCGCCCAGCGGGCCGACCGCCCGCATCCACACCGCGCTGCGCGGGTCGGCGTCCTTGAGGTCCTCGGGGGTCCAGCGGAGCCGGTCCACGTACCGGATGTCGAAGGGCTGGCGGCGGGCCATCCGCTCCAGCGCCTCGGGCAGCGCGCCCAGGTGCTCGCGGATCTCGTCCACGACCTTCGGGAGCGTGTCCGGGTGGGGGAAGTCGAGGCGGGGAGGCAGCTGGTGCTCGATGCTGCCCTCCTCCGGGTGATGGAAGGAGGCGGTCAGGTTGAAGATGGTCTTGCCCTGCTGGACGGCGGTGACCCGGCGCGTGGTGAAGGAGCGCCCGTCACGGACCCGCTCCACCTGGTACACGATCGGAACCCCGGGGATGCCCGGGCGCAGGAAGTACGCGTGCAGAGAGTGGACCGGCCGGTCGCTCTCGGTGGTCCGGCCGGCGGCCACCAGCGCCTGGCCGGCGACCTGCCCGCCGAACACGCGCTGGAGGGACTCCTGGGGGCTGACCCCCCGGAAGATGTTGACCTCGATCTGCTCCAGGTCGAGCAGATCGACCAGTCTCTCGGCGGGGTTCGTCATCAGAGGTTCTCCACTGTCGGTTCCGGCGGGCCGGGCGGGGCCGCCCGCGGGGGCTTGCGGATTCCGGTCAGAGCGCGCCGAGCTCGCCGACCGAGGTGACCCGGATGACGGCCCGGCCCTCCTCGTCGGAAGCGGCGAGGTCGACCTCGGCGCTGATGCCCCAGCCATGGTCGCCGTTGGGGTCGGCGAAGGTCTGGCGGACGCGCCACAGGCCGTGCGCCGCGTCCTCCTCGATCTGGAGCAGCTTCGGGCCGCGCGCGTCGGGACCGGTGCCCAGGTCGTCGTACTCGTCCCAGTACGCGTCCATGGCCTCGCCCCAGGCGTCGGCGTCCCAGCCGGACTCGGCGTCCAGCTCGCCCAGCTGACCGACGTGGTCCAGGGCCGCCAGCTCGACCCGGCGGAACATCGCGTTGCGTACCAGCACGCGGAAGGCACGCGAGTTGGCCGTGACCGGCTTGACCTGGTCGGCCTTCTCCTGGGCCTGTTCGGCCGTCTCCACCTCCGGGTTCGCCAGCTGCTCCCACTCGTCGAGGAGGCTGGAGTCGACCTGGCGGACCAGCTCGCCCAGCCAGGCGATGAGGTCCTCGAGGTCCTCGGACTTCAGGTCGTCGGGGATGGTGTGGTCCAGCGCCTTGTACGCGCTCGCCAGGTAGCGCAGCACGATGCCCTCGGTACGGGCCAGCTCGTAGAAGGAGGTGAACTCGGTGAAGGTCATCGCCCGCTCGTACATGTCGCGGATGATCGACTTCGGCGAGACCGGGTGGTCCCGGACCCAGGGGTGGCTCTTGCTGTAGACGTCGTAGGCGTGGACCAGGAGCTCCTCGAGGGGCTTGGGGTAGGTCACCTCCTGGAGGCGCTCCATCCGCTCCTCGTACTCGATCCCGTCGGCCTTCATGGCGCCGACCGCGATGCCCCGCTCCTTGTTCTGCTGGGCCGCCAGGATCTGGCGCGGGTCGTCCAGCGTGGACTCGACGACGGAGACCATGTCCAGCGCGTAGGAGGGGGATTCCGGGTCGAGCAGCTCGAAGGCGGCCAGCGCGAAGGTGGACAGCGGCTGGTTCAGCGCGAAGTCCTGCTGGAGGTCGACGGTGAGCCGGATGGTGCGGCCCTCGGCGTCCGGGGTGTCGAGCTTCTCGACGACGCCGCCGTCCAGCAGCGAGCGGTAGATGGCGATGGCCCGGCGGATGTGGCGCAGCTGGGCCTTGCGCGGCTCGTGGTTGTCCTCCAGGAGGTGGCGCATCGCCTTGAAGGCGTCGCCCGGCCGGGCGATCACCGAGAGCAGCATGATGTTGGTGACCTTGAAGCGCGAGGTCAGCGGCTCCGGGTCGGCGGCGATCAGCTTCTCGAAGGTGGTGTCCGACCAGGCGACGAAGCCTTCGGGGGCCTTCTTGCGGACCACCTTGCGGCGCTTCTTCGGGTCGTCGCCGGCCTTCGCGAGGGCCTTCTCGTTCTCGATGACGTGCTCGGGTGCCTGTGCGACCACGAACCCGGCCGTGTCGAACCCGGCCCGTCCGGCCCGTCCGGCGATCTGGTGGAACTCCCGCGCGCGCAGCGTGCGGACCCGGTTGCCGTCGTACTTGGTGAGCGCGGTGAACAGCACGGTGCGGATCGGGACGTTGACGCCGACGCCCAGGGTGTCGGTACCGCAGATGACCTTCAGCAGGCCGGCCTGGGCCAGCTTCTCGACGAGGCGCCGGTACTTGGGCAGCATGCCCGCGTGGTGGACGCCAATGCCGTGGCGGACGTAGCGGGAGAGGTTCTGGCCGAACTTCGTGGTGAAGCGGAAGTTGCCGATCAGCTCCGCGATCTTGTCCTTCTCCTCGCGGGTGCACATGTTGATGCTCATCAGCGACTGTGCCCGCTCGACCGCCTGGGCCTGCGTGAAGTGCACGATGTAGACGGGCGCCTGCCGGGTCTCCAGCAGCTCGGTGATGGTGTCGGTGATCGGCGTGGTCACGTACTCGTAGGAGAGCGGTACGGGCCGGGACGCGGAGCGGACCACCGAGGTCGGGCGGCCGGTCCGGCGGGTCAGGTCGTCCTCGAACCGCTTCACGTCGCCGAGGGTCGCCGACATCAGGACGAACTGCGCCTGCGGCAGTTCCAGCAGCGGGATCTGCCAGGCCCAGCCGCGGTCCGGCTCCGCATAGAAGTGGAACTCGTCCATCACGACCTGGCCGATGTCGGCGTACTTGCCGTCGCGCAGCGCGATGGAGGCCAGCACCTCGGCGGTGCAGCAGATCACCGGGGCGTCGGCGTTCACGGACGCGTCACCGGTCAGCATGCCGACGTTCTCGGTGCCGAAGAGCTTGCACAGGTCGAAGAACTTCTCCGACACCAGTGCCTTGATGGGCGCGGTGTAGAAGGTGACCTTGTCCTGGGCCAGCGCGGTGAAGTGCGCTCCGGCCGCGACGAGGCTCTTGCCGGAGCCGGTCGGGGTCGACAGGATCACGTTCGCGCCGGAGACGACCTCGATCAGCGCCTCCTCCTGTGCCGGGTACAGGGTGATGCCCTGGTCCTCCGCCCACGAGGAGAAGGCCTCGAAGAGGGCGTCGGGGTCGGCGGTCGGCGGGAGCTGATCAATGAGGGTCACGCCCCCCATCTTGCCTGGCTTCCCCCCGGAAGAGGGAACCGGCGGACGGAACGAAGATCATCACGGGTACGCTGTGCCGTCGAGGCGGCCCGACCGAATCCCTCCACAGGGCCCCACCACGACAGGACCGGGGCGGGAAACGAGCATGATGGGTCCGGCGCACTCACTGTCCGGAGCTGCGGCCTGGCTGGGGGTGGGCGCGGCGGTGGCCGCCGCCGGACACCCGATGCCCTGGCCGGTACTGGTCGTGGGTGCCCTCATCTGCGCCGGCGCGGCCCTCGCCCCCGACCTCGACCACAAGTCGGCGACGATCTCACGTGCCTTCGGACCGCTGTCCCGGGGCCTGTGCGAGGTGGTCGACAAGATGTCGTACGCCGTCTACAAGGCGACCCGGACCCCGCGCGACGCCCGCCGCAGCGGGGGCCACCGCACCCTGACCCACACCTGGCTCTGGGCCGTCCTCATAGGCGCCGGATCCTCGGCGGTCGCGGTCGGCTTCGACCGCTGGGGCGTGCTGGGGCTGCTCTTCGTACACCTGGTGCTGGCCGTCGAAGGGCTGCTGTGGCGGGCGGCCCGGATGTCCAGCGACGTCCTCGTCTGGCTGCTCGGCGGGACCAGCGCCTGGATCCTGGCCGGGGTGCTCGACCAACCGGGCAACGGCGCGGGCTGGCTGTTCAGCGGCCCCGGCCAGGAGTACCTCTGGCTCGGCCTGCCGATCATGCTCGGCGCGCTGGTCCACGACATCGGCGACGCGCTGACCGTCTCCGGCTGCCCGATCCTGTGGCCCCTGCCCATCGCCGGGAAGCGCTGGTACGCGCTGGGCCCGCCGAAGATGATGCGCTTCCGCGCGGGCAGCTGGATCGAGCTCAAGGTGCTCATGCCGGTCTTCATGCTGCTCGGCGGCATGGGCGGCGCCACTGCCCTCGGCTTCATCTGAGACCACCGGCCGGCCCCGTCACCGGCCTGCCCGCGCCCGCCCGTCACCGGCCCCTCGCGGCGGCCCGCGCGGGGCGGGGGCTCCCGCCCGGCGCGGACTCTCAGCCGTGCCAGGACCGCCACAGGGCCGCGTACGCCCCGTCGGCGGCCACGAGCTCGTCGTGCGAACCGAGCTCACTGATCCGCCCGCCCTCGACCACCGCGATCACGTCCGCGTCGTGCGCGGTGTGCAGGCGGTGCGCGATCGCGATCACCGTACGGCCGTCCAGCACCCGCGCCAGCGAGCGCTCCAGATGGCGGGCCGCACGCGGATCCAGCAGCGAGGTCGCCTCGTCCAGCACCAGCGTGTGCGGATCCGCCAGCACCAGCCGGGCCAGCGCGACCTGCTGGGCCTGCGCCGGCGTCAGCGCGCTCCCGCCGGATCCGACCTCGGTGTCCAGCCCCGATTCCAGGTCCCGCGCCCAGCCGGCCGCGTCCACCGCGCCCAGCGCCGCCCACAGCTCGGCGTCCACGGCACCCGCCCGGGCCAGGCGCAGGTTGTCCCGCAGGGTGCCGACGAACACGTGGTGTTCCTGGTTGACCAGCGCCACGTGCTCGCGGACCCGTTCCGCCGGCATCCGCGACAGCCGGGCCCCGCCGAGCGTGACCTCACCCGCCCGGGGCGCGTAGATGCCCGCCAGCAGCCGGCCCAGCGTGGACTTGCCCGCCCCCGACGGCCCCACCAGCGCCATCCGGGTGCCCGGCGGCACGGACATCGACACCCGGTGCAGGACGTCCACGCCCTCCCGGTAGCCGAAGCGGACCTCGTCGGCCCGCACGTCCCGGCCCTCGGGGGCGACCGACCGGTCACCCGCGTCCGGCTCGATCTCCCGCACGCCCACCAGCCGCGCCAGCGACACCTGGGCGATCTGCAGCTCGTCGTACCAGCGCAGGATCAGCCCGATCGGGTCGACCATCATCTGTGCCAGCAGCGCCCCGGTGGTCAGCTGGCCCACCGACATCCAGCCCCGCATCACGCAGTAGCCGCCGATCACCAGCACCGAGCCGAGGATCGTCACATAGGTGACGTTCACGACGGGGAACAGGACCGTCCGCAGGAAGAGGGTGTACCGCTCCCAGGCCGTCCACTCCTTGATCCGCCGCTCCGACAGCTCGATCCGGCGCCCGCCCAGACGGTGCGCCTCGACGGTGCGCCCCGCGTCCACCGTCTCCGTCAGCGCCGCCGCGACCGCCGCGTACCCGGCCGCCTCCGACCGGTACGCCGAGGGAGCCCGCCGGAAGTACCAGCGGCACCCGATGACCAGCACCGGGAGCGCCACCAGCGCGGCCAGCGCCAGCGGCGCCGCCGTGACCGCGAGCGCGCCGTAGAGCAGCCCGGCCCACACCACGCCGATCGCCAGCTGCGGCACGGCCTCCCGCATCGCGTTGGCCAGGCGGTCGATGTCGGTGGTGATCCGCGACAGCAGGTCGCCGGTGCCGGCCCGCTCCAAGACGCCCGGCGGCAGACCGACCGAACGCACCAGGAAGTCCTCGCGCAGATCGGCCAGCATCTCCTCGCCGAGCATCGCCCCGCGCAGCCGCACCAGCCGCACGAAGCACGTCTGCGCGGCCAGCGCCAGCGCGAACAGCAGCGCCACACGCCCCAGATGGAGATCCCGCGTCCCCGCGGAGAGCCCGTCGACGACCCTGCCCAGCAGGTAGGGGCCGGCCATCGAGGCGGTCACCGCGGCCGCGTTGACCGCGACCAGCACCGTGAAGGCCCGCCGGTGCCGCCGCAGCAGCCCGCGCACGTAGTCCCGCACGGTCGCCGACGTGCCCACGGGCAGGGTGGCGGCCGTCTCGGGAGCCGCCGGATCGTAGTGCGGCGGAGCCACGCCGATCATGCCGATTCCTCGATCCCTGTGAGTTCCTGCTCTTCGGCCGGCCGGGCCGCGCCGGGCCCCGCCGGCCGCTGTTCCTCTTCCGTCTCCCGGGTGACGACCGCCCGGTAGCGCGGTTCGTCCCTCAGCAGCTCCCGGTGGCTGCCCGCCGCCACCGCCCGGCCCTCGTGGACCAGGACGACCCGGTCCGCCCGGTCCAGCAGCAGCGGTGACGAGGCCAGCACCACCGTCGTGCGCCCGGCGCGCAGTTCCGCGATCCCGTCCGCGATCCGCGCCTCGGTGTGCGAGTCCACCGCCGAGGTCGGCTCGTCCAGTACCAGCACCTCCGGGTCGGTCACCAGGGACCTGGCCAGCGCCAGCCGCTGGCGCTGCCCGCCCGACAGGGACCGGCCGCGCTCGGTGATCCGCGCGTCCATGGGGTCCTCCACGCCGTCGGGCGCCGACTGGAGCAGGGCGTCCAGGACGTCACCGCACTGCGCGGCGGCCAGCGCGGCCCCCGCCGTGACCGACCCGGAGGCCGGTACGTCGAACAGCTCGCGCAGCGTCCCGGACAGCAGCACCGGGTCCTTGTCCTGTACGAGGACCAGCTCGCGCGCCGTGTCCAGCGCGAGTTCGTCCAGCGCGACCCCGCCCAGCAGCACGGGGGGAGTCCCGCCGTCGCCGTCCACGGGGTGCCCGCCGAGGCGCTCCGCGAGCCGCCCTGCCAGGTCCGGGTCCCCGCACACGACCGCCGTGCACAGCCCGGCCGGGGCCAGCAGCCCGGTCCCCGGGTCGTACAGGTCCCCGCCCGGCGCCGGAGCGGCCGCCCGGCCGGTGACCGGGCCGTCCGCCCCGTCCTGCGAGCGCGTCAGCGACAGCACCCGGGCCGCCCGCTCGGCGGAGGGCCGCGAGAAGGAGTACGCCATCGCGATCTCCTGGAAGTGCTGGAGGGGGTAGAGCATCGTGGCCACCGCGCTGAAGGCCGCCACGAGTTCACCGACCGCCAGCCGGCCGTCCAGTACGAGCAGCGCGCCGTACCAGACCACGGTGATCAGCAGGGCCCCCGGCAGCAGCACCTGGATCGCGGAGATCAGGGCCCACATCCGGGCGCTGCGCACGGCGGCCTCGCGGACCTCCTGCGAGGCCTCGCGGTAGCGGCCCAGGAACAGCTCCTCACCGCCGATCCCGCGCAGCACCCGCAGGCCCGCCACCGTGTCGGAGGCCAGCTCGGTGGCCTTGCCGGCCTTCTCCCGCTGGAGGTCCGCCCGCCGGGTGGCACGCGGCAGCAGCGGCAGTACCGACAGGGCCAGCACCGGCATGCCCGCGGCGACGACCACCCCGATCGCGGGTGCGTAGAGGACCAGGCCCACGCAGAGGGCGACGACCGCGAAGGCGGCGGCGAGGAACCGGGAGACGGCCTCGACGAACCATCCGATTTTCTCCACGTCACCCGTGGACACCGCCGTGATTTCTCCGGCCGCGACCCGGCGGGTCAGCGCGGAGCCCAGTTCGGCGGTCTTGCGGGCGAGGAGCTGCTGCACCCGCGCGGCCGCGGTGATCCAGTTGGTGACGGCGGTGCGGTGGAGCATGGCGTCGCCGACGGAGACGGCCGCGCCGAGGATCAGGAGCAGCCCGCCCGCCAGCAGCAGCCCCCCGCCGTCGCGGTCCACGACGGCCTCGACGCCGAGGCCGACCGTGTACGGGAGCCCGGCGATCCCGCAGAAGTGCACGAGGCCCCAGGCCAGGCTGCGGGCCTGGCCGCCGAGTTGGCCCCTCCCCAGCCACCAGAGGAAACGGGGGCCGGAACGGGCGTCGGGTACCCCGGGATCCGGATAGGGAAGATCGCTGATCTGCATGACGCCCCACGAACTGGTCGATGACTGCAACCCGCGCAAGGTTCGTCCTCCCGACCGGGCCCGGGCAATCGATTTTCCGACCCGGGGGCGCGCATACGGCGCCCGCTCCGGCGCGCGCGACGGCTGTCACCTCCGCGTGCGCCGGTGCGTTCAAGGGCGCGTGGCGCGCTCCAGCTCGATCAGTGCCGAGTGGTAGGGGCGGCCGGTGGCCTGGTCCATGCCCACTTCGCACATCCGGTTCGCCGACAGGTGTGCGTCGAACTGCCGTGCCGTCACCTCCGCGGCCTCCCGCGCCGTCGCCGAGGCCGGCAGTTCCGGGTGCAGCATCCCCCGGTCGCCGGCGAAGGCGCAGCAGCCCGCGTCGTCCGGGACCACCACCTCCCGGGCGCAGGCCCCGGCCACCGCGCGCAGCTGCGCCTCGTCGCCCAGGTGCCGCATCGAGCAGGTCGGGTGCAGGACCGCCGAGCCGACGGTGCGCCGGATCTCCAGGTGCGGCAGCAGTTCCTCCGCCGCCCACACGACGGAGTCGACGATCCGCAGTTCCGCGTGCAGGGCGAGGTTGTCCGCGGTCAGGAAGGGAACCACCTCCTGCGCGAGGCCCAGGGTGCAGGAGGAGGCGTCCACCACCAGGGGGAGCCGGCCCCCGGCCGTCCAGCCCCAGGCGGCCTCGACGACGCGGTTGGCCATCAGCCGGTTGCCGGCCTCGTACCCCTTGGAGTGCCAGATCGTGGCGCAGCAGGTCCCGGCCACGTCGCCGGGGATCCACACCGGCTTCCCCGCCCGCTCCGACACGGCCACGACCGCCTCCGGCAGCGAGGGGCCGGGGTGGCCCTCGGGACCGCCGAAGATCCGGTTGACGCAGGCCGGGTAGTACACGGCCGCCGCCCCCACCCGCCGGGTCGCGGGCAGGCGCCGGGCAGCGGCCCCGGGGATCCGCGGCAGCCACTCCGGTACCAGGTCGGGGCGTACGGCCTTGCGCGCGGCGGCCGTGACGGCGACGAGTACCCGGTCCCCGAGCACGCGCGTGATCCGGTCGGAGGCGGCCACGGCCAGCCGGGCACCGGCTTCGACGGCACGGAAGCGCCGGGCGGCCAGTTCGGCGGCCCGCTCCTCGCGCGGGCCGTGCCTGCGGTGGCGGAAGTCCCTCATCAGCGCACCGGTGTCGATTCCGACCGGGCAGGCGAGCTTGCAGGTGGAGTCGCCCGCGCAGGTGTCGACGGCGTCGTAGCCGTAGGCGTCGAGCAGCCCCGCCAGCACGGGGGAGCCCGGCTGCTGGCGCATCATCTCCCGCCGCAGCACGATCCGCTGGCGCGGAGTGGTCGTCAGGTCCCCGCTGGGGCAGGTCGGTTCGCAGAAACCGCACTCGATGCACGGGTCGGCCACCTCCTCCACCCTCGGGATCGTCTTCAGGCCCCGCAGGTGGGCCAGCGGATCACGGTCCAGGACGATGCCCGGGGCGAGGACCGAGTCCGGGTCGATGAGCCGTTTGGTGCGCCACATCAGGTCGGCGGCCCGGGGCCCCCACTCCAGTTCCAGGAAGGGGGCCATGTTGCGGCCGGTGGAGTGCTCGGCCTTCAGGGAGCCGTCGAACCGCTCCACCGTGAGGTGGCAGAAGGCGTCCATGAAGGCCGCGTACCGCTCGACGTCGGCGGGCTCGGCGGCGTCGAAGGCGAGCAGGAAGTGCAGGTTCCCGTGGGCCGCGTGACCGGCGACGGCCGCGTCGAAGCCGTGCTCGGCCTGGAGCGCGAGGAGGGCCTCGCAGGCCTCCGCCAGGCGGGACGGCGGAACGGCGAAGTCCTCGGTGATCAGGGTGGTGCCGGGCGGCCGGGCCCCGCCGACGGCGGTGACGAAGGCCTTGCGGGCCTTCCAGTAGCCGGCGATGGCGGCCGGGTCGCCGGTGAAGGCGTTGGTGACGGAGGCGACCGGCGCGACCAGCTCCAGCGCGGGCAGGATCGCGGCCGCGCGGCGTTCGTACACGGCGCGGCCCGCCGCGTCCGGGGCCCGGAACTCCACCAGCAGCGCGGCGGTGTCCCTGGGCAGCTCCGCCCAGTCGGCGGGCACGCCCGCGACGCTGACCGAGGCTCGCAGGGTGTTCCCGTCCATCAGCTCGACGGCGAGGGCGCCCGCGTCGTTGAAGAGCGGTACGGCGGCGGCCGCGGCCGGCAGGGAGGGGAAGAAGAGCAGGGCGGTGGTGAGCTCGCGGTCCAGGGGGAGGGTGTCGAAGACGACCTCCGCGATGAAGCCGAGGGTGCCCTCCGAGCCGACCATCAGACCGCGCAGGATCTCGACGGGCGTGGTGCCGTCCAGGTAGGCGTCGAGGCGGTAGCCGGTGGTGTTCTTGATCTCGTACTTGGCGCGGATCCGGGCGACCAGGGCCGGATCGGCCTCGATCTCCCCCTTGAGCTCCATCAGCCCGTGGCACAGGGCCGGTTCCGCCCGGGCCAGCTCCTCGTCGGCGAGCGGGTCGGCGGTGTCCACGACGGTGCCGGTCGGCAGGACCAGGGTGAGGGAGGACAGGGTGCGGTACGCGTTCCTCGTGGTCCCGGCCGTCATGCCGGAGGAGTTGTTGGCGACGACCCCGCCCAGGGTGCAGGCCACGGCACTGGCCGGGTCGGGGCCCAGGATCCGGCCGTACCGGGCCAGGGCGGCATTGGCCCGGAACACGGTGGTGCCGGGCCGGATCCGGGCGCGCCGGCCCTCCTCCAGGACCTCGACGCCGGCCCAGTGGCGGCGTACGTCGACCAGGATGTCCTCGCCCTGCGCCTGGCCGTTCAGCGAGGTCCCGGCGGCGCGGAAGACCACCTCGCGCTGTCTGCCGTGGGCGTACGAGAGGACCGCGGAGATGTCGTCGATGTCCTCGGCGACCACCACGACCTGCGGCACGAACCGGTACGGGGAGGCGTCGGTGGCGTAGCGGACCAGGTCGGAGACCTTCCACAGCACCTTCTCGGCGCCGAGCAGCTCGCTGAGCTCCTCGCGCAGGGCGGGCGGAGTGCCGTCGGCCAGCCGGTCGGGGACCCGGTCGGGGGCGGGGGCGCGGGGTCCGCGCGGGCGCAGGGCTCCGGGCTTCGGTTCGAGCAGCGGCATGAGCAGGCCCCTCGTGTGTCGCGGTCCGCGCGCCGGCGCCGGGCCGCCCGTCTCAGCAGCGGCGCTCCGCGGGAGCGTCCGCCAGCGCGTTCAGCAGACCGCCGAGCACCTCGCGCTGTTCGGCGGTCAATGGGGACAGGATCTCCTCTGCCGCGTCGGTCCGCGCGTTGCGCAGACGGCGCAGCGTGGCGCGGCCGGTTTCGGTGAGCTCGATCCGGATGACGCGCCGGTTGGCGGGGTCGGGCACGCGGCGTACGCAGTCGGCGGCCTCCAGCCCGTCCACGAGCGTGGTCACGGCACGCGGCACCACTTCGAGGCGCGTCGCGAGATCGGCCATCCGGGGCGGCTGGTCCCCGCCGTAGTGCGAGACCAGGCGCAGCAGCCGGCCCTGGGCGGGGGTGATCCCGAGCGGCTCCATGTGGCGCTTCTGGATGCGGTGGAGTCGGCGCGTCAGGCGCAGCAGCTGCTCGGCGAGGACGCCGTCGGTGGAATCGCGGGTGTCGCTCTCGGAACCGGTGCTCATACTGGGAACAGTATCAGGACCGGATTCATTGTGAGCATAGGTAACAATGAGCTATGCTCATTCGAGTCCCGTCATAAGGAGGCCCATGCGCCACGACGAACCGAAGTGGACACCATCGAACGAAGCCCTCGACCCGAGCCGCCCGGGACCGGCGGACCGCCCCCGCGAGCTGCGCCGGATCCTCGGACTGTTCCGCCCCTATCGGGGCCGCCTCGCCGTGGTCGGAGTGCTGGTCGGTGCGTCCTCGCTGGTCGGCGTGGCCTCCCCGTTCCTGCTCAAGGAGATCCTCGACGTCGCGATCCCCCAGGGCCGGACCGGCCTGCTCAGCCTGCTCGCGCTCGGGATGATCCTCACGGCGGTCGTGACCAGCGTCTTCGGCGTGCTCCAGACCCTGATCTCCACCACGGTCGGCCAGCGCGTCATGCACGACCTGCGCACCGCCGTCTACGCCCAGCTCCAGCGGATGCCGCTGGCCTTCTTCACCCGCACCCGCACCGGTGAGGTGCAGTCCCGCATAGCCAATGACATCGGCGGCATGCAGGCCACCGTCACCTCGACGGCGACCTCGCTCGTGTCGAACCTGACCGCCGTGATCGCCTCCGTCGTCGCGATGCTCGCGCTCGACTGGCGGCTGACCGTGGTCTCCCTCCTGCTGCTGCCCGTCTTCGTGTGGATCAGCCGGCGGGTGGGCCGGGAGCGCAAGAGGATCACCACGCAGCGGCAGAAGCAGATGGCCGCCATGGCCGCGACCGTCACCGAGTCCCTGTCGGTCAGCGGCATCCTGCTCGGCCGCACCATGGGTCGCTCGCAGTCCCTCACCGCCGCCTTCGCCGAGGAGTCCGAGAAGCTGGTCGGCCTCGAGGTGCGCTCCAGCATGGCCGGGCGCTGGCGGATGTCCACCATCGGCATCGTCATGGCCGCCATGCCCGCGCTGATCTACTGGGCCGCGGGCATCGCCCTGCAGACCGGCGCTCCCTCGCTCTCCGTCGGCACCCTCGTCGCCTTCGTCACCCTCCAGCAGGGCCTGTTCCGGCCGGCCGTCAGCCTGCTGTCGACCGGGGTGCAGATCCAGACCTCGCTCGCCCTGTTCGCCCGGATCTTCGAGTACCTCGACCTGCCGGTCGACATCACCGAGCGGGCCCAGCCGGTGCGTCTGGAGCGCGCGAGGGGCGAGATCCGTCTGGAGGACGTGCACTTCGCCTACGAGCCCCAGGCCGGCCCCACCCTCACCGGCATCGACATCACCGTCCCGGCCGGCGGCTCCCTCGCCGTGGTCGGCCCCACCGGCTCCGGCAAGAGCACCCTCAGCTACCTGGTGCCCCGGCTCTACGACGTGACCGGCGGGCGGGTCGCCCTCGACGGGGTGGACGTACGCGACCTCGACTTCGACTCGCTGGCCCGGTCCATAGGCGTGGTCTCCCAGGAGACCTACCTGTTCCACGCCTCGGTGGCCGACAACCTCCGCTTCGCCAAGCCGGACGCCACCCGCGAGGAGATCGTCGAGGCGGCCCGCGCGGCTCAGATCCACGACCACATCGAGTCCCTGCCCGACGGCTACGACACCCTCGTCGGCGAGCGCGGCTACCGCTTCTCCGGAGGCGAGAAGCAGCGGCTGGCGATCGCGCGCACGATCCTGCGGGACCCGCCGGTGCTCATCCTCGACGAGGCCACCAGCGCCCTCGACACCCGTACCGAGCACGCCGTGCAGCGCGCCATCGACAACCTCTCCAAGGGCCGCACCACCATCACCATCGCCCACCGCCTCTCCACCGTCCGTGACGCCGACCAGATCGTGGTCCTGGACGCCGGCCGGATAGCCGAGCGCGGGACGCACGAGGAACTGCTGGGAGCCGGAGGCCGCTACGCAGCGCTGGTCCGCCGGGACCGGGATGCCGCGCGGGCGCCCGAGCGGGACGGCTCCGGCGCGGAGCCGGGCGGCTCCGGCGCGGGGCCGGCGGCGGGGGAACCCGTACCCACTCCGGTGAACGTGTGATCGTACGACTGGAGCGGGGTGTGATGCCCGGAAGGTCAGGTTTCAGGGGTTAGCGTGCCCGCATGCCTGATGAGTACCGGCCGTACCAGCCGCCACCGCGCCGCTCCCGGCTCACCCGGCGAGGCCGCATGGTGCTCCTCCTCGGCGCGCTCCTCCTGATCGGTCTCGCCACCGTGGTGATCGAACCCCTGCTGCCCAGGGAGCAGGCGCCCGAGACGCCACGCCAGTTGCTGATCCCCGAGGGCTGGCGGGCCGCACAGGTCTACGCCGCCGTCGACCGCGCGCTCGAACTCCCCGCGGGCACCACCAAGACGGCCGTCGCCACGGCGCCTCTCGACCTGCCCGCGGAGGCGAAGGGCAACCCGGAGGGCTACCTCTTCCCGGCGACGTACCCGGTGACCTCACGGTCCACCCCGGCCGCGCTGCTCGCCTTCATGGTGCGGACGGCCAACCAGAAGCTGGCCACCAAGGCCGTCGCGGACGGTGCCAAAGCGCACGGCATGACCCCCTACCAGACGGCGACCCTCGCCAGCGTCATCGAGGCGGAAGCCGACAACCCGGCCGACATGGGCAAGGTCTCACGGGTGGTCCACAACCGGCTGGCGAAGTCGATGCCGCTCCAGATGGACTCCACCATCAATTACGCCCTCAACCGCACCACCGTGGACACCACGCTCGCCGACACCCGCATCGACCACCCCTTCAACTCCTACGAACGCCAGGGCCTGCCCCCCACCCCCATCGACAGCCCGGGCCTGCGGGCCATGGCCGCCGCCGTCGCGCCGACGCCCGGAAACTGGCTGTTCTTCGTCACCGTCAAGCCCGGGGACACCCGCTTCTCGGCGACCTACGAGGAACACAAGGAGCACGTCGCCGAGTTCAACCGGCTTCGCGCCGCCGCCGGTCCGTCCGCCGGCGCACCCTCCGCCGGTGCGCCCGCCCGCGCCCAGGCCGGATCCCAGGCGAAGGGCACCGCCGCGAAATGAGCAGGGGCCGGCTCCCGTCGTCCCCGTCAGACGGGTGAGCACGGCCGGCCGGCGGCGGCCCCGGCCACGCACCGTCCGCACCGGCCGTGGGGCGGACGGCCGGATCCTCAGGCCGTCACCGCCGGGCCCCGGGCCAGCAGACGCCGGATCTCGCGGACGGCGGCGCCGCCCGCGCGGTTGGCCCCGACGGTCGAGGCCGACGGGCCGTAGCCCACCAGGTGGACCCGCTCGTCACGCACCGCCCTGGTCCCCTCGACCCGGATCCCGCCGCCCGGCTCCCGCAGCCGCAGCGGCGCCAGGTGGTCGACGGCGGCCCGGAAGCCGGTGGCCCACAGGATCACGTCGGCGTCCACGTTCCGCCCGTCCGCCCACGCGACCCCGGCCGGGGTGATCCGGTCGAAGACGGGCAGCCGCTCCAGCACCCCGGAGTCCAGTCCGGCCCGTACGCCTTCGGTCAGGGCCAGCCCGGTCACGCTGACCACGCTCCGCGGGGGCAGTCCCCGCCGGACCCGTTCCTCCACCAGGGCCACCGCCGCCCGGCCCTCCGCCTCGCCGAATCCCCCCGCGCGGAAGACGGGCGGCCGCCGGGTCACCCAGGTGGTCGCGGCCGCCACCTCGGAGATCTCCAGCAGATGCTGCACCGCTGAGGTGCCGCCGCCCACCACGACCACCCGGGCCCCGGCGAACTCCCCGGGCCCGGGGTAGTTGGCGGTGTGCAGCTGGCGGCCCCGGAACAGCTCCTGGCCCGGGTAGCGCGGCCAGAACGGCCGGTCCCAGGTCCCGGTGGCGTTGACCAGCGCCCGGGCCGACCAGCTGCCGGACGCCGACTCGACGAGGAGGCGGCCGTCGGCGCCCGGACCGCCGTCGCGTACGGCGGTGACGTCCACGGGGCGGCGTACGGGCAGGCCGAAGCGCTCCTCGTAGGCCGCGAAGTACTCCCCGATCACCTCGGACGAGGGCCGCAGCGGATCGGCGCCGGTCAGCTCCATGCCGGGCAGGGAGTGCATCCCGTGCACCTTGCCGTAGGTCAGCGAGGGCCAGCGGAACTGCCAGGCGCCGCCCGGGCGGGGCGAGTGGTCCAGCACCACGTGCCCGATTCCGGCCCGGGTCAGGTGGTAGGCGGTGGAGAGGCCCGCCTGGCCCGCCCCGACGACCACCACGTCCACGTCCACGGTGGCCGGGTCCCTCAGCGATTCGTTCACGGTTCTACCAACTGGCGGGGGGTGCGGGATCTTCCCCGACCGGGACTCACCCCCGCGCGGCCCGCGCCGGAGCCGCGGCGGGGGAGAGGCCGTGCAGGCGTTCCAGGCGCAGGCGGGTCTCCTCGTCCAGCGGGACGAAGGTCGTCAGCCGCGCGCCCGACGCGGGGCCCAGCCACAGGCTGGTGTGCTCCAGGCGCAGCAGCCCCACGTGGGCGTTGCGGATGTACTTGGTGTTGCCGCCCGCCCCCACCACCTCGTGCCGGGCCCAGATCTCCCGGAACTCCGGCGAGGCCGCCTCCAGCCGGGCCAGCAGCGTCTTCCAGGCGGGTTCCGCGAGGTGCCCGGCCATGGAGGCCCGGAACTTGGCCGCGAGCAGCCGGTTCACGTCCGGCATGTCCGCGAGGGAGGCGCGCCAGTCCGCGTTGGTGAACGCCAGCCACACGCAGTTGCGGTCCTCGGGCGGCAGCGCGTCCAGGTCGCACAGCAGCCGCCCGTACGTGCCGTTGTGGGCGAGGATGTCGTACCGGCTGTTCTGCACGCACGCGGGGATCGGATCGAGCTGGTCGAGCATGGCCCGCAGCGCCGGGGTGACGCTCGGGCAGCGCGTGTTCGGCGCCGGGTCGGTGCTGCCGGCCAGTGCGAACAGGTGGGCGCGCTCGCTGGAGTCCATCAGCAGGGCCCGCGCCAGCGCGTCCAGCACCTGGGGCGACACCTGGATCTCGCGGGCCTGCTCCAGCCAGGTGTACCAGGTGACGCCGACGGCGGAGAGCTGTGCGACCTCCTCGCGGCGCAGCCCCGGGGTGCGCCTGCGCGGGCCCCGGACCAGCCCGACCTGTTCGGGGGTGATCCGCTCGCGGCGGCTGCGCAGGAAGTCGGCGAGCTCGTGACGGCGCAGGTCGCTCTCGGGGGCAATGGTGGTCATGGCCCCAGCGTGCCGCACCGCCCATCCCGTTGCCAGGTACTCCTGGTACCAGGATGAGGAGACTCTGGTACCAGGCTGAGCGGCGGTGGATCGTCTCTCCCGTGAGCGAAACAACCGTACGCACGACCCACCCCTCCCCGTCCTTCCCCTCGGCCCCGACCGCCCCGGCCACCGCCGGGCCCGCGGCCGCCGAGCCTGCCGCCCTTACGCCGCTCGGGCTGTTCACCGTCCTGCTGGGCGCCGCCCTGCCCCTGATCGACTTCTTCATCGTCAACGTGGCGCTGCCGGCCATCGACACCGACCTGGCCGCCGGGCCGGCCATGCTGGAACTGGTCGTCGGCGGCTACGGGGTCGCCTACTCGGTGCTGCTGGTGCTGGGCGGCCGGATCGGTGACACGTTCGGCCGGCGCCGGCTCTTCGTCGTCGGGATGGCGGCCTTCGGGCTGACCTCCCTCGCCTGCGGACTGGCGCCCACCGCCTGGACCCTCGTCGGCGCCCGGGTCGCCCAGGGTGCCGCGGCGGCGCTGATGCTGCCGCAGGTGCTCGCCACCATCCAGGCCACCACCCAGGGCCCGCGCCGAGCCCGTGCGATGAGCCTGTACGGGGCCACCGCCGGCCTGTCCATGGTCGCCGGACAGATCCTCGGCGGGCTCCTGGTCGCCGCCGACGTGGCCGGGTCGGGCTGGCGCTCGGTGTTCCTCGTCAACGTGCCCGTGGCGGTGGCCGGGCTGGTGCTCGCCGTCCGGGCCGTACCGGAGACCCGCTCGGACCGTCCGGCTTCGGTGGACGTCCCCGGAACGCTGCTGTTCGGGTTCACCCTGGTCTCCCTGCTCCTGCCGCTGACGGAGGGCCGGGCGGCCGGCTGGCCGCTGTGGACGTGGGTGTCGCTGGCCGTGTCCCCCTTCGCGGCCCTGGCCTTCTACCTGACCGAGCGCCGTGCCGACCGGCTGGGGCGGACCCCGCTCGTGCCGCCGAGCCTGCTGCGGCTGGTGTCACTGCGCCGCGGACTGGTGATGCTGCTGCCGTTCTCGGTCGGCTTCAGCGGGTTCATGTTCGTGGTCGCCGTCGCACTCCAGCAGGGCCTGCGCATGGGCCCGGTGGCGGCGGGGCTCGCACTGGTGCCGATGGCCCTGGCTTTCTTCGGCGCCTCCCTCGCCGGACCCCGGCTGGTCGGCAGGTTCGGCAGCCGGGTCGTCACCGCCGGCGCCCTGATCCAGGCCCTCGGGATCGCCCTGGTGCTGGCCGCCGTCCGGTACGGCTGGCCGGACCTCGGTCTCGCCGGGCTGGCTCCGGGGGTCGCCGTCGCGGGCCTCGGGCAGGGCCTCCAGCTGCCGGTGCTGATGCGGCTGATGCTCTCGGACGTTCCGGCGGACCGGGCCGGAGTGGGCAGCGGGGTCATGATCACCACGCAGCAGTCCTCGTTGGTCCTGGGCGTGGCGACCATCGGCAGCCTCTTCCTCGCGCTGGCCGGATCGCTGGGGATGCGTGACGCCCTCGCCGTGACCCTGCTGGTCCAGCTGGGCCTGATCGCCGTGACGGCGCTGCTCAGCCTGCGCCTGCCGAGGGTGATGCGCTGAGGGAGGCCCGGTCCGCGAGCCCCCGCCCGCTGCTCACCGGCCGAGGTCAGGCGGGGCCTGCGGTCCCCCGGGAGAACAGCCACTCCTCGGCGGTGTCGGCGCTGAACTCCCGCTGACCGCCCGCGAAGAGCAGACCCGCCGCGGCGAAGGCCGGATCGCCGGCGGTGTCCGCCACGTACGGGACCGCCACGCAGCCCATCCCCGCGGCCCGCGCGGCCAGCGCGCCCGGTGCCGCGTCCTCGACGACCACGCAGTCCGCGGGCCGGGCGCCGAGCCGGCGGGCGGCCTCCAGGAACACGTCGGGGGCGGGCTTGCCGCGCTCGACCTCCTCGGCGGAGACGGCCGTGGTCAGCAGCGCGGCCAGGCCGGTGCCCTCCAGGACGGCGTCGATCGCCTCCCGCGAGGAGCCGGAGGCCACCGCCATCGGGACGCCCCGCGCGTGCAGCCGCTCCACGAAGGCCCGCATCCGGGGGAAGGCCTCCGTGCGGGTGCGGGCCAGCTCCAGGTAGGCGGCGTTCTGCTCCGCCAGCAGCTGCTCGACCGGGGCCCGCAGGCCGTAGCGGTCCTTGAGCAGCTCCAGCGTCTCCAGTGTGCCGATGCCGATGAAGCGGGAGTGCTCCTCCCAGGTGAAACCGGGTACGCCGTGGCGCTCCAGGACGCGGCGGCCCGACTCGTAGTAGTTCGGCTCGCTGTCCACGAGGGTGCCGTCGAGATCGAATATGACGGAGATCATCCGCTGTGCCCGTCCTGCCGGTCGCGTACCTGTCCGGGTCATCCTGTCAGGGTGTGCGAGCCGCCCTCTCCACGGACTCCACCAGCGGCAGCAGCCGGTGCGCGACCCGCTCGCGCAGGGCGACCTCCGTCCGGGTGCGCACCACGCCCGGCATCCGGATCAGCCGTTGGATCACGTCCTCCAGGTGGCCGGCGTCCCGGGCCACCACCCGCGTCAGCAGGTCCCCGCCGCCGGTGATCGAGAAGGCCTCGACGATCTCGGGCACGGCCGCGAGCGCGTCCCCGACCTCGTCCAGGTGCCCCTGGGTGACCTCGATGTGGACGAAGGCCAGGACCGGGTGCCCCAGCGCGGCGGGGGAGAGCACCGGACCCGTACCGGTGATCACCCCGGTGCGCTCAAGCCGGTCCAGCCGCGCCTGGAGGGTGCCGCGGGCCACGCCGAGGATCCGGGCGTACTCGCGGACGCTGGTGCGCGGCTGCTCGATCAGCAGGCGCAGGATCCGGGTGTCGAGCTCGTCCACCGCCATGTCAGGACTGTACCAATGGCCTGGAATGTCCGATGGTTCGAGCCGTCGGGCGGTCCGGGCGGACCGACGGTCCTGCCGTCCGGCGGTCTGCGCCGCCCGCACCCCCGGCCGCCGGACCACCGGCCCGCCCCCGGCCGTCCGGACCGGACGCGACCGCATCCGGTCGCGTCCCCCGCACCGAAGAACAGGGCGGAGGCCGCCGCCCCCGCCACCGCCGCACAGTCCCGACACGGAGTCGAGCGCCATGAACACCGCCGTGGTCCTGTACACCTCCGACCTGCGCCTGCACGACCATCCACCGCTGCGCGCCGCCCTCTCCTCCTGCGACCAGGTCGTCCCGCTCTTCGTCCGGGACCGGACCATCGAGGACTCCGGCTTCGCCGTGCCCAACCGGCTGGCGTTCCTCGCCGACTGCCTCGCCGACCTCGACGCGGGCCTGCGCGAGCGCGGCGGACGCCTCGTGGTGCGCTCCGGGGAACCCGTCGCCGAGGTCTGCGCCCTGGTGCGGGAGGCCGACGCCGACGAGGTCCACATGGCCGCCGGCGTCAGCGGCTACGCCCGGGCCCGCGAGGAACGGCTGCGCGAGGCCCTGGAGGCGCAGGGCCGCCGCCTGTACACCCACGACACGGTGGTCACGGCGGTGGCCCCGGGGGCGGTCCTCCCCACCGGCTCGGGCGCTGGCCACTTCGCCGTCTTCACCCCGTACCTGCGCCGCTGGACGGCACTGCCCCAGCGGGCCCTGGCCCCCGCCCCGCGCCGGGTACGGGTACCCGAGGACATCGGCTCCGAGCCGCTGCCCCGCCGCGACGCCGTCACCGGAACCTCCCCGGGCCTCGCGCGCGGCGGCGAACGCGAGGCCCGTCGGCTGCTGACCCACTGGCTCCGCTCCGGCGTCACCGACTACGAGGACACCCACGACGACCTCGCCGCCGACGCCACCTCCCGGCTCTCCCCGCACCTGCACTTCGGCACCCTTTCGCCCACCGAGGCCGTCCACCGCTCCCGCGCCGTCGGCGGCCCCGGAGCCGAGGCCTTCGTCCGGCAGCTGTGCTGGCGCGACTTCCACCACCAGGTCCTCGCCGCCCGCCCCGACGCCGCCGCCGCCGACTACCGCCCCCGCCACGACCACTGGCGCACCGGCCCCGCCGCCGAGGAGGAGCTCCGGGCCTGGAAGGACGGCCGCACCGGCTACCCGGTGGTCGACGCCGCCATGCGCCAGCTGCGCCACGAGGGCTGGATGCCGGGCCGCGCCCGGCTGCTCGCCGCGAGCTTCCTCACCAAGAGCCTCTACGTGGACTGGCGGACCGGAGCCGCGCACTTCCTCGCCCTCCTCGTGGACGGGGACCTCGCCAACAACCAGCTCAACTGGCAGTGGGTGGCCGGCACCGGCACCGACACCCGTCCCAACCGGGTCCTCAACCCCGTCCGCCAGGGCATGCGCTACGACCCCGAGGGCCGCTACGTCCACCGCTGGGTGCCGGAACTGGCCGACCTGGCCGCGCCCCGCGTCCACGAACCCTGGCGGCTGCCCGAGCCCGAGCGGGCCCGCTACGACTACCCGCCGCCGCTGGTGGACCTCGCCGACGCGCTCGGCCGCTTCCGCCAGGCGCGGCCCGGTGCCGCACCGGTCGGCGTACCGTAGGCCGGTGGACCCCGAACCCGCCCTCAGCACCGGCGCCGTCGCCCGCAGCCTCGGGGTGTCCCCGGCCACGCTGCGCTCCTGGGAGCGCCGCTACGCCATCGGACCGGCCCACCGCGAGGACGGCCGGCACCGCCGCTGGACGCCCGGGGACATCGCCCGCCTGGAGGAGATGTGCCGGCTCACCGCGAGGGGCGTTCCCCCGTCGGAGGCGGCCCGGGTCGCGCTCGGCGCAGCCCCCGGCGCCCGCGCGGCGGGGCGGGCGGGCGGCGCGACGCCGGGCGGGCCCGGTGCCCTCCCCCTCGGGGAGGTGCGGCCGGAGGGCCGGGGGCTCGCACGGGCCGCCGTACGACTGGACGCGCCGGCGGTGGCGGAACTGCTGGAGGCCGCCCTTGCGGAACACGGACCGGTCGCGGCCTGGGAGGAGGTGATCGCGCCGACCCTGCACGCCGTGGGCCGCAAGTGGGCCTCGGCGGGGGAGCGCTACATCGAGGTGGAGCACCTGCTGTCCTGGCAGATCTCCGCCGCCCTGCACCGGGTCCGCCCCGCGCCGGAACCGCTGCGCGTGCCCCCGGTCCTCCTCGCGTGCGCGCCGGGGGAGCTGCACAGCCTGCCCCTCGAGGCCCTGGCCGCCGCCCTGGGCGAACGGGGCGTGCCGGTCCGGATGTTCGGCGCCGCCCTGCCCGCCGGGGCGCTGTGCGACGCGGTACGGCGTACGGGTCCCCGTGCCGCCGTCCTCTGGGCGCAGTCCCGCACCACCGCGGACCGGGCCCTGGCCCGCTCGGTCGCCGACATCGAATGGGGGTTGCGCGGCGCGCGCGGCCGCCCGGCTCTCCTGCTGGCGGGACCCGGCTGGGGTCCGGAGGCCCAGGGGCCGCGCACCGGGCGGCTGTTCGGGCTGCGGTCCGGGCTCGCCGTCATCGCGGAACTGGTGGCGGGGCGGGCTCCAGCGACCGCCGCAGGGCACCCAGGCCCCGCCGCGTGTGACTCTTGACGGTGCCCAGCGGAAGCCCGGTGCGCTCCGCGATCTGGCTCTGGCTCAGATCCGCGTAGAACGCCAGCCACAGGACGCGCCGCTGGGCCACCGGCAGCCGGGCCAGCTCCCCGAGGACCAGCACCCGGTCCAGGGCCTGCTCCGGCGCCGGCCCCCGCGCCCCGGTGCCCCGCCGCTCCTCCGCGCCCCGCGCCTCGGCCCGCGCCACCCGGGCCCGCCGGCTCCGGGCCTCGAGCGCGTCGGCGACCTTGTGCCGGGTGATGCCGGTCAGCCACGCCCCGAGCCCGCCCGGCCCCGGACGGTATCCCGCCCGGCCGCGCCATGCGGCGAGGAACACCTGCTGGGTGACGTCCTCCGCCTCGCGGGGATCACCCAGGGCCCGCCGGGCCAGGGCGAGCACCAGGGGCCGCCAGCGCCGGAAGACGGCCTCCGCGCAGGCCTCGTCCCCGGCGGCGAACCCCGCCTCCAGGGCGGTACCGGTGGTGTCCTGCGGGAGAACGGTGTCCATGGGCCCAGCCTCCCGAGGCGGGGCGGGCGGAATCCACTTGCACCGTTTCCGCATCGATTGGCGGTCTCGCCTACCGCTCCCGCCTACCGCTCCCGCGCAGCGCCGCCGCGCACCGGTCCGCGCGGCTCCCGGACGTGACACGCCCGCCCGGCTCCAGGGGCCGGCATGCCGCGCGCCGGCTCACCGCCATAGGGTCCGGGCATGAGTGATCTGCTGCTGGTGAGGCACGGCGAGACGGCATGGAGCGCCAACGGGCGCCACACCGGGCTGACCGACGTGCCGCTGACCGCGCGGGGCGTCGAGGAGGCCCTCTCGCTGGCCCCGTACTTCCGCGACCGTGCGCCCGCCCTGGTGCTGACCAGCCCCCTGGGCCGGGCCGTCGCCACGGCCGAACTCGCCGGACTGACCAGCGGGATCCCCGAACCGGCCCTCCACGAATGGGACTACGGCGGCTACGAGGGCGTCACCACCGCGGAGATCAGGCGGACCCGGCCCGACTGGTCGCTGTGGACCGACGGCGTCCCGCCGGGAGACGCACGGCACCCCGGCGAGGACGCGGAGCAGGTCGGCGCCCGAGCGGACCGGGTCCTCGCCCGCGTCGGCGAGTCCCTGCGCGCCGGTCGGGGCGACGTCGTACTCGTCGCCCACGGCCACTTCCTGCGCGTCCTGACCGCCCGCTACCTCGGACTGCCCCCGCAGGACGGCCGGCTCTTCCTCCTGCGCACCGGCACGGTCAGCGTGCTGTCCACGGAGCACGGGCTCCCGGTGATCGCGGGCTGGAACACCCGGCCCTGATCCCCGGCCCTGACGCGCCCCGCGCCCCGGCCGCCCCTCAAAGCCCATCGGCCTCGGGCGGCCCGGGCAGCGCCAGGCACAGGGCGTCCAGCGCCGCCGCGAACGCGTGCTCGGGCGGGGTGCCGTAGCCGAGCACCAGCCCGTCCCGCGGGGCCATGGCACTGTCCGGGTGCAGGTACGGCCGCAGCCCCTCCAGGGCCACGCCCGCCCGCCGCGCCGCGCGCAGGGCGCCCTCCTCGGTGCCCGGCGGCAGCTCCAGCACCGCGTGCAGCCCCGCCGCCACCCCGCTGACCCGGACGTGCGGCGCCTCGGCCGCCAGCCGCGCCGCCAGCAGGTCGCGGCGCCGCCGGTACACCTGCCGCATCCGGCGCAGGTGGCGGTCGTAGCCGCCCGAGGCGATGAACTCGGCCAGGGTGAGCTGGTCCGTCACCCCCGACCACATCTCGCGCGGCCCCTTCGCCTCCAGGACCTCGTCGACCAGCCGGCCCGGCAGCACCATCCAGCCCGTCCGCAGCGCGGGCGACAGGCTCTTGCTGACGGAACCGATGTACACGGTCCGCTCCGGGTCCAGGCCCTGGACGGCGCCCACCGGCTGGCGGTCGTAGCGGAACTCCCCGTCGTAGTCGTCCTCGATCACCACCCCGCCGCAGGCCCGTGCCCAGTCCACCACCGCCGCCCGCCGCTCGGGGTGCAGCGGCCCGCCCGTCGGGAACTGGTGCGCGGGCGTGAGCAGCACGGCCCGCGCCCCCGTGGCCGCCAGCTCCCCGACGCGCGCCCCCCGGCGGTCCACGGTCAGCGGCACCGTCTCCCTCCCCGCCCGGGCCAGCACCTCCCGGTGGAAGGGCAGCCCGTACGACTCGACGGCGACCGGGCCCGTCAGCACCCCGGCCAGCAGTTCCAGCGCGTGGGCGAAGCCGGAGCAGACCACGACCCGGTCGGGTGCCGTCCGTACGCCCCGCGCCCGCGCGAGGTACTCCGTCAGCGTGCGCCGCAGCTCGATCCGGCCGCGCGGGTCGCCCACCCCGAAGGCGTCCTGAGGGGCGGCGGCCAGCGCCCGGCGGGCCGCGCCCAGCCACGCCGTGCGCGGGAAGGCCGAGGCGTCCGGCGAGCTCGGCAGCAGATCGTGGACGGTACGCCGCGGCGCGGGCCGGGCCGGAGCGCGCGGGCCTTCCGGCTCCAGGGGGACGGCCCGCTCCGCGACCCGCGTCCCGGACCCCTGGCGCGCCGACAGCCAGCCCTCCTCGACCAGCTCGGCGTACGCGTCGGCGACGGTGTTGCGGGCGATCCCGAGGTCCGCGGCGAGCGTCCGGTAGGGCGGCAGCCGGGTCCCCGGCGCCAGCCGCCCCGAGTGCACCGCCTCCCGCAGGGCGTGCATCAGCCGGGCCCGCAGGCTGCCCCCGCCGCTCAGGTCCAGGTGCAGGTCGCTGCCCGTTCCGGCGGGGGCACCGCCGCCGCCGGCCCGCGCCTCCTCGACCGGATTGACCCATGATCTCCGCATGGAAATGAACCCTACGCCCGGTCGATCACGCCCGTAGGTTCCTCCCATGACGACTTTTCAGGTTCCCCAGCGCATGGACTTCTCCACCGTCGCACCCCGCGTCTTCAAGGCCGTCCTCGCCCTCGACGCCGCCGCCCGCGAGGGCCTGGACCCGGTCCTCCTGGAACTGGTCCAGATCCGCGCCTCACAGATCAACCGCTGCGCGTACTGCATCGACTACCACACCGGCGACGCCCGCAAGGGCGGCGAGTCGGAGCAGCGGATCTACCAGCTCTCCGCCTGGCACGACTCCAGCCTGTTCACCGTGAAGGAACGCGCCGCCCTCGCCCTGACCGAGGAGATCACCCTGCTGCCCGGCGGAGTATCGGACGCCGTCTACGACGAGGCCGCCCGGCATTTCGGCGAGGAGGAACTGGCCCACCTGGTCGCGCTCGTCCTCGCCGTGAACACCTGGAACCGGATGAACGTCACCACCCGCAAGACCCCCGGCACCGACTGACCCGGACCGACCCGCCCGCCTCGCGCCCGGCCGCCGCGTGCGTGACGATGCGTACATGAACGACGGCGACCGCGCCGAGGCGGGCGGCGGCACGGCGGACGCCGGTGCCGAGGAGGGCCTCAAGGCCAATGCGATCGGCTTCCTCGACGCCCTCGTCATCGGCCTCAACTCGACCTCTCCCGCCTACTCCCTGGCCGCCGTCATCGGCCCGATCGTGGCCCTGGCCGGCATCTACGCGCCGGGCGTGATGCTGGCCTCCTTCGTACCGATGCTGCTCATCGCCGCGGCCTTCTACTACCTCAACAAGGTCGACCAGGACTGCGGCACCACCTTCTCCTGGGTGACCCGGGCCATGGGCCCCTGGGCGGGCTGGCTCGGGGGCTGGGCCATCGCCATGACCGGGGTGCTCGTCATCGGCTCCCTCGCCGACGTGGCCGTCCACTTCGGCCTGCTCGCCGCCGGCCTCGACGACTGGGCCGCGAACCAGGCGGTCCGCCAGACGCTCACCGTCGTCGTCATCCTCGTGATGACCGCCGTCTGCGTCATCGGCACCGAGCTCTCCGCCCACCTCCAGGACGTCCTCATCCTCGCCCAGGTCTTCTTCCTCCTGGCCTTCGCCGTCGTCGCCCTCTACCGCGTGTACGCCGGCACCAGCACCCTCGACGGGATCGAACCCTCCCTCGCCTGGCTCAACCCCTTCGGCGCGGGCGGCGCCGCGCTCACCGGCGGACTGCTGCTCGGCGTGTTCATCTACTGGGGCTGGGAGTCCGCCGTGAACCTCACCGAAGAGGTCGAGGACTCCGCCACCGCGCCCGGCAGGGCCGGCATCTGGTCCACCGTGGTGCTGCTGGTCACCTACCTGTCCGTGGGCTTCGCCATCGTCGGCTACTCCGGGACGAGGTTCCTGGCCGAGAACGCCGCCGAGGAGGAGGCCGTCTTCGCCGTCCTCGCGCACGAGGTGATGGGCGGCTGGGACTGGATGGTGCTCCTCGCCGTCTGTACCTCCGCCCTCGCCTCCACCCAGACGACGATCATCCCGGCCTCCCGGACCGCCCTCTCCATGGCCCGCCGGCACGCCCTGCCGTCGCGGCTCGCGCACATCCACCCCCGCTTCCACACCCCGGAGGTGAGCACCTGGTGGGTGGCCGGCATCGCCATCGCCTGGTACCTCGTCGTCAACCAGATCAGCGAGAACGCCCTCCTCGACTCACTGACCGCGCTCTCCCTGCTGATCGCCTTCTACTACGCGCTCACCGGGGTGGCATGCGCCGTCTACTACCGCCGCCACCTGCTGGAGAACGCGCACAACCTCTTCCTCATCGGCGTGGGCCCGCTGGTCGGCGCGGGCCTGCTGGCCTGGCTGCTGGTGGAGTCCGTCATCGACATGTCCGACCCCCGCAACTCCGCCGGCGGGGTCTCCTGGTTCGGTCTCGGCCCGCCGCTGGTCATCGGCATCGGCATCGCGGCCCTCGGCGTGCTCCTCATGTGCGTCCGGCGGATCCGGGACGGCAGGTTCTGGCAGGAGCGCCGCGGGGTGGTCGACCCGGCCCTCGTGCGCGGCGGGAAGAGCTGAGGAGGCCCGATGTCCGTGGTCCTGGGGTACGACGAGTCCCCCGGCGCCGAGCGTGCCCTGCGGGTGGCGCTGGAGGTGGCCACCGCCTTCGGGGAACCCCTGGTCCTCGTGTACGGGGCCGCCGCGCCCGGACCCACGGGGGAGGAGTACCGCGCGCACCGCGAAGCCGTACTCCAGGCCGGGCGGGCCGCCCTCGCCCGGGCCGTCGAGGCCGCCGACGAGGCGGGCGTGCCCTCCACGGTGGAGGTGGTGGACGACAAGCCGGCCCAGGCCCTGCTCGCCGCCGCCGAACGCCACCACGCGCGGGTCATCATCGTGGGCAGCTGGGGCGACAGTCCGATCCGGGGCGCCCTGCTCGGCTCCACCCCGCACAAGCTCCTGCACCTGTCGCCCGTTCCGGTGCTGTGCGTGCCGACGGAGGGGGCCGGCTCCTGAGCCCGCCCGTCGGAGCCCCGGGCCCGCCGTCAGCCGTCGAACACGCCCGCCAGGTATCCGGCCGGTCCCCCGGCCGTCGGCGGGCAGAGCCGGGCCCCAGGTAGCCGTCCGGCCGCACCACGAAGGCCGTCGGCTCCCGCACCCCGTACAGCCGGGCGAACCCGCGACCAGAACGTCCGCCGCATCGCCTCGCACCCCTCCGTCGTGGGCGCCCCGCCCGCCCTCCGCACAGCGGCCCGGCCCCTGCCTCCCGGGCGGGTCCGTTGGTCTCCCACTGGCCGGAATTGCCCCCTCCCGGCTGTGCCAACGGCCCAGCGTGACGAACGTCGCTTGAGCCATTGCCCCTCCGGATGCTTATCTGTGTCATATCCATGTACTTTCGGCGCCGCGCAGCGCCGGACGGCAACGACGCCGGTCCGGAGCGCGGTGCCTTCGCCGTGCCCGTACGCCGCCCACCACCCCCGGGCGGACGCCGGGCCGGCGCGCGTGACTCCGAGGGGGGCGGCACACCGCCATGAAGAGGATGTTCGTTGCTCCGGATCCGGGGCGCACCAGACTGCGGAACTCGCTGCGCGCCGTGATCGGCACGGCGCTCGCCGTCGCCGTGGCCGAACTGTCGGGGCTGTCGCTGACCGCTTCCATCACCGGCGGCCTCGCGGCGCTGCTCGCGCTGTTCACCGTCCTCGACGCGGACGTCCGCGCCCAGCGGGTGACCACCGCCCTGCTGCCCGCCACCGGCTTCCCCGTCCTGGCGCTGGCCACCGGACTGCACGGGATGCCGCCCGTCCGCGACGCCGCCTTCCTCGCCGTCGTCTTCGCCGGGGTCTACGCACGCCGCTGGGGCCCGCGCGGCCACGCCCTCGGCATCTTCGGCTTCATGATGTTCTTCGTCACCCAGTTCCTGCACGCCCGCCCCGCCCAGCTGCCCGAGCTGTTCGCCGCCGTGGCCCTGGCGCTGCTCTCGGCCGGGGCCGTTCGGTTCGTGCTGTGGCCCATCGAGCGCCGCACGCCCCCCGCAGCCGCCCCGCCGCCGCTGCCCGGCACCGGCCTGGCCCGGCCCACCACCCGCCAGGCCTTCCAGGCGACCGCCGCCTGCGCCTTCGCCCTCGCCGTCGGCCAGGTGCTGTCCGAGGACCGCTGGTACTGGGCCGTGGGCACCGCCTGGTGGATCTTCGTCAACACCGCCTCGCGCGGCGAGACCCTGGTCCGCGGCTTCCGCCGGGTCCTCGGCACCGTCGTCGGCATCGCCGCGGGCCTGCTCATCGCCGTACCGCTGCACGGCGCGCCCGCGCCCACCGCCGCCCTCGTCGCCGTCTGCGTCTTCGGCATCTTCTACACGGCGGCCCCCTCCTACTCCTGGATGATGTTCTTCGTCACCGTCATGGCCGGGCTGCTCTACGGGCTCCTCGGCGTACTGCACCCCGGGCTGCTGCTCCTGCGCCTCGAGGAGACCGCCGTCGGCGCGCTCGGCGCCGCCCTCGCCGTGGTGCTGATCCTCCCCGTCACCACGCACGGCGCCAACGAGGCCTGGATCCAGCGGGCCCTGCACTGCGTACGCGCCGCCACCGCCGCCTCCCTCGACCGCCTCGCCGGAGACCCCGGGGCCGACCCCGCCCCGCACGCCGCCGAGCTGGAACTCCTGCTGGGCCGCGCCCGGATCGCCCTCGCGCCGCTCGTCCACCCGCTGAGCCCGCTGCGCGCCCGCAAGGCCCGGGCCCGGCAGGTCATGGCGCTGCTCGACGACTGCGCCCGGGAGGTGCGCGGGCTGGCGGCCGTCGCCGCGGACCCGCAGGCCTCCCACGACGCCCGGCTCGCCGCCGCCTGCTGGCGGGTGGAGACCGCCGTCGAGGCGCTCACCGCACCCGGGGGAGCCCCGGCACCCGCCGCGCCGGGGGCCCCCGCCCGGGACGCGGGCGCCGAACCGGCCCTGGCCCACCTGCACGGGCTGGAGCAGGCCCTCGTCGCCCTGGCCACCCCCCTGCGCACCGACCCCCGGTCCCCGCTGGCCATTACCGCCTGAACCGCCCGAACCGCCTCAACCGCCCGCCCCGCGCGGGCGGTACGGTCAGGTCCATGACGAACCCACAGGCCCCGGCGTTCGAGTACCGCACCGCCCGCCCCGAGGACCGGGAGGCGATCGAAGCCCTCGACGGTTCCTTCGTCACGTCCACCGTGTTCGAGGTGATCCGGCCCGAGGACGGCTTCGGTTTCGCCCTGCGCGAGGTCGCGGTGGACCCGCCGCTGCGCAAGGTCTTCCCGCCCGATCAGGACGACGAAGCCGACGAGGACGACCACGACGACGGGGACGCGGGCGACGGCCGCGAGGAGCACTCCCGCACCTTCGTCGCCGTCGACGCCGGATCGGTCTGCGGTTTCGCGACCGTCACCTACGCCCCCTGGAACCGGCGCCTGACCGTCGACGACATCGAGGTCGCCCCCGCCCACCGGGGACGCGGCGTCGGACGGGCCCTGATGGAGCTAGCGGCCGGCTTCGCGCGCGAACGGGGCGCCGCGCACCTGTGGCTGGAGGTCAGCTCGGTCAACGCCCCCGCCGTGCACGCCTACCGGCGCATGGGGTTCGCGCTCTGCGGCCTGGACACCGCCCTCTACGAGGGCACGCCGGCGGCGGGCGAGCAGGCCCTCTTCATGAGCCGCCCCTGCGGCTGACCCCGCCCCCGGCCCCTCGGTCCTCACCTTGCCGGAATGCCGCGGAGGATACGCCCGTAGGACCCCTTGCCGCAGGCTGATCGGGTGAGACCACTCGGACGAGTGTTCCGGAGGCTCCAGCGGCACCGGGCTGACCTGCCCCGTGTACAACGGGTGAGTGTTCATTGCACATTCATCCGGCACGTACAGGATGGATCTGGTCGGACAGGGGGTAACGGCCCGGGATGGAAATTCTGCAGAAGCACTCGAGCGCCGCTCAGGTGTGGGAGGAAGCCGAGGAGTTCATCCGGCTCTTCCACCGGGAGAATCCGCAGGCCGGTGATCCGCGTGCCCGCCTCGCCACCGTGCGGGCCGAGCTCGCGGAGACCGGCACCTACCGGCACACCCCGCAGGAGCTGGTCCACGGCGCCCGCGTGGCTTGGCGCAACAGCAACCGCTGCATCGGCCGGCTCTACTGGAACTCCCTGCGGGTCCGCGACCGGCGCGGGCTGACCGCCGCCGAGGACATCGCCGCCGAATGCTTCGAGCACCTGCGCGAGGCGACCAACGGCGGCAGGGTCCGGCCCACCATCACCGTCTTCGCCCCCGACACCCCGGACCGCCCCGGCCCGCTGATCTGGAGCGAGCAACTGGTGCGCTACGCCGGTTACGGGGACCACCACTCCATAACGGTGGGCGACGCCCGCAACGCACCGCTCACCGAGGCCCTCCTCGGACTCGGCTGGCGGGGCGGCGCCGGCACCCCCTTCGACCTCCTCCCGCTGGTCGTGCAGGGCGTCGACGACAAGCCCCGCTGGTTCGACACCCCCGCCGACGCCGTACTGGAGGTGCCCATCCGGCACCCCGACGAGGGCGACGACTGGAGCGACTGGGGTCTGCGCTGGCACGCCGTGCCCGCCATATCCAACATGTGCCTGGAGATCGGCGGCATCCACTACCCCGCCGCCCCCTTCAACGGCTGGTACATGGGCACCGAGATCGGCGCCCGCAACCTCGCCGATACCGACCGCTACAACCTCCTCCCCGCCGTCGCCCGAAGACTGGGCCTGGACACCTCCAGCGACCGTTCGCTGTGGAAGGACCGGGCGCTGGTCGAGCTCAACCGGGCGGTGCTGGACTCCTTCGACCGGGCCGGGGTCACCATCGCGGACCACCACACCGAGTCCCGGCGCTTCCTCACCCACCTGGAGCGGGAGGAGCGCAGGGGCCGCGAGGTGGGCGCGGACTGGTCCTGGATCGTTCCGCCGATCTCCGGTTCCGCCACGCCGGTCTTCCACCGCACGTACGATGACAGCCCCAGCTCCACGGGGTACGTACACCACGACGGCGCGCGGGAACGGGCCGAGGGACGGGACTTGGTCTAGACCTTCTGTTACGGTCGCCCCGACGGCGCGGAACGGCGGAAGGGCGACCTGTGGACGACGTGAACGGCGCGGACGGCGCACCCGGCGGGACCGGTGCGCGAGGGGCCGCGCACAGCACCCGCGATCTCGCCTACATCGGCTCCTTCACCTCCGGCGGCGGCCGCGGCATCACCACCGCGGCCGTCGACCCCGCCACCGGGGCGCTGACACCGGTCGCCGTGACCCCCACCCCCGACAACCCCTCGTGCCTCGCGCTCGGCCCGGACCATCGCGTCCTCTACGCGGTCAGCGAGGCCGACCGGGGCGCCGTGATCGCCTTCCGCACCGGACCCGGAGGCCTCGAAGCGCTCGGGGCCCCCGTGCCGGTCGGGGCAGCCGGACCCACCCACCTCAGCACGGCCGGCCGCAGGCTGCTGACCGCCAACTACACCTCCGGCAGCGTCAGTACCCTGCCGCTCGACGCCGACGGCGCCCCCGCCGGCCCCGCGGCCGTCCTCGCGCACCGGGGCGGCGGCCCGGACCCCGAGCGGCAGCAGGGCCCGCACGCCCACCAGGTCCGGCCCGACCCGAGCGGCCGCTGGGTGCTGAGCGTGGACCTGGGGACGGACTCCGTCCGGGTCTGCGCCCTGGACCCCGACTCCGGGGAGCTGCGCCTGCACGCCGAGAGCGTGCTCCGGGCCGGATCGGGGCCCCGCCACCTCGCTTTCCACCCCGACGGGGAGGTGGCGTACGTCTTGCACGAGCTGGAGCCGCAGATGACCGTCTGCCGCTGGAACGCGGCCGCCGGGGAGCTGGAACCGGTCTCGGAGGTTCCGCTCCTTCCGGAGGGCGCCCCGGACGCTCCGCGGGCCTACCCCTCGGTGGTCGCCGTCTCGGCGGACGGGCGCTTCGTATGGGCCGCCGTCCGCGGCACCGACACCCTCGCCACGTTCTCGCTCGCCGACGGGCCGGAGAAGCCGCAGGCCACCGATGTGACGGGATGCGGTGGCAGCTGGCCGCGCGATCTCGTCGCCGACCCCTCGGGGCGCCGCCTCTACGTGGCCAACGAGTGGTCCGGTGACGTCACCTGGTTCGAGGTGGACGCGCTCACCGGGCACCCCCGCCGGGCCGGTTCGGTGGCCGTCCCCGCGGCCGCCTGCGTGGTCTTCGCCTGAACGAAGCCTTTGCCCGGACGAGCCGTCTGCCCGGGCGAAGCCGTCCGGACGCACGGAGAGGGCCCGCCCGGAACGGATTCCGGGCGGGCCCTCGTCACGCCTGCGGGCCTACTGTGCCGCGGCGCCCAGCTGGAGCCCCAGGGCGGCGCTGTACTGCGCGACGGCCAGCTTGCCGAGTGCCGGGTAGGCCCCGAGGACTTCGGCGGTGGAGCAGTCGGCCTCCTTGCAGGCCGTGTCCAGCAGGCCCTCGGCCGCTTCCGGGCCGATCAGGTACGGGGCCAGTGCCAGCTGGACCGAACCGGAACCGCGCAGCTCGGCGGCGACCGCCGCCACCGAGCCCTCCTGGTCCAGCGCGGCGGCGATCACGGGCACCGCGAGCCGGGCGGCCAGCAGCATGCCGGTGATGCCGGCCGCCTGGACGGCCTCCTCGCCGCCGGTGGTGGCCAGGATGATGCCGTCGGCGGCGGTGGCCACCGTGAACAGGCGCGCCCGGTCGGCGCGGGCCAGGCCGGCCTCCGAGAGGCGTACGTGCAGGCCCTCGGCGAGCAGCGGGTGCGGGCCGAGTACGTCGGCAAGTTCGGCGGCGGCCGAGGAGTCCATCAGCGCCTGGCGCACCCGGCGCAGCAGGCCTCCGTCGGGACCGGCCAGCAGGGGCACGACCACGGCGTCGGGGCCGGTCGGCGCGGGCACCTCGAGACCGGCGGCCCGGGCGAACTCCGCCCGGGCGGTCCGCTCCTGGGCGACGGCGTTCAGTACGCCGGACAGCGAGGGGAACTCGCTCTCCTCGCCGTCCTCACCCTCGAGGAAGCCGATGCGGGCGTCCAGGCCCGGCAGCTCGGAGCGACCGATGCTGATGACCTCTTCGGCGAGCCCCCGCGAGGCGGCCGAGGGGGCACCGGGCACGGCGAGCACCAGCGCGGGCGCGCCCTCGGGCGCCACCGCGGGCTCGGGCCGGCGGTGCCGTCCGGTCTGGCGGGGTCGCGGCATTCGTACGGGCAGGCCATTCGCGGGCCCAGTGGGGGAGCTCATGGCGCCGCATGCTACTGGCTTATCGGAACGACGTGTTCGGGCAGGGCCCACTCGGGTGGCATCTGTCCGTATTTATCCATTGAATGTCGTACGTTGAATATCATATACGGTTCAACTGACTGACGGCAGGCGCCAGTCGACGGGCTGCGCGCCGAGGCCGGCCAGCAGCTCGTTGGTCCGGCTGAACGGCCTGGAGCCGAAGAAGCCGTTGGCGGCGGACATGGGGGAGGGGTGGACGGACTCCACGGCCGGCAGGTCCCCCAGCAGGGGGCGCAGGTTGCGGGCGTCGCGGCCCCACAGGATGGACACCAGCGGCTTTCCGCGCGCGACGAGGGCGCGGATCGCCTGCTCGGTGACCGTCTCCCAGCCCTTGCCGCGATGGCCGCCGGTCTTGCGGGGGGCGGTGGTGAGCGCACGGTTCAGCAGCAGCACGCCCTGTCGGGTCCACGGGGTGAGGTCGCCGTTCAGCGGCCGTCCCGTCCCGATGTCCGCGTGCATCTCGCGGAAGATGTTGTCGAGGCTGGGCGGCCACGGGCTCACCTCGGGGGCGACCGAGAAGGACAGGCCCATGGCGTGTCCCGGGGTCGGGTAGGGGTCCTGCCCGACGATCAGTACCTTCACCTCGTCGAAGGGCTGCTGGAACGCGCGCAGCACGTTCGCCCCCGACGGGACGTAGGTCCGGCCTGCCGCGATCTCGGCGCGCAGGAAGTCGCCCATGGCGGCGATCTGCCCCGCCACCGGCTCCAGAGCCCGGGCCCAGCCCGGCTCGACGATCTCGTTCAACGGTCGTGCTGCCATGGGTGATCACTCTACTGGCCCACACCGACAGCCGGCCGCCGCTCAGCGCAGTACGGCGGCCCGTACGCACAGCACGTCCGGCAGGTGCTCGGCCAGCAGCTGCCAGCTGTCGCCGTCGTCGTGGCTGGCGTACAGCTCGCCGTTGCGGTTGCCGAAGTAGATGCCCGCGGGGTCGGCGTCGTCGGTGCACAGGGCGTCGCGCAGGACGGTGCCGTAGTGGTCGCCGGCCGGCAGCCCCTTCGAGAGCGGTTCCCAGGTCGCCCCCGCGTCCTGGGTGCGGAAGACCCGGCAGCGGTGCTCCGCCGGCACCCGGTCGGAGTCGGCGTTCAGCGGGAAGACGTACGCGGTGTCCGGGCGGTGCGGGTGGGCGGCCACCGCGAAGCCGAAGTCTGAGGGCAGCCCGGCGCCGATGTCGGTCCACCGGGTTCCCGCGTCGTCGCTGCGGTAGACCCCCCAGTGGTTCTGGAGGTAGAGCCGGCCGGGGTCCCCGGCGTCCTGGGCGATCTTGTGGACGCACTGGCCGAACTCCGGGTCGGGATCCGGCAGGAACACCGCGGAGACCCCGCGGTTGGACGGCTCCCAGCTCGCCCCGCCGTCCCGGGTGCGGAACACCCCGGCGGTGGACACCGCCACCGTCACGGCGGCCGGGTCGGCCGGGTAGGTGATCACCGTGTGCAGGCCCTCACCGCCGCCGCCCGGCACCCACTCCGAGCGGGTCGGGTGCTCCCACAGCGGCCGCACCAGCTCGAAGGACTCGCCGCGGTCGGCCGAGCGGAAGAGCGCGGCGGGCTCGGTCCCGGCGTAGACCACGTCCGGAGCCTCCGGACCGGCCGGGTGCAGCTGCCAGACCCGCTCCAGGGAGGCGCCGGTGTCCTTCGGGAACCTGACGGCGGGCGCGGCGGGCTCGTGCCAGGTCGTGCCCAGGTCGTCCGAGCTGAAGACGGACGGCCCCCAGTGCGTGCTGTCCCCGCCGACCAGCAGCCGGGGCGCCGGCCCCCGGGTGTCGACGGCGACCGCCGAGACGGCCTGGGCGTTGAAGTGCGGACCGTCGAACTCCCAGGGGCCGCCGTCCCGGCGGCGGCCGATGAAGAGGCCCTTGCGGGTCCCGGCGAGCAGTACCACGTCGGTCATGGCCGACACCTCCGGACGTCGTAGTCCTTCACGGCAGCTTCCCAGCCAGTCTGCACCCGCCCGCCGACAGTGGTCCGGCAGGCCGGGCCGCCGAAGGCCAGTTCGACCCCCCAGCCTCTTCGTACGAGGGGTCTCGTACTACGAGAGATTTCGTAGTACGGTGTTCCTCGTACTTGGCGCCGGTTCCGGCGCACGTCCGGTGACATCTGGAGAGCTCCCATGAGTGCTGCACCCGCTGCCTTCGCCGCCCTGTTCCAGCCCTACACCCTCCGTTCGGTCACCATCCCGAACCGCGTCTGGATGGCACCGATGTGCCAGTACAGCGCCGAGGCCTTCGGCCCGAACGCGGGCGTGGCACTGGAGTGGCACTTCGCGCACTACGCGGCCCGGGCCACCGGCGGCACCGGCCTGATCATCCAGGAGGCCACCGCCGTCGCGCCGGAGGGCCGCATCAGCCCCTACGACCTCGGCATCTGGAACGACACCCAGGTCGAGGCCCTCCGCAGGATCACCGCCTTCGTCAAGTCCCAGGGATCCGTCCCCGGCATCCAGATCGGCCACGCCGGGCGCAAGGCGTCCACCGACCGCACCTGGAAGGGCGGCCGCCCCGTCGGCCCCGAGGGCCACGGCTGGCAGCCCGTCGCCCCGAGCGCCGTGCCGTTCGACGAGGGGCACCCGGTGCCGCACGAGCTCACGACCGAGCGGATCAACGAGATCACCGGCCAGTTCGCGGCCGCCGCCGGACGCGCCCTCGCGGCCGGCTACGAGGTCCTCGAGATCCACGGCGCCCACGGTTACCTCATCGGGGAGTTCCTCTCCCCGCACAGCAACAGGCGCACCGACTCCTACGGCGGCTCGTTCGAGAACCGCACCCGCTTCCCCCTCGAAGTCGTCGACGCCGTACGGGAGGTGTGGCCCGAGGAACTCCCGCTGTTCTTCCGGATCTCCGCCACCGACTGGCTGGAGGAGGACGGCTGGACCGCCGACGAGACGGTCCGGCTGGCCCGGCTGCTCCAGGAGCACGGCGTGGACCTGCTCGACGTCTCCACCGGCGGGCTCGCCCCGCACGTAAGGATCCCGGCGGGCCCCGGATACCAGGTGCCCTTCGCCGCCCGCGTCAAGGCCGAGACCACCCTGCCCGTCGCCGCCGTCGGCCTGATCACCGAGCCGGAGCAGGCCGAGAAGATCCTGGCCAACGGCGAGGCGGACGCCGTCCTCCTCGGCCGCGAGCTGCTGCGCGACCCGTACTGGGCCCGCCGCGCGGCCGCCGAGCTGGGCGCGGAGATCCCCACGCCGGACCAGTACCACCGCAGCTGGTGACACCGCGTGCGGCGCGGGCGGGCACGCGGGCACCCGCCCCTCCCCTCCCCTCCGCGCCGCCCTCCTTGCTACGACACTTCTCGTACGATGGGACCCGCAGCCGAGCCGAACGAGCGGAGCAGGACATGACGGAACGCGACACGGCCCGTGCCCTCGCCCACCCCGAGCCGCGGGAGATCCGGCTGGAGGACGTCCTGCACGCCCTCTCCGACCCGATGCGGCTGTCCATCGTCCGGGAACTCGCCTCCACGGACACCGAACTGGCCTGCTCCGACTTCGTCCTGCCGGTCACCAAGTCCACGACCACCCACCACTTCCGCGTCCTGCGCGAGAGCGGCGTCGTACGCCAGACCTACCGCGGGACGGCGAAGATGAACGGCCTGCGCCGCGACGACCTCCAGTCCCGCTTCCCCGGCCTCCTGGACAGCATCCTGACGGCCGCCGCGGCCGAGCCGACGCGGCCCGAGGGCGCGTCCTAGCGCCGACCTCCGCGACCGGTTCCGCGACCGGTCGTCCGTGACCGGCTCCTGGGACCGGTGGCCCTACCCGATGCCGGCCGCCGAGCGGAGACCCGCCCAGTCCGGGATCTTCACCGAGCGGCGGCCCAGGGAACGGCCCAGGGCCTCCTCCGCGGCCTCGATCGACAGCCAGCCCGGCCACTCCACCGGGCGAAGGCCCGCCGCGCGCAGGGCGTCCAGGGGGTCTCCCGGCAGCTCCCGCCGGGCCAGCGCCCCCGCGTCCTGGAGCAGCGAGGACACCGTCTCCTTGGCGCACGGCCGGTTGGTGCCGATCACCCCGGTCGGGCCGCGCTTGATCCAGCCCGCCACGTACTCGCCCACCGAGGCCCGGCCCCCGCGCACCACCCGGCCCGCCGCGTGGGGCACCGTGCCGGTGGCGGCGTCGAAGGGCAGGCCCGGCAGCGGCACCCCCAGGTACCCCACCGAGCGCAGCACCAGTTGCGCCTCGACGTCCTCGTACGCGCCCGTCCCGGTCACCCCGCCGCGGCCGTCCGGGGCGGTCCGCTCGAAGCGGAGCCCGCGGACCCGGCCGTCGGGCCCGCCCAGCACCTTCACCGGCCTCAGGTAGAAGCGCAGCCGGATCTCCCGGGCCGCGTCCACGGCCGCGTCCGCGCCGTCCGGCCCGGCACCGGCCCAGCCGCGGAGCACCTCCAGGTTGCGCCGGGCCACCGCCGGCAGCGCCGCCGCGGCCCCGCCCGCGTACGCCGGGTCGAGGGCCAGCTCGGCGGGCTCCACCCGGGTGCCGACTCCGGGCAGCGTGCCCAGTTCGCGGAGCTCCTTGGTGGTGAACTTGGCCTGCGAGGGCCCGCGCCGGGCCACCATCGTCACCGTCCGCACCCCGCTCTCCGCGAGCGCGCCCAGCGCGGGCTGCGGCATGTCGGTGGGCTCCAGCTCGGGCACGCCCCGGGCCAGCATCCGCGTCACGTCCACCGCGACGTTGCCGGCGCCGACGACCACGGCCGAGCGGACCCCGCCGAGGTCGAAGGAGCCGGCGTCGGGGTGGCCGCTGTACCAGGACACGAAGGCCGTCGCGGAGTGCACCCCGGCCAGTTCCTCGCCGGGGATGCCGAGCATCCGGTCGCGCGCGGCGCCCACGCAGTACACCACCGCGTGGTACAGCTCCAGCAGCCGCGCGGTCGGCAGCCCCTCGCCGCCCACCTCCACGTTGCCGAGGAAACGGATGCGGTCGTCCTCCAGCACCGACCGGAGGTTTCCGGTCAGCGACTTGATCTTCTCGTGGTCGGGGGCCACGCCGTACCGCACCAGGCCGTACGGGGCCGGCAGCCGGTCCAGTACGTCGACGCGCACGCCCGGCACCTCCCGCTGCTGGACCAGCGTCTGGGCGGCGTAGACCCCGCTGGGGCCCGAACCGACGACGGCGACATGAAGCACGGCGGTACTCCTCCCGCAAGGTGCTCCCAGCATGCCACCGGGTCCCCGGCCCGTCAGCCCAGGGCGCGCATCCGCTCGATCTCGGCGCTCTGGGTGGCCACGACCTCGTTCGCCATCTCCTCCACGGCGACGTTGTTGCCCCCGGCCAGCGCCTCGCCGGCCATCTTCAGGGCCCCCTCGTGGTGGGCGGTCATCATCCTGAGGAAGAGCCGGTCGAAGTCGGCCCCCTTGGCGGCGGTCAGCTCCGCCAGCTGCTGCTCCGTCGCCATGCCGGGCATCGCGCCGTGTTCGTGCTCGCCGGTGCCGCCGCCGGGCGCCGGGTACCGGGAGAGCCACTTCTCCATGGCCCCGATCTCGGGCCGCTGTGCGGCCGCGATCCGTTCCGCGAGCCGTTTCACCCCTTCCGCCGAGGCCCGGCCGGGGGCGAGGGCGCTCATCGTGAGGGCCTGCCGGTGGTGTTCGGTCATGCGCCGCACGTACGCGTGGTCGGCCGCGTTGGGGCTGTCGTCGGGGCGTTCCCTCGCGGCCTGTTCGGGGGAGAGGGTGCGGGCCGGGCCGCCCGGCCGGCCGGGGGCGACGATCGCGGGCCCGTCGTCACCCGCCGCCCGCGCGCCCGCGTCGCCGTCCTGGCAGCCGGTGACGGTGAGGAGGAGGCCGGCGGTCAGCGCCGCCCCCAGGAATCGGCCGACTAATGCATTTGCCATGTCCATGAAAAGCACGATACTGCCGGGGTCCAGGTTCCGTTCCCATGAGGAGCGAAACGTACGGGCCCCCACGGGAGGCACAGTGACCCTGCTCCACAGCGTCAGAGTGCATCACCGGAGTCTGGGGGCGGCCCTGGCCGCCGCCGGACTCCTCACCACCCTCCTCACCGCCGGACCGGCGGCCGCCACCCCCGACCCGGGCGACCTCGCCCCGGGCCCCGGAGCCCGGCAGAACGCCGGCCCCGCCCAAGGCCGCGAACTCGCTCCCGGGGAGATCCCGGGCCAGGACGAGATCGTGCACAGCGCCAACGTCAAACACCTCGCCAACATCCCCAGCGCCAACCCGGCCGGGATCAACTCCGACCTGGCGTTCCAGGGCGACTACGCCTACGCCGGCAGCTACGACGGCTTCACCATCTACGACATCGCCAACCCCAAGTCGCCCAAGGTCGTCACCCAGGTCCTGTGCCCGGGCGGCCAGAACGACATCTCGGTCTCCGGCGACCTGCTCTTCCTCTCCACCGACTCGTCCCGCAGCGACGACTCCTGCAACAGCGTCTCGCAGCCCGCGACGGAGAAGTCCTCGTGGGAGGGCATCAAGATCTTCGACATCAAGGACAAGCGGAACCCCAAGTACGTCAAGTCCGTCGAGACCGCCTGCGGATCCCACACCCACACCCTGGTGCCCGGCGGCCGCGACGTCTACGTCTACGTCTCCTCGTACTCGCCCAACGAGGCCTTCCCGGACTGCAAGCCGCCGCACGACGGCATCTCCGTGATCAAGGTCCCGAAGAAGGCCCCGACCCAGGCCGCCGTCGTCGGCTTCCCGGTGCTCTTCCCGGACGGCGGCAACCCGGGCGCGCCGACCAACCCCGGCGTTTCCAAGACCACCGGCTGCCACGACATCACCGTGCTGCCGTCCAAGGACCTGGCCGCCGGCGCCTGCATGGGCGACGGCATCCTCTTCGACATCAGCGAGCCGGAGCGGCCGAGGGTCATCGACCGCGTCCAGGACAACGTCAACTTCGCGTTCTGGCACTCGGCGACCTTCAACGAGCGGGCCGACAAGGTGGTGTTCACCGACGAGCTCGGCGGAGGTGGCGGCGCCACCTGCAACGAGGCCACCGGCCCCGACCGCGGCGCCGACGGGATCTACGACATCACCGGCCGCGGCGACCAGCGCCGGCTGGTCTTCAAGAGCTACTTCAAGATCCCGCGGCACCAGGCCGCCACCGAGAACTGCGTCGCCCACAACGGCTCGCTGATCCCGGTCGGCGGCGGGCGCGACATCATGGTCCAGGCCTGGTACCAGGGCGGCGTCTCCGTCTGGGACTTCACCGACTCCGCGGCCCCCAAGGAGATCGGCTACTTCGAGCGCGGCCCGCTGAGCACCGACAAGCTGGGCCTCGGCGGCTCGTGGTCCGCGTACTACTACAACGGCCACATCTACTCGAACGACATCGCCAAGGGCCTCGACGTGCTCAGGATCGACGACTGGCGCACCGAGAGCGCCAAGTGGGTACGGATGGACCGGCTCAACGTACAGACCCAGCCCGAGTACCGCTGATCGTCACCCCGCTCAGCGGGGAAACGTTCCGCCGGGCGGCCCCCCGTCCGGCGGGACCCCCAGCTCCCAGTCCAGCCCGTACCGCTGGAACAGCTCCGCCCGCAGCCGGGCCGCCGGCATCGGCGCCCCCGGCAGCAGCACCGCGACCACCGCTCCCATCAGCAGCGCCCGCAGCAGCGGGTAGTCCGTGTCCACGTCCGCCGAGCCGTACCGGTCGACGGTGTCCCGCAGCAGCTCCGCCAGGCGCTGCTGCTCCGGGCACTGGATGAACCCCTCCGCCTGGAGGATGCCCCCCATGTGCGTCCGCATCAGCCGGGGGTGATCCCGGGCCAGCCCCAGGATCGCGTCGATCGCCCGGGCCAGCCGTTCCCGGCCGTCCTCGCTGCGGGGCTCGCGCTCCAGGGCCGCTTCCAGGGTCAGGTGCATCAGCCGGTGCACGGCGGACTGGAACAGCTGGCGCTTGCCGGGGAAGTAATACGAGACCAGGCCGCGCGCCGCACCCGCCCGGTCGGCGATGTCGCCGAGCTTCGTGGCCTCGTAACCGCGCTCGGCGACCAGTTCGACCGTCGCCTGCAACAGCCGCTCCCGGGAACGTCTGCGCAATTCTTCATTGACCGATGCGCTGCGCGGGGACATGCTTACTCCTGCGTTGACTGGCTCTGAGCCAATATACTCAGCGCGCGGGACCGTCTGCTCGGGGCGACGCGGGGGATCGCCCCGGGCAGGCATGCCGGAACGCCGCCAGCGACACCACGGCCACCCCCAGCAGCCAGCCCGCCAGCACGTCCGTGAACCAGTGCACGCCCAGGTAGAGCCGGGTGAAGCCGACCCCGAGCACCGAAACGACGGCCACCGCCCAGGCCCCAGCCACCACCGCGCGCGGGGTCCTCGCCGGCAGCAGCCACAGCAGCAGTCCGCACACCACCGTGGCCGTCATCGCGTGCCCCGACGGGTAGGCCGCGTAGTACGCCGAGTCGACCGGATCCGGCCACACCGGACGGGCGCGCCCCAGCAGCGCCTTCAATCCCTGCTGCACCCCCGAGGCCACCAGTGCCGCCCCGCCCACCCGGACCGCCCGCGAGCGGTCCCCGCGCCGCCAGAGCCACAGACAGGCCAGGGCGGCCAGGGCGCGCATCGTCCACGGGTCCCAGACCCAGTCGGAGAGGACCCGCATGACACCCGTGACCCCGTCATGGGCGACCGCGTACGGGTGCAGGCCCCGGGCGACCCAGTCGTCGTACGAGATCAGGGGCGGCCAGCTCGCCACCACCAGGAGGGTCAGCGCGGCCGCGAGCAGCGCGCAGCCCACCCCGGCCCTCGAAAGCCACGTGTTCCGCATGCCCCGATCCTGCCAGCACACGGCCGCCCTCTCAGGCCAGCGCGCTCAGCCCCGGTCCGAAGGCCACCAGCAGCGGAACCGCCGGAACCAGCGTGGCCATCGCCGCCAGCCGCAGCCGGCGGGCCGGCGACAGGCGCGGCGCGGCCGACAGCAGACGCCGCACCCGCTGCGGGACGTGCGCCTCCTCGGGCCCGCACGGACCGAAGACGCCCCGGTCCTCGTTCAGCCCGACCAGGGCCAGGGCCACCGTCAGCCGCCCGTAGCGCCGCGAGGCCACGTCGTCGGCCGCCAGCTCGACCAGCCGGTGCATCTCCGCCTCGAACGCCGCGAAGACCGGCACCTGCGGGAACCCCTGCGCCAGCGCCCGCGAGCAGTGCAGCAGCCAGTCGTGCCGGGCCGCCACGTGCCCCTGCTCGTGCGCCAGCACCGCGTCGAGCTGGCTGCCCTTGAGCCGGCCCAGCGCCGCCGTCGTCACCACCAGCCGCGGCGCCGCCCCCGGCTGCCACCAAGCTTCGGGACGCGGGCCCTCCAGGACCACCAGCCGCGCGGCGGCCGGGTCCTCCCCGGGCATCAGCGGGGCCCGCACGAGGAGTTCGGCCCCCCGGGCGCGCCGCCCCGACCGAGCCCGCAGCACCTCCCGCGCCAGCATCGCTCCGGTCCACAGCCCGCCGCCGGCCAGCGCCAGCGCCGTGCCCGTGGCCCAGGGGCCGCCCTCCGTCCCCAGCGCGTACGCGTCGACGACCCCGTGCGGGGCCACGGCGAACAGCCGGCCCCGTACCGCCTGCCAGGCGGCGGCCGCGCTCAGCAGCATCGACAGCCCCAGGCACAGCAGGGTCGCGGCCACCACGCACTGCCACACCCACAGCGCGACCACCGGTTCACGCTCGGGCCACTGCGCCCGGGCCAGCAGGCGGGGCGCGAGCACCGCGGTCAGTGCGCCGAGCATCAGGAGAGCGGCGGAGACCATCATGTCCGCCAGCCTATGAGCGCGGCACCTCCTCCGGGTACGGGCTCGGGGCATTGGTGACGCAGGACACGTCCCGCCCGCGGGCACCCCGGCCACGGGCCTCACATGGCCAGCAGCATCGCCAACATCCCCGTCCCCATGGCCAGTCGGCAGGCCCGCGTCAGGTCCCCGGTCCCTCCCGCGGTCCCGCCGCCGCCCCCGTCCGCCGCCACGGCCACCGGCCGCGCCCCGCCGCCCGCCGTCAGCAGCCGCGCCCCGCCGAGCAGCACGTACCCGGCGTAGTACACGAGCAGCGCCCCCGTCACCGCAGGCAGCCCCGCCCGCCCGTGCCCCTGCCCGAGGGCCATCGCGAGTGCCATGTACGCCATCGCCAGCGAGCCGACCAGGTGGTGCGCGTGGTGCACCCCGCCGCGCAGCAGCCACAACGCGTGCACCGTCGCCCCGCCGAAGACCGCCAGCAGGACCTGCGGACCCCACGGCCCGATGCCCGCGGGGACGGCCATCGCCGCCATCCCGAAGCCCATCACCACCTCGCCCACGGCCGCCCCGCGCGTACGCCGGTCCGCTCTGCGCGCCCGCAGCAGGCAGTACCCGCCGGTGGCGGCGCACAGCGCCACGAGCATCCAGGCGAGGGTGAGCGGCATCGCGGATCCGTGCACGGCGGAACCTCCCGGTTCGTCGGCGTCGCAGAAGGGATTCCCTGCTCGCGCCGCCCTCACGCCGGCCCGGGTTAGGCTCTGCGTGCCGTACCAGGCATGTCATATGCCGCCGCGATGAACGGAGCGCCCGATGTCGACCGCCCAGCCCGCCGCCACGAGTTTCCGCAGCGCCGTGGAGGCGGACGTACCGGAACTGGTGGCGCTCGTCGAGTCCGCCTACCGGGGCGACGCCAGCCGGGCCGGCTGGACGACGGAGGCGGACTTCCTGGACGGGCAGCGCACCGACCCCGAGGGCGTCGGCGCGATCATCGCGGACCCGCACGGCATCCTGCTGGTCGTCGAGCGCGCGGGCGAGCTCGTCGCCTGCTGCCAGCTCGAACACCGCGGGGACCACGCCTACTTCGGCATGTTCGCCGTGCGTCCCGGGCTCCAGGGCGCCGGTCTCGGCAAGGAGGTCCTGGCCGAGGCCGAGCGCCGGGCCCGCGAGGCCTGGGGCGCGAAGGAGATGCGGATGACCGTGGTGAACGTACGGGAGGAGCTCATCGCCTACTACGTGCGCCGAGGCTACCGGCGCACGGGCGAGCTGAGCCCCTTCCCGTACGGTGACGAGCGCTTCGGCGTCCCGCTCCGCGACGACCTGGCCTTCGAGCTGCTCGTCAAGGCCCTCTGAGGTCCACGGGCCCGGCCGCGGCCGCTCAGGCGGTGAACCGGCCGGTGCTGCGGATCTCCGGGAAGTCGGTGGCGGCGCCGTCGAGTTGCAGGGCCCGCGCCAGCCGCAGCTGGTCCAGGGTGTTGACCGTCCAGCCCGTCACCCGGAGCCCCGCCGCGTGCGCCGCCTCCACCGTTTCGAGGGTGAGCCGGCGGATGTCCAGGGCCACGGTGCGCGCGCCCGCCGCCAGGGCGAGGTCCACGAGGTCCTCGGCGGCCGCCCCGGGCCGCCTCGGGTGCAGGGTGGTCCGCACGCCGGGGGCGTGCCGGGCGACCGTCGCGAGCACGTCGCCGTCACCGGAGGCCACCTCCACCCGGGCGGCCAGGTCCCGGCGCACGACGAGCTCCGCGAGCGCCGTCGCGGCGGCCTGATCCTGTACCGACACCTGGAGCGGGAGCCGGACGGCCTCCAGGACCTCGTCCAGGACCGGCACCCGCTCGCCCTGGCCGGCGTCCAGTTCGCGCAGCTCGGCCAGGGTCAGGTCGGCGACGGCGCCCGCGCCGTTCGTGGTGCGGTCCACCTCGGCGTCGTGCAGCACCACGAGGGCGCCGTCCTTGCTGAGGCGGACGTCCAGCGCGATGACGTCCATCCCGCAGCGTTCGGCGCGGACGAACGACCGCAGGGTGTTCTCCGGCTCGACACCCATGACCCCGCGGTGACCGATGGTGAGGAAAGTCAAGGTTCTCTCGCTTCCGTCGAGGGCGGCTCCCCGCGCGGTCGCGGTGTCCCGACCGGCCGCGCGCGGTGAGGACGCATGCTAGTGCGCCCCGGTCGGGATGGGACCGGTCGTGCGGGGTCCCGCGGAAGCCCTCCGGCCGCTTCCCGCCAGGGGCGTGCGCCGCACGGCGGGCCGGGGCCGCCGTATCGCGTCACCCCTGCGTGGGCGCGTCCCCGCCGGCTTGACGGGCGGCCGTCCGCGGGGCCCGCGCGCCGCCCGACGGGGTGTCCCGGCCGGCCCCGGCGGCCCGGATCCCGGCCTCGCGCACGTCCGTGAGCAGGGCGCCGGCCAGCTCCAGCTCGGCCAGGTGCTGCCGCTCGCTCCAGCGCAGCGCGAGGACCGGGAAGGCCCATTCCGGTACGTCCGCCGCGTGCTCCATCGCCTCGCGCACGGCGGCCAGCTCGCCCCGGGTCCGCTCGACGTGGTCCTCGACCATCGCGCGCAGCCGTTCGGGGTCGGCCAGGTGCCCCAGCCAGATGCGCAGCAGCAGCCCGTGCTTGAGGACCGGAGGCCCGGCGTCCGCTGTGTCGGAGGCCCAGCCGGAGAGGGCCTCGCGGCCCGCCGCCGTGATGCAGTAGCGCCGCTTCGCGCGGGCCTCCTCGGGCCCCGAGCGCACGGAAGCCGCGTACCCCAGGTCCTCCAGGCGGCGCAGTTCGGCGTAGATCTGGCTGATGGCGGGCGACCAGTAGAAGAAGCGGAGGGAGGAGTCCGCCCACTTCTTCAGCTCGTACCCCGTGCGTTCGCCGGGGAACGACAGCAGACCGAGTACCGCCCAGGCGGTCGGCGGGAGGTCTCGCTTCTTCGAGATCTGACTACTAGTTATATTTTTAATCGAAGCAAGACCGGGCACGGGACGCATTCCTGGAGGCATCGTGAAATTCTCCGTGATCTTCGAGGCTCAGCGGGCCGATCCCACCGTGGAACGGGAACACCAGGTCGTCCGTGACTGCGTCGAGCAGGCGGTCCTCGCCGAACGCAGGGGATCCGACCGGATCTGGGCCGTCGAGCACCACTCGCTGAAGTGGTTCGCTCACTTGAGCGCACCGGAGGTCTTCCAGAGTTTCGTCGCGGCCAGGACGAACACCATACGCATCGGCCATGGCGTCGTGTGCATGCCCTTCAACTTCAACCACCCGGTACGCGTGGCCGAACGGGCCGTGATGCTCGACCTGCTGTCCGGCGGGCGGCTCGACCTGGGTGCGGGGCGCGGGGGCACGGAGCAGGAGACCTCGCTCTGCGGGTGGACCGGGACCGCACCGCCGCCGAGGTGGAGGAGGCGCTGCGGATCATCGGGAAGGCCTGGCGGGAGGAGGAGCTGGAGCACCACGGCGAGCTGCTGGACATCGGCCCGCACCCGATCCTGCCGCGCCCGGCGCGGCGCCCCCATCCGTCGCTCGTCCTGGCGTGCGGCCGGGGCGAGACCCTGGTGCAGGCCGCCGAGCTGGGCATCGGGGCCCTGGTGATGGGTTTCGCCGGTCCGGAGTCGATAGCGGGGATGCGGGCGGTGTACGACGCCGCCGTGGCGGGCCGCGACGGCAGCCGGTTCGTGTCCACGGCCGTCAACGACCACTTCTCGGCGCTCTGCCCCACGACGAGATGCGCCGGGCCGCCGGACAGGTGGTGGCCCGGCTGCACGAGCAGGACATCCCGGGCGGCCGGCCTCGACGGCCACCTTCAACGCCGACCACGCCTACGGGAGCGCGGACGAGGCCATCGCGTACGTCGAGCGGCTGCGCGCGGCGGGCGCGGACGAGGTGATGTGCCTGGTCCAGATGGGCACGGTGCCGCAGGAGGCCTGCCTGGAGACGCTGCGGCAGTGGGGGGAGAAGGTCATCCCGCACTTCCGTGCGGAGCGCGCCGCCGTCACGGGCCTGAGCGCCGGGCCCCGCCGATTCCTCATATTTTTTCGCGGCCCCGCCGGAGGGCGGCCCGATACTCCAACTACTAGGCGGAGTGGTGGATTCCACCGTGCGTTACCGGAAGACTTCCGGTGGAGCTGGGGGTCGCACAGGATAATTTCCCGAGTTGCCTCTTGAGCGGAAGAGCCTCGCATGCATACGCTGTCTTAACGCGAGGTTCTCCTGTGGAGGAAGTGACATGACGGAAACTCTTGTGCCGGGCTCCGGCGGTGCCGTGATAACCGCTGGCGCGCGGGTGGTAGACCACCCTGCGTGGCCCGCGCTCAAGGCCGCCGTGGAGGAGATCCGCCCCTGGCAGGCCCAGGACGGATCGATCGACTTCGACGCCGAGGGCGCCCCCGCCCGCGTCGACGTCGAGGCCGCCGTGGAGCGGGTCGCCAGTGCGGTGCAGGAGCTGTCGCCGCTGCTGCCGCACGCCACCGCCTACCACGCCGCGCTCGTCGCCGACCTGCGCAAGTGGGCCGCCGAGGGCTTCGGCGTCCCGGACTTCCTCGACTCCCTGCTGGCCTTCCACCCGGCGTCCCAGCGCGCCGACGGGCTGCAGCACCTCGTGGTCTTCCCGATGTACACGCAGAACGGCAACCCGGACCGCAACCTCGAGGCCGTCGTCCTGAAGATGGTGTGGCCCGACTGGCTCTCCGAGCTGGAGCGCACCCGGTACGACAACCCGCTCTTCCTCGGCATCACCTTCGAGGACTTCACCCCGGGCTACGACACCAACTCGGCGGTGCTCTTCCCCGAGACCATCGCCGTCCGCGAGGCCCCCGAGCGGTTCACCTGGGGCGGCATCTTCTGCGACCGCGAGGCGGCCCGCTACCGCAAGGTCACCGCGGCGGCCGTCGACATCCTCGGCATCGAGCTGCCCGAGGACATCGCCCGCATGGTCGAGGACCAGGAGCGCTGCGAGAAGGCCTTCGTCCTGTGGGACATGGTCCACGACCGCACCCACAGCCACGGCGACCTGCCGTTCGACCCCTTCATGATCAAGCAGCGCCAGCCGTTCTGGATGTACGGCCTGGAGGAGCTGCGCTGCGACCTCACCGCCTTCAAGGAGGCCGTGAAGCTGGAGTCCGAGGGCAACGAGCACGGCCGTGACGTGCAGTACGCCGTCCTCTTCGACCGGATGTTCCGCTTCCCCGTCTCCGGCGACCGCAACCGCAACTACGACGGTCTCGGCGGCCAGCTGCTCTTCGCGTACCTCCACAAGCACGACGTCGTGCGCTGGACGGACAACAAGCTGAAGATCGACTGGATGCGCGCCCCGCAGGTCACCAACCAGCTGTGCGCCGAGATCGAGGACCTCTACCGCGCGGGCATCGACCGCCCGAAGCTGGTCCACTGGTTCAAGGCGTACGAGCTCGTCTCCACCTACCTGGCCCCGCACCCGGGCTCCAAGTGGGCCAAGGGCCCCGACGCCCTGGACCTGACGCAGCCCCCGCGCAAGCTCGTCGACGACGTGCTTCCGGACGAGTTTCCCCTCAGCATGTTCTACGAGGCCCTCGCCAAGAAGCTCAAGGGTGTCATCGCCGCGACCAAGGGCATCACCCCGGCGAACGCGGACGACGCCGAGCGGGCCGCCGCATGAGCGACCGCGCACAGGAGGCTGCAGGGATGAACGGCAACGGGAAGCTCCACGGAGCGGTGGTGGCGGTGGCCGGGGCCGGCGGCCCCGCCGGCCGCGCCGCGCTGATGCGCCTCGCCGAGGCGGGGGCCACCGTCGTGGCCTCGGACGCGGACGCGGGACGCCTGGCGGAGGCCGTCGACGCGGCCCGCTACGCCCACGGCGGCGCCACCGTCACCGGCGACACCGTCGACCTGCTCGACCTGGAGGCCACCAAGGCCTGGGCCGAACGCACCGAGAAGGAGTTCGGCCGTGTCGACGGCGTCGTCCACCTCGTGGGCGGCTGGCGCGGCAGCAAGACCTTCACCGATGTGGACCTCGCCGACTGGGGCTTCCTGGAGAAGCTCCTCATCCGCACCGTCCAGCACACCTCGCTCGCCTTCCACGACGCGCTGCTGCGCAGCGACCGCGGACGCTACGTGCTGATCAGCCAGTCCGGTGCGCACAAGCCGGTCGCCAACAACGCCGCGTACAACGCTGGCAAGGCGGCCGCCGAGGCCTGGACCCTGGCCATGGCGGACTCCTTCCGCAAGGCGGGGGGCGAGGGGGGGCCGCAGGCCGCCGCTGCGATCCTGGTGATCAAGGCACTGGTGCACGACGCGATGCGCGCCGAGCGTCCCAATGCGAAGTTCGCGGGCTTCACCGACGTCAAGGAGCTGGCCGAGGCCATCGCCGACGTGTGGGAGCGGCCCGCCCCCGAAGTGAACGGACAGCGTCTGTGGCTCACTCCACAACCGTGAAGACCGATGCCCGCCGCCACCACGATCCGGCGGTCCGCGGTTTCGCGAGCGACAACTACGCGGGGGTGCATCCGGAGATCCTGGAGGCCATCGCGCTCGCCAACGGCGGTCACCAGGTCGCCTACGGCGAGGACGAGTACACCGAACACCTGCAGAGGGTCATCCGCAGCCACTTCGGTCCGTACGCGGAGGCCTTCCCGGTCTTCAACGGCACCGGTGCGAACGTCACCGCCCTCCAGGCGATGACGGACCGCTGGGGCGCCGTGATCTGCGCCAAGACCGCCCACATCAACGTGGACGAGGGCGGCGCCCCGGAGCGGATGGCGGGCATCAAGCTGCTCGCCGTGGACACCCCGGACGGCAAGCTCACCCCCGAGCTGATCGACCAGGAGGCCTGGGGCTTCGACGACGAGCACCGGGCGATGCCCCAGGTCGTCTCGATCACCCAGAACACCGAGCTCGGCACGGTCTACACCCCGGACGAGATCAGGGCCATCTGCGAGCACGCCCACGGCCTCGGCATGAAGGTGCACCTCGACGGTGCCCGGATAGCCAACGCCGCGGCCTCGCTCGACGTGCCGATGCGCACCTTCACCAACGCGGTGGGCGTGGACGTGCTCTCGTACGGCGGCACCAAGAACGGCATGATGTTCGGCGAGGCCGTGGTCGTGGTGAACCCGGACGCCGTCCGGCAGATGAAGCACATCCGCAAGATGTCGATGCAGCTCGCCTCCAAGATGCGCTTCGTCTCGGTGCAGCTGGAGGCCCTGCTCGCGAAGGACCTGTGGCTGCGCAACGCCCGCCAGGCCAACGCGATGGCGCAGCGGCTCGCGGCGGGCGTCCGCGAGACCGACGGGGTGGAGATCCTCTACCCGGTCCAGGCCAACGCCGTCTTCGCGAAGCTGCCGCACGAGGTGTCGCGCCGGCTCCAGCAGCGGTACCGCTTCTACTTCTGGGACGAGGCCGCCGGTCACGTCCGCTGGATGTGCGGCTACGACACCCAGGAAGAGGACGTGGACGGCTTCCTCCAGGCCCTCAAGGAGGAGCTGGCCCGCTAGGGGCCCGCTCCGCCGGGCACGGACCGGAGAAGTGAATAGGTATGTCCCTGACTGTAAATCTATTGATCTACGGTCAGGGGCATGCCTATGCTCCCGCCCATGCAGCTGATCCAACAGAACCCGGACATCCACGCCTATTTGGCCTCCGACGAGGCCATAGACCACTGGCACCCCCTGGTCCAGGACACCGCCGACGCCCTCTGGACCGCCACCGGTGACGCATATTCATACGCCAAGGCGGCCTTCGAATTCGTCCGGGACACCATCCCGCACTCGGCGGACTCCGGGGACACGCGCGTCTCCTGGCGCGCCTCCGACGTACTCGCCACCCGCAACGGCATCTGCTACGCCAAGGCCCACGCCCTCGCCGCCCTGCTGCGCGCCCAGGGCATCCCGGCCGCCCTGTGCTACCAGCTCCTCGGCGTGGAGGACGGATCCGGCCCCGTCGTCCACGGGCTCGTCGCCGTCAGACTGCCCGGCTCCGAGACCTGGGCCCGCGTCGACCCGCGCGGCAACAAGCCCGGCGTCGACGCCCGGTTCAGCCTCGACCGGGAGCGGCTCGCCTTCCCCGTGCGGCCCGAGCTCGGCGAGATCGACCACCCCGAGCTGTACGCCGCCCCGCACCCCGCGACGCTCAAGGTCCTCCAGGAGTCCGCCGACCTGGCGCAGCTGTGGCGGAACCTGCCGACGGCCCTGTGACCCCCGGGGCGGGTACGGGTCCCCGGCCCGCCACCAGCGCGTGCAGCGCGGCAGCCACCAGCTGCAGTACGGCGATCCCGAGCAGCAGCGTCCACGGCGGCGCGGCGGCGACGAGCCCCACCAGGGCGGCGCCCGTCGAAGCCGCCGTCATCTTCAGCCCCGCCCCCAGCGTGAACACCTGCGGCCGCACCGCCGCGGGCGCGTGCTCCGAGCGGATCCGCAGCGTGGCCGTCAGCAGCGGCCCGTCGCAGAAGCCGGCCACCCCGAACGCCACCGCCGTCACCGCCACGGACGGCGTGAACGCGGCCACCGCCAGGGCCGCCCCGGTCCCCGCCAGGCCCCAGCGGGCCAGCCGGCCCGGCGGCACACCGGTCGTCCGGCCCAGCGTCAGCGAGCCCGCCAGCGCACCCACCGCGAACGCCGTCATCAGCACCCCGCCGGCGCCCGGGCTGCCGAGCCCGGCCGCCAGCAGCACCGCGCTGGTGGTCAGGGCCCCGATGCCGACGAAGGCCAGGGTCGTCGCCGAGGTGATCGCCCTCAGCTCCCGGACCCGCCACAGGGCCGCCAGCCCCGCCCCCGCCCCGGCACGGGGCCCGCCCGGAGAGACGGCCGCGCCCGGGTCCTCGTACGGCAGGGAGGCGGCCAGCACAGCCGCCAGCGCCCCGGAGACCGCCAGCACCGCCATCGCCGGCCCGGCCGACGCCAGCGCCCCGACCACGCTGACCGCCGCCGGGGCCGTCACCGCCGCCGCGTTGTAGGTGGAGGCGTCCCAGCCGTACGCCCGGTCCCGCGCCGGGCCCGCCGGCAGCAGCCCCGCGACCAGGCTGGAGAGCCCGCCGGTCACCACCGGCCCACAGGCCCCGCCGAGCACCGCCACCACGAGCACCACCGGCACCGGAGCCCGCCCCAGCAGGGCCGCCAGCGCCGCCACCGCGACCGTGAACCCCGCCAGCGCGCCCGCGTAGAACAGCCGTGGCCGCCGGGTCCGGGCCGCGGCGGTCCCCGCCAGCGGCGCGGCCAGCACGTGCGGCGCCAGCCAGGCGGTCAGCACGAACGCCCCGTGCGCGGCACTGCCGGTGCGCTCCAGCGCCAGCAGCACCACCGCCATGCCCATCCCCTCGGACGCGAAGCGCGCGGCCAGTGCCGCCGCCAGATACCGCCCGAACCCGCCCATCAGCGAACCCCCTCCGCGCCGGGTGACCTCGTCAAACGGACAGGACGTTACGCCGGCCGGACGCGGTACGGCCGGAAAGGGCCCGGGGCCCGGGACGGGGTCAGTTCCCTTCGCGCTCCTTGACCTGCGCGGCCGTCGGGGCGGTACCGCCGAGGTGCGCCGGGAGCCACCACGAGTCCTCGGCACCCTGCGGCTTGCCCGGGTAGGCGCTCTGCGCCGCGTCCAGCAGCTCCTGCACGCGCTCGCGCAGGCGGCGGGTGATGGCGCCCGCGTACTGGTCCGCCGGGGCCTCGATGGGCTCGCCGACGCGCATCGTCACCGGGATGTGGCTGCGCTTGAGGTTCTTCGCGCGGCCCTTGGTCCACAGCCGCTGCGTGCCCCACAGGGCCACCGGGATCAGCGGGACGCCCGCCTCCTGGGCCATGCGCGCCGCACCCGACTTGAAGCTCTTGAGGGTGAACGACTGGGAGATCGTCGCCTCCGGGAACACCCCGATGATCTCTCCCGAGCGCAGCGAGTCCAGCGCGTGCTGGTACGCGGTCTCACCCTGCTCGCGGTCCACCGGGATGTGCTTCATCGCGCGCATCAGCGGGCCCGAGACCTTGTGCCGGAACACCGACTCCTTGGCCATGAAGCGGACCAGACGCTTCTGCGGCCGCGCGGTCAGGCCGGCGAAGATGAAGTCGAGGTAGCCGATGTGGTTCGACACCAGGACCGCCCCGCCCTTGCGCGGGATGTTCTCGGTGCCCTTCATGTCGATCCGGATGTCCAGCGCACGGAAGAGGGTGTGCGCGGCACCGATCACCGGGGGGTATACGAGCTCAGCCATGCTGGGGGAGACCCCGCTTTCTGCCTGGGGAGGTGCTCCCGGCCGGAAGTTACGGCAGCGTAGGTACGCGGCCATGGGGATCGTGCCCCAAACGCGGCCCGCTGGCCAGCCCAGACGACCCCGCCGGGAGAGATTCTCGTCACGCGGGGAATGCCGCGCGCCGGACGGATGCTCGCACCAGGGTACGTAGACGCGGGACGGAGCGGACGGGAGCGGGTGTGCGGGTGCACGGAGACGAAGCGCGGCGGCCGGGCGGTCAGCGTCCCCTCGGTGCGGCCGAGCTGGGCAGGCCACCGGGGGAGCGCGCCAGCCTGGTCCAGTTCTCCAGCGCCTTCTGCCAGCCCTGCCGGGCCACCCGGAGGATCCTCGCCGAAGTCGCCGAAATGGTGGACGGCGTCGCGCACATCGAAATCGACGCCGAGCGCAACCTCGAACTCGTGCGCGCCCTCGGCATCGAGAAGACCCCCACCGTCCTCGTCCTGGACGCCGCCGGGCGCATCGTCCGCCGCGCGGCCGGGATGCCGCGCAAGGCGGACGTGATCGCCGCCCTGGGGGCCGCGGTGTGACCGGGGCGCCGGTACGCGCGCCCGCACGCAGCGTGACGCGCCTGACATCTGACCGCTGCGGCTTGACTGTGTACGCGTGAGATCGCCACGCTGGCGGCATGCGGTATGAACTCCTGCTTTACGGGCGGCTCCACGTGGACCTCGTCCGCCATGCGAGCGCGCGCTGTCGGGATCGCTGAAGGCCCCTCCGGCCCCCGGCCCCCGATCCCCTCTCACGCGCCCGCGCCCCCGCGGCAGAAGGAAGCATTCCCATGACGGCCCCGACGGCCCCGCCCGCATCCCTCGGCTCCTTCGACCCCTTCGACGCCGGTCGTTCCGCCGAGGGCGGACAGGCGGCCGGCGCCCCCCTGCCCGGCTCTCCCGAGCTGCTCCGCTCGGTCTTCAGGCGGCACGCGGCGGGCGTCGCGGTGATCACCGCGGAGAGCGGGGGCCGGCCCGCAGGTTTCACCGCGACCTCGCTCAACTCGGTCTCCGCGGACCCGCCGCTGCTCTCGTTCACCATCGGAACCGGCGCCTCCAGCTGGCCCGCCGTGCGCGACAGCGCGTACCTCGGCGTCCACATACTCGGCGAACACCAGCGGGAGCTGGCCGGCCTCTTCGCGCGCAGCGGCGCCGACCGCTTCGGGCCCGGCACCGAGTGGGCCCCGGGCCCGCACGGAGTGCCGCTGCTCGGCGGGGTCCTGGCGTGGACGGCGTGCAAGGTGGTCGCGCGGGTGCCCGCGGGGGAGCACCGGGTGGTCATCGCGGAGGTGGTGGCGGGGGACCCGGCGGGGGAGGGGCGCCCCCTGCTGTACCACCAAGGGCGCTTCAACGCGTTGCGGGACTGAATCGTCCCTGCTGGGACGGGTTCGGGCGGCGTTGGACAGATCACAGTTCGGCGGCCTTGCAACCGGGGAAGACCCACTGTGTACTGACGAGTAACATTCCCTTCGGAGCGCGGGCCGCCCCGACCGGGATCCGCCCGACGAGGCGCCTATGCTGCCTGCACAAGGCGGTATCAGAAAAAGACGATGCGGTAGGAGAGCCGGCGTGAGCCTGAGGATCGTTGTCTGTGTGAAGTACGTGCCCGACGCCACCGGTGACCGGCACTTCGCCGATGACCTGACCGTCGACCGCGACGACGTCGACGGTCTGCTGTCGGAGCTCGACGAGTACGCCGTCGAGCAGGCGCTGCAGATCGCCGACGAGGCGGACGACGCCGAGATCACCGTTCTGACGGTGGGCCCCGAGGACGCCAAGGACGCGCTGCGCAAGGCGCTGTCGATGGGCGCCGACAAGGCCATCCACGTCGAGGACGACGACCTGCACGGCACCGACGTCATCGGTACCTCGCTGGTCCTCGCGAAGGCGATCGAGAAGGCCGGTTACGACCTGGTCATCACGGGTATGGCCTCGACCGACGGCACCATGGGTGTCCTCCCGGCGATCCTGGCCGAGCGCCTGGGCGTCCCGCAGGTCACCCTGCTCTCCGAGGTCAAGGTTGAGGACGGCACCGTCACGGGCCGCCGCGACGGCGACTCCGCGAGCGAGCAGCTGGAGGCCTCCCTCCCGGCCGTCGTGTCGGTGACGGACCAGTCGGGCGAGGCCCGCTACCCGTCCTTCAAGGGCATCATGGCCGCCAAGAAGAAGCCGGTGGAGTCCTGGGACCTGTCCGACCTGGACCTGGAGTCCGACGAGGTCGGCCTCGAGGGCGCCTACACCGCGGTCGACTCCGCGGCCCAGCGTCCGGCCCGCACCGCCGGAACGATCGTCAAGGACGAGGGCGAGGGCGGCAAGCAGCTGGCCGAGTTCCTGGCCGGCCAGAAGTTCATCTAAGAGCTTCGGCCACCCCTCTCAAGCCCCCAGACACTTCGCAACAGCAGGAGAGACAGTCCCATGGCTGAAGTTCTCGTCTACGTAGACCACGTGGACGGTGCCGTCCGCAAGCCCACCCTCGAGCTGCTGACGCTGGCCCGCCGCGTCGGCGAGCCCGTCGCCGTCGCCTTGGGCGCCGGTGCCGAGGCCACCGCCGCGGTGCTCGCCGAGCACGGTGCCGTCAAGGTCCTCACCGCCGACGCCCCCGAGTTCACCGAGTACCTCGTCGTCCCGAAGGTGGACGCGCTGGAGGCCGCGTACAAGGCCGTTTCCCCGGCCGCCGTGCTCGTCCCGTCCTCCGCCGAGGGCAAGGAGATCGCCGCGCGCCTCGCCGTGCGCATCGGCTCCGGCATCATCACCGACGCCATCGACCTGGAGGCCGGTGACGAGGGTCCGGTCGCGACGCAGGCCGCCTTCGCCGCGTCGTTCACCACCAAGTCCCGCGTGTCCAAGGGCACCCCGGTCATCACCGTGAAGCCGAACTCGGCCCCGGTCGAGGCCGCCCCGGCCGCCGGCGCCGTCGAGGCGCTCGCCGTCACCTTCGGCGCCCTGGCCACCGGCACCAAGGTCGTCTCCCGCACCCCGCGCGAGTCGACCGGCCGCCCGGAGCTGACCGAGGCCGCGATCGTGGTCTCCGGCGGCCGCGGCGTCAACGGCGCCGAGAACTTCGCGATCATCGAGGAGCTCGCGGACTCCCTCGGTGCCGCCGTCGGCGCCTCGCGCGCCGCCGTCGACGCCGGCTGGTACCCGCACTCCAACCAGGTCGGCCAGACCGGCAAGTCGGTCTCCCCGCAGCTGTACATCGCCTCCGGCATCTCCGGCGCGATCCAGCACCGGGCCGGCATGCAGACCTCGAAGACCATCGTGGCCATCAACAAGGACGCCGAGGCCCCGATCTTCGACCTGGTCGACTACGGCGTGGTCGGCGACCTCTTCGAGGTCGTCCCGCAGCTGACGGGCGAGATCAAGGCGCGCAAGGGCTGACCCCCGCGCCGGTCCTGACCTGCGCGTCTCTTGGCCTCCGGGGCCGTGTGGTGATTGTCACCGCACGGCCCCGAGTCGTTTGTCCCACGCGGCGGAGGGACCATTGACTGAGCGGAACCCCGTGGCTAAATTCTGCTATGCGGATCTAAGCTTCCGTGAAGCGGAAAAGAGGAGAGTGCACGATGGGTCAGCAGGAGAAGGTGGCGACGAGCCTCGCAGGCGCGGTCAGCGAGGGCATCAGCGCCTCCCTGGCGCCGGTGGACGCCGAACTCGCGCGTCACTACCCGGGCGACCCCGGCACCCGCCAGCCCATCCACACCGTCTACGTCCCCGGTGACGTGTTCGCCGCCGACACCATCCGCTCCTGGGGCGACCAGGCCCTCGCGGCCCTCGACGAGCACGCCCCGGACGCCGCCACCTTCGCCAAGGTACTCGGCATCTCCGACGAGCTGGCCGTACCCGTCTACGACCGCGTCCGCGCCAAGCTCGCCACCGAGCCCATCGAGGACCTCCGCGTCGACTTCGAGGACGGCTTCGGCGTCCGCTCCGACGAGGAGGAGGACCAGGCCGCGGCCCGCGCCGCCCGCCTCGTCTCGGAGGCCTTCTCGAACGGCACGAACGCCCCGTACATGGGCATCCGCATGAAGTGCATGGAGTCCAACGTCCGCGACCGGGGCATCCGCACCACCGACATCTTCCTCTCCGGCCTGCTGGAGCACGGCGGTCTGCCCGACGGCCTCGTCCTCACCCTGCCCAAGGTCACCTACGCCGAGCAGGTCAGCGCCTTCGTCAAGCTGCTGGAGGCCTTCGAGTCCACCCGTGGCCTGCGCCCGGGCCGCGTCGGCTTCGAGATCCAGATCGAGACCAGCCAGTCCATCCTGGCCTCCGACGGCACCGCCACCGTGGCCCGCATGATCGAGGCCTCGAAGGGCCGCGCCACCGGCCTGCACTACGGCACCTTCGACTACAGCGCCTGCGTCGGGGTCTCCGCCGCGTACCAGGCCAGCGACCACCCCGCCGCCGACCACGCGAAGGCGATCATGCAGGTCGCCGCCGCCGGCACCGGCGTACGCGTCTCCGACGGCTCGACGAACGTGCTGCCCATCGGCACCACCGCGAAGGTCCACGAGGGCTGGAAGCTGCACTACGGCCTCACCCGCCGCGCCCTGGCCCGCGCCTACTACCAGGGCTGGGACATGCACCCGGCGCACCTGCCGACCCGCTACGCGGCCGTCTTCACCTTCTACCGCGAGGGCCTGGAGGCCGCGGCCGCGCGCCTGAAGGCGTACGTCGCCAAGATCGAGGGCGACGTCATGGACGAGCCCGCCACCGCGAAGGCCCTGGCCGGCTACCTGGTCCGCGGCCTGGACTGCGGCGCGGTCGGCACCGACGAGGTCACCGCCCTCACCGGCCTGACCCGAGCCGAACTGGACGCCTTCGCCATCCCCCGCCGCTCGGCGACCCTGACGGCGACGGCCTGATCCACCCGCCCCGCCGACGGCCCGGCCCGCCATCACCGGGGCCGGGCCGTCGGTGCGTGCGGGACCGGCAGGAGCCAGCGGCGGAGGGTGCCGTCGCCCCCGGCGGAGGCCAGCAGGCTCGCGTCGGAGGAGAAGGCCACACCCCGGACGGCACCGGTGTGGCCGGTCAGAGGCAGGCTGGTGGCGGGCCGGCCCGTGGTGGTGTCCCAGAGCCGCACGGTGCCGTCCGCGCCGGCGCTGGCGAGCCGGTGCCCCTGCGGGGAGAACGCCAGGTCGTACACGGGGCCGACGTGCCCGGAGAGAGGGTGGACGGGGGCGGCGGGGGCGCGTACGTCCCACAGCAGGACGCCTCCGTGGGCGTCGCCGGTCGCCAGAAGCTGCCCCTCCGGGGCGAAGGCCATGGCGCCGACGGTGCTCAAGTGGGCCGCCAGCTCGAGGTGCGGCACTCCCGGGGCAGAGGCGTCCCACAGCACCACCCGCTCGCCCATGGCGGCGGCCACCAGGGTCCCGTCCGGAGTGGCGGCGAGGGCGAGCGCGTCCGAAACGCCGTCCGGGACGTATCCGGTCCCGCGGCCGTCAGCCGTGCTCTGCACGGACACCCGCCCCTCAGCACCGATCACCGCCATCTGACGGGTGGCGCCGCAGAACGCGAGGTGCTGCACCAGGGACACGGGGCGGCCCGGCGGCCCGCCGGGGGCCCACAGCTCGGCCGGCCGGCCATCGGCGGGGAAGTCCAGTCCCCACGGGAGCATGCCGGCCGGCGCGGGCAGACTCTCGGACAGCATGAGACCCGACGCCGGATCCCAGGTGAGGATCCGGCCGTTATTGGCGCGGACCAGGAGACGGCTGCCGTCCGGGGAGAAGGCCAGCCTGCGCAGAGCGACTCCGTTCACGCTCGACAGCGGAGGCAGGGCCACGGCCTGCTGCTTGCGCAAGGCGGTGTCGAGGGCTCGTACCGCGAGCGGCCGAGAAGGCGAGGGCGCCGCGTGTGGCTCGTCGTGGTACACGACCAGAGTGTCGGCCTCGCCGCAGAGAGCGAGCATGCGGCCGTCGGGGGACATGGCCAGCCGGTCGAACGGACCTTTGTGCTCCGCCAGGGGCGGGCCCAGCGGGGCTCCGGTCGAAGGCTCCCACAGCCGTACGGTGCCGTGGTCGCTCATGGTGGCCAGCAGGCGGCCGTCCAGGGAGAAGGCCATGGTGGCCCCGCGCCCGGCCGCTTCGGGCAGTCCGCGCGCGAGGCTGCCGGTCGCCGTGTCCCACAGCAGGGTTTCTCCGCCGCAGGTCGTGGCCAGCAGGGCGCCGTCGGGGGAGAACGCGGCCTCGACGGGTCCGTCGATGTCCTCGAAGAGGGGACCGCCAACACTCCCACCCGTCGCGAGGTCCCACAGGCGCAGCGTCCGCGTGGTCCTGAGCGCGGCCAGGACACTGCCGTCGGGGCGGCAGAACGCCGCCTCGATCTCGCCGAACAGAGGTGGTCCGACAAGGTCTCCCGTCGCCGTGTCCCATCGGTGGACGATCTCGTCATCGGCCGTGACCAATGTCCGGCCGTCCGCGGCGAAGACGACCACGTCGACGGAGCCGTGGTGGCCGGGCAAGGGTGGTCCGGCCCGCTGGAGGGTCGCGGTTTCCCACAGGGTCACCTCCCCCTCGCAATCCCCGACGGCCAGGAGGTGGCCGCTGGGGGAGAACGCCAGCGAAAAGGCGAGGGGCCTGTTCAGGAGCTCGCCTACGGCAACCCCCCGGACGGGATCCCACAGTTGAACCACTGGGTCGGTGTGGTCCTGCCCCGCCACGGCGAGGAGCCGGCCGTCGGGAGAGAAGGCCACGCACCAGTTGTTGTCCGCGCGCAGGGCGAGCACGTGGGCCAGGGTGAAGCCGGGTACGGGTACGGGGACGGGGACGTGCTCCTTCGCGACAGGTTCGTGCACCCGGGAGCGCCGGACCGGCCCCAGGGCGGCCAGGTCGCGCCAGCGGCGGCGCCAGGGCTCCAGCTCGGGGGAGTTGTGGGGCGGCACGGCGGCCCGCTCCTGGCCGAACTCGTCGTAGGAGTGCAGGATCCGGACCAGGCCCATCAGACTGTCCAGTTTCGGAAGGCGGTCCCCGCGGAACACGTCGCTCTGGGTGGACACCGGAAGCCGGATCCCGGTCCGGGATTTCGCCGCACGCGCGGCGAGCTCGCGGTACGACCGGTTGCCCCGGTCGAGCCGCAGCCGACGCAAGTCCGCCGCGAACGAATCCAGTTCTTCGCTGAATGCACGCACGCTGTCCATCACCGCACAGGTTAGGGCCGTGCCCCGCGCTCCGCCGGACAATCCCGAACAGTGCCGGTCAGGGACGGGATACGGCGCTGTCCGGCGGTGTCCGGGGGCGGTACGGGTTCGTCCGGTGGGAGCGGGGTGCGGGAAGGAACGGCGGTGGAATCACGGCATGACCACATCCCACGACACCGATCCGCCCCTCCTGACCCTGCACGCCGCCGTCGTGCTCCTCGGCGCCCTGTTCGCCGGCTCCGTCACCGGCGGGCTGAGTTACCTCGGCGGGGTGCCGGCTCCGCTCGCCGTCCTCGCCGGGCTCACCGCCACCGGCGGGGCCGTGCCCGGGCTGCGGTCGCTCATCCGGTGACCGGCGGGATCTCGCCCGAGCCGCGGGGGATGAGGCGGGTGGGGAGTTCGATGCGGGTCGGGGGGAGGCTGCTGCCCGCCAGGCGCTGGAAGAGTCGGTCCGTGGCCACGCGGCCCAGGGCGGCCGGGTCCTGGGCGACGACCGTGACGCCCGGGCGCAGCAGGTCGGCGAGCTCGAAGTCGTCGAAGCCGACCAGCGCCACCGGCCGGGGAAGCGCCGCGAGGGCCCGTACGACGGTGACGGTGACCCGGTTGTTGCCCGCGAAGACGGCGGTGACCGGCTCCGGGCCCGCCAGCATCGCCGCGGCCGCCGACGCCACCCGGTCCGGTGCGGTGGAGCCGAGGGAGACCCAGGCCCCGGCCACCGGCAGACCCGCCCGCTCCATGGCCTCGTGGTAGCCGCGCAGGCGTTCCGTGGCGGTGTGGATGCGGGGGTGGTCGCCGATGAACCCGATCCGCCGGTGCCCGGCGGCGATCAGGTGCGCCACCCCGTCCCGGGCGCCGCCGAAGTTGTCCGACAGGACGACGTCGGCCTCGATCCGGCCCGCCGGGCGGTCCACGAACACGGTGGCCACCCCCGCCCGGATCTCGGGCTCCAGGTAGCGGTGGTCGTCCCCGGCCGGGATCACGATCAGCCCGTCGACCCGGCGTGCGCACAGCGCGAGCGCCAACTCCCGCTCGCGGTCCGGGTCCTCGGCGCTGGAGCCGTTGATGAGCAGGGCGCCGTGGGTGCGGGCCACCTCCTCCACGGCCCGGTTGAGCGGACCGTAGAAGGGGTCGGCGAGGTCCTCCAGGACCAGCCCGACGGTGGCGGTACGGCCCTTGCGCAGCACCCGCGCGCTGTCGTTGCGCCGGAATCCGAGCTCCTCGATGGCCTCCTGCACCCGGCGCTCGGTGTCGGGGGTCACCCCCGGCTCGCCGTTGACGACCCGTGAGACCGTCTTGAGGCCGACGCCCGCCCTGGCCGCCACGTCCTTCATGGTCGGCCGGTTGCCGTAGCGGGGCTCGGACGGGGGGCGGGTCTGCGGCACGGTGGGGAAACCTCCGGAGGTGGCGGTGGTGCGGAAGGGCTTTGACCTCGGCTGTGATCTCGGCTCCGCCCCCGAGCATAAGCACTCGGCCGGCGGGTGGGTTTCCGTGGCAGGGTGGGGCGGGCAGGCACCGGGGGGTTCGGAGGCGAGCCATAGGGAGAGGGGTAGACGTGATTGTCTGGATCAACGGCACTTTCGGTGCCGGGAAGACCAGCACGGCCCGCGAACTGGCCGGACTCCTGCCGGACAGCAGCCTGTACGACCCGGAGCTCATCGGTGACGCGCTGCGGCGGCTCCTGCCGGCCAAACGGCTCGCGGAGGTCGACGACTACCAGGACCTGCCGAGCTGGCGGCGGCTCGTCGTGGACACGGCGGCGGCGATGCTGGCGGAGCTCGGCGGGACCCTGGTCGTGCCGATGACGCTGCTGCGGCAGGAGTACCGCGACGAGATCTTCGGCGGTCTCGCGGCGCGCCGGATCGCGGTGCGGCACGTCCTGCTCGCCCCGGAGGAAACGATCCTGCGTGAGCGCATCGCCACCCGCCAGGAGCCGGGGGCGCCGCAGGAGGTGGACGTACGGGTCCGCCAGTGGGCGTACGACCACATCCCGGCGTACCGGCAGGCGTTGGGGTGGCTGGCGGCCGACGCGCACCTCATCGACAACGGGCACCTGACGGTCCGGGAGACGGCGCAGCGGATCGCCGACGCCGTACGCACCGACACGGCGGCCGTCTGCGACATCGTGCAGACCCCGGAGCCGACGCGGGAGACGGTGGCGGCGGGGGTGCTGCTCTTCGACGACCGGGACCGGGTCCTCCTGGTGGATCCGACGTACAAGCCGGGCTGGGAGTTCCCGGGCGGGGTGGTCGAGGCGGGCGAGGCCCCGGCACGGGCGGGCGTACGGGAGGTCGCGGAGGAGCTGGGCCTGACGCTGGAGCGGGTCCCGGGACTGCTGGTGGTCGACTGGGAGCCGCCCCGGTCCCCGGCGTACGGGGGCCTGCGGCTGCTGTTCGACGGCGGGCGGCTGCCGGAGGCGGAGACCGCCCGGCTGCGGCTGCCCGGACCGGAACTGCGGGCCTGGCGCTTCGTCACGGAAGAGGAGGCAGCCGCACTCCTGCCGCCGCAGCGCTACGAACGGCTGCGCTGGGCCCTGCGCGCCCGCGAGCGCGGCCACCCGCTCTACCTGGAGTCGGGTCGCCCCACCCCGTGACACCGGCGCCGGCGCCGGCGGCGCGGCCCCGGCCCGGTCCCGGCCGGGCGGGGGCCCCGGCCCGGTCCCGGCCGGGCGGGGGCTCAGGCCTTGGCCGGGCGGGGGCTCAGGCCTTGGCCGCCTCCGCCGCCGCGTGGAGCGCCTTCGCGGTGTCCTCGGTCCAGGGGTCACCGTGCCCGAAGCAGGCCACGGCCGGGGCGAGGGCGGCCAGCCGGCGGAAGGAGGCGACCGCCCCGGCCCGGTCGACGTTGAAGACGCCCAGCATCACCTGGCCCACTCCGGCCACGCAGTCCCCCGTGAACAGCACCCCGTGCGCCGGCAGGTGCACACCGATGCTGCCCGGCGTGTGGCCCGGGGCGTGGACCACCACCGCCCCGTCGCCGAAGTCCAGCACGTCACCGTCCTCCAGCTCCCCGTCGACCCAGGTCGGCGGCGCCTCCGGGGCCGTCAGCCCGTGCGCGTACAGCGGGACTTCCCAGTCCAGCAGCACCGGTTCGGGGACCGGCCGCTCACCGCGCACCACCGGGGCGTCCAGCCGATGGGCCAGCACCCGCGCACCCCAGCGGGCGGCGAGCTCACCGGCGGCGCCGACGTGATCGCGGTGGCAGTGCGTCAGCACGATCCGCTCCAGCCGCTCGGGCGCCAGCCCGAGGGAACGTATCGCCCGCTCGATGCCGTCGGCGGAGCCGGCATGGCCGGCGTCGATCAGGGTGAGCGCCCCGCCGTCCTGCCAGAGATAGGCCTGGCCGATGGAGAAGCGCAGCATGTGGAGCCGGTCCGGGAGTACTTCTACGAGATCCATGACGACGACCGTAGACAGCCGGGGCCGCCGCGGGCACGCGACTTAGCCACAAGCAGAGCACGCCCGGGGCGCACCGCGCCCCGGGCGTACGAAGTGTCCCGCCGGCTGCCGTGTCAGACGGCCTTGGACGCCGCGTAGTTCACCAGGAACAGGGCCTCGGCGACCGACAGCCGCTCCAGCTCCTCGGGGGAGACGCTCTCGTTCACCGCGTGGATCTGCGCCTCCGGCTCGCTCAGCCCGATGAGCAGCATCTCCGCCCCCGGGTACAGCGAGGTCAGCGTGTTGCACAGCGGGATCGACCCGCCCATGCCGCTGATCTGCATCTCCTGGCCGTCGTACGCCTCCCGCAGGGCCGCCGCCATCGACGCGTACGCCGGGCTGCTCGTGTCCGCCTGGAAGGGCTGGCCCTGGCCCACGACCTCCAGCTCGAGGCGGGCCTTCCACGGGGTGTGCGCCACCAGGTGCGCCTCCAGCAGCTTGATGGCCTCGGAGGTGTCCACGCCCGGCGGCACGCGCAGGCTGATCAGGGCGCCCGCGCTCGCGTGCACCGACGGGGTCGCGCCGACCACCGGCGGGCAGTCGATGCCGAGCACGGTGACGGCGGGACGGGCCCACAGCCGGTCGGCGATCGTGCCCTCACCGATCAGCTCGACACCGTCCAGCACCCTCGCGTCGGCGCGGAAGTCCGCCTCCGGGTACTGCAGGCCCTCCCACACCGCGTCCGAGGCCAGACCGTCCACGGTCGTCGAACCGTCCTCGGAGCGCAGCGAGTCCAGCAGGCGGATCAGCGCGGCGAGCGCGTCGGGGGCGACACCGCCGAACATGCCGGAGTGCAGGTTGCCGCCCAGGGTGTCGATCCTGACCTTGATCAGGGTCATCCCGCGCAGCGTGGCCGTCACCGTCGGCAGCCCGAGGCGGAAGTTGCCCGCGTCGCCGATGACGATGGTGTCGGCGGCCAGCAGCTCGGGGTTGGCCTCGGCGTACTGCTGGAGGCCGCCGGTGCCCTGCTCCTCCGAGCCCTCGACGATCACCTTCACGTTCACCGGCACCCCGCCGTTGGCCTTCAGGGCGCGCAGCGCGAGCAGGTGCATGATGAACCCGCCCTTGCAGTCCGCGGCACCGCGCCCGTACCAGCGGCCGTCGCGCTCGGTCAGCTCGAAGGCGGGGGAGATCCAGGCGGCGTCGTCCAGCGGCGGCTGCACGTCGTAGTGCGCGTAGAGCAGAACGGTCGGGGCGCCCTCGGGGCCGGGCAGGAACCCGTACACGGACTGCGTGCCGTCCGGGGTGTCGAGCAGCGCCACGTCCTGGAAGCCCTCGGCGCGCAGGGCGTCGGCCACCCAGTTCGCGGCGGCCTGGCTCTCGCTCTGCGGGAACTGGGCCCAGTCCGCGACCGACTGGAAGGCCACCAGCTCGGTCAGCTCCGCCTTGGCGCGGGGCATGAGCGAGGCGACGGTCTCGGCGATCGGATTCAGGGACATGGGCACGCTCCTCGTGGGTGCGACGTTGTGATGAGTGCCGGGGTACGGCGAATGCAACGCGAAAGACTGTCACGATCCTCGCACAGAGGGACGAGGCGGCGGCTCGCCGTAGGATTTCCACGGCATCGGAGCAACCGGGTGATCAGGAGCAGACGCACATCGTGAGCAGCGACGACGACGTGAACGGCGCAAGCGCAGAGCAGGCGGCTCGGGGGGCGGACGAGGGCGCCCCGGCAGAGGCGGCCGGGGAGACGGCCGAAGGGGCGGCCGCAGAGGGCGCCGGAGAGGTGTGGGACGTCGTCGTGGTCGGCGCCGGACCGGCCGGAGCGTCGGCGGCGCGCGCCGCGGCCGCGGCTGGGAGGAGCGTCCTGCTGCTGGAGAAGGCGGAGCTGCCCCGGTACAAGACCTGCGGCGGCGGCATCATCGGCCCCTCGCGCGACGCCCTTCCCCCGGGCTTCGCCCTGCCCCTCAAGGACCGCATCCACGCGGTCACCTTCTCCCTCAACGGCAGGCTGGCCCGCACCCGCCGCTCGAAGCACATGCTGTTCGGGCTCATCAACCGGCCCGAGTTCGACGCGGCCCTGGTCGCGGAGGCCGAGAAGGCGGGCGCGACCCTCCGTACGGGCACGGCCGTGTCCCGGGTCGAGCAGCACGGCGCGGCCGTGCCGGACCGCCGCACGGTCGCCGTCGTGCTCGCCGACGGCGAGACCGTCCTGGCGCGGGCCGTGGTCGGCGCCGACGGCAGCGCCAGCCGGATCGGCGCCCACGTCGGTGTGGAGACGGACCAGGTCGACCTCGGACTGGAGGCGGAGATCCCGGTACCGGAGACGGTGGCCGAGGACTGGAAGGGCCGCGTCCTGATCGACTGGGGTCCGCTGCCCGGCAGTTACGGCTGGGTCTTCCCCAAGGGCGACACGCTCACCGTCGGGGTCATCTCGGCGAAGGGCGAGGGCGCCGCCACCAAGCGGTACCTCGACGACTTCATCGCCCGCCTGGGTCTGGCCGGCTTCGAACCGGCCGTCTCCTCCGGTCACCTGACCCGCTGCCGCAAGCCCGACTCCCCGCTCTCGCGCGGCCGGGTGCTGGTGGCCGGTGACGCGGCCGGTCTCCTGGAGCCGTGGACGCGGGAGGGCATCTCCTTCGCGCTGCGGTCGGGACGGCTCGCGGGGGAGTGGGCGGTCAAGATCTCCGAGGCGCAGGACGCGGTGGACGCGCGCCGCCAGGCGCTCAACTACGCCTTCGCGGTCAAGGCCGGGCTGGGCGTGGAAATGGCCGTCGGCAAGCGGATGCTGTCCGTCTTCGAGACCCGCCCGGGGCTGATCCACGCCGCGCTCACGGGCCTGCGGCCGGCCTGGACGGCCTTCGCCCGCATCACCCGCGGCTCGACGACCCTGCCCGACCTGGTCCGTACGCACCCGCTGGCGCGCAAGGCGCTGCACCTGGTGGACGACCGTCAGGCGCGGGGCCGCCGCGGATAGGCGCGGGGAGACAGCCACGCCGAGGCGCCGGCCCCGGCGGCGTCCGCGTGCGCGGGGGCACCGAGGAGGTGCGCTCCGCCGCGCGGGGTCCGCCGGGGCCGGCGCCTCGGCACGTCCGGGAGGGGAACCCGTCAGGGGCGGTCGGGCGGGGCCGGGGCGGGGGTCGGGCGGTGTGCCCGGCGGGGGTCGTGCGGGGTCCGGTGGGGTCCGGGCGCCCGGCGGGGTGCGGGCGGCTCAGCGGGACACCGTGACGCGGAAGACCGGGTGGTCCCCGGCCGCCGCCCGGAGCTCGGCGTCCGTGGACTTCGCGGTGACGCCCTGGAAGAACCGGTTGACCTCCCAGCCCCACTTCTCCAGGTAGGCGCGCAGGACGGCCGCCTTCTCCGCCGGGTCGGTCAGCTCCACGGCGGTGAAGGCGCGGACCTTGCGGCCCACGCGCAGCTCGCCGCCGCCCGCCGCGCGCATGTTGCGGACCCACTGGGAGTGGCCGCGAGCTGAGACGAGGTACTGGTCGCCCTCGTGGGTGTGCGGGTTGACGGGGATGCGCTGCATCCGGCCGGAGGTGCGGCCGCGCACCGACAGCTCGGCCGAGCCGGCCAGGCTGAGGCCGAGACGGGCGAGCTTGCCGAACAGGGCGTTGAAGCGGACGGCGAAGCGGCCGGCCTGGGCGTAATAGGGGGCGGGCGCGTTCATGGTGGCCTCCGGGGCTCATTGGGAGAGCACTGCTCTCGCTTGAGATCAGTGTGCACGGATCGGCGCACCAGAACAAGAGCGGTGCTCTCTCTAGTGAGCGCCGCTCTGCTTTTCGTGCACTGCTCTGCTCCCATGGCACACTGATCGGTATGAGCACCGTGCGAGGAGCCAGGGAACGGGCCCGTATCGAGGTCACCGCCGCCATCAAGGACGAGGCCCGCCGCCGGCTCGCGGCCGAGGGCGCCGCCAAACTCTCGCTGCGCGCCGTCGCCCGCGAGCTGGGCATGGTCTCGTCAGCCCTCTACCGCTACTTCCCCAGCCGCGACGAGCTGCTCACCGCGCTGATCATCGACGCCTACGACAGCCTGGGATCCGCCGCCGAAGCCGCCGACATCACCGCCCTCGCCGCCGGCGACCCGCCCCGCGCCCGGTGGACCGCGGTCTGCGCCGCCGTCCGTACCTGGGCACTGGGCCACCCGCACGAGTACGCCCTCATCTACGGCTCGCCGGTCCCCGGCTACACCGCCCCCCTCGACACGGTCGGCCCCGCCGCCCGCGTGGCCAACGTCCTCATCGGCATCCTCCGCACCGCCTACGAAGGCCGCGGCCTCGCCCTGCCGCCCCTGCCCGCCCCCCTGCGCGCCGAAGCCCACCGGATGACCGCGGACTTCGCCGAAGGCCTGCCCCCGGAGGTGACGGCCGCGCTGGTCGCGGCCTGTGCGCAGCTCGTCGGCCTCGTCTCCTTCGAGCTGTTCGGCCAGTTCAACCGGGTCGTCGAGGAGCGGGAGGCCTTCTTCGCGCACGCCGCCGGGCAGCTGGCGCACTCCGTGGGACTGCCCGCCGTATGACAGGGGCATGGTGACGAGTCGCTTGTCTGTTCCTCATACCGATCCGGGTGGTTCGCCGTTCACCGGGATTCCGCGCGTCTAGTGTTCCTGGGGTCCCGCCACCGCCGCAGCCGGAGGAACAGTCGTGACCCCCGCCCGCGTACTGAGGTCTGTGTACGCCGTCGCCGTGACCGTGCTGCTCGCCGCACCGGCGCCGGCGGTGCCCGCCTCCGCGAGACAGACGGCGCCGCCGGCCACGCCCGCCCCCCGGATACCCGGCGTACGCGGCCTGGAGATCGGCGTACCCGCCTACGTCCGGGCCGACGCCCCGATGCTGGCCGCGCTCACCGCCACCACCCCCGCCGCCTCCGTGGTCGTCCTCAACCCAGGCAACGGCGACGCCCCCTTCGACGGCCGCTGGCGCGCCCGCGCCGACGCCCTGCGCGCCAGGACCACCGCCACCGGCGAGAGGACCAAGGTGCTCGGCTACGTCCACACCGACCACGGCCGGCGGGACCCGGCGGCCGTCAGGGCCTCCGTCGACAACTACCTGCGGCCTTCCGGCGACGGGGACGGCCGGCTGCACGTCGACGGCATCTTCTTCGACGTGGTCAGCCGCGACTGCGGCACCGGCAACGCCACCCGCGATCACTACGCGGCACTGCGCCGCTACGTCCAGGACACCATGCACGCCGCCGACCCGGACGTGGACGACCTCGTCGTCAACAACCCCGGCACCGCCATCGCCGACTGCTACCTGGAGCCGGGTCACCGCACCGCCGACATCTTCGTCACCTACGAGAACACGTACGCGGCCTACACGACGGGCGGATGGCACGGCAACGTCTTCGACGCCCACGGCGCCTACCGCCAGGGCACCGAACTCGACCCGACCGGCAGCGCGTTCTGGCACCTCGTGCACGAGGTCCCCGACACCGCCGCGATGCGCGCCGCCCTCCGCACCGCCTTCACCCGCGGCGCCGGCTACGCGTATGTGACGAGCGCGGCCATGCCCAACCCGTGGAACGCCGGCCCCGCCTGGAAATTCGGCCCCCAGACCGCCTACGCGGCCACCCTGGGCGGAACGGCCCCGGCCGGCTGACCCGTCCCGCGCGCACACCGACCGCTCCTGCGGGGCCAAGCCGCGGCCGACGGCCCGGCCGGTCCGGACGAGGGCCCGGCCACGCCGCAGACGCCCAGGCGATCAGCCCGGCGCCGGCCGCTCGCCCCCGGCCCGACGGCCCGGCGCGTCCCGCTCCCAGGTCATGGTCACCCTCAGGTGACAGTTGGCCGTGCTCTTGGTGATCACGGCCCCGGCCTCGAACGCGAGGTCGACGCCGAACTCGAACGAGATCCCGTCGGGCCCGGCCTTGCGCAGCTGGTCGAGGGTGGCGCGCGCCGCCTCCGTGACGGAGCCCAGGGCCTCCTGGAGGGTCTGGGGCAACTGGTGAACGGCATCGCCGAAGCGCCCCGCCTTGAGGGGCCCCCGCGCCGTGGCCGGAGCCTCGACGAGGAGGGTGCCGCCGTCCGCCAGTGGGATCCGGGCCAGTTCCGTCAAGGCTCCTCCTCCGGTCGCCCGCCCCCTCGACCATCCCCGGCACCGGCGCGTGCCGCACGCGCGGTGGGCCGTACGGATGACCGGCGCCTAATACTCCAGTCATACTTCGCGTTCTGGTTCGATGGCCCACGGGGGCGACTCGCCTCGGCTGGATCGCAGGGGGAGACAGATGAACGAGCGCACGGTCATGCTGAACATGCTCGCGCAGGACTTGCGTCCGATCGAGCAGGGTGTCGAGTGGTTCGAAGCTCTGCCGGCTGAGAACCAGTTCGAGGTTCTGCGGGAGCTGTGCGGACACTGCATGCAAGCCCGCGCGACGGAGGAGGACGGGCCCGAGAGCGTTCGACGCGCTGGCCTTCGGCCGACGTGTACCCCCGCCGTTTTGATCACGCGTGGGCAGCTGAACGTGCAGCTGGGAAAGATCATTAATCTGCCGCAGGACGAGCGGGTGAAGTCATTCCGGCTGTTGGTCGCGCTGCTGGGGGTGTCGGACGAGCGTCGTCGGGAGCGGTTCTGCGCTGACGGGTGTGGTCATGACTGGCACCAGTTGGCGGGTGGAACCGATCGGGGAGCGGCCACCGCGTGATCATCAACGGTTGTGTGGACTTCTGAAGATGGTGCTTTGGCCGTGGGCCATGGCGTAGACCCTGCTCGTTGGCGGGCGATGTTCGACCAGGCCATGGCCCGTATCGCCTGCCGGTTCCGGCGGGTCGAGCCGAGGGCGACAGCGCGGGCTTTCGTGCTCGGACTGCCGTCCGGTGCAGAGCGCAAGAACTGCTGGCAGCCGGCTGAGGAGGCTGGCCATTCCCGCCCCGGCGCGATGCAGCGGCTGCTGCGAAACGCACGCTGGGATGCCTAGGAGATACGCGACGATGTCCGCGCCTACGTGCTGGAGAGTCTCGGCGGTGACGGGGTGTTGATCGTGGACGAGACGGGTTTCTTGAAGAAGGGCCTACGTTCTGCGGGCGTGCAGCGGCAGTACACCGGAGCCGCTGGGCGGATCGAGAATGCCCAGGTCGGGGTGTTTCTTGTTTACGCGACCGCACGGGGACGGGCACTGATCGACCGTCGTCTCTACCTTCCCGAGCGCACCTGGTGCCAGGACGGCGAGCGCCGCGCGGGCTTCGGCGTTCCCGGGCACGTCGAGTTCGCGACGAAGCCCCGCCTGGCCCTGCGGATGATCGAGGCGGCTCTGGACGCCGGGCGCACCTCCTCCTGGGTGACAGGGGACGAGGTCCACGGCCAGGACCCGCACCTTCGCTCCGGCCTGGAGGCACGCGGGGTCGGCTACGTCCTGGCAGTCGCCTGTACCACCAGGGTGCGGATCAATCAGGACCGCACTGGGGTCCAAGCTGATGCCGTGGCCGCCTCTCTACCCAGGGACGCCTGGCACCGGCAAAGCGCCGGCGCCGGAGCGAAAGGCCCGCGCTATTACGACTGGGCCTGGATACAGACCGGAGCCGACAAGAGCCGGTGCCTGCTGATACGCCGCAAGCCCACCACCGGCGAACTCGCCTTCTACCTGTGCTGGTCGCCGGGCGCGGTAGCCCTGTCCTCGTTGGTCCGTGTCGCCGGGACCAGGTGGTGCATCGAGGAGTGCTTCCAAGCTGCCAAAGGCCAGGTCGGCTTGGCCCACTACCAGGTCCGCCACTGGACCTCCTGGCACCGCCACATCGCCCTGGCCGTGCTCACGCTGGCCTTCCTCGCGGCCGTTGCGGTCAGCGCCAAGCCCGGCCGAAGCCCCGACCCGAACCGTCCTGCCCGCAGCAGCGAGCCCGATTGACCTGACCATCCCGGAGATACGCCGCCTCGTCGGCATGCTGTTCCGACGGCCGACCGCACCTCTGCACAGCCTTCTGAACCGGTCAATCTGGCGCAGACTCCACCAAGAACAGGCCAGACGCTGCCACTGCCAACGGCGACTCAGTAGCTACCCGGAGACCTAAATCACGAAGTCGCACTGGAGTGCTACGACGTCGTTTCCTGTGGTGGTCGTCCCCTCCCTGAGGGCTGGCGCTTTCGGTGCAGGTGGCACAAGATCGGGTTTCATGTCCCAGGCCGTACACGTTCAATACACACACCTCTTGCGAACGAGCTCGCTTGATCTCTGGAAGCGCCTCAGGCACCTCCTCGAAGATCAGGGGCTCGACCCGGCTACCACTGTGCTGGTCAATCTCTTCCCGGATGGCGGCGACCACGAGTTCGGACAGTGCATCGACGGGGATGGCCGTGTCTACCGCTTCGATGTCGCCTACGACCGTGACACGCCGAAGGGCGCAGGCAAAGCCGTCCTCCGTAACTGGACAGACATCACTGATACGTGGCAGAGGGATCCGCTCCAGGACGAGATTGCCGATGCCTTCATCTGGCAACCTCCGGCGCGCAGGACCGTCCTGTCCGGCTGACCGCAGATGTGCCATCACTCCCGCCGTCGGCGGCACCACCCGCCTGTCAACGCGATCGTGCCGTGTCGTGCCGTGGTGGCTGGGGCGTCAACGGATGCCACTCCGGAACACGGGCAGTCCGGCGGGCGTTGACCTCGCCCTCGAAGGTCGAGCCGCTGTGCAGCGTGACTGTGACATGCAGCCGGGACCTGGGGACGATGTAATGCGTGACATTGGCGATCTCTGACCAGGGCAACTCGGTCTCCGCGCCTCCCCGGTCGAGGTCCTCATCGGTTTCGATCTGGTCCAGCGGTAGCCCGCGCCCATGCAGTGCCAGGAGTACCCCGTCGGCATCGACCACGATGCTGGAGTCCGTGTCCGCCGCGATGAATGCCTCGTCGTTCGGGGCGGGCGCCGGCCCGGAGCCTCGATCCGCCGCCTCCGATTGAGATGACGTCTCAGCCCGGAGGCATCGGCTGCCGCGGGGCGGCATTGAACAGATAGTCGTACATGTCCTGAAGGTGTGCGTGGAGAGTCTCGCGGTCAGGGAATTCGACATCGGTCAACCTCTCGTATTCATCCGGGCCGAACGAGTCGTCGGCAATGATCTCCGCGAATCCTTCACGAACGGATTCGACGTACGAATCGCTGAAAGCTGTGAGAGTCGGCCTCAGATATCCAGTCATGTCGTAGCCCATCTCAAGGCCCAGGCAAGTCCTGAGGAAGCCCTTGAAACGATCGTCCATTGAACATCTCCGATTCCCCGCACCCCGGACGGTTGCGTGTCCCTGACCGGACAGCACTCGCCGGCGTCCTGTTCGTGCTGCGGACCGGTGTCGCCTGGCGAGACGTCCCAGCGGAGACTGTGGGCTGTTCCGGGGTGACGGCCTGGCGCCGGCTGCGGGAATGGACGAGACCGGCGTCTGGCCACGCCTCCCCTCATCCGGCGCCTGCTGGGACGTCCCCGCCGCAAGGCGACCGGGGCTACAACTTCACCGAATACCGCCGCCCGCTGTCGAAGCGCGGCATCACATCCGTGATCGCCGACGCGCCGATCTCCAGCAGGGACTGCTCGAATTGGCCTGGCGGATACCGTCTTCGCGGTTCAGTGCACGCTGGAGGGGCCCTCTCGTCACGAGGCGCAGTCCGCAGAAGCCGGAACGGGAGCGCTCCGTGGCCGGGTCGGCGCGCGGCCGGCCACGGAGAGCCGAGGTCACAACCAGCGTACGGACGAGGCGGAGTCGTTGCCGGCGTCGCCACTGTTCAAGCTGATCGACTCGCCCGGCAGCAGCGTGATCGGCGTGCCCTTGAAGTCCCAGTCCGGGTAGACCCGCACGATGTCGGTGGTCCGGTTGTACAGCGTGCTGGCCCTGTCGTGGCACCGCAAAAGCGATCACTCGTGCGACGAAAACGCCCGGACAGCCGAGTAGCCGCCCTTCGCTCACGCGGTTCCCGGGGCCGAGCCATTCCGCTCCCGGCCGGGGGCGAAGGGGCCTTCCGGGGCGAAGGCATGGGCGGCGAAGCGGTCGGCGATGAGCTGGTGGCCGGCCGGGGACGGGTGGAGGCCGTCGGGGAGGGGGAGAGCGGCGAAGTCGGCCTCGCCGTAGAGGCCGAGCCCGTCGAGGTGGTGCAGGTTCGGGTCGTAGGTCGCGCGTTCCCGCGCGATGCGGGCCAGTTCCTCCCGCACGACCCTGAGGGTCAGCTTGCCCGAGGGGACCTCCGCCGGATCGCCCGCGGCCCGGAACCGGAGCCTGCCCTCGGAGAGTTCGCCGAGGTCGGGGGCGGTGGGGCCCGGGGTGTCCTCGTGGATGGGGCAGAGGACCGGTGAGACCAGCAGCAGCGGGGTGACGGGGTGGCCCTCGCGGATGGTGTCGAGGAAGCCGTGGACGGCGGGGCCGAAGGCGCGCAGGCGCATCAGGTCGTGGTTGACCAGGTTGATGCCGATCTTGACGCTGATCAGGTCGGCGGGGGTGTCCCGCAGGGCGCGCGCGGTGAAGGGGTCGAGCAGGGCGCTGCCGCCGAAGCCCAGGTTGACCAGCTCGACCCCGCCCCGGGCGGCGGCCAGGGCCGGCCAGGTCGTGCTGGGGCTCGCCGCGTCGGAGCCGTGGCTGATCGAACTCCCGTGGTGGACCCAGACCCGGCGGCCCCGGTCCGGGGAGGGCTCGACGGGGGCGTCGGTCCGCAGGGCCACCAGCTCGGTGACCTCGTTGTGCGGCAGCCAGATCTCCACGTCCTTGAGCCGGTCGGGCAGGCCGGAGAACCGGACCGTGCCGACCGGGCCGGGGACGCGCTCCGCCGACCCGGTGGCCATGTCCATCATGAGGACGTGACCGCCGGGCAGCGAGCCCCGGCCGGTGAGCCGGCCGTCGACGAGCAGGTCGTAGACGCCGTCGGGGCGCGGCGGGGCACCCCGGTAGGCCGTCCTGGTGCGCACGGCGTCCAGTTCGACGGCCGTGGCCCGGGTGCGGAACACCAGGCGGACCCCGGAGGGCTGAGCCTCCGCCATGGCCAGCTGCCCGTCGGCGCACTGGGCGCGGGCCCGGGCGGGCAGCCGGTGCGGGAGCAGCCCGAGCGGGGTGCGTTCGAGCTCCAGCGCGCCGCGCAGGAACCGCTCGTGCACCGGGGTGGTGATCCAGTCGGGGGAGGTCGGGGAGCCGGGGGAGGTGGGGGAGTCCATGGGGCCCAGCCTGCCAAGCCGGTGTCCGGTCCGCACAGGGAATATCCCCCGCGCCGGGCCCCCGCGCCGGGCCCGCGCCGGGCCCCCGCGCCGGCGCGCCCGCGGCGGCACCGGGCGGGGTCCGGCCGGCACCGGGCGGGGGAGCCGCTGCCCGGCGGCCCCGGGCCGGGCCGTCCGGCGTCAGATGCCCGCCGTCTCCTGCCACAGCCGTGCCAGCGACTCGTCGCCGCGTACGCCCGGGCCGGCGAGCGGGAGCCGGTTCCACAGGGCCGCGTACAGCCAGGACGCCTCCCCGGTCACCTCGCAGTCCGCCTCCTCACCGGTGTCGCCGCGTACCGTACGGGCCGGCTCCTTCGACAGGTGGACCGTCCACACCGCGCCCGTGTCCGCCGCCCGGACCCGCATCACCCGCGGCTCCTCGGTCCGCACCCGGCTGCGCGGCCGGGCGTGGAAGCCGGTCAGCAGCTCGTCCACCCCGTCCTCCGCGAAGGCCGGCTCCACCGCCGAGAGGGCGACACCCCGCGCGGACTCGGCGTCGAAGCGGTGCACGGTCGTCTCGTGCGCCTGCCGCCGTGCCCAGAACGCCAGCGGCGACGGCGGCGCCGTCGGCAGGAAGGTCCAGCACGCCAGCCCGGCCGGGGCCTCGGACAGGGACCGGACCAGTTCCGCGTGCCCCTCCCGGAACCAGGCGAGCAGCTCCGCCCCGGCCAGCTCCGGAGGCTCCGGGAACGCCACCGGCTCCACCAGCCCGTCCCGCACGTAACCGGCGGCCCAGCGGTGCACCGAGCCGGTGTGCCGCAGCAGATCGGTGACCCGCCACTCGGGACAGGTCGGCACCAGGACGTCCGTACCAGCGCGTTCGGCCTGATCGGCGAGGAGTTCGCCCTCCCGGGCCAGGGTCTCCGTGTATTCGGTGATCTTCATGCCGCGAGTCTGCCAGCAGCCCCCGACAATGGAAGGGTGGACGGGGAACTCTTCCCGCGCGAGCGGACCGAGATCGCACCCGGTGCGGTGCACCTGCCCGACTGGCTCGGGCCCCGGCGCCAGCGGGAACTCCTCGCCGCGTGCCGCGAGTGGGCCCGCCCGCCCGCCGGACTGCGCACCGTACGCACCCCCGGGGGCGGGACGATGACCGCCCGGCAGGTGTGCCTGGGCCTGCACTGGTACCCGTACGCCTACGCGCGCACCGCCGTCGACGGGGACGGAGCGCCGGTCAAGCCGATGCCGGGGTGGCTCGCCGAGCTGGGACGGCGAGCGGTCACCGCCGCGTACGGATCGCCCCCGCCGGACGCGGAGGCGTACGACATCGCCCTGGTCAACTTCTACGACGGCGACTCCCGGATGGGCATGCACCGGGACGCCGAGGAACGGTCCGGGGCCCCGGTCGTCTCCCTCAGCCTGGGTGATTCCTGCCTCTTCCGCTTCGGCAACACCGCCACGCGGGGGCGCCCGTACCGGGACGTGGAGCTGCGCAGCGGCGACCTGTTCGTGTTCGGCGGCCCGAGCCGGCTCGCCTACCACGGGGTGCCGAAGGTGCTGCCCGGGACCGCCCCGCCGGGCCTGGGCCTGAAGGGACGCCTCAACATCACCCTGCGGGTCGGTGGCCTGGACGTATAGCCGGGGCGGGCAGCGCCGCCCGGTCGTGCGAGGATCCCCTCATGAACGGCAACGGGGCCCCGCCGGGGGCGGGGGACGCGAGCACGGCGTCGGCGGCGTCCGCGAGGACCAAGCTGGAGCGCGGCCGCGGCGCACTCGGCCCGGCGCTGGAACTCGTCCACACCGGCCGGGCCCCCACCCGGGCGGTGCTGACGGCCGAGCTCGGCGTCACGCGTGCCACCGCCGGAGCAGTCGCCGCCGAGCTGGAGGCGCTCGGCCTGATCCGCGTGGACTCCCGCCCCGGCGGCGCCGGCGGCACCCAGGGCCGCCCCTCGCACCGGCTCGCCGTCGACGAGAACGGCCCCGTGGCGCTGGCCGCGCAGGTCCACCCCGACGGGTTCCGGGCCGCGCTGGTCGGCCTCGGCGGGCGCATCGTGGCCACCGCGCCCGGCAAGCTCACCGTCTCCGCCGACCCCGCGCAGGTGCTCGGCGCGGTCGTCGACGCGGGCGCCCGGCTGCTCGCCGAGTCGGGGCGCCGGTGCGTCGGCGCGGGCCTCGCGGTGCCCTCGGCGGTCGCGGAGCCCGAGGGCACCGCCCTCAACCCGCTGCACCTGGCCTGGCCGCCCGGCTCTCCGGTACGGGCCCTGTTCGCCGAGTGCGTGAAGGCGGCCGGCATCGACGGGCCGGCCCTGACCGGCAACGACGTGAACCTCGCCGCGCTCGCCGAGCACCGGCACGGAGCGGGCCGCAGCGCCCAGCACCTGCTCTGTGTGGCCACCGGACACCGCGGGGTGGGCGGGGCCCTGGTGCTCGACGGCAGGCTGCACAGCGGGAGCGCGGGCCTGGCCCTGGAGGTCGGCCACCTCACCGTCAATCCCGAGGGGCGGGCCTGCCACTGCGGCAGCCGGGGCTGCCTGGACGTGGAGGCCGACCCGCTGGCCTTCCTCACCGCGGCCGGCCGTACGCCGGGGCCCGAGGTGTCGCTGCTGGCGCAGGCCCGTGACCTGCTGCGCGCCGAGTACGCGCAGCCGTCGGTCCGGGCGGCCGCCGAGGAGCTCATCGACCGGCTCGGGCTTGGCCTCGCGGGCCTGGTCAACATCCTGAACCCGGACCGGATCATCCTCGGCGGACTGCACCGGGAGCTGCTGTACGCCGACCCGGAGCGGCTGCGGGCGGTGGTCGCCGACCGCAGCCTGTGGGGGCGCAGCGGGGGCGTGCCGATCCTGCCGTGCACCCTGGACCACAACAGCCTGGTCGGGGCGGCGGAGCTGGCGTGGCAGCCCGTACTGGACGATCCGTTGGGGGCGCTGGGCGCCGCCGTCTGAGCCGGGCGGCCGGGCCGGTGCATGAGACGAGCCGTGTGCAGGGCAGCCGTCTGAGCCGGGCGGCCGGGCCGGTGCGCCCCTGCGGGGGCCGGCCGGGTGTCCGGGCCGGGGTCCGGGGGCAGGGCCGGTGCCCGAGGGGGAGTCAGCCGGGCCCGGTGCCGGCCGTGACCGACGCCGGCACGCCGGTCCCGACGGCCCGGGCGTCGACGGCGGCGAGCACCGGGCGGGCGGGTCCGCGTACGGTCTTCTTCACGCCGATACTGACCGTGCGCGTCGGCGCCGCCGGTGCGGGGGCCGCCCGCATCGAGAACCACACCACCTTGCCGGGGCCGTCCGCGCGGTGCCGGGCCCCCCAGGCCTCGCTGACCGCCTCGACCAGCGCCAGTCCGCGCCCGCAGGTCTCCAGGCCGTCGGCCGCCCGGCGGACGGGCAGCCGCGGATCGCTGTCGTGGACGGAGACGGTCAGCCGCCCGAGGCGGAGTTCGATCTCGACCGTGCACGCCTTGTCGGGCTGCGCGTGGCGGTGGACGTTGCTGAGCAGCTCCGTCACGCCGAGCGCAGCCCGGTCTATGAGCGGGTCGAGCTGCCAGTGGCGCAGTTGCGCGGAGACGATCCTGCGGACCTGACCGATCCGCGCTGGCAGGGCCTGCAGTTCGACGACGCAGTGCCTGCGGGAATGACTGATCACGGCTGCGACTCCCCGACATCATTGTTACGGGTGCTGCACCCTCGGTGACGCGAGTACCAGGGTCACCCACCGTGGCGCCGCCCGCAACCGAACGCGGCGGAATGGGGCCGAAAGCGATCCGCATGGAAACCCAAAGCAATCATTTGCGCAGGTGAGGAGGGTACATTGCGAAAGGAGGGGGCCCTGGAACCGACAAAGGAGCAAGGCGCATGAGCACCACCGGCACCACCGGTACACCGGCCTCGAACACGGCCGGAAGCACGGTGACGACGACGGTCGACGTCGACCGCAGCGACGCCGCCTACCGCGCCTGGCTCAAGGAGGCCGTGCGCAAGGTCCAGGCGGACGCCAACCGCTCCGCCGACACCCACCTGCTGCGCTTCCCGCTGCCCGAGGCGTGGGGCATCGACCTGTACCTGAAGGACGAGTCCACCCACCCGACGGGCTCCCTGAAGCACCGCCTCGCCCGCTCGCTGTTCCTGTACGCGCTCTGCAACGGCTGGATCCGTCCCGGCCGCCCGGTCATCGAGGCCTCCAGCGGCTCCACCGCCGTCTCCGAGGCGTACTTCGCCAAGCTGATCGGCGTCCCGTTCATCGCGGTGATGCCGAGGACCACCAGCCCGGAGAAGTGCCGCCTCATCGAATTCCACGGCGGCGAGTGCCACTTCGTCGACGACTCGATGAAGATGTACGAGGAGTCGGCCGACCTCGCGGCCCGCACCGGCGGCCACTACATGGACCAGTTCACCTACGCCGAGCGCGCCACCGACTGGCGCGGCAACAACAACATCGCCGAGTCGATGTACCAGCAACTGCGCCTGGAGCGGTACCCCGAGCCCGCCTGGATCGTGGCCACGGCCGGCACCGGCGGCACCTCCGCGACCATCGCGCGCTACGTCCACTACATGCAGCACGACACCCGCATCTGCGTCCCGGACCCGGAGAACTCCTGCTTCTTCGACGGGTGGACCAACAACGACCCGCACGCGAGCAGCGACTGCGGCTCGCGCATCGAGGGCATCGGCCGGCCGAGGATGGAGCCGAGCTTCGTGCCGGGCGCCATCGACCGCATGATGAGGGTGCCGGACGCGGCGTCCGTCGCCGCCTGCCGCGCCCTCGAACAGGCCATAGGACGCAAGGCCGGCGGTTCCACCGGAACCGGCCTGTGGAGCGCCCTGAAGATCGTCTCCGAGATGGTGGCGGAGGGCCGCACGGGCAGCGTCGTGACCCTGCTCTGCGACCCGGGCGACCGCTACCTCGACAAGTACTACTCGGACGAGTGGCTGGCGGCCCAGGGCCTCGACATCGCCCCGTACTCCAAGACGATCCGGACCCTGCTGGAGACCGGCGACTGGCGCGAGCCCCAGGCCTGAGCCCGGGGGCAGCGGGGTCTCAACCGCGGGTGCCGCCGCCGGCCGGCCGTCAGACGCCCCCCGCCCAAGGGGTCAGCACGACGACGGCAGAGCCGGCAGGTCCTCCGGGAAGAGCAGGGTGAGTTCGTCCTTGTCCGGGTCCGCCAGCTGAGCGACCCGCCCCGCGTGCCGCTCCACCATCGCCTCGAAGGTCTGGCGCGCGGTGCGGCCGTTGCCGAAGGCCGGACCCTTGGGCAGCTCCGTGAAGTACTTCAGCAGCGCCTCCCCGGTGCCCTCGCCGAGCCGGTACTCGTGCTCCTCCGCCTGCTGCTCCACGATCCGCAGCAGCTCCGGCGGCCCGTAGTCCCCGAAGGTGATGGTGCGGGAGAAACGCGACGCCACCCCGGGGTTGACCGTCAGGAAACGCTCCATCTCCTCCGTGTACCCGGCGACGATCACCACCACCGCGTCCCGGTGGTCCTCCATCAGCTTCACCAGCGTGTCGATCGCCTCGCGCCCGAAGTCCCGGCCCGAGTCCTCCGGGGCCAGCGCGTACGCCTCGTCGATGAACAGTACCCCGCCCCGCGCCCGGTCGAAGGCCTCCTGCGTACGGATCGCCGTGGACCCGATGTGCTCGCCGACCAGGTCCACCCTGGACACCTCGACCAGGTGGCCGCGCTCCAGCACCCCGAGGGAGGCCAGGATCTCCCCGTACAAGCGGGCGACCGTGGTCTTGCCCGTACCGGGGGAGCCCGTGAAGACCAGGTGCCGGCGCACCGAGGCCGCCTTCAGGCCCGCCTGCTGCCGCCTGCGCCCGACCTCGATCATGTCGGTGAGGGCCCGCACCTCGCGCTTGACGCTGTCCAGCCCGACCAGCGCGTCGAGCTGCCCCAGCACCTCGCCCGAGCCGCGGGGGACCCGCGCCGCGGCCGGCGTCCCGGCCGGATCCGGCACCTCCCCGGCCCGGGAGGCCGGTACCCGGTCCGCGGGCCGTACCGCCGGGCCCTGGACCACCGTGGCCGTACGCTGCCCCCCGCCCGCCTGCTGCGCCCCGGCGGGCGCTCCGCCCGCCGCCCGCGCCGCGGGCCCCGTACCGGCCTCGTCGCCGGTGCACCCCTCGGCGAGGGGGCCGTCCTCCGCGAACTCGTAGCCGCCGCGCGCGCAGCGCTCGGTGTGGCACCGGGTGAGGGTGGTGCGGCAGCCGTCGATGACGTGGAATCCGAACCCGGAACTGCCCGTCACCCGGCAGGCCGTGAAGGTGCCCCGGCCGCCCGCCGACACGTAGAACCCGGCCTCGGCGGCGGAGGTCACCGTGCACCGCTCCAGGGTGGGATCGGCGCCCTTGGTGACGATCACGCCCGTCTGCACGGCGTCGATGGTGCAGTTGGCCAGGGCGCCGCCGCTGCCGTGGTCGCGGAACCACGCCCCCGTGCCCGCCTCCCGGATCCGGCAGTCGTCGAGCTGCACGCTCGCGCCGTCGCTCACCGAGACGGCCGTGTTGCGGACCTGCGACAGATCGCTGTCGACCACGTCCACGCGCGAGCCCCGGTCCAGGACGAACAGCGCGTCGGGCACGTCGTGCAGGCGGCAGGAGTCCAGCGAGGCGGTGGCCCCGTCGCTCACCCACACCGCCGGATAGTCGCCCGTACTGTCGTGGATCTCGCAGGACTCGGCATCCACCCTGGTCCCCGGGTCCCACACCGACAGGCCGTTGCGCCCGAACCGGCGCACCGTGGTGCGGCTGAGGGTGAGCACCGAACGGGAGCGCAGGTCGACGGCGTTCTCCGGGACGTCGTGGATGTCGCAGCCGGTGAGCGTCAGCACCGCGTCGGTGTCGAGGGTGATCCCGTCGGCGGACGTACGGTGCACCGCGCAGTCGGTGAGGCGGGCCGCCGCGCGCGCCGCGACGTGCACACCGGCGCCCTTGACCTCGTACACCTCACAGCCCAGCGCCTCCAGGCCCGAGCCCTCGCCGGTGACCGAGATGCCCGCGCCGGCGGCGTGGTGGATCCGGCAGCGCTCCAGGCGCGGATGCCCGCCGCGCACCGAGACGCCGGCCTGCCCGGCGGCGACCACCTCGCACTCCTCGAACACCCCGCCCCCACCGTCCAGGACGGAGATCCCGGCCCCGGCCGGATTCTCCACCGTGCACCGGCGCACCAGGGGCCTGGCCCCGCCGCGCACCTCGATGCCGGACGCCGACCGGGTGTGCACGCGCAGGCCCGTGAGCTCCGGCGAGCCCTCCTCGACGAGCAGGGCGGGCGCCGTCCGGTCGGCTCCCTCCAGGTACAGGTCCTGGACCACGGCCGAGGCGCGAACGGTCAGCGCGACCCCGTCGAGCGGGGCGATGCGCACCGACCCGGCCACCGCCCCCTCGGACCCGCGCAGGGTGACGGCATGACGCAGGACCAGGTTCTCCCGGTAGGTGCCGGGGGCGATGGACAGCACGTCGCCGTCGCCCGCCGCGGCGAGCGCGGCGGTCAGCGTCGGATACTCACCGGAGCGCCGCCGCCACCGCGAGGCCCCGCCGTGCGTCACCTGGACCGTGCCCTGAGCCATCGTGCTGTCGTGCCCCCACCCATGTACTCGCGCTGCCGGACCGGCGGAAGCGACTGAAGCAACTGAAGCGACCGGAGTGGTCGAAGTGGTCCGAGTGCTCCGGGAGTTCCGCGGCTGCCGGAGCCGCTCACGCGACCGGACCGGCCTCCGGCTCCACCGTAGCGCGCGTGGGGCCGGTGAGTGACCAGGTCAGCTGCCCGCGCCCGCCCGGCCCCAGTCGGGCCACGCCGCCGCCCACGCCCGGTCCAGCCGCATGTACCGCTGATGCATGAGCCGGCGTACGACCAGCCGGCGGACCGTCTCCGCCAGCGCGGCGGCGGTGAGCGCGGCGGCCAGACCGGCGGTACCCGCGTGGAAGGAGGCGGCGGAAGGGTCGAGCGGCTGCCCCACCAGCCGGCCGCGGATGTCGGTCCATATCCGGAACCGGTCGCCGGCGCGCGGCGGTTCCTCCGCCGCCGGGACCGTGCCCTCGTGACGGCTGCCGTCGGGCGCGGTCCAGGAGGCCACGATCCGGGTCCGCTCGGGCGCCTGCCGCTGCGCCGACGGATCGGCGGCCGCGCCCGGCGCGGACCGGACCACCACCGCCGGGACCAGGTACCGCTCGTGCCGCTGCTCGCGCGCGGCCCGCTGCAAGGTCCCGTCCACCTGGAGGCCCGCCGCCCAGCCGACGGCCGGGGCCACCAGCAGGACGCACACCAGCGCGGCGAACGCCACCCACGCCTCGAAGAGATCGGTCGGCCTGCGCAGCGGATTGCGCCGCCAGCGCCATACACCCATTGCTGTCCGCACGGTCCGGCTCCCCCTGCCCCATGCCCGGTCTTCGTCTTCCTCTGCCGTCCTGAATGCTCCAACGGCCCCGCGCGGCCCGTTGGTTCCAGTGGATGCCAGGAGCCCCCCGAAGGTGTCATTCCGTCGGCCCGCCGTGGTCAGCGGCGGGCTCTGGGGCTCCGGGCGCGGCGGCGCGGTCACTCCAGGACGCGCACCTCGTCGCCCACCCGCACCGTGCCCGTGACGACCGGCACCAACTGGCGTCCGAAGGCCAGTGACTTCCCGATCCGGCGGTGCTTCGCCAGGGTCTTCAGGGGTTCACGACCGCGCTCCGCGGTCCGCTGGTCGGTGGTGGTCACGATGCAGCGTCCGCATTCGCGCACCCCGCGGAACACGGCGTCGCCGATCGCGATGCGCCGCCAGCCGTCCTCGGCCCACGCCGCGGCGGGTCCGCCGACCACCAGATTGGGCCGGAAACGGTTCATGGGCAGCGGCCCCTCCTCCGGGTGGTCGCCCTCGGCGATCAGCGCGTTGAGGGCGTCCAGCGAGGCGTTCGTGGCCAGGAGCAGGGGATAGGCGTCGGCGAGGCTGACCGTCTCCCCGGGCAGTGCGTATCTCGGGTCCACGGGCCGGCGGACGGCCGGGTCGTCCAGGTGCACGAGGCGCGCGTCCTGGCCCAGGTAGGCGGTGAACCACTCGGCGGCGGCACTCGCCGCGACCACCGTCTCGATCTTCTGGCCGAAGAGCACGACCGGCTCCAGCGGGCCCGACCGCGGCACCTCCACGACGAGGGCGGGCATGCCCGGTCCCGACAGCTCGACCCGCCCGCCCGGCAGCGGCCGCGCCGAGGCCAGGGCCAGCCGCGCCTGCTGGCGCTGGGTGATGACCGCGCCGGTCGTGTCGATCACGGCCCAGCGGCGGTCCCCGGCCGGTCCCCAGGGCTCCACGGCCATCTCGTCGGGCGCGGCCCCCGCCACCGACTTGACGGGATGGACGTGGAGTGACTGGACGTGCAAATTCGACATGGGGGCATTGTGACAGCTGCCCCCGCCGGCCCCCCAGGGACCGTGTGCACGTCAGACGGCACACGGTGCGCGGGACGCCGGCTCGCGGTCGGCGGCCGCCCGGTCAGTAGCCCCGCTGCTGGTACTGGCGGCCGTACGGGTCCTCGTACGAGGGGACGGCCGCCGCGGACACCACCGGGGCCATGGGGGCCACGGGGGCCATCGGGCGCGGAGCCGCCGGGCGCATGGCCTCGTACCCGGTGCCCATGGCGGCCGGGCGGGGCTGCTGCGGCTGGGGCTGCGGCGGGTAACCGGCCCGACCCGCGAACTGCTGCTGCTGCTGCGGGATGTACGGGGCCGGCGCGTGCTGAAGCGGAACCGGCATCTGCTGGGGCTGGGGCATGGCCTGCTGCGGGTACCCGTAGCCGTACGCGGGGGCCGGCGGCTGCGGCGCCGCGGGCGGCAGGGCGGGCATGGACGAGGCGAGGGCCGGCAGGTATCCACCGCTCGAGTAACCGGCACTGGGGGACTCGTACGCGGCCGGAACGCGGATCGGGGCGATCTGCGGAGTGCCGCGTTCGGCGACGAGGGAGTCGTAGATGGGGGTGTCCGGGAAGGAGGGCGCGGAGTAGTAACCGCCGCCATAAGTGGAGCGGGGGGAGGTCATGGGAGACAAGTTAAGCCCACGGCTTCACCGGGTCCATAGCCAGGCTCCGTCAACACCGCGCTGACCTGCATATTCGCAGGTCAGGGCCACAGCTTTCACATGACGTCCACCTGCACGATTCGTCACTTGCGCCCCGGCTTGATGCTACTCGTACTCGCCGGTTGGCCTTTGCACGCACTTGGAACTGACGGAGAGTCACAACGCGATGACCTTGGATGACGCTTCCTCAGGAGGGCGAATTTTCCGTTTCCGCCCCCCAGGCGCTTCAGGCGTCGCTCGGGCGGGCATAGGTGCGGCCCTTCCAGGCGGCGCCGCGCCCCCGGTAGTGCTGGACGGCCGAGTCCACGGTCATCAGGAGGTACAGCAGCGCGGTGAGCGGCAGCAGCGGAGCCAGCGCGGCCGACTGCCGGTAGTAGCGCAGCATCGGCAGGTACGTCCCCGCCATCAGCAGCCACGCGAGGCCCCCGCCCCAGGCCGTCGCGGTGCTCTCCGCCGAGGCCGGGCCCGCCAGACCCGCGAACAGGGCCGCCGGGGGAACCAGGTACACCAGCGTCAGCCCGGCGACCGTCCCGGCCAGCAGCAGCGGCTGGTGGCGCAGTTGGGCGTAAGCACTGCGGGACACCATCCGCCACAGGTCCCGCAGCGCGGGGTACGGGCGCACGCTGTCCACCCGCTCCGCCAGCCCCAGCCAGATCCGCCCGCCGGAACGCTGGACGGCGCGGGCGAGGGAGACGTCGTCGATGACGGCCTGCCGGATCGAATCCGGGATTCCCGCGCGGACGGCGGCCTCCGTCCTCAGCAGCACGCAGCCGCCGGCGGCCGCGGCGGTCCGCGAGGCGGGACGGTTGACCCGGCGGAAGGGGTACAGCTGCGCGAAGAAGTACACGAAGGCCGGTACGAGGAGCCGCTCCCAGAAGCCGGCCACGCGCAGCCGGGCCATCTGGGAGACGAGGTCGAGGCCGGCGCTGGTCGCCGCGGCGACCAGTTCGCGCAGGCTGTCCGGCTCGTGCGCGATGTCGGCGTCGGTGAGGAGGAGGAACTCGGGCTTCTGGCCGTCCGGACCGGTACGGGCCTGCGTGATGCCGTGGCGCAGCGCCCAGAGCTTGCCGGTCCAGCCGGGCGGGGGCTCCCCGGGGGTGACGACGGCGAGCGGCAGCCCGGGCTGCTCGGCGGCCAGCCGGCGGGCGAGGTCCGCCGTGCCGTCGGTGCTGCCGTCGTCGACCAGGACGATCCGCGCCTCGCCGGGATAGTCCTGGGCGAGGAGGGAGGGCAGGCTCCGGGGGAGCACCTCGGCCTCGTCCCTGGCCGGTACGACGACGGCCACGGAGGGCCAGTGGGCGGGGGCGGAGCGCGGGGGGAGGCGGACGTCGGTGCGCCAGAACATGCCCTGGGCGAGGGTCAGCCAGAGCCAGGCGGCGACGGAGGCGTAGGCGGCGATGAGGAGGCCCATGGCGGCAGTGTTGCCGAAGCGGCGCCGGCGCGGGGCCGTCTTCCGGGCAAGCCGGATCCCGGGCGCGTCGGGGGCGCCCTCTGGGCAAGCCGGATCCGGGGGGGGCGGGACCGGCCGGGCGTGGGCGGGGACGGGACGGCGGGCGAAGGCCGGCACGGCAGGCGGCGGCCGGTGCCGGGTCGCTGTTGCCGACACCGGGAGCGGCACCGGCTCCGCGCAGGCCCCCTGCGGGCCTTCCGCGGCCCGGCCCCGGCCCGGATTCCAGGCCGCCGCCCGACCCTGCCGGGCCCCGGAACCCGGACCGGCCTTCGGCCCTACCGCGCCGGGTCCGGAAAGCGGCTCGGCCGGATCGGCCCGGAACCCGGACCGGTCTTGCCGCGCCGGGTCCGGAAAGCGGCCCGCCCGGCTCGGCCCGGCCCGGAACCCGACCCGGCCTTGTGCTGCCCTGTCGGGCCGGAACCCGGACCGTGCCCCGCCCGGAACCCGGACCGTGCCCCGCGTCCCGGCGTGCCGTGGCCATCGGAACCGGACTTCGGCCGGGGCCGTGGGGCCTGGTAAGGGGGTTCCGTGCTGGTGAGGGCCCTGGGCGGGGGTCGCGGGGACGCGCCGCGGGCCGGGTGCGCGGGGCGCGGGTTCGCCGGTGCGGTGGGTAAGTCGACTAAGGTGACCAGGTGAAGATCGCGCTCATGGACTCGGGAATCGGCCTCCTCGCTGCGGCCGCCGCGACGCGTCGGCTGCGGCCCGACGCCGATCTGCTGCTGTCCTCCGACCCTGACGGGATGCCCTGGGGCCCCCGTACGCCCGCCGATCTCACCGAGCGGGCGCGCGCCGTCGCCCGGGCCGCCGCCGCGCTCGGCCCGGACGCGCTCATCGTGGCCTGCAACACCGCCTCCGTGCACTCCCTGCCCGCGCTGCGGGCCGAGCTGGAGCCCGGGATCCCCGTCATCGGCACCGTGCCGGCGATCAAGCCCGCCGCGGCCGCCGGTGGGCGGGTGGCCATCTGGGCCACCCCCGCCACCACCGGCAGCCCGTACCAGCGCGGGCTGATCCGCGACTTCGCCGCGGGGGCCCGCGTCACCGAGGTGCCCTGCCCGGGACTGGCCGACGCCGTCGAGGCCGGTGACGAGGCGGCCATCGCGCGCACGGTCGCAGCCGCCGCCGAGCTCACCCCGGCCGACGTCACGGACGTGGTCCTCGGCTGCACCCACTACGAGCTCGTCGAGGAGGCCGTCCGGGCCGCCCTCGCCGCCCGCACCGGGGGAGCGGAGCTCAGGTTCTACGGTTCCGCCGAGGCCGTCGCCGTGCAGGCGCTGCGCCGCATCGGCATCGGGCCCGCGCCGGAACTGCCCCCCACCGGCGGGCTGACCGTACTGCACAGCGGGCGGACCGCCGCCCTCCCGCACGCCGCCCTCGCCTATGCCGAAGGCCGGCTCCTCGCGGAACTGGAGCGGGTCCACCAGCACTGAGCCCCCGCCGCCCCGACGTCCCGGATCAGGCGCCGGTCCCGCGGTCCGGCAGCGCCGCCTCCAGCTCGGCCAGTTCCGCCGCCTCGAGCTCGATCTCCGTGGCCCGGGCCGAGTCCTGGACCGAAGCCGGACGGCTGGCTCCCGGCACGGGGATGACCCTCGGGGAGCGGGCCAGCAGCCAGGCCAGGGCGATCCGCTGCGGACTGACGCCGCGTTCGGCCGCGACGCGGTGGAAGGCGGTTCCCGCGGAGGTGGGGCCGGACGGGCCGTCCAGGGAGCTGCGGGAGATGCCGCCCAGCGGGCTCCAGGGCAGGAAGGCCAGGCCGAGCCGGGTGCTCAGCTCCAGCTCGGGCTCGGCGTCGCGGACCGCGGGGGAGTACTGGTTCTGCACGCAGACGAGCGCGTCACCGAGGACGGCATGGGCCTCGCGGATCTGGCCGGTGGTCACGTTGGAGATGCCCGCGCTGCGGATGGTGCCGGCGTCGAGGAGCTCGCGCAGGGCGCCGACCGATTCCGCCCAGGGCACGTCGGGGTCGGGCTTGTGCAGCTGGTAGAGGCCGATGGACTCCACTCCCAGGCGCCTGAGGGAGTCCTCGGCGGCTCGCTTGAGGTGGGCGGGGGTGCCGGTGACGGTCCAGCCGCCGTCGCCGGTGCGGCCCCGGCCCCCCTTGGTGGCGACCAGGACGTGGGAGGTGTCGCCGCCGTAGCGGGCCAGGGCGCGGGCGACGAGGAGTTCGTTGTGGCCGCGCTCGTCGGGGTGCCAGTGGTAGCTGTCGGCCGTGTCGATGAGCGTGATGCCGGCGTCGAGGGCGGCGTGGACGGTCGCGACTGCCCGCGCCTCGTCCGGGCGGTTCTCGATGGACAGGGGCATGGCGCCCAGGGCGATCGCGCTGACCGTGGTGCTCCCCAGGGGGCGGTACTTCATGTGCGTCCGTTCTCCGGTGTCGGTGGTGCGCGGGCCGGGGCCGAGGGGCCGGGGCGCCGGGTGCGCGGTCCTCATCCTGGGCGGGTGCGGCCGGCGCCGGAAGTGCCGGATCGGTGGGCACGCGTGAAGGGAAACTGTCGACCGATGCGCGCCGGCCCCGGCGGCCGGAGCCCCCTGACGGGGCGGACGGCGAAAGGCGGTTACGCGGGGCGGCCCGGGCTCGCATACTGGGCCTGTGATTGCCTATGCCAAGCACCTTCCCGCCGGGGTGATACCGGCAAGTGATGTGCGGACATGGGGCGTCGAGGAGTCCGAGCGCTGGCGCAAGGCCCGGACCCCGGTCATCTTCGCTCCTTGTGCGGGGAGTTGGATTCTCGCCGTCCTGGTGACCGTCTCACTCGTGCTGGCCCTCCGTGACGGGGGGCCGGCCGGTCCAGTGGGCACGTCGTGGCGGTTCTATCCGGCGGCGGTGCTGCTGGTGGCCCTGCCCCTGTGGTACCGGTTCCTGCCCGGCGCGGCCGCCGTGGCCGCCGCCGTGCTCGTGGCGGAGTCGGCCGCCGCCCTGTCACGGGGCCCGGCGGCCGTCCTCGTGTGTCTCCTGGCCTCCTGGGCGCTGGCCGGGTCGCTGCTGCGGCTGTGGGCCCGGCGCCGGCAGGAGCGGCTGTTCCTCGACGCCGCCGGAGCGGCCCGCTTCCCGCTTCCCGAGCGGATGCCGCACGGCCAGGAGGGGCGCGGCAACAGGCGGATCATGGGCGGGGGCCTCCTCTGCCTGTTCGCCGTCGTCGTCCTCGTGGACGGCCTCCTCGACGACCTCGGGACCGGCCCCGGCGACCATCCCTACGACGCCGTCGGCCAGCAGTGCCTGGCCCTGGTCCTGGTGGTGCTCGGGAGCACCCTCCTGGGCCGGGGCTGGGCCGCCGACCGGGCCACGCGCCGCCTGTACGCCGGGAACCAGCCGGTGCGGGTCGTCGGCGTACGGATCTCCCCCTCGGGGCACTTCTGGCTGCTGCCGGACGCCGACGACACGACGGGCCGGCCCCTGGCCTGCTACCGCCCCCGGGACGGGGACACCCTCGAGGGCTCGCGCCTGCTGGCCGCGGGGACGGCGGGCCTGCCCCGGGACGGGCTGCACGACATCGACGCCCGCGCCGAACCCTTCGAGGCGCTGCTCCAGGGGGTGCCGTACGAGGGCGGCGAGGTCATCCTGGAGTACGCCGTGCACGAGGGCTACGGCGGCATCACCGGCCAGGTCGCGGGCGTGTCCCTGCAGCCCCGCCGCCGGCACGGGCTCGGCCCCTGGAACCCGGCCGGGTCCTCCTACCGCGCGTCCGCCGAGGGAAGGCGGAAGCGGGACGAGGAACGCCGCAGGGAGCAGGAGCGGCTGCTGAAACAGGCCTCCCGCAGTACGACGAAGGCGCAGCGGGCCACGGCCTCCGGGACCGCCGGCACCACCGGGGCGGGCAGCTCCGGCAGCTCCAGCAGCTGCGGGGGCGGCTGCGGAGGAGGTGGCGGCTGCGGGGGCTGCGGCTGCGGCTGACCCGGGCTCCCCGGCGGGACGCCGCCCGTCCGGGGGTGCGGCGGCCGGTCCGCAACCGCCACCCGGGCGCGCCGGACCGGCGGGCGGCGGCGGGCCTCAGCCTGTCCCCGCGAGCCGCCGAGCCAGGTCGGGCCGGCGGGCCTCAGCCCGTTCCCGCGAGGCGCCGGGCCAGGTCACGCAGCGCTTCGGCGTCCAGGACCCGGTCGCCGAAGCCGGGCAGCGGCACGTGCAGCGGGCCCGTCACCGTTCCGGGACCGCCGCCTGCCCGTACACGGCGCCGGCCAGGGTCCCGGTCACGGCGGCGACCGTGTCGGTGTCGCCGCCCAGGTCCACGGCGGCCCGCACGGCTTCCGCGAACCCGCCGGCCGTGCGCAGGGCCCACACCGCCGAGCCCAGGCAGGGCCACACCGCCCCGTTGAACTCGGTGGCCAGCCCCGGATGCCAGTCGGGGGCGAGCACACGGGCGTACCGGTCGCGATGGTCCGGGTGCACCGCCTCCAGCGCCTCCGGGAGCGCGTCCAGCGGATCACCGCCGTCCAGGGCCACCCGTACGAGCTCGTGCAGGAGGGCGGTGCCCTCCCAGGCGGCCCGGTCGCCGTGCGTGAGGGTCGCGATCCGCCGGGCCGCGTCCATGGAGGCCTCCCGGCCGGCGGCCGCGAAGTACACCGCCGAGCCGGCGGCCCGCATGAGGGAACCATTGCCCGCGGCCCGGGCGTTGACCTGGAAGTGGTGGGCGGCGGCCAGATCCCAGGGCAGACCGTTGGACAGCACGTCCTCGGTCTGGAGCCCGATGTCCTTGGGCTGCCCGGCGGCCCACCGCTGGAAGCGGCCGAAGATGTCGGGGAGTTCGAGCCCGCCGTGCTCCAGCAGGGACTCGGCGACGAGGACCGCCATCTGGGTGTCGTCCGTCGCCTCGCCCGGATCCCAGCCGCCGCCCCCGCGCATCTCGGCGCCCCGCGCGCTCAGTTGCCCCGCGGGCCCGAACTCGTACGGAGCCCCCAGCGCGTCACCCGCGGCCGAGCCCAGTACGGCGCCCACGGCGCGGTCCAGCCGGGTCGTCACCGGGCCTCCTCGCCGCGCACCCCGGGGCACACGGAGGCCAGCAGGCCGCGCGTGAAGCCGTCGAGGTCGTCGAGCCCGGCCGCGGCCAGCGCGTCCGGGGTTCCCGCCAGCAGGTGCGGGATCGCGCCGTGCAGGGAGAGGGTGAGGGTGCGGGCCTGCTCCGCCCCGGCCGGGAGGCCGGCTCCGGCCAGCAGGGCCCGGTACGCGGCGAAGTCCCCGGCGGCGATCGGGTCCAGCAGCCCGGCCAGCCAGGGCCGCCGGGTGGCTTCGGTCCGCAGCTCCAGGTAGGCCAGCAGGCGCGGCCGCCCCGGCCCGGCCACGTCCCGCATCAGGCCGGCCAGCAGCGCCGCCAGCCCCGCCCGGTCCGAGGGCCCCGGCCCGGCTGCCGCCGGCGCGGCGGTCAGGGCCCGGTACTGCTCCAGGCAGCGCTCGGCCACGGCCCGCAGGAGCGCGTCGCGGGTCGGGAAGTAGTTCTTGGCCGTGCCCAGCGGCACGCCCGCGGCCGCGTCGACGGCCCGATGGGTGAGCCCGCGCCCACCCGCCTCGGCCAGCACCGCGATGGCCGCGTCGCGCAGCCGGTCCCTCCGGTCCTGATTCACCTTGCCAGGATAACCACAGGCGTGGTACCACGAATGATGTACCACGCCTGTGGTGGTGTGGCCCTGCTCTGTACGTCCGACGGATCGAAGGGCACGTCATGGCGAACGACCGGAACGACCGGAACGACCGGAACGGCAAGACCGACCGGAAGGGCAAGGCCGACCGGAACGGCTAGGACGGGGAGCGTGCCGACAACGCCTCCGGGAACGGCCGGGGCCGCCGGAGCGGCGCCCCCGGCACGGCCGTCGTCGTCGGCGCCGGCGTCGGCGGACTCGCCACCGCGACCGGACTCCGCTGCGCGGGCTGGTCCGTGCGCGTCCTGGAAGGCCGTACCGCCCCGGAGCGCTACGGCACCGCCTTCGGCATCCACCCCACCGCCCAGTCCGCCCTGGACCGGCTCGGCCTGGGCGAAGCCCTCGCGCGGGCGCTGCCCTACCGCCGGGCCCACATCCGGCGTCCGGACGGCAGGGTGCTCGCCGCCCTCCCGCTCGAACGCGTCGAGCGCAAGGCGGGCCGCCCGGAACTGCTCGTCTCCCGGCCGCACCTGATCGACGAGCTCCTCACCGCGCTCGGCCGGCTCGGCGGTACGGACGTCGAGTACGGGCGGCGCCTCACCGATCCCCGCGCCCTCGACGCCGACCTCGTCGTCGGCGCCGACGGCATCAACAGCACCGTCCGCACCGCCCACTTCGGCACCCGCAGCGGAGTGCGCGCCATCGGCACCGTCGCCTGGATCGGCATCGCGGACTTCGAGACCGCGGTCCACGGGGAGACCTGGGGTGACGGGCGCTTTTTTGGAATCACCCCCGTCGAGCCCGGCCGCACCAACTGGTACGCCGCCGTCCCCGAGGCCACCACCGCCGACGGGCTGAGGGCTGCCTTCGAGGGCTGGCACGACCCGGTCCCGCGCCTGCTCGCCGAGACCGACCCCGCCGGCTGGATCCGGTACGAGATGCGCCACCTCCACCCGGCGCTCCCCGCCTTCGTCACAGCCGGCCGGATCGCCCTGGTCGGCGACGCCGCGCACGCCATGACCCCGAACCTGGGCCAGGGCGCCTGCACCGCCCTCCTCGACGCCGAGGCCCTCACCCGGGCCGTCGCCGCCCACGGCCGAACCGGTCTGCCCGCCGCCCTGCGCGCGTACGACGCGGAGCGCCGCCGCAGCGCCCAGCGCGTGGCCCTCGGCTCGCGGGCCCTGCACCGCTTCGTGACGATCCGCCGCCCGGCCCTGCGCGACGCCCTGACCGCCCTCCTGCCCGTCTGACCTGTCCGGCGGGCCGGTGACGGACCTCTCCGCCCAGTCGGTGAGCCCGTGGCGCGGCTCATGGGGCGAAGAGCGGCTCGTAGGGGTGTCCCTCTGGCGTGTAGATCAGAACGAAGTCTTCCCCCAGCCGGGTGGCCACCTCCCTCAGGCGGGCCAGGGCCTCTGTCTGACGCGGTAGGTCGAGGCCGAGGGCTGCGGCGGCGCGGTCTCTCCGGGGCACGAGGTCCGGCACGTCCTCCAGATGGTCAGCCGCAAGCCGGCGACTCTCCTCGTCCGTGAACGCCCGGCAGTCACGCCGCCAAGGGACGGCCAGCAGCAGCCGCACCAGCTCGGGCAGGCCGATGGCGATCAGAGCGGCACCGCCTTCGGAGTCGGCATAGAGGACGGGACGTTCTTCGCCGCCTTCACCGCAGAAGAAGTACGTGCCGCCGGCACCGTCGCCTGCGAAGCCCTCGAGCGCGGCGCCCGAGGCGAGGTGCACTTCTTCGACGTGGTCGCCCCGGTCCAGGTCGAAGTCACCCGGCCAAGCGAGAAAACGGGCAGCGTCTTCCTGCTCACGGACGGCAGCGATCAACGATTCCATGGCCGCAGCCTATGGTCCGCACCTTCTGGGGCCGGAGCCCGGGCGTTCCCCGGAAGGGCCGCGGAGCTGATCCTTTCGGACCGGCCCGCACGACCGTCGGCACCCGCTCAGGCCGCCGCCGCCCGTGCGGCCAGTTCCTCCCCGGAGACGTCCTCCAGGTGGGTCAGGAACACCCACACGTGCCCGGACGGGTCGCGGAGGACGGCGGTGCGGTCCCCGTGGAACTGGTCCGCCGGTGCCTGGAGCAGTTCCGCTCCGGCCGCCACGGCCGTCCGTACGAGGGCGTCCACGTCCGGGACGTACACGTGCAGGGCCGTCGAGGTGCCGCCGAGCGAGGCGGGGGAGGCGAAGTGGCCCTCGGCCGCGTCGCCGAGCATCAGCACCGCCCCGCCGACCCGGATCTCGGCGTGCAGCACCCCACCGCCCGGGGCGGGGAGGCGGAACTCCTCGACGGCCCCGAAGGCCCGCGTGTAGAAGGAGAGCGCCTCGGGCGCGTCGGCGACCATGATGTGCGGGACCACCGCCATGCGGTAGCGCTCGGGAGCCGCGGAAGTCGTCTCGTGGTACGTCTGGTTCGTCATGTGCACGACCGTAGAACCTCAAGTTTGGTTGAGGTCAAGAGCGGGCAGGTACCAGCCCTCCCCGGCACGATGCGCCGAGTGGCGCAGAGGTGGTGGCGCTCATGCGGAAGCTGAGTACGCTGCTGCTCATGACGGGTCACCCCCCAGGTCCGCTCTGGACGGGCCGGGCCTCCAACCGGGTGCAGTGGCTGCTCGCCGCAGCCGGTGCGGCCTGTCTCGCACTGGGCGTGCAACTGGCCGTCGCCGGCTCCTGGACCGCCGGATTCGTCCCCCTGCTGATGTCCGTGGTCGGCTGCATCGCCGGCGGGCTGCTGATCCTCTACGGCACCCTGGCCTTCGTCCACGTGGCGGTCACCGTCGACGCGGAGGCCCTGGAAGTGCGCTGCGGCCACATAGGACTGCCCCGCCGCAAGATCCGGCTCGCGGAGGTGGCCTCCGCCGAGTTCTGCCCGCGCATCACCCCACAGCAGTGGGGCGGATGGGGCTACCGCTGGCGCCCCGAGAAGGGCACCGCCATCATCGTCCGGCGCGGCGAAGGGGTGGAGCTGCGGCTCGGCGACGGCAAGCTGTTCACGGTCACCGTCGACGACGCGGAGAACGCCGTCCGCGTCATCCGCACCCACCTGCGCACCCTCGCCCGCTAGACCCCGCCGCGCCGCCGGGGAGGCGCCCCCGGCCCGGTGGCGCGCGGTTGCTTACCGGTCCTCGGGGTGCGGGGACGTACACTCCGCCAAATGAGCAGCAGTGTCACCCGCGCCGCCGAGAGCGAGCCCTCGCAGCCCGCCGGACGAAGCGCAGCCGTCGCCCCGCCCGAAGCCGCCGACGGCCCCCGCCCGGGGCGGCGCAAGGGTGCCCGGCCGGCTCGGGCCGCCCTGGCCGCGCTCGCCGGTGTCCTGCTCTACCTCAGCTTCCCGCCCCGCCCCCTGTGGTGGGTGGCGCCCCTCGCCCTCGCGCTGCTCGCCGGCTGCCTGCGCGGGCGCCGCGCCCGGGCCGGCTTCGGCCTCGGCTTCCTCTTCGGCCTCGGTTTCCTGCTGCCGCTCCTGGTGTGGACCAGCGAGGGCGTCGGCCCGGTCCCCTGGATCGCGCTCGTCACCCTCGAGTCCCTCCTCATCGGCCTCACCTGCCTCGGCGTCGCCCTCGTCAGCCGGCTGCCGGGCCGGCCCCTGTGGGCCGCCGCCGTCTGGGTCGCCGGGGAGGCCCTGCGCGCCCGGGCGCCCTTCGGCGGCTTCTCCTGGGGCAAGCTCGCCTTCGGCCAGGCCGACGGTGTCTTCACCCCGCTCGCCGCCGTCGGCGGCACCCCGCTGCTCTCCTTCGGCGTCGCCCTGTGCGGTTTCGGCCTGTACGAGGGCCTGCGCATCGCCCGCCGGAACCCGACGCGCGGCGCCGCGGCCCTCGCCGCGCTCGCCGTCGCCGCCCCGGTCGGCGCGGCGCTCGCCGCCCGCCCGCTGGTCTCCGGCGCCGCCGAGGACGGTACGGCCGTGGCCGCCCTCATCCAGGGCAACGTGCCGCGCGCCGGACTCGACTTCAACGCCCAGCGCCGCCAGGTCCTCGACAACCACGCGAACCGCACCCTCCAGCTCGCCGCGGACGTCAAGGCCGGCCGCGTCCCGAAGCCCGACTTCGTCCTGTGGCCGGAGAACTCGTCCGACATCGACCCCTACACCCAGCCCGACGCCTACGCCGTCATCGACAACGCGGTCAAGGCCATCGGCGTGCCCGTAGCGATCGGCTCCGTACTGGCCCCCGAAACCGGACTCCTGCGCAACACGATGATCCTGTGGGACCCCGTCAAGGGCCCCACCGACACCTACGACAAGCGCAAGATCCAGCCCTTCGGCGAGCGCATCCCGATGCGCTCCTTCGTCCGGCTCTTCAGCTCCGACGTGGACCGCGTCCGCCGCGATTTCGGCCCCGGCAAGGAGCCGGGGGTCTTCGACATGGCGGGCAGCGGCATCGGCATGGTCACCTGCTACGAGGCCGCCTTCGACGACGCCGTCCACTCCACCGTGCGGGCCGGCGCCCAGGTCATCGCGGTGCCCAGCAACAACGCCACCTTCGGCCGGACCCAGATGACCTACCAGCAGCTGGCCATGGACCGGATCCGCGCCGTCGAGCACAGCCGGACCGTCCTCGTCCCCGTCACCAGCGGAGTCAGCGCGGTCATCCAGCCCGACGGGAAGGTCACGCGGCAGACGGAGATGTTCACCGCCGACGCCCTCGTCGCCGAGATCCCGCTGCGCTCCTCGCAGACCCCGGCCACCCGCCTGGGCACCCTGCCCGAGTACGCGCTGCTCCTGGTCGCGGCCGGCGGTCTCGGGGCGGTGCTGACCCGCCGGGTCCGCGCCCGCCGCGCCGCCTGACGACGGCGGCCGCGGCACGGCCCCGTAGGGTCGGGGCATGACCACGCCCGAGTTCATCCGCGAGATCAGGGAGAGCGGCGCCGGCCACAGGCTGCTCCTGCTGCCCGGCGTCACCGCCGTCGTCGTCGACGACCGGGGCCGGGTGCTGCTCGGGCGCAGGGCCGACAGCGGCAGGTGGTCGGTGATCGGCGGGATCGCCGAGCCGGGGGAGCAGCCCGCCGGGACGGCCGTGCGCGAGGTCTACGAGGAGACGGCCGTACGGTGCGTCCCCGAACGGGTGGTCCTCGTCCAGATGCTCCAGCCGGTCACCTACCCGAACGGCGACGTCTGCCAGTTCCAGGACATCACCTTCCGCTGCCGCGCCACCGGCGGCGAACCCCGTGCCGCCGACGGGGAGCTGCTGGAAGTGGCCTGGTTCGCCCCGGACGCCCTGCCGCCGCTGGAGCCCTTCGCGCTGGACCGGGTACGGCGCTCCCTGAGCGAGGACCCGACCTGGTTCGAGGACCCGAACCGGTGCGAGGCGCCGGCCGCGGGCGGGGATCAGCCGGCCGCCTCGCGGTAGAGCTCCCGGGCCGCACCGCCCAGGACGGCGCTGTACGAGACCTCCGGCACCGTGCCGCCGCCCTCGTGGCCGCCCAGCACCCCGGCCAGGGCGCCGTCCACCAGCCAGGGGCTGCCGCTGGTGCCGCCGCTGAGGGCGGGGCAGCCGATCCGGCGCTGGGTGGCCGAGAACAGGCTCGTCCCGTTGGTGCAGCGCAGCGGGGCGTCCTCGGTGCTCGGGTAGCCGACGACGGTCACCCTCACGTCCCGCGGCTGCCCGACGGCGACCGGGAAGCCGCCGACCACGTCCTCCACGGCGCCGGTCTCCGAGCCGTCCGCCGGGACGACCCTCGCGAAGGCGATGTCCGCGTCGGGGTCCTCGCCCACCGCCCAGCCCGGGGCCGTGTAGACGCCGGTTAGCCGCCACAGCCCGTACGGGGCCTCCCCGTCCCGGTAGCCCGGGGCGAAGACCGTGCTGTCCGGGTGGTCCAGGCAGTGTGCGGCGGTGGCGATCAGGTCGCGGCCGGTGCTGCGCACCACGGAAGCGGTGCAGAAGTGCCCGCCGTCCGTCCCGCCCGCGAACAGCGCGCCCACCCGGGCCGCCGTGGCGTCCGCGTCGGCCCGGACGGTGACGCCGGGCGGGGGCAGCGCCCCGGCCTCGGGGAGGTCCAGGCTCAGCAGGGCGGCCACCGTGGTCAGCGCGAGCGGGATCCGTGCCGCCCGAGGGGCGCGGGGGCGGCCGGCCGGTCGTGGGAGGGTGCCGGGGATCATGGTCCGAGCCTCCCCGGCGAACCTGTGCCCGGGGCCCGGTGGCCGCTGTGAATCCCCTGTGAATCCGGGCCGCCCGCGGCCGTATTCGGCGTCCCCGCCCGCCCCTCGTGCCGCACGCATGTCGGAAGCCCCGAAGGCGGCGGCGTCCCGGGCGGGCCGTTTCGGCGGAAGATCCAGTCTATGGACGCCGCGGCGGACTTCCGGCCCGGCTGTTGTGCACCGCGGTGCGTGAACGCCGGGCCCGCCCGCCCCTAGCCTCGCCGCAGGAGCACGAACGAGGGGCGGTACCCGGTGAACTGGCTCATCCACGACTACCGCGAGAGCGATCTCGCGGCGGTGGTCCATCTCATAGACACCACGGCCGAACTGGGCCAGGAGTCCGTGTTCTCGCTCGCCGAGTGCATCAGCGCGCTGACCGACCGGCAGCCCTGCGTCGTCGCCGTCCACCAGGGCGTCCCGATCGGCGCCGCCCTGGCCTGCGTGACCGGCGAACGCGCCTGGGTGATGCGGATCGCGATCGCCGCCGGATGGCGCGGCCGGGGCCTCGCCAGCGCCCTCCTCGTCGAACTGGAGCGCCGCCTGATCGCCGCCCGCGTCGGCCGGATCGCCTACGTGCTGCCCGAGGAGGACCTGCTCGGCGAGGGCCTGCTCAACGCCGGCTACACCCGGCAGCCCGCCGTCGCCTACTTCGAGAAGACCGAGCCGCTGCACGGACCCGCGGCAGGCCTCCTCGACGACCTCGGCGGCCGCTTCCTGCCCAACGACCTGTGGGCCAAGGTCGCCGGCATGGAGAAGGAGAAGGAACTCATCGAGCGGCGCGTGGTGCTCCCGCTCGCCGAGCCGGAGCGGGCCGCCGCCCACGGGGTGCGGCCGCCGCGCGCGATCACCCTCTTCGGGCCGCCCGGCACCGGCAAGACCACCTTCGCCCGGGCCATCGCCTCCCGGCTGGGCTGGCCCTTCGTGGAACTGCTGCCCTCACGCCTCGCCGACGAGGGCAACCTCGCCGCCGCGCTGCGCGTCGCCTTCGCCCGGATCGCCGAGCTGGAGCGGGTCCTCGTCTTCATCGACGAGGTCGAGGAGATCGCGCCCGTCCGCACCGAGCCGGCCCAGCCGGGCGGCATCCACGGGGTGACGAACGAGCTGCTCAAGCTGATCCCCGGCTTCCGGGAGGGCGACGAGCGGCTGCTCGTCTGCGCGACGAACTCCATCCGCTCCCTCGACCCGGCCTTCCTGCGGCCCGGCCGCTTCGACTACCTGATCCCGATCGGCACCCCGGACGCCGGGGCGCGCGCCGCGATCTGGTCGCGCTACACGGCCGGGCGGGCCGACGTGGACGTGGCGGCGCTGGTGGCGGCGACCGAGCTGTTCACCCCCGCCGACATCGAGCACGCCGCGCGGATCGCCGCGCAGGTGTCCTTCGAGCGGGACCTGGAGGCGGTGGGCGCGCGCGGTGCGGCGGCCGCACGGTTCGGCGCGACGACGGAGGACTACCTGGCGGCGGTGGCGCAGTCCAGGCCGACGGTCACCCCCGCGATCACGGGGGAGTTCCAGGCCGACATCACCGCGCACGCGCGGTTCTGAGGACCGTCCGGACGGGGCATCCGTCCGGACCGGGAGCCGTCCGGCGCCGTCCCGCCGGCCGCTTCCCACCGACTCCGTCCCCCGGTTGCGGCGGGGGACGGGAACGCGGATCGGCCCGCGGCGGCTCCCCGGAGCCGCCGCGGGCCGATCCGCGTTCACCGCTACCGGGGGCACCGGTAGGTGAAGTCGGCCGCCGCCGTCCTCCGCTCGGGCGAGAGCAGCTGGAGTTCGGCGCGCGCGGGGTAGCCGCCGGTTCCCCGGAAGGTCCACAGGAGGTGCAAGGTGGCCTCCTCGCGCCCGCCGGGCACCCGCTCCGTGAGCTCCTCCGACCGGGTGCCGTCGCTGCGGACCCAGCGGTAGGTGAGGGTTCCCGGGCGCCCGTTGGTGCGTACGACGGCCACCACATCGGCGGTCGCGTCGCACCCGGGCCCCCGCGGGTCGGTGGCCACCGACAGGTCCCGTACCTCGACGGCCGGCCCGAACCGCTGCCAGCCCAGGTAGCCGAGCACCGCGGCGAGCACCACGGCGGCCAGGGTGTACCGGCGCCAGCCGCCGCCCGGCCGCGCGGCCGGGCGGGGCGCGGGCGGCCCGGGGTGGACGGGGAACGGCGGGGCCATCGCCGCCGTCACCCCCGGCCCGAACCGCAGTACGGAACCCTCGACCCGGTCGGGCGCGGCGTCCGCCGGGGGCGGCGGACCGCTGAACCAGTGGCTGCCGAGCACGGTGGCGCTGTACTCGTCCTCATCGGGGCCCAGCGGGGCGCGCGGATCGCTCATCGTGGCGGCTCCTGGGTGGGCTCCTGGGTCTGGCAGCGGGCCAGCAGCTGGGAAGCGGAGGCCGAGCCGTTCCCCGCGGCGGGCCGGGTCGTGACCCGCACGCCGCCGTAGCATCCGTGGCCCCGGCTGAAGGTGTGGGCCTGGACCACCTGGGCGAGGGAGCCGGCCCGCACGACGACGGTGTCGGTGCCGTCGGGAACGGAGTACGAACCCGGCTTGCCGCCCAGGAACCACTCCAGTACGACGGTGACCGGCCCGCTGCCCTGGGCAGCCACCGAGACGGTGGCCTCGCCCCGGTAGACCCCGGGCTTGAGCGCGACGTCGACCTTGGTCACCCTCAGCGTGGGGGAGGGCGTCGGGGTCGGCCAGTGGGTCACCGTCGGCTTGGGCGTCGGGCTCGGCGACGGGCTCGCGCTCACCGGGTGCGACGGGGTGGGCGTCGGCGTCGGGGTCGGCGTGGCACCGGCCGACGGGGACGCCGACGGGCCCGCCGACGGCGACGCCGGGGCCGGGGCGGACGGCCCGGGCGCGGGCGACGCGGACCCGGGCGGTGCCGGGCTCGTCGTGGCGACGTCGCTGAGCGCCGAGGCCGCGGGCGGGGTGCCGCCGATCGCGTCCGTCGTGAGCACCAGCAGCGCGCCCAGCACCAGGGCCAGGCCCGTGGCCAGCCAGCCCCCGCGCCCGGGAGCCCAGCCGGCCCGGCCGACCGTGGTCGTCGCCACCGCCGTGGTGCCCGCCGCCGCGCCGGCCGCGGACGGGAACAGCAACGGCAGCAGGGCCGCCAGTGCTGCGAGCCTGCGCTGCCCGCGCTCCTCCCACTGGGGGCCGTAGGCAGCCACCGCCACCGCCTCCAGCTCCGCGACGAACGCCTCGGCGTTCTCCGGGCGTTGCTCCGGCCGCTTGGCCAGCCCCCGGCGGATGAGCGGGCGTACCGGCTCGGGGGCCTCGGTCTCCGGCACCGGGGCCTCGATGTGCTGGACGGCGAGCTCCGCGAAGCTCGCCCCGTCATACGGTTTGCGGCCGGTCAGCAGCTCGAAGAAGGTCGCGGTGGCCGCGTACACGTCGGCCGTCGGCGAGGCCGGCCGCCCCTGCCACTGCTCCGGGGCCATGTAGGCGGGGGTGCCCGCCACCCCCGGGGTGGTGTCCCGGCCCGCCGCGATGCCGAAGTCCACCAGCTTGGAGGAGCCATCGGGTGCGACCAGGACGTTCTCCGGCTTGTAGTCGCGGTGCACGACACCGGCCCGGTGGGCCGCGGCCAGCCCGAGCAGGGAGCCCTTCAGCACCACCAGCGCGGCCTCGGCGTCCGCCGGCCCCGACTCCCGCATCACCGCGCGCAGGGAGATCCCGTCGACCAGCTCCATCACGATCGCCGCGCCGCCCGGTGCCTCCACGTACTCGTACAGGCCCACCACGTACGGCGACACGAGCCCGCCCAGCAGCCGGGCCTCCGCGCGGAATTCCCGTACGAAGGCCGGGTCCTCGCGCATCCGCTCGCTGAGGTACTTCACCGCGACCGCGGTGCCCGTGGCGTCGTGGAGCGCGAGCACGACCCGGCCGCTGCCGCCCGCGCCGAGCTCCCGGACCTCGGTATAGCCGGGTACCGTCCACCCGTTGCCCATCCTGCGCCCCCGTCCGTGGCGTCGCCGGCCGCCCGCGGCGGCCGGCCGGTCGTCGAACCGGGCCGGCCGCCGCGGTCTGTTCCCTCCGGAGGACGGCTTTCCGCCACGGCCGGTTCCCCACCCCGCCGCGTGTCCCGGAGCGTGGTCAGGCCGCCGCCGCCACCGCCCCGATCATGGCGTGCAGCCGGTCGGCAGCCGCCCGCCCGAAGGACGGGTCGTTGATGTGGGTGTCGTAGTCGTAGAGCCGGGCCGCGCTGCCCCGCAGCCCCTCGCGCAGCGCCGAGAACAGCGCCAGGTCGGCGCCCGGGTCGTGGTACGGGCCGCCCGGCGCGCCGAGCGTGGACAGCCCGCGCAGCGGGAGGCACACCGCGGTCGGTCCGGTCGCCGCGCGGAGTTTGCCGGCCACCCTCCGCCCCAGCTCGGCGCATTCCGACTCGGTCGTACGGATCACCGTGATCGACGGGTTGTGGACGCGGACCCGGCGGTAGCGCACCCGTTCGGGCAGGGTCTCCATCGGGCCGAACTTCACCATGTCCAGCGCCCCCAGGCTCACCACCTGCGGAACCCCGGCCCGCCCCGCCGCGCTGAGCCGGTCGGGGCCGGCGCTCAGGATGCCCCCGCACAGGTCGTCGGCGAGTTCGCTCAGGGTCAGGTCCAGCACCCCCGCGAACGCCCCCTGCCCGGCGAGCGTCTCCAGGGTGCGGCCGCCCGCGCCGCTGACGTGGAAGACCAGGACCTCGTACCCCAGCTGCTCCAGCCGCTCCCGGGCCGCGTCCACCCCGGTCGTGGTCACCCCCGCCATGCTCGCGGCCACCAGCGGCCGCGAGCCGGCGCCCAGCCGGGCCGGCCGGCTGCGGTCCAGCACGGAACGCGCGAAGCCCTTCGCCATCCCGGCCATCGCCTCCGCCGCATTGGCCAGCACCGGTTCCGAGACGCTGTTGATCCCGGCGATGTCCACCACGCTGTACATCATGGTGATGTCCGCGGAACCCACGTAGGGGGACACGTCCCCGGACGCCATCGACGAGACCATCATCTTCGGCACGCCCAGCGGCAGCGCCCGCATCGCCCGCGTCGCGATGGAGGTGCCCCCGCTGCCCCCGATCGCGAGCACGCCGTGCAGGCGGCCCTCGGCGTGCAGGCGCAACAGGGTCGCCTCGGCGCCCCGGGCCATCGTGGTCACGGCCGCGCCCCGGTCGGCGGCCGTGCGCAGTTCCGGCAGTTCCGTGCCCGCCGCCCGCGCCACCTCCTCGCGCGGCACGTCCGCGGTCACCCGGGGCTCTCCCATGATCCCCGTGTCCACCAGCACCACTTCGACGCCGGCGCGCAGCAGCCTCTCGCGCAGCCAGCCGTACTCGACACCCTTGGTGTCCAGGGTTCCCACCAGCACGACGTTCGTCATAGGTGCAATGTCCACGGAGGTGGCGTTTGTTGGCAAGTAAAGGTCAGGTCAATCTGACAAGAGCACCATGAGACGGTCGAGAAAAGGAATTTGACTGACAATCAGTTTGGTGCGTGCGAGCGGGGGCGCGAACCAGGCCACCCGGTCCAGCTCGGGGAACTCCCGCTCGACGCCCGAGTGCGGCGGCCACTCCATGGTGAAGGTGCCCGGCACCGTCAGCGCGGGGTCGAGGTCCGCCTCCACGGCCCAGATGGTCACAAGCTTCCCGCTGCTCAGCCGCACGTCGCCCAGCGGCAGGTACTCCCCCTCCGGCGGAGGCAGCCCCAGCTCCTCGGTGAACTCCCGGCGGGCCGCGTCCCGGGGCGTCTCGTCCGGCCCGTACTCGCCCTTCGGGATCGCCCAGCCCCCGTCGTCCCGCCCGGCCCAGAGCGGACCGCCCATATGGCCGAGCAGCACCTCCACCCCGTTTCCGGTGGTCCGGCGGAACAGCAGCAGGCCGGCGCTCCGCCGGTACCTCTTCGCATCCGTCACGGGGCCATACATGCCCCGCCGAGCCCCGCTCAGTGCTCGGCCGCCGCCGGGCCGGCCGCAGCCGGCACGTGGCGCGGGCCGGCCGTCAGTGCGCGTGCGGCCCCTCGCGGTGCACCGGGCCGTGGGCGTCCGCGCAGTGCGGGTCCGCGCCGCCCGGCGCCTCGCCCGCCCGGCCGACCGACAGCAGGGCGTCCTGAACGTGGTCCACCTGCAAGGTGGTGTGGGTGATCCCGTACTCCTTCGCCAGCAGCAGCTCCAGCTCCCGCCGTACCGCGTGGCAGTCGCCCGCCGGCTCCACCAGCACGTGCGCGGACAGGGCCGCCTGCCCGGAGGTGATCGTCCAGATGTGCAGGTCGTGCACCTCGGTGACGGGCGCGTGGTGCACCAGGCGGTCGCCGACCGCGTCCGGGTCCACGTGCGCCGGCGCGGCCTCCAGGAAGATCCGGCCGGAATCGCGGACCAGCCCGTAGCCCGCCTTGACCATCAGCACCACCACGACCAGCGTGGCGATCGCGTCGGCCTGTACGAAGCCGGTCGTGAGCACGATCAGACCGGACACGGCCGTCCCGATGAAGGCGAACAGGTCGTTCAGGATGTGCTGGTAGGCGCCCTCCACCGCGAGCGAGGACCGGTTCGCCCGCGAGATGCACCAGGCCGCGCCGATGTTCACCACGATCCCCGCCAGCGCCGTCACCAGCACCAGCCCGCCCTCCACCGGAGGCGGATCCATCAGCCGCCGCACCGCCTCGTACGCCAGCCAGACCGCCAGCAGCAGCAGGGTCAGCCCGTTGGCCTGCGCGGAGAGTATCTCCGCACGCTTGAGGCCGTACGTGAAGCCGCCCCGCGCCGGGCGCGCCGCCAGCCGCATCGCGATCAGCGCGAGGACGATCGAGACGGCGTCCGTCAGCATGTGCGCGGCATCGGAGATCAGGGCCAGGGAGTGGGCCATCACGCCGATGACCACCTCCACGGCCATGAAGCCGCCGATCAGCCCGAGGGCGATCGCCAGCCAGCGGCGGTCCGCGTCCGCGCCGACACCGTGGCTGTGCCCGGCGTGCCCGTGGCCCGCGTGCCCGTGTCCGGTGTGGTCCGCCCCGGTGTCCTCGTGCGCGTGGTCGTGCCGACTCATGGCTTCCCCCGTCTGTTCGGTTCCGACGCGTGAAGTGAAGCGCACTGCGGCGAGATCGGCAAAGGCTGCAACGGGGACCGTTGTCATTCCCCATAAGAACCCTCTGACCTGGGGTGATGTCTCTTCTGCCGGTTGCGCCGGTTCATGGGAAAATCTGTTCATGGTCCAGCGGCCCGGTGCGGCGACCGCGCCCGAACTCGTCCTGGAAACCGCCACGGGCTCCACCCCCATCAGCCCGGGCCGGACCTACCACGTCGGCCGGGACCCCCTCTGCGAGATCTGCCTCGAGGACGCCCGCGTCTCCTGGCACCACGCCGTCCTGCGCCCCGAGGGGGACCACTGGACCGTCGAGGACGAGGGCAGCACCAACGGCACCTGGGCCGACGGCCACCGCGTCCACGAGTGGGCCGTCGGCCCCGGCAGCGAACTGCGGTTCGGGAGCGCGCAGGACGGCCCGCGCGCCGTCCTCACCACCCGTACGCCGCCCCCTGCCGCCGCCTCGCGCCCCTCCCGCGTCGCAGATCCGGCCATGACCGGAACCTTCCGCAGCCCCACCAGCATCCGGCCCCTGCCCGCCCGGACCACCGTCCGCATCGGCCGCGGCCCGGGCAACGACCTCGTCATCGACGACCTCGTCGTCTCCCGCCGGCACGCCGAACTGCGCGCCCTCGCCGACGGCAGCTACGAGATCGCCGACCTCGGCAGCCACAACGGCACCTACCTCAACGGCGCCCCCGTCGGACGCGCCCCCCTCACCGAGGGCGACATCGTCGGCATCGGCCACTCCGCCTTCTGCCTCGTCGGCGACCAGCTCCAGGAGTACACCGACACCGGCGAGGTCTCCCTCGACGTCCAGGACCTCGCCGTCGCCGTCGACCACGGCCGCAAGACCCTCCTCGACCACGTCTCCTTCCCGGTCGGCGTCACCTCCCTGCTCGCCGTCGTCGGCCCCAGCGGCGCCGGGAAGTCCACCCTCCTCGGCGCCCTCACCGGACTGCGCCCCGCCGACCACGGCACCGTCCTCTACGACGGCCGCGACCTCTACCGCGACTACGCCGAACTGCGCTCCCGCATCGGGCTCGTCCCCCAGGACGACATCCTGCACGCCCAGCTCACCGTCCGCCGCGCCCTCGCCTACGCCGCCGAACTGCGCTTCCCGCAGGACACCGCCAAGGCCGAACGGCTCGCCCGGGTCGACGAGGTCATCGACGGGCTCGGCCTGGAGCAGCGCGCCGACCAGCCCATCCACAGCCTCTCCGGCGGCCAGCGCAAACGCGTCTCCGTCGCCCTGGAACTGCTCACCAAGCCCTCCCTGCTCTTCCTCGACGAACCCACCTCCGGCCTCGACCCCGGCATGGACCGCTCCGTCATGCACATGCTGCGCGGCCTCGCCGACGACGGCCGCACCGTCATCGTGGTCACCCACAGCGTCCTCAGCCTCGACGTCTGCGACCGGCTCCTCGTCCTCGCCCCCGGCGGCCGCGTCGCCTGGTACGGACCGCCCGGGGAAACCCTCGGCTTCTTCGGCTTCGACCAGTGGCCCGAGGCCTTCGAGGCCTTCGAGAACCAGCGCGACCGCGACTGGGCGGGCGAGTACGAGGCCTCGCCCCAGTACCGCGCGTACGTGGCGGGCGCCCTCCGCCGCCCTCCGCCCCCGGACACCGGGGCGCCCGGCCCGGCCGGCTTCGCCGCCCCTCCGCCGAAGGCGCAGAGCCGGCGCTCCCAGCTCTCCACCCTGATCCGCCGGTACGCCACCGCGCTCAGCGCCGACCGCACCTTCCTCGCCATCATGATCGCGCTGCCGTTCGTGATGGGCGCCATGGCCCGCGCCCTGGCCGGCAGCGCCCTCACCCGGGAGACCGCGATCAACGCCCTGCTCATCCTGTGCGTCGGCGGCGTCCTGACCGGAGCCGCCAACGCGGTCCGCGAACTCGTCAAGGAACGCGTCATCTACCAGCGTGAACGCGCCGTCGGACTGTCCAGATCCGCCTACCTGCTGTCGAAGGTGGCGGTACTCGGCGCGATCACCGTGGCCCAGGCCGTCGTCCTGACGCTCGTCGGCCTCTTCGGCGTGCGGCTCGGACCGCCCGGCGCCACCGGGGTCTTCCTGCCGCGGCTCGCCGAGATCACCCTCGCCGTCGCCCTGCTGTCCTTCACCGCCATGATGCTCGGCCTCCTGGTCTCCGCCCTGGTCAGGAAGGAAGAGGTCACCATGCCGCTGCTGGTCCTCCTGGCCATCGTGCAGGTGGTCTTCTGCGGGGCGCTCCTCCAGCTCGACGGTGTGCCGGTGATCGGCCAGCTGGCCTGGCTGGTGCCCTCCCGCTGGGCGCTCGGCGCGATGGCCGGCACCATCGACCTCGGCGGGATCGTGCCCGGCACCCTCACCGACGACCCGCTCTTCGCCCCCTCCCCCGGGGTCTGGCTGCTGGACGTCGGCATGCTGGCCGCCCTGTCCCTGCTCTTCGGACTCCTGGTCGCACGGCTGCTGAGGCGGCACGAACCCGCCGTGATGCGGAAGTAGGCCCGGCGATGACCGACTCCCCGGAGCCCGGCGCCGGCTTCCGCCCCACGCACGTGGTCCCGCAGGACGGGCTGCCCGCCTGGGAGGCCCCGGACGTCTCCCGGCCCACCACCGCCCTGGACCCCTTCCTCCCCGTCCGGCTGCTGTCCCGGCACGGCGAATGGGGGGAGATCGAGTGCGCCAACGGCTGGACCGCCTGGGTCGACGGACGGCTGCTCGTCGCCGTGCCCCGGCCACCGCCGACCGCCGGCCGCTCCCTGGAGCGGACCGAGGACCCCGGACCGCTCCTCACCCGCACGGCCGACGCCCTGGAACGCTACCGGCGGGCCCTGCGGGAGACCGCCCCCGGCGCCACCGCCGGCGACGGCTTCCGGCAGGCCGTGGAGGGCCTGCGCGCCGGGATCGTGATCGACGGCGAGTCCGTATGGGTGTACGAGGAGGCGGCGGGACGGTGGGTGTACGCCGACGGGAGCCGACTGACCACCTACGCGGTCGTCTCGGAACCGAGTGCCCCGCCCGCGCCCGGGCCGGCGCGGCGGGAGACGGACACCGGGGAACGTGCCGGCGTACGCGAGGAACCGCACGAGCCCACGCGCGTCGCGGACCGGCCCGACGGAGGAGGCCGCTGATGGGGGACACCGCCTCGCCCGTGGGACGGGCCTCGGAACTGACCGGCAGGCGGTTCGCCGGGTACCTCGTCGAGGACGAGATCGGGCGCGGCGGGATGGCGGTCGTCTACCGCGCCCGGGACCTGCGCCTGGACCGGACGGTCGCGCTGAAGCTGCTGGCCCCCCAGCTGGCCCTGAACGACACCTTCCGGCAGCGGTTCGCCCACGAGTCGAAGGTCGCGGCAGCCATCGACCACCCGCACATCGTTCCCGTCTTCGAGGCGGGCGAGACCGACGGCCTCCTCTACATCGCCATGCGCTACGTCGCCGGACAGGACCTGCGGGCCCTGCTGGACCGCACGGGCCCGCTGCCCGTCGAGGCGGCGGCCCGGATCGCCGGCCAGGTGGCCTCCGCGCTCGACGCCGCGCACGCCCACGACCTGGTGCACCGGGACGTGAAGCCCGGCAACGTCCTGATCGCCGAGGGCACCGACAGCGAACACCCCGAGCACGCCTACCTCACCGACTTCGGCCTCACGAAGAGGTCCCTGTCGCTCACCGGCTTCACCAGCGTCGGACAGTTCGTCGGGACCCTGGACTACGTGGCGCCCGAGCAGATCGCCGGGAAACCGGTCGACGGGCGCTGCGACGTGTACAGCCTCGGCTGCGTCGTCCACGAGATGCTGACCGGCGGCCCGCCGTTCCGGCGGGAGGACGACATGGCCCTGCTCTGGGCCCACCAGTACGATCCGCCGCCCCCCGCCCGCGAGCGCCGCCCGGAGCTGCCGGCCGCGGTGGACGAGGTGCTGGCCAAGGCCCTCGCGAAGTCGCCCGGTGAGCGGTGGGGGACCTGCCTGGAGTTCACCGGCGCGCTGCGCCGGGCGGGTGCCGGAGCGCCCCGGGCGCACGGGCCGGGCCCGGACGGGGCCCCGCCGCCCCCGCCGCCGCGATGGGCGCTGCCGGTGTTCCGGGGCAGGTAGGACGGGGTGCGGGGACCGGGGGCGGTTCCGGTTCAGGGGACCCGGCCCGGGTGGCGCAGGGGGCGGGCCAGGAGTGCGCCGAGGAAGCCGGCCACCGCGCCCCACAGCAGGGCGAGGCCGGTCGTCCGCCACAGCAGGGCGGTGAGCTCCACGCTGCCGCCGAGCCCGGAGACGTCCCCGAGCCCCAGCAGGGACAGCCCCAACCGGGCCCGCACCCCGGCCAGCAGACACACCGTCAGCGTGGCCAGCGCCAGGGCCACCGCAAGGTGCAGCGCGTGCTGCCAGGGGCGGACCTCGGCGGGGGAGCGTACGGCGGCCAGGACGCCCGTGCCGAGCAGCGCGACGGCGGCCACCGCGACCAGCCACCACGCCCGCGGGTCCCGCTGCGCGAGCGAGGCCACATCGACGGTGGACCCGCCGGGGCCGCGCAGCAGCTGGTCCAGCAGCTGCGGCACCGGCAGGCCGAAGGGCCCCTCGGCCGCCCCCTGCCAGGCGCCGCCGAAGCCCACGGTCAGGGCGAGCCAGGCCAGGTTCGGCAGGCCGAGCAGGAGCACGGCCAGGGTGCGGGCCGCGTGCCCCTGGGTGGCGGCCACCACCAGGCCGGTGCCGATGCCGAGGACCACGTACGCCAGCAGCAGCACGGCCGTCGCGTGCGCGGCCGGACGCACCGCCGTGTGGAAGCGCAGCAGCCCGGCCGGGAGCGGAGTGCGGCGGGAGACCAGCAGGGCGATCAGCAGCAGGCCCAGGAACCACAGCAGCCCGGAGAAGAGGGTGGGCCCGACCGGGGCCCGGAACCCCGCCGTCGGCGCGGAGTCGAGGAGCTCGCCGAACTCCCCGAGCGGGGAGTCACCGGGGGACAGCCCGAAGGTCCGGCGGGCCGGCAGCGCGAACAGGGCCAGCAGCGCCAGCCACAGCACCGCCGCCCGGCCCGCCCGGGCCGGCAGCTCACGGGGCCCGGCCACCGCGCGGTGGCGCAGCGGCCGCAGGAAGAGGTACCCGGTGGTGAGCGCACCGGCCAGGCTCACCGAGAGCGGGAGCACGGACAGGGTCGCCTCGGCACCGGCCAGGAACCCGGCGTCCCCGGACACCTCGACGGTACCCCCGGCCGCCAGCACCACGACCGCGGCGACCACCCTCGGGAAGGCCCCGCCGGGCAGGTCTCCGGCACCGGCGCTGGCCAGCCCGGCGGCGGCCACCGCGGTCATCACGGCGAAGCCCGCCACGACGGCGACCAGGGCGTCCCGCCAGGCGCGCAGGGAAGGCCGCGCCGGGGTCCTCGCGGAGGTACGGCTCACCCTGCAACGGTGGCACCCCCGGCTTGCGGGCACCAGCCGGACGGCGCACACAATGGGCGGCAACAGGTCTGGAAATCCAGGTATGCCGGTCGTTTCCGTATTCCGCCCTCAGATCTGATTCCTGATGTACCGGGATTCCGCTGCCAGGGAAGAGGAGCCCGTGACCACGCAACCCTCCGGCGAGCGGCCGCCCCAGCCGCACCGGCCGCCGACACCGCCGTCGTCAGCCGGGCGGCCCACCGGGCCGCCGTCCGGCCCGCTTTCGGGCGGCGGCGGGGAACCCCCGCCTCCACCGCCCGCCCCGCCCGGCGGGCCCGGTGCGGAGCCGCCCCGGGGCCCCTGGTGGCGGTCGGTGCCCGGGCTGGCGACGGTGGCCGTGGCGCTCGCCGCCGTGGTCACCCTGGTGGTGGTACTCACGCGGCCCGGTGATGGCGGGGGTGGCACCCCGCAGCAGGCCGAGGCCGAGGTGTTCCTCCAGCCGGCCGCCGCGGCCGGCCGGGACCCCTTCACCGAGTCCACGGCGGCCGAACGGGCGACCCCGCCGCCGCAGCCCCCGCCGCAGGACACCGCCACGCCGACGGGCCCCTCGGGCACCCGCAGTGTCAGCGGCTCCGCGCCGGGCCTCTACGGCGGCACCAAGGACGTCGCCAGCTGCCACGTGGAGAAGCAGATCACCGCGCTGACCGCGGAGCCCGCCAAGAACGCCGCCTTCGCCTCGGCCCTCGGCATCCCGGCGACGGCCGTCCCCGGCCACCTGCGCGCGCTCACCCCCGTGCAGCTGCGGACCGACACGCGGGTCACCAACCACGGCTACCGCGACGGCCGCGCCACCCCCTACCAGGCCGTGCTCCAGGCCGGGACGGCCGTGCTCGTAGACGACCGCGGGGTGCCGAGGGTGCGCTGCGCCTGCGGGAACCCACTGGGACCGCCCGTGGCGCTGAAGGCCGATCCCAAGCGCTTCGGCCGGCCCTGGGCCTCGTACCGGCCGGCGCAGGTGGTGGTCATCGCGCCGTCGGTGACGGTGGTGCGGACGTTCGTCATCTACGACCACCACGACCGCCGCTGGCTGGAACGGCACCGCGGCGCGGACCGGCGGCCGGACAGGCCCGTCACGCCGCCGGTCGGGCCGCCCGTCGTGTCCCCGCCGGCCGTTTCCCCGCCCGTCGTGTCGCCCCCGCTCCCCGTCACGCCCCCGCTGCCCGTCACGCCCCCGCTCCCCGTCGCGCCGTCGGAACCCGACCCCCCGTCGGACCCCCCCTCCCCGGCGACCACACCGCTGCCCTCCCCTTCGGAACCCGCGACCGAAGCGGGCACCCCGACGGCCACCGGCACGGACGCCGCCACCCGGTCCGCCCCGCCTCCGGGCACCACCGACCGGACGACGGCCCCGCCGCCCGCCACCCCCTCCTCGCCCGGCGCGCTCCCGCCGGACGCGGACGCGGGGGCCGCCTCGCCCCCCGCCTGAGGCCCAGGGGCAGAGCGTGCCGAGGGCGCCGCGCCGGGCGCCGCCAGGGACCCGCCGGGGCAGGGCTCCTGACGGCGCGCAACGGCTGCCGCGCGAGGGGAACAGTGAGACCCTGGCTGCATGGACCAGCGGGGACGGACCCCGGAGGTCGACTGGCCCGCGCGGCCCGACCTGAGCCTCGCGCTCAACCGGATGGGCACCTTCGACTGGGACCTCGACAGCGGGCGCATGCACCTGGACACCACCGCCCTCGAGGTCCTCGGCCTGCGCCCGGAACAGTTCGACGGGACCCCCGCCGGGCTGCGCCGCCGTGTCGTCCCCGGCGACCGGGCACGGCTGGACGGCCGCGTGGAGCAGGCGCTGAGGGACGGCCGCAGCCACTACGGCGCCTACTTCCGCACCCTGGGCGAGGACGGCTCGACGGCCTGGACCCACGTCCAGGGCCACATCCTGCGGGACCCGCACGGCCGCGCGTACCGGGTCATCGGGGTCCTCCGCGACGCCGCCGAGGACCCCGGTGAGCCCGGGGCCGCGGGCGAGCGCGACGAGGGCCGGCGCCGGATGACCGGGGTCGTCGAGCGGACCACCGCGATCCTCGCGCACGCCCGCACCGTCAACGACGTGACCGACGTCCTCAAGGACCCCGAGGCCCTCGGACACCTCGGCGCCGTCAGCGTCATGCTCGGCGTCGTCGACGGCGGCCGGATCCACCTGGTCGCGGAGGGCCAGCTGGGCTCGTACGTACCCGAGATCGAGTACACGCGCATCGACGCCGACTTCCCGATGAGCGAGGCCGTACGGACCCTGCAGCCGGTCTTCCTCGCCTCGCGGGAGGAGTTCCAGCGCCGCTACCCCCTGCTGTGGCCGTACATCGAGCCGCTGGCGGTGCGCAGCGGGGTGTACCTGCCGCTCATCGCCCAGGGCCGGCCGGTCGGCGCGCTCGGACTGCTGTACACCCGCGACGGGGACTTCAACGCGGAGGAACGGAACCTGCTGGTGGCGCTCGGCAGCGGAATCGCGCAGGGGCTCCAGCGGGCCATGCTCTTCGAGCAGGAGCACGACCTCGCCGAGGGGCTCCAGCGGGCCATGCTGCCCCGGGTGATTCCGCAGGTGCCGGGCGCGCAGATCGCGGTACGGTACCGGGCCGCCCGGATCGGGCGGGACATCGGCGGCGACTGGTACGACGTGGTCCCCCTCGGCGAAGGACGCGTCGGGGTGGCGATCGGGGACGTCGAGGGCCACGACACGGACGCGGCCGCCGTCATGGGCCAGCTGCGGATCGTGCTCCGCGCCTACGTCCTGGAGGGCCACACCCCCGGCACGGCGATGGCGCGGGCCTCGGCCTTCCTGCGCGACCTGGCGACGGAGCGCTTCGCCACCTGCACCTACGCCGAACTCGACCTGAACTCCGGGATGCTGCACATCGTGCGGGCCGGTCACCTCGACCCGGTCGTGCGGCGCGGGGACGGCAGTTGCCACCGGATCCAGGTGGCCGGCGGGCTGCCCCTCGGCCTGCCCCCGCGGGAGCAGCGGGGCAGCGGTACCGGATACCCCGTCACCACCCTCGAACTGCACCCCGGGGACACCCTGCTGCTGTGCACCGACGGCCTCGTCGAACGGCCCGGCGACGACTCCGAGACCGGGATGCGGGAATTGCTGGAGGCGGCCGAGCACGGCCCGGCCGACGTCGAGGAACTCGCCGACGTGCTCGGCGACCTCGTCGGGGACGCGGGCGGCGGGGACGACATGGCCCTGCTCCTGCTGCGCCGGCGCGGCGCCCCCGCCCCGCGCGGCGGCGGTCCGCTCCACCAGCGCCTGGTGCCCGGGGATCCGGACGGCCCGGCGATGGCCCGGCACCTGATCCGGGCGGCCGCGGCCGCCTGGGGCGCCCGGGAGCGGGCCGACGAGGTAGAGCTGGCCGCCGACGAGCTGATGGTCAACGCCCTCGTCCACACCGACGGGGGCGGGCAGGTCTCCTTGCGGCTGACGGCCGCGGGCCGGATCCGGATCGAGGTCGAGGACCACAGCAGCGCCATGCCCCGCCGCCGCGAGGCCGACGACTGGGCGGTGTCGGGCCGCGGCCTGCTGCTGGTCGAACGGCTCGCGGACGACTGGGGAGTGGAGCCCCGGGGCGCCGGGAAGTGCGTCTGGTGCGAGTTCGCGGTCCCCGCACCCGGCCGGGCGGACGGCCGGGTGGACGACACCGCACACGGCCGGGCGGACGGCCCCGCGGATGGCTGAGCGTCAGACGGCGGCGTACGGGCCCTGTGCCGACTTCACGTTCTGCAGGGTGGTCAGCTTCCGGACGAACAGCACCGCGAGGACGGCCGCGGCGACCACGGTCAGGTCGGCGACGGCGCCGAACGCGGAGACGTCGCGCAGCTTCTCCGGGGACTCGGCGCGGACGTAGAGCACGCTGAAGACCCGTTCGAGGACCAGCGACACGGCCCACACGATCCACCAGGAGGTCACCGGAACCGTGGACACGTGGCGGTACGAGCCGTCCGGCGCGAGCTGGACGCTCGCCTCCCAGGTCTGCTTGGCCACCCGGTACGGCAGGAAGAGGTTGCCGACCGGGACGAACCAGGAGCCGATGGCCCAGCCGCCGGCCAGGGTGAAGCCGTCGGGACGGAAGAGCTGGCCGTTGACGCGGACCCGGTAGAACCAGATGACGAACACCACGGCCGTGACGGACAGGAACAGCCCCTGGAGGCCCCCGGCGAGACCGGTCAGCAGGTCCGACCGGTCGAGCGAGTCGTCCGGGACCGAGGAGGGGTTCGCGGCGACGTCCCGCATCAGCGACCACGCGTACAGATTGGCGGCGGCCGAGTAGAGGTTGACCACGCCCGCGACGCCGAGCAGCAGCGTCAGCGCGGTCGAGAGGCCCTGCGGGGAGCGCAACTGCTGGACCGCCGGCGGCGGGGCGGGGTAGGGCTGCCCGGGGTAGGGCTGCCCCGGGTAGGGCTGCCCCGGGTAGGGCTGCCCGGGGTACGGCTGCCCGGCGTACGGCTGTCCGGGCACCGGCTGGCCGGCGTAGGGGGGACCCGTCGGCGCGGGGGCGGCCGGGTACGGGGCCACACCGTACGGCGGCTGGGGTACGGGACCCTGCGGCGGGGGCGATCCGGGCGCGCTGAAGGACATGGTGAAGGACCCCCCACGGGACGTGCGAAGAATGCGGTGACGAACGGCGGCGAACGGCGGCGAACGAGGTACCGGCGCCGGCCGGCGCGCCGGTCCGGGCAGCGTTGAACATATGTCAGGGCCGCGTCCGCCGTCCAAACGGTTCTCCTCCGGCCCCTCCCCGGCTCGGTCAGAGGGGAACCAGCGTGACCTCCGTGGCCTTCACGCTCGTCCAGACCCGCACGCCGTCCGCCACGCCGAGTTCGGCGGCCGCCTCCGGGGTGATCTCCGCGACCAGGTCGGGCGCCTCGCCCGAGGAGACCAGCACGCGCAGCCGGCTGCCCGCCGAGGTGACCTCCCGTACGGTGCCCGGCCACACGTTGCGGGGGCTGCCGCCCGGGCGCTCCCGGTGCAGCGACACCGCCTCCGGGGCGATGATCGCCAGGGCCTGCGATCCCTCCGGCAGCGGCTCCGCCACCACCAGCCGGCCGCCGTCCGCCAGCGCGAGCCCCTCGGCGGAGGCGGTGCCGGGCCAGGCGTTGCGGCCCAGCATCCGGGCCACCCACGGCGAGCGGGGGTGCCGGGTGACCTCGGCGGGGGGCGCGTCCTGGAGGGTGCGCCCGTCGGCCAGTACGAGGACCCGGTCGGCCAGCGACACCGCCTCGACGGGGTCGTGCGTGACGATCAGGCAGACCCCGCCGAAGCCCGCCAGGTGCCTGCGCAGGGTGTGCCGCACGTGGGCCCGGGTCGTCTGGTCGAGGGCGGCCAGCGGCTCGTCGAGCAGCAGCAGCCGGGGCCGGGCGGCCAACGCCCGGGCCAGGGCCACCCGCTGGGCCTGCCCGCCCGACAGCTGGGCGGGCCGGCGCCGGGCCAGGTGGCCCACGCCGAGCCGGTCCAGCCACAGCTGCGCCTCGCGGCGGGCCCCGGCGCGCCCCACCCCGCGGGCCCGCAGCCCGTACGCGGTGTTGGCCAGGGCGTTCAGGTGCGGGAACAGCGCGCCGTCCTGCGGGACCCAGGCCACCTGCCGCCGGTGCGGGGGCAGTGCGGTGACGTCGGTGTCCCCGAGCCGGAGCGCGGCGCGGGCGCGCGGGGTCAGGCCGAGCAGGGCGCGCAGCAGGGTGGTCTTGCCGGCGCCGTTCTCGCCCACCACGGCGATGGTGGTGCCGGGTCCGGCGTCGAGGGTGAGCTCGTTGAAGCCGGTCACTTCGGCGTGCAGGGCCCAGCGGCCGTCGTCGGCCGGGGCGGGGGCGGGCGGCTCCTCGGCGCCGGCGGGGGCGCCGGCCGGGGTCGCGGGTGCTTCCGGGCCGCCCCCGCGGGCCCGCGCGGTCACGGGCATGCCGTTCCAGCGGCCGCGCAGGGCGATGAGCACGCCCATGGCGATGGCGAGCAGCAGCAGCGACACCGAGGTGGCCGCCTCCGGCTGGTCCTGGAGCAGCAGGTAGACCTGGAGCGGCAGGGTCTGGGTGGTGCCCGGCAGGTTCCCGGCGAAGGTGATGGTCGCCCCGAACTCGCCGAGCGCGCGGGCCCAGGTGAGGGCGGCGCCCGCGATCAGGCCGGGCGCCACCATGGGCATGGTCACCGTGAAGAAAACCCGGACCGGTGAGGCGCCGAGGGAGGAGGCGGTCTCCTCGTAGCTCTGCTTCAGCCCGCCCAGTGCGCCCTCCAGGCTGATCACCAGGAACGGCATGGCGACGAACGTCGCCGCGACGACCGCGCCGGAGGTGTGGAAGGGGAGCGTGACGCCGAAGGTGTCCTCCAGCCACGGCCCGAGGAGTCCGCGCCGTCCGAAGCCGAGCAGCAGCGCGACACCGCCGACGGTCGGCGGGAGCACCATCGGCAGCAGTACCAGGGAGCGGACGAAGGCCTTGCCCCGGAACTCGACCCGGGCCAGCAGCCAGGCGAGCGGTACGCCGAGGACCAGTGAGAGGCCGAGCGCCCAGAAGGACACCAGCAGCGAGAGCTTCAGGGCCGTCACCACACCGGGGTGCCCGAGGTGGCCGCCGAGTTCGCCCCACCGCGTATGCGCGAGGATGCCGACGAGCGGCAGCAGCAGGAACGCGACGGCGAGCAGCGCGGGGAGCGCCAGCGTCACGGGGGGCCGGGTGCGGAGTCTGCTCATGGGGTGAGGGCGGTTCCTGGTCGGGGCCGGGGAGGGATCCTACGGAGCGTACGGGCGCGGGCGCCGGACACGCCGGAAGGGCCGCCCCCCGGGCCGGGCAGCCCTCCGAGGGGCCGTGGCGTTGCAGCCCTCCGAGGGGGCCGTGCGCTAGGCCTTCTGGAAGCCGGCGTCCTGGAGGATCTTCTGCGCCTCGGGGCCGCCCAGCCAGGCCACGAACGCGGCGGCGGCTCCGGCGTTCCGGGACTGCTTGAGGGCGGCGGCGGGGTAGGAGGCGACGGCGTTCTGGCCGTCCGGGATGTCCACGGTGACGACCTTGTCGCCGGACTTGGCGGAGTCGGTCTTGTAGACGAGACCGGCGTCGGCCTCGCCCAGCTCGACCTTGCTCAGGACGGCGCGGACGTTGGGCTCCTGGGAGACGGGCCTCACCTCGATCTTCTGGGCGTCGAGGATCTGCTTGCCGTAGCGCCCGACCGGGACCTCGGGCGCCGCCAGGACGACCTTGATCCTGGAGTCGCCGAGGTCCTTGAGCTCGTCGATCCCGAAGGGGTTGCCCTTGCCGGCGGCGATGACGAGACGGTTCTTCGCGATGACCGTGGCGTCGCCGGTCTCGGCCCGGAGGGCGTCCATGGTCTTGGTGTCGGCGGTGACCAGCACGTCGGCCGGGGCGCCCTGCTTGACCTGGGCGGCGAGTTCCTGCGAACCGGCGAAGGAGATGTTCACCCTGGTGCCCGGGTGGGACTTCTCGTAGGCCTCCTTCGCCGTCCTGAAGGCGTCGGTGAGGGAGGAGGCCGCGAGGACGGTGAGGTGCGCGCCCTTCGCCCCGGCCGGGGAGGAGGGGGAGCCGGCGTCCGCCTCCTCGCCCGCGCCGCCGCCGTTCCCGCAGGCGGACAGCGGGACGAGCAGCGCGGCGGTGAGCGCGGCGGCGACGGTGCGGCGGATGCGGGGAGCGGCGGAGACGTGGGGCTGCATGTGCGTCAAGGTAGGCCCATCGAAGCGGCATGTGCAATTAGTTTGGCCGCATCTCCATGGCAGATGCCATGACGCTTGTGGTATCCGCCGAAACCGTTCGGCTCCCGGGCCGCCGGATCGCTAGAGTCGGGACATGGCGGACGTGGCAGGCACGGCCGACGCAGGGACGGAGGCTCCGTTGACCGGTACGAGGACCACGGACGCGGGGGCGGCCCCGCTGGAGACGGGAACGGCGCGGGTGGACGCCTGGATCTGGTCGGTGCGGCTCACCAAGACCCGCTCCGTCGCGGCGACCGCCTGCCGGGCGGGCCACGTGAAGGTCAACGGCGAGCGGGCGAAGCCGGCGCAGCAGGTCCGGGCGGGCGACGAGGTCCGGCTCTTCCACGCGGGCCGGGAGCGGATCGTCGTGGTCCGGCGCCCCGTGACGAAACGGGTCGGCCCCCCGGTCGCCGCCGAGTGCTACGTGGACAACAGCCCGCCGCCGCCGACCCCGGTGGAGGCGGCGGTGGTCGGCATCCGCGACCGCGGCACGGGCCGCCCCACGAAGCGGGACCGCCGGGAGATCGAAAGCCTCCGCGGCCGCCCGTAGCCCCCGGCCGGCTCCCGGCTCCCCGGCCGGCTCCCGGCTCCCCGGGCGCGCCCCGGGGAGCCGGGGCGCGCCCCTTCGGCCGGGGGGTTCAGGCCTTGCGGTACGCGTAGGCTTCTTCGGCCGCGGCCGCCACCCCCTCCAGGGTGGCGCCCGCCGAGGCGGCCACCAGGGCCGCCACCGCGCCCTCCAGGAACGGGGCGTCCACCAGACGGGACCCCGGCGGCAGCTCCCCGTCCTCCAGGAGCGCCTTCACCGTCAGCACCGAGCTGCCCAGGTCCGCGAGGAGCGCGACCCCGGCCCCCCGGTCCACCGCCGCCGCGGCCCGCGCGATGCGCTCCGCGCTCGTGCCCAGCCCGCCGTCGGAGGTGCCGCCCGCCGGAGCCACCGGAGCCAGTGCCCCGCCCGCCGCGAGGCCCCGTGCCAGCTCCGCCACCGACTCCGCGACCCCGGCGCTGTGCGACACCAGCACGATCCCGACCAGCTCCCCGGCGCTCACGCGGCCCCCTCCGCCGCGTCGGCCAGCGCGCCCAGCAGCAGGGCGGCCGAGGTGGCTCCCGGATCCTGGTGCCCGACGCTGCGCTCCCCGAGGTAGCTGGCGCGGCCCTTGCGGGCCAGCATCGGAACGGTCGCCCGGGCCCCGCCCTCCGCCGCTTCCCCGGCGGCGCGGTACGACGTACCCAACGCCGCGACCCCCGGGAGCAGAGCGTCCAGCATCGTCTTGTCGCCCGGCGCCGCCCCGCCCAGCCGGGCCACGGCGTCCACTCCGGCGTCCAGGGCGCCGCGCAGCTCCTCGTCGGTGACTTCGGCGGCCTCCCCGAGCTCCTTGCCCGTGCGCCGCAGCAGCGTCCCGTACAGGGGTCCGGACGCGCCGCCGACGGTGGAGATCAGGGTGCGTCCGGCCAGCTGGAGCAGTGCCCCGGGCGCGGCCGCCGGGTCGGCCCCGGCCAGCGCCGCCCGTACGGCCGTGAAACCCCGCAGCAGGTTCGTCCCGTGGTCGGCGTCCCCGATCGGGGAGTCGAGCTCGGTCAGCCGGTCCGCCTCCCGCTCCACCGCCGCCGCGGCGGTCTCCATCCAGCGCCGGAAGAACTCCGCGTCACGCATCCCGTCTCCTCCACCGTCGTCCCGTACGTGCGCCACGCGCTCAGCAGCCCCAGCGCAGGGCGGCCGTCCGTACCGGCGCGTCCCACAGGCGCAGCGTCTCGTCGTCCGCCCGGCACACGGTCACCGAACAGCCTGCCATGTCCAGGGAAGTGACGTAGTTTCCGACGAGGGCCCGCGCCACCGGCACGCCCCGCGCCGTCAGCACCGCCGCCACCTCCGCGTGGAACCCGTACAGCTCGAGCAGCGGGGTCGCGCCCATCCCGTTGACCAGGAGCAGTACCGGTCCGCCCGCCGTGGGGCCCGTCTCCGCGAGATCGTCCAGAACGGCCCCCACGGCCACCTCCGCGATCTCCCGCGAGGTCATCGTCGCGCGCCGCTCCCGGCCGGGTTCACCATGGATCCCCACCCCCAACTCCAGCTCCCCGTCCGGGAGGTCGAAGGTCGGGCTGCCCTTCGCGGGGGTGGTGCAGGCGCTGAGCGCCACCCCGAAACTGCGGGACGAGTCGTTGACCCGCCGGGCGAGGGCGGCGACCGCCTCCAGCGGCGCGCCCTCCTCGGCGGCCGCCCCCGCGATCTTCTCCACGAAGAGGGTGGCGCCCGTGCCGCGCCGCCCGGCCGTGTACAGGCTGTCGGTCACGGCGACGTCGTCGTTGACGAGCACGCGCTCCACCCGCATGCCGTCCTCCTCCGCCAGTTCGGCGGCCATCTGGAAGTTCAGCACGTCCCCGGTGTAGTTCTTGACGATGAACAGCACCCCCTGACCGGCCTCGACGGCGCTCGCCGCGTGCAGCATCTGGTCGGGAACGGGCGAGGTGAAAACGGCGCCGGCGCAGGCCGCCGAGAGCATCCCGGGACCGACGAAGCCGGCGTGCAGGGGTTCGTGCCCGGACCCGCCCCCGGACACCAGCCCGACCCGTCCGCCCGCCCGCGCGTCACGTCGTACGACGACCTGGCGCTGCACGTCGACGTCGAGTTCGGGGTGCGCGGCGGCCATTCCGCGCAGCGCGTCGGAGACCACGGTGTCGGCGGAGTTGATGAGCATCTTCACGGAAACCTCCCGGTGCGGTGGAGTCCTGTCCTGTGACCCGCTGCCGACGGTAGGCCAGAGCACCCTGCGGGATCTCGGAAACCGCGCCGCGGTGCCGGGAGGACAGCCTTCGACGACGGGCATGGCGTGAACCGATCGGCCACCGGGGGGCCCGTCGCACGGCGGGCGCTCAGCGCCTCGTCTCGTACCTGGTCAGGATCACGCCGCAGGGCAGCGTCCGCGTCTCCACCAGGTTCAGGTTCACCCAGCTGTCCAGCGCGGAGAAGAACGGCGTGCCGCCGCCCACGAGGACCGGCGCGGTGGCCAGCACGTACTCGTCGATCAGCCCTGCCCGCATGGCCGCCCCGGCGAGCGTCGCGCCGCCGATGTCCATCGGGCCGCCGTCCTCGGCCTTGAGCCGGGTGATCTCGGCGACCGCGTCGCCGGTGACCAGGCGGGTGTTCCAGTCGACCTCGCCGACCGTCGAGGAGAACACCACCTTCGGCATGTCCCGCCAGCGGCGCGCGAACTCGATCTCCGCCGGGGTGGCGGTGGGCTGCCGGTCGCCGGTCGGCCAGTAGGAGCTCATCGTCTGCCACAGCTTGCGCCCGTACAGCGTCAGGTCGGTCGCCCGCAACTGGTCGGACCAGAACTGGAACAGCTCGTCGCTCGGCGCGCTCCAGCCGATGTCGTCACCCGGGGCGGCGATGTAGCCGTCCAGGCTCAGGTTCATGCCGTAGATCAGTTTCCGCACGGCGCCAGCCTTCCACGAGTCGGTCGCGGGCTGACGGACCGGCGCGGCGCGGGAGGCTCATCGGTGCGTGATCCGAGCTCGCGTGCGGGAGGGCGCTCCGCGCACCCCGGAGCCGGGCCGGGCGTCAGGCGCCCTGTTCGCGCAGGCGGCGGCTGACCTCTCCGAGCCCGTCGGCCAGGGCGTCCAGCTGCTCGGGGGTGAGGACGTCGACGAGGACCTCGCGCACGGTGGTGACATGGCCGGGGGCCGCCTCCTCCAGGCGGGCGCGGCCGGCGTCGGTGAGGACGGCGAAGATCCCGCGCACGTCGGAGGGGCAGCTGCGGCGGCGGACCAGGCCGGCCTTCTCCATCTGCCCGACCTGGTAGGTCAGGCCGCTCTTGGAGTTGATCAGCCCGTTCGCGAGCTCCGTCATGCGCAGCTCCTGGCCGGGTGCCGCCGCGAGCCGCACGAGGATCTCGTACTGGGGATGGGAGAGCCCCGAGTCGTCCTTGAGCTGCTGGTCGAGACGCCGGTTCACCAGTGCCGAGGCGGCCAGGAAGCCCCTCCAGGCCCGCATCTCGCGGTCGTCCAGCCATCTCGTGTCAGCCATGGCGTCAGGGTACACGAGTTGTTCGAATTTGAATCAGTGGCTAGGCTCGGGTCGCCGGTTCGAATTTGAACTATTCCCCTCGGGCCGCGAACGACCGGAAGGACCCCCCCCATGACCAGCGCCTCCGCCACCCTGACGAAGACCCCGGCGGCCGCCCCCGCCGCGCCCGCGGCCGACACCTCCGCCCACGACGCCGGACTGCTCCTGCTGCGCGTCGTGCTCGGCCTCGCCGTCGCCGCCCACGGCACCCAGAAGCTCTTCGGCTGGTTCGGCGGCGGCGGGATCGGCGGCACCGGCCGGTTCTTCACCGCCGTCGGCTACCCGGCGGGCGACGCCATGGCCGTCGTCGCCGGCCTGACCGAGACCCTCGGCGGTCTCGGACTCGCCCTCGGCCTGCTGACCCCCCTCGCCGGAGCGGCCGTCACCGGCACGATGATCAACGCCCTGGCCGTCCACGGCGCCGGCGCCTTCTTCGCCCCGAAGGGCATGGAGTACGAGCTCCTGCTCGCCGCCGCCGCGGCCGCCCTCACCCTCGCCGGCCCCGGCCGCCACGCCGTCGACCGCCTCCTGCCGGTGCCCGCGCTGCGCACCCACCGGCTGGCCCTCGGCGCCCGGGCGCTCGCCCTCGGCGTGGTCCTCGCCGTCGTCGCCCTGCTCATCCGTCACTGAAACACCCGTGCGGGCGGACTGATTGACCCCCCGCGTTTGCGGGAAAAGCGGATGAATGACACAACCCATCGAAGACTACGCACTGATCGGCGACCTGATGACCTGCGCACTGGTCGGCCGCGACGGGTCCATCGACTGGCTGTGCCTGCCCCACTTCGACTCCGCCGCGTGCTTCGCGGCCCTCCTCGGCGACAAGGAGAACGGCCACTGGCGCATCGCCCCGGCCGGCGCCGAGGAGGGCGAACGGTGCACGCGGCGGGCGTACCTCGACGGCTCGCTGGTCCTCGAGTCCTACTGGGAGACCGACGAAGGCACTGTCAAGGTCGTCGACTTCATGCCGCAGCGCGACAGCGCGCCCGACGTCATGCGGATCGTCGAGGGGGTGTCCGGCCGGGTCACCGTCCGCAGCACCCTGCGGCTGCGCTTCGACTACGGCCACGTCGTGCCGTGGGTCCGGCGCAGCGAGGGCGACCGCGTCGCGATCGCCGGACCCGACTCGGCGTGGTTCCGCAGCGAGCCGCCCGTACGGACCTGGGGCGAGGACCGCAGCACCCGCTCGGAATGCACCGTCGGCCCGGGGGAGAAGGTCGCCTTCGTGCTGACCTGGCATCCCTCGCACGAGCCGCGGCCCGAGACCGTCGACCCGTACGGGGCGCTGGAGCACAGCCTGTCCGACTGGCGCGAGTGGGCCGCCCAGTGCCGCTACGAGGGGCCCTACCGGGAGGCCGTGACCCGCTCCCTGATCACCCTCAAGGCCCTCACGTTCGCCCCCACCGGCGGGATCGCCGCCGCCGCCACCACCTCACTGCCCGAGGAGATCGGCGGGGTCCGAAACTGGGACTACCGCTACTGCTGGCTGCGCGACGCCACCCTGACCCTGGGGGCCCTCCTGTCCACCGGCTTCCTCGACGAGGCCCGCGCCTGGCGGTCCTGGCTCCTGCGCGCCATCGCGGGCGACGCCGCCGACCTCCAGATCATGTACGGCATCTCCGGCGAGCGCCGCATCCCCGAGACCGAACTGCCCTGGCTGCGCGGCTACGAGGGCTCCGCGCCGGTCCGGGTCGGCAACGCCGCCGTGAACCAGCTCCAGCTGGACGTGTACGGAGAGGTCCTGGACGCCCTCCACCTGGCCCGCGCCTCCGGGCTGGCCTCGGAACGGCACGCCTGGAAGATCCAGCTGTACTTCCTCGACTTCCTGGAGCGCAACTGGCGCCGGCCGGACGAGGGGCTGTGGGAGGTGCGCGGGCCGCGCCGCCACTTCACGCACTCCAAGGTGATGGCCTGGGTCGCCGCCGACCGGGCCGTGCGGACCCTGGAGGGCGCCCCTCACCTGCCGGGCGACATCGAGCGCTGGCGGGCCATGCGGGACGAGGTGCACCGCGACGTCTGCGAGAAGGGCTACGACCCCGAGCGGGGCACCTTCACCCAGTACTACGGCTCCCGCGAGCTGGACGCGGCCACCCTGCTCATCCCCCGCGTCGGCTTCCTCCCGCCAGACGACCCCCGGGTGACCGGCACCATCGACGCGGTGTGGGCGGAACTGGGCAGCGGCGGCCTGGTCCGCCGCTACAGCACCGAAGGCCTCCCGGTCGACGGCCTCCCGGGGGACGAGGGCGCCTTCCTGGCCTGCTCGTTCTGGATGGCCGACGCCCTGCACATGACCGGCCGGACCAAGGAGGCCCGCGAGCTCTTCGAGAGGCTGCTGGCGGTACGCAACGACGTGGGCCTGCTGGCCGAGGAGTACGACCCCCGCGCCGGCCGCCAGCTCGGCAACTTCCCGCAGGCGTTCAGCCACGTCGGCCTGGTGAACACCGCGATCACCCTGTCCGCCGACGGATCCGCCGGCTGAACCCGCCCGTGCCACCGGGGCCGCCGCGGATCGCGGCGGCCCCGGTGGCCGCACTCCGGGCGCGGGGGGCCGGCCGCGCCTGTGGGTCAGTGCCGCATGCGCCCGAATCGTTCCGGGGGCCGGGCGGCGGGCGGGCCGATGCGCCCACCGGCGGTGGGCGCCCGCTCAGGCAGGTCCGGCGGGCGGCTCCGGCGCGGCGCCCGCACCTGGGTGCGGGGCCGGATCGCGGGAGGCGAGGAGGAGGGCGATGTCGTCCGGGCGGTCGGCGGTGCGGGCCGCCTCGGCGACCAGCCGGTCGGCCGTCTCCGTCAGCGGCGACGGCCGGGCCGTGGCCAGCGCCGCCCGCAGCCGCTCCACGCCGTCGTCGATGTCCGCGCCCGGCGTCTCCACCAGCCCGTCGGTGTACAGGGCCAGCACCGCGCCCGGCGCCAGTTCCAGCTCCGTCACCGGGTACCGCGCCCCGGGGTCGACGCCGAGCACCACCCCGCCCGCCAGGTCCAGCACCTCGGCCCGGCCGTCGGCGTGCCGCAGCAGCGGCTGCGGGTGCCCGGCACGGACGGCCAGGGCATGGCCGGAGCCCGGGTCGAGCAGGACGTAGCAGCAGCTGGCGAACTGCCCCGGGTCCAGGTCCATCAGCAGCTGGTTGGTACCCCGCACCACCTGCTCCGGGTCATTGCCGCTGAGCGCGAAGGCCCGTACGGCGCTGCGCAGTTGGCCCATGGTGGCGGCGGCCGCCACCCCGTGGCCCTGGACGTCGCCGATGACCAGCGCCAGCCGGCCCTCGGCCGCCTCGATGACGTCGTACCAGTCGCCGCCGACCTCCATGCCGTCCGTCCCGGCCAGGTACCGGCCCACCGTGGTCACCTCGCCCCGCACCGGCAGCCGGTGCGGCAGCAGCGCCGCCTGGAGCCCCCGGGCCAGCGCCGCCTCGCTGTCGTAGCGCCGCGCCCGCTCCAGGGCCTGCGCGATCAGGCCAGCCAGCGCCGTGAGGACCGTACGCTCCTCCGGGCTGAAGCCGCGGCGCTGGTCGAAGCCGAGGATGCAGGAGCCGACCGGGCGGCCGGAGGCGATCAGCGGCAGGAAGGCCCGGGCCCCGATCTCGGCGTCCAGCGGGATCCCCGGATAGGCCTCCGCCAGGCGCTCCATCGACTCGAAGAACAGCGGCCGGCCCGAGGTCAGGGTCTCCACGCCGGGGAGCCGTTCGTGGAGCGAGACCCCGTCGAACCGGTTCAGGAACCCCTTGGGGAAACCGGTCTCCCAGGCGAGGTACAGGTGCCGTTCGTCGAGCACGTAGATCGCCAGCTGCCGGCCGCCGAACGCGGGCAGCAGCTCCTCGGTGACCACGGCCGACACCTGGCGCGCGGTGACCGCCTCGGTCAGCGCGATGGCCAGGGCCACCGGCCGGTAGAGGGAGGAGGCACGGTCCGCCGGCGAGCCGAGCCCGGCGCCGGGGCGGGTCACCGACCCGGGGGCGTAGGCGGGAGGGTCGGCGGCCTCCAGGGTGACCGTCACCCCCGACGGCCCCGGATACAGGCCCACGGACAGCCACTCCGCGTCCGGCCCGGGGGCAGGGCCGGTGCCGGTGCCGGGACCGGAGGCGCCGGTGCCGGGACGGGCGTCGCCGTCCGGCGGAGGGCCCCGCCGGGCCGTGAAGCGCACGGGCTCGCCCGAGATGAAAACCCCCCGCACGTGGTCCTCGTAGGCGGGGTGGCCGAGCCAGGGCAGCGCCTCCCACAGCACGCGTCCCCGCAGCCGGGGCGCGTCCCGCCCGAGCAGCTCCCCGGCGGCGGTGTTGGCGAAGGCGATGCCGCCCTGCCGGTCCACGGACAGGACCGCCGTCTCCAGCCGGTCCAGGGCCTCCCGCGCCTCGTCCGCGGCGGCGGGTACGGGTACGCACAGCGGGTCGCCGTCCCAGCGGACCGCTTCCCCGGCGGCGTCCAGCGCGGCCAGTTCCTCCGCCAGCCCGGCGGCGGCCTCCCGCAGCCGCTCCCGGGCGCCGGCCCCCAGTTCCTCGCCGGGCGTCGCGGGCCGCAGCACCAGCAGCACCCCGAACCGCTCCGCACCGGCGGTAACCGGCTCGTAGAACGACCCGAACGGGAACGGCAGCCCGGCCATCAGCTGCGGGAAGCGCCGCATCGCGGCTTCCGCGTCCGGCAGGTGCACGGACTGCCCGGTGCGGTACGCCTCGGCGACCGGGTACGGCCGGTTCACCTGCATCCGCCACCAGGGCCGGAACAACCGCACGGGCAGCCCCGTGACCACGGCCATCCGCAGCAGCCCGTCCGTGTCCGAGCGCAGGTAGACACCGCCCGCGTAGCCGCCGACGGCCCGCATCGCGCCGGCCGCCGCCCGTGCGAGCGCCCGGCCCATGGCGACGGAGGAGGGGCCGCCGCCGTCCGCTCTCGCCGTCACACAGTCAGGATGCGCCCTCGCCCCCCGCGGCTGCACCCGCGCGGCCCGGGCGCCCCCCGTCCGCGCCCCGGTATCCCCGGACCACCACCGCCGCGGCGACGACCAGTACGGCGGCCACCGTCCGCAGCCCCACCCCCATGGCGTCGGTGAAGGCGGCCGCCTGCGCGGGATCCGCCGGGTCCCCGTGGAACCGCGAGGCCAGCACCGTCCCGACCACCGCCACGCCCAGCGCCGCGCCGATCTCCCGCGCGGCGGTGTTCAGCCCCGAGCCCAGCCCCGCCTGGTGCGCCGGCAGCTCCGAGACCACCGTCAGCGTCAGCGGGGGCGCGCACAGCCCGGTACCCACCGACAGCACCAGCAGGTAGCCCGCGTACGCGGCGTACGGGGTGCCCGCGTCGGCGGTCGACACCAGCAGCAGCCCGGCCGCGATCAGCAGCATCCCCGCCCCCGCCGGCAGCCGCGGCCCCGCCCGCTCCGCGAGCCGCGCGCCGAACCGGGGCACCACCGCCATGCCGACGGTGAGCGGGACGATCGCCAGCCCCGCCAGGGCCGGCGAGAAGCCCTTGGCGTACTGGAGGTACTGGGCGTTGACGAAGAACAGGGCGAAGAGCCCGAAGAAGGCGGCGCCGATGCCCAGCGTCCCCGCGCGCAGCCCGCGCGAGGCGAAGACCCGCGGGTCCAGCAGGGGGCGGGCGGAGCGCAGCGCGTGCGCGGCGAAGGCGGCCAGCAGCAGCGCCCCGCCCCCGAAGGAGCCCAGCACGCGGGCCGAGGACCAGCCGTACGAGGGGCCCTCGATGATGCCGTGGACCACCGCGAACAGCGCCCCCGCCAGGAGCAGGGCGCCGAGCGGGTCGACGGCCGCGTCCGCGCGCGAAGGCGTACGCGGCACCGTGCGGGCCACGGCGAGGGCGAGCAGCGCGCCCAGCGGGACGACGGCCCAGAACAGGGCCCGCCAGGTCAGGAACTCCCCGGCCAGACCGCCCGCCACGTTGCCCGCCAGGCCCCCGAGGCCGGCGGACAGCGTCCAGGTGGCGAGTGCCCGCCCGCGCCGCTCGGGCGGGCTCAGGTGGACCAGTACGGACATGGTGGCGGGCATGATCAGCGCCGCTCCGGCCCCGCACACCCCGCGTCCCGCGATCAGCGTGGCGGGGGCGGCGGCGAGCGCGCTGAGGGCACCGCCCGCGGCGAACAGGCCGAGCCCGGCCAGCAGGGCGCCCTTGCGGCCGTAGCGGTCGCCGAGCGCCCCGGCCGGGATCAGCAGCGCGGCGAAGACGATCACGTACGCGTCGACCGCCCACAACAACTGGCCCGGACCCGGGTGCAGGGCGGAGGCGGCGAGCTGCGGGATCAGCAGGTTCACGGCGGCGACCATGCCCTGGGCGACGAGCACGCAGGCGCACAGCGCGAGCAGGGCGGCGCGGGACGGACCGGACGCGCAAGCGTCGGCCGGCGGCGGCGGTGGCGTCGACGGCGGCAGCGGCAGCGGCGGTGACGGTGTGCGGGCACGGCGGAGCACGGCTCCTCCTGGGAGTCGACGGTCGGTGGGGACGGGATGCGCGGCGGTCCGGTCCGGTCTGCCCGAACACCCCGGAACCACCGTAGGGTTGGCGTGACCTGCTTTCCAGTGCAAGTTCTGCAAGGGATGAATGCGCGTGACGCAATCCGCATCCGGGCTGGACCTCAACCTGCTCCTCGCCCTCGACGTCCTCCTGGAGGAGTCGAGCGTCTCCCGCGCCGCCGCCCGCCTACACCTCTCCGAGCCCGCCATGAGCCGGACCCTGGGCCGGATCCGCAAGGCCCTCGGCGACCCCGTGCTGGTCCGGGCCGGCCGGACGATGGTCCCCACCCCGCACGCCCTGTCCGTCCAGGGCGAGGTCCGCGCCGTGGTGGAGCGGGCCCGCGCCCTGTTCCTCACGGGCGGCCAGGTGGACCTGGCGACCCTGACCCGCACCTTCACCGTCCTGTCCCACGACTCCTTCGCCGCCGCGTTCGGAGCCGCGCTCTTCCGGCGGACGGCCCGCGAGGCGCCCGGGGTACGGCTGCGGTTCCTGTCCGAGAGCCACGTCGACCTGCCGGTGCTGCGCGAGGGGGTCGCGGACCTGGAACTCGGCGTCATCGACAGCCGTTCCCCCGAGGTGCGCGCCGAGCACCTCTTCGACGACCGGATGCTGGGCGTCGTACGCGGCGGGCACCCGCTGCTGCGAGGCCGGATCACGGCGCGCCGGTTCGCCGCGGGGGAGCACCTGACCGTCTCGCGGCGCGGCAGGCTGGAGGGACCGGTCGACGCCGCTCTGGCCGAACGGGGGCTGTCCCGGCGGGTGGTGGGCGGCGTCGGCTCCTTCCCGGCCTCCCTCTTCGTGCTGCGGGACACCGACCTGATCGGCCTGATCGCCTCCCGCAGCGTCCCCCAGGCCGAGGCCCTCGGCCTCGTCACCTTCGAAGTCCCCCTGGAGCTCCCGCCGCTGCCCGTGGGGCTCGCCTGGCACCCCCGCCACGACGCCGACCCGGCGCACGTCTGGCTGCGCGCCTGCGCCCGCGAGCTGCTGCCCGGCTGACGGGGTGCTTCCGGGGCGGCGATGCGCCGAACGCCTCCCCCGAAGGGGGGACGCGACACCGCGCACGCCGTCAGCGGCGCCCCCGCCGGGGAGGCATCCGGCATGCGACCCCCGTACGACGACACGCACCCGGCGCCCCGCGCCGCCTTCACGGCGGCCGACGCCTTCACCCTCCGCACCGCCCTCGACGCCCTCGGCGGGGTCCGCGACCTCGACACCCTCGACGTGGCCTGCGGGCACGGCGGCACCGCCGCGCTGCTGGCGAGCGGCGGCGCCCGGCGCACGGTCGGCGTGGACAGCTGCCCGGACCGGGTCCGCCGGGCCCGGGCGTCCGTGCCCCCCTCCGCCGCCGTCGAGTACGTGGTCGCGGACGCCGCCGACATGCCGCAGCTCGGCCCCTTCGACCTCGCCACCGCCGTCTACCTGTTCAGCCACGCCCCCGACCGGGCCGCCCTGCACGCCATGTTCCGCGGCATCCGGGCCAACCTGCGCCCCGGCGGACGGCTGCTGACGCTCGTGCGCAACCCCGGCGCGTACCCGCGCGTGGACTGGTCGCCGTACGGGATGCGCATCCTCGACCGGGTGCCGGACGGGGACGCCCCACTGCTGAAGGCCCAGTTCCTGACGGAACCCCCGCAGCACTTCGAGTACCGCGAATGGGCGCACGCCGACTTCGCCGAAGCCGCCGTCGACGCGGGCTTCAGCACCGTCGGCTGGCAGCCCTCCCGCACCCCGCCCGCCGACGCCGCGCGCGACGAGGCGTACTGGACGGCGTACCGCGCCTGGCCGGTCAGCTCGCTCATGACGTGCACCGCCTGACCTCCCGCGGCGCGCACCGCCCGACCGCGGGCGGCGTCCCGGGCGGTGCGGCTCCGGCCGGTCCAGGTCCTGTCGTCACAGTGGCGCAGGCCGGGCGGGACTTTGACGACAGGGCCTCAGCCGCCGTCCGCGGTCTCCCCGATCAGCTCGACGATCCTGTTCCGGGCCGCCCGCCCCTCCGGGACCGGCAGCAGCGGGTACCCGTGCGGCAGGCCCGGCTCCTCGTGCCACTCCACCCGGACCCCGGCCGCCCCGGCCCGCCGCCGCAGCTCGTGGCTGTCGGTGGCCAGCACGTCCCGGGTGCTCGTGAACACCGTCAGGGGCGCCAGCCCCTCGAAGGAGCCGTGCAGCGGGCTCACCCGGGGGTCGTCCACCGCGAGGGTCCCCGCGTACAGCCGTCCCGCCTCGGCCAGACCGGCCCTCGCCAGCACCGGATCGGCCGCCTCCAGCGCCTCCTGGCCGGGGTGGCTCATGCTCAGGTCCAGCCAGGGCGAGATCAGCACGATCCGCGACGGCTGCGCACCGGTGCGCTCCCGAAGCCGCTGCGCGGCGGCCAGCGCCAGCCCGGCCCCGGCACAGTCCCCGACCAGTACCGTCCCGCCCGCGCCGCCGCTCTCGATCAGGCCGCTCAGCAGATCGGCGGCCACGGGGACGTTCCGGTCGGCGGTCCCGCGCGGGGCGAGCACGTACGCCGGTACGACCACCCGGGCGCGGGCCCGCGTCACCAGGCTCCGGATCAGCGACCAGTGCGGCCCGACCAGCTCACCGATGTACGCGCCGCCGTGCACGTACAGCACCTGGGCCACGGGCTCTTCCCCGCGCGGCGAGGCGTCGTACACCGGCCAGGCCCCGACGAAGGTCCGCGACAGTTCCGCCACCCGTCCCAGCGAGCGCGGGGGCAGATGCGAAGCGGGCCTGCGGGCCGCCTGTGCCACGGCCGCCCGCACCGCCTCGGCGGTCGTGAACCGTCTGCGCCGCCGCATCGCGACCAGTGCGGCCGAAAGCGCCCTGCTGCGCAGACTCGGCACGCCCCTCACCTCCCCTTTTCCCCGGTGAGGGACCATAGCGCGGCTTCCGCCCCCCGGTCCCCTCCCCGTCACGGGAGGAGCATAGGCGTGAAGCTGCGCTGTCGACCCGCTTAAGAAAGTCTCGATGGACTGATCACCGAGCCGATCGGCAGATTGGTCCCCGTCACTCACGCCCCCCGCGCGCCAGCGGGAGCGGCGCTCCCTTCCGCATGCCTGGAGCCACCGCCATGAAGGCACTCGTCAAGCACAAGGCCGAGCCCGGGCTGTGGCTCATGGACGTCCCCGAGCCCGAGTACGGCCCCGGCGACGTGCTGATCAAGGTGCTGCGCACCGGCATCTGCGGAACCGACCTGCACATCCGTGCCTGGGACGGCTGGGCGCAGGGCGCGGTGAAGACCCCGCTGGTCCTCGGCCACGAGTTCGTCGGCGAGGTCGCGGCGGTCGGCGCGGACGTCCGCGACATCGAGACCGGCGCCCTGGTCAGCGGCGAGGGCCACCTGGTGTGCGGCAAGTGCCGCAACTGCCTGGCCGGCCGTCGCCACCTGTGCCGCTCCACGATCGGGCTCGGCGTCGGACGCGACGGGGCCTTCGCGGAGTACGTGGTGCTGCCCGCGCAGAACGTGTGGGTGCACCGGACCGCCGTGGACCTCGACGTGGCGGCCATCTTCGACCCCTTCGGCAACGCGGTGCACACCGCGCTGTCCTTCCCGCTGGTCGGCGAGGACGTGCTGATCACCGGCGCGGGCCCGATCGGCATCATGGCGGCCGCCGTGGCCCGGCACGCCGGCGCGCGCAACGTGGTCATCACCGACGTCAGCCCCGAGCGCCTGGACATCGCGCGCAAGGCGGGCGCCGCGCTCGCGGTGAACGTCGCCGAGTCCTCCATCGCCGAGGCACAGACCAGGCTGGGGCTGCGCGAGGGCTTCGACGTCGGCCTGGAGATGTCCGGCCGCGCCGAGGCGATGCGCGACATGATCGACAACATGACGCACGGCGGCAAGATCGCGATGCTCGGCCTCCCGGCCCAGGAGTTCCCGGTGGACTGGGCGAAGGTCGTCACCTCGATGATCACCATCAAGGGGATCTACGGCCGCGAGATGTTCGAGACCTGGTACGCGATGACCGTGCTGCTGGAGGGCGGGCTCGACCTGTCCCCGGTCATCACCGGCCGCTACTCGCACCGCGACTTCCAGGCCGCCTTCGACGAGGCCGCGACCGCCCGCAGCGGCAAGATCATCCTGGACTGGACGGCCTAGGTCCTGTCGTCAAAGTAGCGCCGGTCAGGCCTGCGGCGTCCGGTGCCGTGCGTCGCAAGGCGGAGGGGCGCCCCCGTACTGGACGTACTTGGGTGCCCCGACAACGCGGCGAGGTGCGGTGCCGGGGGCCGCGGGCCAGGCGGGACTTTGACGACAGGGCCTAGGGCGACACGGCCCTGGTCCACGGCGGTGGCTCCGGCCGTGGCCGGGCCGGGCCCCCGGCCGGGCCTGGGCCCGGGCCCCGGATCACCGATCCGGGCCGCCGGACCGGCGCCCGGCCGCCGCCGCAGGACCGGTGCTCCGGGCCAGGGCCCACGAGCGGCACCCCGGCCGCCCGGGCGACCGCCGCAGCCGGGGCCACGCGACCACCGCGACCACCGCACGAGACCAGCTCCCTCCGGGCCGGGCCCCGCCAACCCTCCCCCCTCCGCGGGGCCCGGCCCCCTCCTCCCCGTCCGCCGGACGGCGATCCGCACAAGGAGAATCCGAAGCCCATGTTCGAGTCCGTACGCGAAGACCTCCGCACCACCCTCGACGAGATCCGCGCCGCGGGCCTGCACAAGCCCGAGCGCGTCATCGGCACCCCGCAGAACGCCGCCGTCGCCGTCACCGCGGGCGGCGCCCCCGGCGAGGTGCTGAACTTCTGCGCCAACAACTACCTCGGGCTGGCCGACCACCCCGACGTGGTCGCCGCCGCGAAGGACGCACTCGACCGCTGGGGCTACGGCATGGCCTCCGTCCGCTTCATCTGCGGCACCCAGGAGGTGCACAAGGAGCTGGAGGCCCGCCTGTCGGCCTTCCTCGGCCAGGAGGACACGATCCTCTACTCCTCCTGCTTCGACGCCAACGGCGGCGTCTTCGAGACCCTGCTCGGCGCCGAGGACGCGGTGATCTCCGACGCCCTCAACCACGCCTCCATCATCGACGGCATCCGGCTGTCCAAGGCCCGCCGCTTCCGCTACGCCAACCGCGACATGGCCGAGCTGGAGGCGCGCCTGAAGGAGGCCACCGAGGGCGGAGCCCGCCGCAAGCTCATCGTCACCGACGGCGTCTTCTCCATGGACGGCTACGTCGCCCCGCTGACCGAGATCTGCGACCTCGCCGACCGCTACGACGCCATGGTCATGGTCGACGACTCGCACGCCGTCGGCTTCGTCGGCCCCGGCGGCCGCGGCACCCCGGAGCTGCACGGGGTGATGGACCGCGTCGACATCATCACCGGCACCCTCGGCAAGGCCCTCGGCGGCGCTTCCGGCGGCTACGTCGCCGCGCGCGCCGAGATCGTCGAACTGCTGCGCCAGCGCTCGCGCCCGTACCTCTTCTCCAACTCCCTCGCCCCGGTGATCGCCGCCGCCTCCCTGAAGGTCCTCGACCTGCTGGAGTCCGCCGACGACCTGCGCGAGCGGCTCACGGCCAACACGAAGCTGTTCCGCACGAAGATGACCGAGGCCGGCTTCGAGATCCTGCCCGGCGACCACGCCATCGCCCCCGTCATGATCGGCGACGCCGCCGAGGCGGGCCGGATGGCGGAGCTCCTCCTGGAGCGCGGCGTGTACGTGATCGGATTCTCCTACCCGGTCGTTCCCCTCGGCGCGGCCCGTATCCGCGTCCAGCTCTCGGCCGCCCATTCGACGGCCGACGTGGAGCGCGCGGTGGCCGCCTTCGTGGACGCCCGCGCGACGCTTTCCGCTGCTCAGGGCTGACATCATGGGGGTGTGATCGACCCCCGCCGGCTGCGCATCCTGCGGGCCGTGGCGGACCACCGTACGGTGACCGCCGCGGCCGCAGCCCTGTACCTCACCCCCTCCGCCGTCTCCCAGCAGCTCGCCGCGCTGGAGCAGGAGACCGGCCACGCGCTGCTGACCCGCAGCGGCCGGGGCGTACGGCTCACGGCGGCCGGGGAGATCCTGCTGGGCCACGCGCACGAGGTGCTGGCCCAGCTGGAGCGCGCCGAGGCGGAACTCGCCGCCTACGCGGGCGGTACCGCCGGCGAGGTCACGGTCGCGGCCTTCGCCACCGGCATCGCCGAGGTACTGGCCCCCGCCATCGCCCGCCTCGCCCTGGAGCACCCGGGCATCCGGCTCCGGGTCCGCGACGCGGAGGGCGATCAGAGCCTGCCGCTGCTGCTCGCCGGGGAGGCCGACCTGGCGCTGGCGGTGGAGTACCGGGGCGCGCCGGGCGCCGACGACGGCCGGCTGTCTGTGCTGCCGCTGTACGCGGAACCCTTCGACGCGGTGCTGCCGGCCGGGCATCCGCTCGCCGGTCTGTCCGCCGTGGCGCTGGCGGACCTGTCCGACGCGGACTGGGTCGGGCAGTACCCGGGGAACCCGTGCCACGACGTGACCCTGCTGGCGTGCGAACTGGCGGGGTTCCAGCCGCGCTTCGTGCACTCTTCGGACGACTTCCGGGCGGTGACCGCCCTGGTCGGAGCGGGCGCGGGGGTGGCGCTGGTGCCGCGTTCGGCGCTGCGCGGCATGGACCTGCGGGAGGTCCGCGTACGCCCCGTCGAGGGCCCGGCCGCCACCCGCCGGGTCTTCGCCGCCACCCGTCGCGGGGCCGAGACCCACCCGCTGATCGCCCCGGTCCTGGCGGCCCTGACCCACGAGGCCCAGCGGGTCCCGGCGCACTGAGTGGCCGTACGGTGGGTCCATGACGACTCAGATGATCATTCTCAACGGCGCGTCCAGCTCGGGAAAGTCGGGGATCGTACGCTGCCTCCAGGCCGAACTGCCCGATCAGTGGCTGGCGTTCGGCTGTGATTCCTTCGTCGACGCCCTGCCCGCGAGGATGCGGGACGCGGACGGGGGGATCGTCTTCGGCGAGGACGGCGCGGTGAGCGTCGGGGCGGACTTCCGGGCGCTGGAGGAGGCCTGGACGGAGGGCATCGCGACGATGGCGCGGGCCGGCGCCAGGATCGTCGTGGACGACGTCTTCCTCGGCGGAGCGCAGTCACAGGAACGCTGGCGGCGGGCCCTGGGCGGGCTGGACGTCCTGTGGGTCGCGGTCAGGTGCGACCCCGAGGTCGCCGCGGGCCGGGAGACCGCTCGCGGCGACCGCACCCCGGGCATGGCGGCGTCCCAGGCGGCCGTGGTCCACGAGGGGGTCTCCTACGACCTGGAGGTCGACACCACGCACACCGAGTCCCTCACCTGCGCCCGCACCATCGCCGCCCACCTCGCCCGGCCCGCGATGCCCTAGGCCCTGCTAGGCCTCGTCGTCAAAGTCCCGCCTGGCCCGCGGCCCCCGGCACCGCACCTCGCCGCGTTGCCGGGGCGCCCGAGTACGTCCAGTACTCGGGCGCCCCTCCGCCTTGCGACGCACGGCACCGGACGCCGCGGGCCTGACCGGCGCTACTTTGACGACAGGGCCTAGGCGGCTCGCAGTGCGGCGAGGAGCCTGGCGCGCAGGAGCCGTACGGACGGGGAGTGCTGGCCGCGGCGGGCGATGAGGCCGAGCCGGGCGTGTGTGGCGGCGTCGGCGAGGGGGACGGCCCGGAGGCCGGATCCCTGGGCGGAGGAGGTGCTGAGGACGGCGACGCCCGCGCCGCGTTCGGCGAGGCGGAGCAGGGTGAGCGGGGAGCTGGCCTCGATGTCCACGCGCGGGTCCAGGCCGAGCCGGCGGCAGGAGTCCTCGTAGGCGGCACGGATGCCGGTGCCCCGGGAGAGGCAGAGGACCTTCTCGCCCCGCAGGCCGGCCAGTCGGGGTTCCGCACGGTCGAGGGGGTGCCCGGCCGGCACGCATGCGGCGATCGGCTCGTCGATGACGACGTGCGACTCCAGGCCGGGGGCGACCTCGCCCGCGTAGGCGATCAGGGCCAGGTCGAGGGCGCCGCAGAGGACTTGGGACTGGAGGTCGTCGGAGTGGCCCTCGTGCAGGCTGAGTTCGATGCCTGGGTGGGTGCGGCCGAGACCGGCGACGGTGTCCAGGAAGGGCGGGATCGAGCAGCCCATGATCATGCCGAGCCGGACGCGGCCGCGCACGGCGTCGGCGAACTCCGCCGCGGTGTGCTGGATGGCGTCGAGGGTGGCGAGGGCGTTCTTCGCGAGGGGGAGCACGGCCTCGCCCGCGGGGGTGAGGCGGACCCGGCGTCCGGAGCGGTCGAGCAGGGGCTGTCCCAACTCGCGCTCCAGCTTCGCCACTTGGGTGCTGATGCCGGATTGGCTGACGTGCAGGCGATGGGCGGCGCCGGTGAACGTGCCCTCGTCCACCACGGCGGCGAAGTAGCGCAGCTGATGCATCTCCATATCCCGTGATGATAGATCCCATCATCATCATCTGTTGGACTGATGGCCGTGGTGCTCGGGAGGATGGGGGCATGACGACAACGAAGAGCGCGCGACAGCTTGCCGAGGCCTACTTCACCGCCTGGGAGGCGGGCGATTTCGAGACCGTGCGGGGGCTGGTGGCCGAGGACGTCGACTTCGTCGGGCCGCTGGGGACGGCCTCGGGGGTGGAGGAGGCGCTGGCCGGACTGAAGGGGGTCGGCCAGGTGCTGGAGAAGATCGAGGTGAAGGCGCGGGTGGCGGAAGGCGATGAGGTGATCACCTGGTTCGAGCTGCACACCACCGTGGCGCCGCCGGCGACGACGGCGAACTGGATGCGCGTGGAGGACGGCAGGATCGCCCGGATCCGGGTCGCCTTCGACCCGCGCGCGATGCTGGCGGGGTTCGAGGGACGGGGCTGAGCGGAGGGCGTACGCCCGGCGCGGCGTCAGACCCGTACGACCTCCACGCCCGCCTCCCGGAAGGGCCGGGCGGCGGCGTCCGTCAGGGCGGTGTCCGTCACCAGGACGTCCACGGCGGAGGTGGCGCAGATCCGGGCGAAGGCGCGGACGCCCAGCTTCGTGGAGTCCGCCGCCACGACCAGGCGGCGGGCCCGTTCGCACAGCAGGGCGTTGACCGCGGCCTCGTCCTCGTGGCGGGTGGCCGCGCCGTCGGCCGCGTCGAAGGCGTCGACGCCGACCACGGCCGTGTCGACGGTCAGCTGACCGAGCGTCTGCTGGGCCAGCGGTCCGGTCAGTTCGTACGACTGCGGGCGGGCCACCCCGCCCGTCAGGACGATCTTGAACTGGGGCCGGACCGTCAGCTCGCCCGCGATGTTGAGCGCGTTGGTGACCACGGTGAGCGCGGGGGAGCCGCCGACGGGCGCGGCGAGGTCGGCGCGGGCCGCCAGGGCGCGGGCGACCTCCGTCGTCGTGGTGCCGCCCGTCAGCCCGATCACCTCGCCCGGCGCGATCAGGGCCGCGACCGCCTCGCTGATCCGGCGCTTCTCGGCGGCCCGGCGCGAGGTGCGGTACCGCAGGGGGAGTTCGTAGGAGACCCCGTGCGGCACCGCCCCGCCGCGCGTGCGGACGAGCAGCTGCTGCTCCGCGAGCTGATCGAGGTCCCGGCGGATGGTCGCCGCCGACACGCCGAGCGCCTCGGCGGCCGGTTCCACCTCCAGCCCGTGGCGTTCCACCAACAGGTCGAGCAGTCTCCGCCAGCGTTCCTCGCGGGTCATGGCGCCCCTCCCGTGTCGTCCCCCGGGCCCTCCGCCGGGCCCGCCGTCGAGATTAGCCCAGCGGATCACCGGGGAGATGCTTGAAGTTGCGCGAAACGGCCCGATACCTTGCAGGAACACGCAGCAACAGGCAGGACACGCAGGAGCACGCAGGGAAGTCCGGCCGGTACGCGTTCCGGCCGACGCATCCGACCCGCAAGGAGCCCGCATGAGTCACGTCGCGTACGAGCTGGCCACGCAGCCCGACAGCTGGGAACGGGCCGCCGAACTGGCCCCGGCCCACCGGGCGGTGCTGCCCGGGCCCGGTGAGCGCACCGCGGTCGTCGGCTGCGGGACCTCGTACTACATGGCCCAGGCCGCCGCCGCCCTGCGCGAGCAGGTTGGGCACGGGGAGACCGACGCCTTCCCCGCCTCGGAGTTCCCCCGCCACCGCCGCTACGACCGGGTCGTCGCCCTCACCCGGTCGGGGACCACCACCGAGGTGCTGGACCTCCTCGCCGGGCTGCGGGAGTCCGGGACCCCGACCACCGCCGTCATCGGGGACCCGGACACCCCGGTCGTGACCCTCGCGGACGACCTCGTCGTACTGGACTTCGCCGACGAACGGTCCGTCGTCCAGACCCGCTTCGCCACCACCGCCCTCACCCTGCTGCGCGCCCACGTCGGCGCCCACACCCCCGCCGTGATCGCCGACGCGCGCACCGCCCTGGAACTGCCCCTGCCCAACGGCCTCGAAGCGCGCGGCCAGTTCACCTTCCTCGGACGCGGCTGGAGCGTGGGCCTGGCCCACGAGGCCGCCCTGAAGATGCGCGAGGCATCGCTGTCGTGGGCCGAGGCCTATCCCGCGATGGAATACCGGCACGGGCCCGTCAGCGTCACCGGCCCCGGCTCCGTCACCTGGTCACTGGGCGACACCCCCGAGGGGATCGCCGAACAGGTCCTGGGCACCGGCGCGCAATGGGTGGACGGGGAACTCGACCCGCTCGCCGAGCTCGTGCGGGCACAACGCCTCGCCGTCGCCGTCGCCGCGCACCGGGGGCTCGACCCCGACGCCCCCCGCAACCTCACCCGCTCGGTGATCCTCACCGCGGGCGAGGAGGCGGTCCGATGAGCCTCGCCGCCGCAGGGGCCCTCGTCGCCGGGGCGGCAGCGGCCGGCGGCGCCGTCGCCGCCTTCAACATCATCACCCTGGAACACGCCGAAGCCGTGGTCGAGGGCGCCGAACGGACCGGCCTGCCCGTCATCCTGCAACTCAGCGAGAACGCGGTGAAGTTCCGCGGCGGAGCCCTGCTGCCCATCGCCCGGGCCGCCGCCGCCTGCGCGGAGGCCGCCCGGGTGCCCGTCGGCCTCCACCTCGACCACGTCAAGAGCCCCGACCTGCTGCGGCAGGCCGCGGACGCCGGCTTCGGGTCCGTGATGTACGACGCCGCGCACCTGCCCTACGCCGAGAACCTGGAGTCGACCCGGTCCGCCGCCGACTGGGCCCACGCCAACGGGCTGTGGATCGAGGCGGAGCTCGGCGAGGTCGGCGGCAAGAACGGGGCCGCGCCGCTCGATCCGCACGCGCCGGGAGCCCGTACCGACCCGGACGAGGCCCGGCGGTTCGTCGCCGACTCCGGGGTCGACGCCCTGGCCGTGGCCATCGGCAGCAGCCACGCCATGACCAGCCGCACCGCCTCCCTCGACCACGCCCTGCTGGCGCGGCTCGCCAAGACCCTGGACGTGCCGCTGGTGCTGCACGGCTCCTCCGGCCTGCCCGACGCGGAACTCGCGGCCGCCGTCGCCGGCGGGATCCGCAAGGTCAACATCGGCACCGCCCTCAACCTGGCCATGACCGAGGCCATCCGCACCCACCTCACCCCGGCCGACCCCCGCCCGTACCTCACCGCCGCCCGCACGGCGATGGCGGCGACGGCCGAGGCGATGATCGGGGCGCTGGGCCGGCCCTGACACCGCCGCCGGAGCCGCGCATCCGCGCGGGAACCGCGTATCCGCGCGGGGGAGCGGTGCGTCCGCGCGGGGCGCGGGCCTCGCCGTCAGCCGTCGAGCGCCGCCAGCAGCGCCCGCGCGAACCCGCCCAGCGCCTCCGGCTCGGCCAGGGGTATCCCGCCCAGTTCCGCGAAGCACCAGCCGAAGGGATTGGCGTACCGGGGCGAGCCGTTCGGGTCCGTGCCGGCCCGGTCCCGGTCCAGGTCGAAGGTGGCCTCCAGCGCCAGGTAGAGCTCGGGGCCGTAGCCGACCGTCGCCCGCACCTCGGTGTAGCCGTCGTCGTAGAGCCGGAAGTCGGGCTCCCCGCCGTCGGTCTCCAGGACGTCCAGGATCCCCAGCGCGAGGTCGCGTACGTCCTGCTCCCGCGCGGTGCCGGCCAGCAGGGGCACCTGGGCGACCGGTGTGCCCACTTCGAAGATCCACGTCCCGTCGGCGGTCCGCCGCCGGAGCCGCAGGGGAACCGGGGTGTCTCCCGTGTGGTGGTGGGTGAGCCCCGGGCACTCCACCACGATCTCGCTGCCGGCCACGACCGTCTCCGCGTCTCTCATGGGGCGTGACCCTACCGGCGCGGGCGGACGCGGGGCCCGCCCCGGCCCTTCCCAATTCCTGTAACGGGTTCTACTCTGACCGCCGCCACCGCAGCGACCGGCGCGACCGCGAGACTCCCGGAGGGGCCGTGCACCTCGAATACACGCCTGAGCAGCAGCAGTTGCGCACCGAGCTGCGCGCCTACTTCGCCGAGCTCGTGCCGGAGGACGTCCACGCCCGCTACGAGGACCCCGCCGCGCAGAAGCGCTTCTACCGGGAGACCATCCGCCGCCTCGGCGCGGACGGCTGGCTCGGCGTCGGCTGGCCGAAGGAGTACGGCGGCCGCGGGATGTCGGCCATGGAGCAGTTCATCTTCTTCGACGAGGCCGCGCAGGCCGTCGTCCCGCTGCCGCTGATGGCCCTGAACACGGTCGGTCCGACCCTCATGCGCTTCGGCACCGACGAGCAGAAGGCGTACTTCCTCCCCCGGATCCTCTCGGGGGAGATCGACTTCGCCATCGGCTACAGCGAGCCCGACGCCGGCACCGACCTGGCCGCCCTCAAGTGCAAGGCCGTCCGAGAGGGCGACGAGGAGAGCGGGACCTACGTGGTCAACGGCCAGAAGATCTGGACCACCAACGGCGACACCGCCGACTGGGTCTGGCTCGCCGTCCGCACCGATCCGGACGCCCCCGCGCACAAGGGCATCACCATGCTGCTCGTGCCGACCTCCGACCCCGGCTACTCCTGCACCCTGATCAACACCCTCGCCTCGCACGACACGACCGCCAGCTACTACGAGGACATCCGCGTGCCCGCGAGCCGCCGCGTCGGGCAGGAGAACGAGGGCTGGCGCCTGATCACCAACCAGCTCAACCACGAGCGCGTCACCCTCGCCGCCCACGGCACCATGGCCGTCCGCGCCCTGCACGACGTACAGCGCTGGGCCGCCGCGACGAAGCTCGCCGACGGGCGCCGCGTGATCGACCTGTCCTGGGTGCGCGGCCGTCTCGCCCGCACGCACGCCCGTCTCGACGCGATGAAGCTGCTCAACTGGCAGATGGTGGGCGCCGTCGAGTCGGGCACCCTCACCCCGCAGGACGCCTCCGCGGTCAAGGTGTACGGCTCGGAGGCGCGCAGGGACGCGTACGCCTGGCTCATGGAGGTGGTCGGCGCGGCGGGCTCCCTCAAGGACGGCTCCGCGGGCGCGGTCCTGCACGGCGAACTGGAACGGGGCTACCGCAGCGCCGTGATCTTCACCTTCGGCGGCGGCAACAACGAGATCCAGCGCGAGATCATCTCCTGGATCGGCCTGGGCATGCCGAGGGTCCGCCGCTGACCGCCCACGGGCACCGCCCCGGCCGAGTGCGGTCCCCCGGCCGGGGCGGTGCGGCGGTGCGGGCGGGTCAGACCAGTTCGGGCTGGGGTTCGTGCGAGCGGGGGGCCGGCAGGGGCGCCGCCGCGGGCTGGCGGTCCCAGAGCCGGGTGGTCCGTACGTAGCCGTAGACGACCGCGGCCGACGCCAGGAGCACCAGCGGACCGAACACCCACGGATGCCCGGCCATCTCCGTCGACAGGTAGCGGTACGACACCAGCTGCGCGGTGAAGACCGCGGTGCCGGAGCCGACCAGCAGGGTCGCCCGCCGGTCCCAGCCGCGGGCGAGTGCCCGCAGCGCCGCCTCGATCGTGAGGGTGAAGACCACGCCCGAGACGATGTCCGCTCCGTAGTGGTAGCCGAAGCCCAGCGTCGCGCCGAGCGTGGCGATCAGCCAGAAGGTGCCGAGGAACCGCAGGGCCCACGGACCCTTGCGGGAGTGGATGAAGATCGCGGTGGCCCACGCCGTGTGCAGGCTGGGCATGCAGTTGCGCGGGGTGATCTCGTCGAAGAGCATCGGCCGCGGGGTCCCGAGGCCGGGCGCCGTGTGCGGCCACAGGTTGGCCACCGCCCACTGGCCGCCGTCGGCGCCGTAGGCGAGGATCGGCCCGACCACCGGGAAGACCATGTAGATGCCCGGCCCGAGCAGGCCGACCACCAGGAACGTGCGCACCAGGTGGTGGGCCGGGAAGCGGCGCTGCACCGCCACGTGGCGCAGCTGGTACAGGGCGACCAGGACCGCGCCGACCGCGAGCTGGATGTAGACCCAGTCGAGCACGTGGTGGCCGACCGAGCCGGTGGCCTCCACGATCCGGCCGGCCACCCACGACGGGTTGCCGAGCGCGTGATCGGCGGCCGCCACGTACTGGTCCAGCACCATCGGGCGGGTCTTCGAGGTGATCAGCAGCCAGGCGTAGCCGGTCTTCCGGCCGGTGACCAGCAGCAGCGCCAGTCCGGCGCCCTTCAGCAGCAGGGCGCGCTCGGGGCCGGTGCGGCGCGTGACGGCGAAGACGGCACAGCCCAGGGTCACCCACAGGGCGCCGCTGCCGACCATGTTCTCGGCGCCGAGCGCCCACCGTACGAGCCAGAGGACCAGGTCGATGCCGACCGCGGCGCCGAGCGCGATGAACCGCTGCCGCCAGGTGAGCACGACCATCATCAAGGCCATGCTCGCGTACAGCACGGTCCCCGACCTCGGGGCGAAGATCACTTCTCGCGCCTGGTCGGTGATCGGACCCGCCACGCCGTAGCGGCGCGAGGCCATTTCCAGGGCGACGAGGAATCCGAGGCCCGTCACGCTCACCGCGGCCCACAGAGCGACCCGTGGCCGACGCCAAGCCCCGGACTCGATTCCGCCGCCCATGCGCGCAAGCGTGCGCGATACCGCAGATATCATTTTCAGCCGATGTTCATATTTCAACCTGGTGATTGTTGGCTCGAACATGTTAGCGGAGTGGTGTGGCTCCGCTCATGGGGTCGGCCGGGGCCGCATCACGGATCGCCGGACCACCGGTTCTGTGCTGAGCTGGGAGGGTCCTCGGGCAACCGCGCGCCCCCGGGAGGCGCACCATGGCGCACGTCCGTCCCGGCGCACCCGCGCCGAACCGGCCCGGAGTCCTGCTGCCGGGGCGCGAGCTGGCGGTCGGCTGGACGCTGATGGTGCTGATCGCCGTACTCGCCTGGGCGGCCACGGTCGGCCAGGCCCGGGGGACGGGGACCGGGCCCGGCAGCATGGGCATGGCACTGCCGCTCTTCCTCGCGCTGTGGGTGGTCATGACGGCGGCGATGATGCTGCCCTCGGTGGCGCCCGTGGCCCTCACCTGGGTGCGCGGCATCGGCCGCCGCTCGGCGGGCCCCGCCCGCGCACTGCGCACCGCCGAGTTCGTGAGCGGCTACCTGCTGGCCTGGACCGGTTTCGGGCTGCTGGTGTACGGGGCGCTGACCGTGACCGGGCGCCTGGTGGAGGCCGCTCCCGGGGCGGCGCGGTGGATCGGCGCGGGAGCCTTCCTCCTCGCGGGGCTCCAGCAGTTCGGCCCGCTGAAGCGGGTCTGCCTCCGGCACTGCCGCAACCCGATGTTCCAGCTCGCCCGGTACGCGCGCTACCGGCGATGGGCCAAGGACCTGCGGGTCGGCGCGCACCACGGCCTGTACTGCGTCGGCTGCTGCTGGGGCCTGATGATCGTCCTGATCCCGCTCGGGGTGATGAACGTGGCCGCGATGGCGGCCGTCGCCGCGGTGATCTTCCTGGAGAAGCTCTGGCGGCAGGGCCCGTGGCTGGCCTGGGCCGTGGGCCTCGTCTTCCTCGTGCTGGCGGCCCTCGCCCCCTTCCAGGACTGGCTGCTGCCGGGACTGGACCCGGGCCCGCCGATGGGGGAGATGGACATGCGCCGGATGGGGTGACCGCTTCCGCCGGTGCGGCGGGAGGAGGAGAATCGAGCTGATGATCCGTGCCGCCGAACGCGGGCGACGGTGTCCGCCCGGCACAGGGCGGGCCCTCCGCGACGCCCGCCCGGCGCGGGGTCACGTGGAGGCGATGAGATGTCCGAGACCACAGCGACCGTCCCGGCCTGGCACGCGGCCGGGGACTGGTTCGACACGTGCAGGTGTGATGTTCCGTGCCCCTGCTCCTTCGCGCAGCGGCCCAGCTACGGAGAATGCGACGGAGTCCTCGCCTGGCACATACGCGAGGGCAACTACGGTGACGTGACGCTCGACGGCCTGAACGTCCTGATGCTCGGTTCCTTCGTCGGGAACGTGTGGGCGGAGCACAGTGACACGTACGCGGCGATCTTCCTCGACGAGCGGGCCGACGAGGCCCAGCGCCAGGCACTGCAGATGATCTTCGGGGGCCGGGCGGGCAGCTGGCCGGCCGAGATGGTGGCCATGATGGACGCCGAGATGCGCGGCCTGGACTTCGCCCCCGTCCACATCGAGGTCGACGAGGACCTCGGCGGCTGGAGGGCCACCGTCCCCGGCCGGGTCGAGGCCGGCGCGGTGGCCCTCACGGGTCCCACGACCCCGGAGGGCGCGCGGGTCCAGTCGACGAACCTGCCGGGCTCGGAGACCGGGCGGGGGCAGGTCGCCACCTGGGGCCGCTCGACCGTGGACCGGGCCGACGCCTTCGGCTTCCACTGGAGCAGGGAGGGCCAGTCCAGCAAGCACATCACCTTCGACTGGACCGGACCCGACGGCACGGGCGCGGGACGCTAATCCCCGATGTCGCGGCTGCGGAAGTCGTCCAGGGTCTCGCGCCTGACGAGGAGCCGCGCCACGTCCCCGTGCACCGCGACCACCGGCGGCCGGCCGACCATGTTGTACCCGGAGGCCATGGACAGCTGGTAGGCCCCGGCCACCGGTACGGCGAGCAGGTCGCCGGGGTGGACGTCGTCCGGCAGGGTCACCCCGGCGGCGAGGACGTCACCGGCCTCGCAGTGCCGGCCGACCACGGTGGCCGTGCGGGGGCCGGCCGTGGAGGCGCGGGCGGCCAGCCGGGGCGCGTACCGCACCCCGTACAGGGCGGGCCGCGGGTTGTCGCTCATCCCGCCGTCCACGGCCACGAACACGTCGCCCCGGGTGCGTTTCACGGCGAGCACCCGGTACAGGGCGACCCCGGCCGGACCCACGACGGCCCGCCCCGGCTCGATCGCGAGCCGGGGCACGGGCAGAGCGGCGGCGGCGCAGGCCCGGGCGAGGCCGGTGCCCAGCCCGCGCGCCAGCGAGGCCACGTCCAGGGCCGGTTCCCCGGGGCGGTACGCGATGCCGTGCCCGCCGCCCAGGTCCAGCTCGGGCAGGGCGACCCCGTGGGCGTCGCGGACCTCGGCCATCAGCTCCACCATGCGGCGCAGCGCCACCAGGTAGGGGCCGACGGCGGTGATCTGGGAACCGATGTGGCAGTGCAGCCCCGCGAGTTCCAGCTGCGGCTGGGCCAGGATCCGGTCGACGGCCCGCCGGGCGCTGCCGTCGGCGGCGGACAGCCCGAACTTCTGGTCCTCCGTACCGGTACGGATCTTCGCGTGGCCGCCTGCGCGGACACCCGGCACCACCCGCACCAGGACCCTCTGGTGGCCCCGGGGTCCCACGGCGGCGGCGATGCGGGCTATCTCGGAGGGGCTGTCGATGACGATCCTTCCCACGCCGAGCCGCAGCGCGGCCCCGATGTCCCGGGGTGACTTGGCGTTGCCGTGCAGCACGATCCGCTCGGCGGGGAACCCCGAGGTCACGGCGAGTTCCAGTTCCCCGGCGGAGCACACGTCGAGGCCGAGGCCCTCCTCCCGGACCCAGCGCACCATCGCGCGGGAGAGGAAGGCCTTGGCGGCGTACAGGACGTCGGCTCGGGGGAAGGCGTCCCGGTAGGCGCGGCAGCGTGCGCGCACCTCGCCCTCGTCCAGTACGTACGCCGGGGTCCCGAACCGTTCGGCGACGTCCGCCAGCGGCACCCCGCCGACGGCCAGGCCGCCGCGGGCGAGCACGGTCGTGGAGGCGGGCCAGACGGACAGGTCACCGGCGCGCCCCGACACCTCGGGGACGGCTGCGATGGTCATGGCGCCCTCCCCTTCAGGCGGTCCGCGCGGCGGAACCCGACGGCCGGGGCGCGGGCACCGAGGGCACCGGCGAGGACGCGGGGGAGAGCGCGGGCGAGGACGCGGGCGCCGGAAAGGGCGCGGGCGTCGGCGGAGCGGGCACAGCGGCCGCCGCCGCCGCGGGCGCCGAGGGCGCCGCCGCGGGCGCGGCGGACGGCGCCGGCGTGACCCCCGGAGCGGTCAGGACCGGGTCGACGGTGAGCGGCGTCGCCCCGAGCGGCTCGGCCAGCGCGCGCAGCGCCGCCTCCGAGAGCCGGATCCAGGGGTGCCCGGCCCCCAGCACGGCGGCGAGCCGGTCCGGCCCGGTGAAGCCGACGGCGGTACGGGCGCCCAGCGGGGTGCGGAACAGGCGTACCACCACCTCCGCGCCTCCCCGCCGGACCGGTACGTACAGGGGTCCGGCCGGGACGCGTTCCTCCGGCTCGGGATCGTCTTCGTACGAGTACACACACATGAGGTCTCCTCCCGGAGGAACCACGAGCGGCGGACGGGGCCCCGGGCAGCGGGGAGGCGTCCCGGGGCACGCCACCGAGGCTAGGCCCGCATCCGGCCGCGTGCGTCCGCCCCCTGACGGGTCGTTGACGGCGCCCGGTCCCATCCTGACGGCCCGTTGACACCGCCCGCGCCGGTCCCGCCGGAGCGCGACGGCCCCGCCGGGCGCGATCTGTGCCGCTATGCCCGTAATCAGGCCCGCTGCGCAAACGTGAAACGCACGCTTATGAAGCCGTGCGGAGCCTTTGGAGGCCGAAAAACCACCCCGGCGTGGGACAGGATTCAGGTGCAGGAGCTGATGCCCTCCCGAGCCGCCACACCCCAGCTGACCAGGGGTTTAGGCGCACCTTCCCCGACCCGTGGCCAGGCTTCGCCCTGCCCCGGCGCGGCCGGGGGAGCAGGGGGCCGGCAGGCCCGAAACCGACCATCCAGGAGACAAGACGTGTCCACCACCGCACACGAAGCCTTCCTCGCCGACACCCACACCGGTCTGCCGATCCCCGCGGACCCGGTGTTCGCCTCCGCCGAGGAGGAGCGCCGCCACCGCAAGCGGCGACTGGCCGCCGCCATGCGGCTGTTCGGCAAGGCGGGCTACGCCGAAGGGATATCCGGCCACATCTCGGTCCGCGACCCCGAAGACCTCGACACCTTCTGGGTCAACCCCTTCGGCGTCTCCTTCAGCCGCGTCCGCGTGGCCGACCTGATCCGCGTCGACGCCTCGGGCCGCGTCGTCGACGGCACCGGCAAGGTCAACCCCAGCGCCTTCACCATCCACTCGAAGATCCACGAGCGGCCCGGGGCCGACGCCATCGCGCACGGCCACACCGTCCACGCCCGCGCCCTCGGCGCCCTCGAACGGCTGCTGGAGCCCTACGACCAGGAGTCCGCGGCCTTCTACCAGGACCAGGTCCTCTACGGCGACTACGACGGCCCCGCCATCCGGATCGAACACGGCCAGGACATCGCCGACCGCCTCGGCGCCAAGCGCGCCATGCTGCTGCGCCACCACGGCCTGATCACCGTGGGCGGCTCCCTGGAGGAGGCCGTCCACTGGTTCTTCACCTACGAGAGCTGCGCCCAGGTGCAGTTGCTGGCCCTCGCCGCGGGCCGCCCCGTCCCGATGTCCCACGAGCAGGCCCTGCTGGCCCGGGACGGCTTCGGTGACGAGCAGCTCGGCCGCTACAGCTTCCAGATCATGTGGGACGAGATCACGGCGGAACAGCCCGACCTGCTCGACGAGTAGCCGCCAGCGCCCCGCCGCACCGGCCCGCCCGCCTGCCCGGCCGGTCCCGCCCGGCCGCCCCGGCCCCGCCTGCCTGCCTGCCGCACCAGATCCCAGGAAGCAATCATGAGTTCGACCGCCTCACCGCGCGCGGAAGCGCGCACCATCCTCGTCATCGTCGCGATCGTGCAGTTCGTCATCGGCGGCTGGTTCTCGTGGTCGGCGTCCCACGCCGCACCCCGGGACCTGCCCGTCCTGGTCGTCTCCGCACCGGGCGCCCCCCAGAGCGCGGAGCAGCTCGCCGACCGGCTGCGCGAGGCCGCCCCCGGCGCCTACGACGTCGGGACCGCCGCCGGTGTCGAGGAGGCCGACGCCGCCCTGCGCGACCGCAAGGCGTACGGGGCCCTGCTGCCCACCGCCAGCGGACTCGAACTGCGCCTGGCCTCCGCCGCCTCGCCCACCGTCGCCCAGACCCTGACCGGGCAGGCGCAGGAACTCGCCGGCGGCCCGGTACGCGTCACCGACGTGGTGCCCGCGGACCCCGACGACCCGCACGGCACGGGCCTTTCCATGGGCTTCCTGCCCCTGCTGATCACCGCCGTGATCGCCGCCCTGCTCTTCGTCCTCAAGGTGCGCGCCGCCGGCGCCAAGTTCCTCGGCGTCATCGGCTTCGCCATCGCCTCCGGACTCCTCAGCTCCCTGATGCTGACCCACCTCAGCGGGGTGGCCCCGGGCGGCTACTTCGCCAACGCCGCGATCGTGGCCCTGCTGGAGCTGGCCATGGTCTCCCTGATCACCGGGCTCGGCTCGCTGATCGGCCCGCCCGGCATAGCCGTCGGCGCCGTCCTGATGTTCGTCGTCGGCAACCCGCTCTCCGGACTGGCCTCGGCCCCCGAGATGCTGCCCCAGCCGCTGGGCTCGATCGGCCAGTTCTTCCCGGCGGGCGCCGCCGCGACCCTGCTGCGCACCGCGGGCCCCTTCGACGGCGCCGGTGCCGGCGGCCCGGTCCTGGTGCTCGTCGTCTGGGCGCTGATCGGCCTCGGCCTGCTCTACGCGAGCTCCCGCCGGCGCCCCGCCGCCGCCCCCACGGCCGCCGCCGCCGAGCCGCAGCCCGCCCCCGCGCACTGACGGCGCCCCCGCGGGCGCCCCTCCCGCCGACTCCTCTCCACGAAGGGTGACCATGACCATCGACACGAACGACCGCCCGCCGACGCGCATCGGCCTGGTCGGCGGAGGGGCCGCGGCCGTCTGCCTGCTGGACCGGCTCTCCCGCACCCGGGGCCGCGGCCGGGGCTCGATCACCGTCTTCGAACCCTCGGGCAGCCTGTGGCGCGGCCGCGCCTACCAGCACGACGCCGACACGGTCCTCGCCAACATCATCCCGGCGGAGATGAGCGCCCGCACCGGAGACCCCGACGACTTCCTGAACTGGCTGCGCGCCTCCGGACTCCCGTACGGGCAGGGCGATTACGCCGCGGACGGCTACTTCCCGCCCCGCCGGGTGTTCGGCAGCTACCTGGAACGCACCGCCGAGAACGCCGTCGGCGAGCTCTCCCTCGGCGGCTGGCCCACCGGCATCGTCCGCGACGCGGTCGTCGCCGCCCGCGAGGTCGGGGAGGAGGTGGTGCTGACCACCCGGGACGGCCGCACCCACGCCTTCGACTACGTGGTCTGCGCGGTCGGCGCCGGCCGGCCCGCCGACCACTACGGACTCGACGGCAGCCCGGGCTACTTCGGCGACCCCTACCCGCTGCGCACCACGGTCGCCGCGATACCCGCGACCGCCGACGTCACCGTCCTCGGCACCGGCCTCGCGGCCGTGGACACCGTCGTCTCCCTCGCCGCCCGCGGCCACCGGGGCCGGATCACCATGGCCTCCCGCAACGGCGCCCTGCCCGCCGTGCGGCAGCGCCCCGTCTTCCCCGAGATCCGGCACTTCACCCCCGCCGCCCTGCACGCCCGCGCCGCCGCGAACCACGACGGCCGGCTCGCACTGGACGACGTACTGGAACTCCTGGAACGGGAACTGGCCGCACACGGCGCCGACCCCTCCGCGGTGGTCGCCGAACTGTCCTCCCTGGGCACCGAAGCCCCCCTGGAGCGGCTGCGCCGCCAGTACGACCGCATCGACGAGGCCGACACCGGCATGCGGGTCATGCAGCACGCCGTCCCCGAGAGCGGCCCCGACGCCTGGACGCTGCTGCGCACCGCCGACCAGGACTTCATCCGGGAGCACCACTACCGGGCCGTGATGAGCCTGTGCTGCCCGATGCCCCCGGCCAACGCCCGCAAGCTGCTGGAGCTCCACGAGGCGGGCGGCCTGCGCGTCCTGCGCGGCCTGTGGAACGTCAAGCCCCTGGCCGGCGACGGCTTCCACATCGGGGCCGACGGAGGGGAGTACGAGAGCGACGTCGTCGTCAACGCCGTCAGCGCGCCCTCCCACCGGGTCCCGGCGCAGGCCCGCCCGTTCGTCGACTCGCTCGTCGAGGACGGCATCGGCGAGTACCACCCGCACGGCGGCCTGCACATCGAACCGTCCACCAGCCGGGCCGTCGGCGCCGGCCGGCCCCACCGGCGGATGCACGCGATCGGCGACATGGGCGCCGGGACCCTCTTCTTCACCTCCGGCATGCCCTCCGTTCTCGAACGGGCCGACGACATCGTCCGGGCGGTCCTCGAGGACATCACCGCACCGGCCACCGCACCCCAGGAGCAGCACGCATGAACACCATCACCCGCAGGGACATGATGCGGGCCGCCCTGACCACGGCCGCCGTCGTCGGCACCAGCGCCGCCGTCGCGCCGATCGTCCTGGCCGACCCCGCCCCCGCACCCGCCGGCGCACCCGCGGGGGCCGGCGCCGCGCCGGCCCCGCTCCCCGGCAGCTTCGACGAGGTGTACCGGGGCCGGCGCATCCAGGGCGGACCGACGCCCGTGCGCTACGCCTCCGCCCGGAACGCCGGTGCCCCGGCCCCGGGCCCCGGCATCGAGGTCAGCATCGACGGCCGTCCGCTGCACGTCATGCGCCGCGCCGACGGCAGCTACCTGAGCCTGGTCAACCACTACCAGTCCTTCCCCACCCCGCTGGAGGTGGCGCGGGCGGCGGTGGACGAGATCGGCACCGCGCAGCTCTCGACGGCCCGGCTGCACCACCACTGACGTCCCGACAGAGCGAGGAACAAGCACACGTGTACACGCGCAAGAACCAGAAGGACCTGGACGCCGACGAGCGGGCGAGGTTCGTGGCGGCCCTCCTGGAGGTGAAACGACGCGGTGTCTACGACGAGTTCGTCCGGCTGCACGGCCAGTACTTCGTCTCCGACGGCGAGGGCGGGCAGCGGGTGGGGCACATGTCCCCCTCCTTCTTCCCCTGGCACCGCCAGTACCTGCTGGAGTTCGAACGCGCCCTCCAGCGGGTCGACCCGAAGGTGACCCTGCCCTACTGGGACTGGACCACCGACCAGTCGCCCACCTCGGGCCTGTGGGCCGACGACTTCCTCGGCGGCAACGGCCGCCCCGGCGACCGGCGGGTCATGACCGGCCCGTTCGCCTTCGACCGGGGCGACTGGCCGGTGAACGTGGGCGTCACCGAGGAGAAGTACCTGATGCGCGACTTCGGCCGCCCCGCCGACCCGGTCGCACTGCCCACGCCCGCCGAACTCGCCCGGGCCGTCGACGACCCGGTGTACGACTCCGCGCCCTGGGACTCCACCGCCACCACGGCGGGCTTCCGCAACAAGCTGGAGGGCTGGACCGTGGGGGAGAAGGAGGGCTGGCACAACCACAACCGGGTCCACCTGTGGGTCGGCGGCCAGATGACCGGCGGGACCTCGCCCAACGACCCCGTCTTCTGGCTCCACCACACGTTCATCGACCTCGTCTGGGCCCGCTGGCAGCGCAAGCACCCCGGATCCGGCTACGAGCCGCGCCGGCCCCTGCCCGCCACCGACCCCCAGCACGGCCGGGTCATCAGCCTCGACGAGCCCATGTCCCCGTGGCAGGTGCGGCCCTCCGAGCTGCTCGACCACACCCGCTTCTACCAGTACGCGCAGTGACGCGCCCCGCGCGCCCGCTGCCCACACCCCGTCACCACCACAGAGAAGGAACCGTCATGCGTCTGCGCACCACCGTCCCGGCCCTCGTCGCCACCGCCCTGATCGCCCTCGCCGCGGCCCCGTCCGCCCAGGCGGCGGCCCCGGCTCCGGCCGCGGCTTCCGCCGCCCCCGCCGCACGGCCGGCCGCCGCCGTCCCCGCCTTCGCGGGCCACACGTACGTCCTCACCCTCGACAACGGCGCCGTCCTGCGGAACTCCTACTCCGCCGACGGCACGACCCTCGACTGGACCGCCCTGGAAGGCCCGATGGCCGGCCGCAGCGGCCAGGAGCGGCTCTCCGTCCGCCAGGTGGGCGAGGGCCTCTACTTCGTCAACTGGGTCGAGGCCTCCGGCATGACGGTCAGCCACGTCATGGACCTCGGCCACTCCACCGTCAGCGTCTACTGGACGTACGCCACCCCCGACGGCGGCCGCGCCGGCGAGCTGCACACCGCGACGCTCGAGCGCGTCTCTTCTTGACCGACACCGTGACGCGGGGCCGGCGCCACGGACGCCGGCCCCGTCCACGTCCGTACCCGGGGGAACCGCACATGTCCGCTCCACTCACCCAGACACCCCGGCCGCCCGCGGCCCGGGCCCCGGCCGACGGGGAACTCGCCGGCGCCCTGCGCCCACGCCACCTGACCATGCTGGCCCTCGGCGGGGTCATCGGCGCCGGGCTGTTCGTCGGCTCCGGAACCGGCCTGCGGGTCGCGGGCCCGGCCATCATCCTGTCGTACGCGCTCGCCGCCGCCCTGGCCCTGCTGGTCATGCGGATGCTCGGCGAGATGGCCGCGGCCATGCCGGCCAGCGGCTCGTTCTCCGTCTACGCCGACCGTGCCCTGGGCCGGTGGGCCGGCTTCACCGCGGGCTGGCTGTACTGGGCCGTGACCGTCATCGCGATCGCCATCGAGCTGATCGCCGCCGCGACCATCCTGCACCAGTGGGTCCCGGCCGTACCGCAGTGGGCGATCGCCCTCGCGGCCCTGGCCGTCTTCACCCAGTCCAACATGCTCTCGGTCTCCTCCTTCGGGGAGGCCGAATTCTGGTTCGCGGGCATCAAGGTGGCCGCCATCATCGCCTTCCTCGCCCTCGGCGTGGCCGCCCTGTGCGGCGCCGTGCCCGGGGTCGAGTCGCCCGGCATGACCAATCTGACCGGCCGCGGCGGCTTCCTGCCGCAGGGCTGGGACAGTGTCGTCGCGGGCCTGCTGACCGTGGTGTTCGCCTTCGGCGGCATGGAGGTCATCACCATGGCCGCCGCCGAGTCCGGCGATCCCGCCCGCTCCGTCACCAAGGCGGTCGGCAGCGCCATCTGGCGGATCAGCCTCTTCTACCTCGGCTCGATCGCCGTGATCGTCACCCTGCTGCCGTGGGACGCGGCCACGCCCGGACGCAGTCCCTACGTCGCGGTCCTCGACCGGCTCGGCATCCCGGGCGCGGGGCGGCTGATCGAGGTCGTCGTGCTCATCGCCCTGCTGTCCGCGATGAACGCCAACCTGTACGGCGCCTCGCGCATGGCGCACTCGCTCGCCGCCCGGGGCGAGGCCCCGCGCGTCCTGCTGCGCACCTCCGCCCGGGGCGCGCCCCGGGCGGCCGTCGCGGCGTCGGCGGCCTTCGGCTTCGTGGCGATCGTCCTCGACCACCGCTGGCCGGAACGGATCCTGCCGTTCCTGGCGAAGGCCATGGGCGGCTCCATGCTCTACATGTGGCTGACCGTGGCCGCCGCCCACCTGGTGCTGCGCCGCCGGCTGGAGCGGGACTCCCCGCACCTGCTGGTGGTGCGGATGCGCGGCTTCCCGTACCTGTCCTGGCTCGCGGCGGCCGGCATCGTGGCCGTGCTCGTGCTGATGGCCCTCGACCCCGGGGCGCGCGGCCAGCTGGGCTGGTCGACGCTGCTGGTCCTGGTGCTGCTGGCGGCAGCGGGCGTACGGGCGCTGCGCGCGCGCCGCGCCCGGAGCTGAGCGGGCCCGGCCGGGGTGTCCCGGCCGGGCCTCGGGTGCTCGACGGGTGGGGCTCAGGCCGGCAGCGGGGCGCAGTCCGGCTCGGCGCGCTCGTCCGCGGGCAGCAGCCCGCTGGTGGCGATGAGGTAGCCGAGCTGGGCCCGGCTGCGGCTCTGCAGGGTGGCGGCGATCCGGCTCACGTGGGCGGCGACGGTCCGCCGGCTGGTGCCGAGGCGGCGGGCGATCGCCTCGTCCGTGTGACCGGCCACCAGCAGGCGCATCACGGCCCGCTGGATCTCGTCGGCGATGTCGGGCTCCACGGTGCGCGAGGCACCCGGGTCGATGGTCGAACCGCGTTCCCAGGCCTCCTCGAAGACCCGCACGAGGAAGGAGACGATGGAGGGCTGCCTGATCTCCAGCACCGAGGTCCGGCCCTCGCCGGGGCCCGGGACGTAGGCGACGGCCCGGTCGATGACGATCAGCCGGTCGAAGACGTGGTCGAGGGTGCGGACCTCGCACCCGGCCTCCGTGAGCCGTTCGATGTGGCGCAGTGTGGCCGCGTGGGTCCGGGCGGCGTGCGGGTACAGGGTGCGGTGCCGTACGGCACCGCGTACGTGGTCGAGCTCGTCCAGGTCGTAGGAGACGCGCGAGCCCCCCGGCTGCACCGTCATCAGTTCCTCCCGGCACTCGCGGACCGCGTGCGCGAGCGTGGAGTGGACGACCTTCTCCCCGTCGATCGCGGTGGCCCAGCCGGTGTGTTCGCGTTTGGCGGCGGTGTAGATCGCGGCCACCGGTACGAAGCTCCCGGCGATGGCGTGCGCGTCCAGCCGCTGCCGCTCCAGCGACTGCTCGATGGGGCGGACGAGTTCGGCCTTGGCGACGTCCGGCGCCACGGGCACGAGGACGGTCGGGTCGTCCGGCGGAGCGACGAGCAGTCCCATCCGCAGGAGACAGGCGGGTGCGCCTTCCCTGGGCGTGCATCCCTTCACGACGGCCTGGCGGTAGACGGTCAGGCCCTCACCGCATACGCCGCCCCCTGTGTCCGCGGAGCGGTCACCTTCACAACATTCCCCCGGGTACTGCCTTGCATGATCCTGCATGGCCTCATTATGCACTTCGAAAAGTAGTCGGTATCGGTACTTAGGCTGTCAACATGGTGTCTTAATAAGTTATTGACCATGGAACCGGAGGTAACGGGCGTATGTCGAACCGTTTTGGGGTACTTGCAGACATCCTGGAGGAGTGGCGCGCGGCCTTCGCGGAGCGCCGCGTCGACGACATCGTCGCCCTCTTCACGGAGGACGCCCTCTTCCAGGGCCTGTCCCCCCGGCTGTTGAACGGCCGGGCGGAGATACGGACCTACTACGAGAACGTCCCGCCCGGCACCACCGCCACCGTGGAGGTCTTGCACTCCCGCCCCGTCGCCGCCGAGGCGCTCGGCGGGTTCGCCACCGTCACCTTCCGGACACCCACCCCCGAGGACCCCGCCGGGACCCCGCTCACCGTCCGCCTCTCCGTCCTCGCCCAGCACACCGGAGACCGCTGGCGGATCCGCCAGTACCACGTCTCGCGGCTGGCCTGAGGCACGCATGGGCAGGCTTCCCGGAGCGAGGGGGCCGCGCCCGCCCCCGCCGCCGCACCCCCGCCCCGCCGCCGGGCCGGCGCCGGTGCCGCCGGGGACCCCCGCGCGCCCCGCCCGTACCCCCGTACCGCGTCCCTGGCCGAAATCCATTGGGGCGCCCGCCCGTTGGCCGCCGCCCACGGATCCCTGCCCCACCGGCCGCACCAGCCGTACGGACACCCCGCACCGGCCCCGGGCGCGGTCACCCGCCGCCTGCGCCCCACGCGCCGCGTGCTGCGCAGCATTCCCGCAGGTCCGCCCCGGCGGCCGCCTCCAGGTCACATCTTGAGAGCGATGCGCCGACTCGGCACCGGCACCCGCCCCTCCGCGTACACACTGCGAACATCAGCGGCCATACTGGACCGGCCGGGGAGGGCGCGGCACGACGACGGGGGCGGCTTTAAGACATGGCGGAGTCCAGACTGATCCAGGGCCGGTACCGGTCACTCGATCTGATCGGGCGCGGCGGCATGGGCGAGGTGTGGCGTGCCCGCGACGAGTCGCTCGGCCGGCAGGTCGCGGTGAAGTGCCTCAAGCCCCTCGGCCCGGAACAGGACGCCCACTTCACCCAGGTCCTGCGCGAGCGCTTCCGCCGCGAGGCGCGCGTCGCCGCCTCGCTCCAGCACCGGGGCGTCACGGTCGTCCACGACTTCGGCGACGACAGCGCCTCCGGCGGCCCCCTCTACCTGGTCATGGAGCTCCTCGAGGGACGCAACCTCAGCCAGCTCATGGAGGAGAACGAGGCGCGTCCGCTCCCCGTCGACGTGGTCCTCGACATCGCCGAGCAGATGGCCGCCGCCCTCGGCTACACCCACGACCAGGGCGTCGTCCACCGCGACCTCAAGCCCGCCAACATCATGCGGCTCACCGACGGCACGGTGAAGATCTGCGACTTCGGCATCGCCCGCCTGGCACACGACATCGGCTTCACCGCCAAGCTCACCGGCGGCGGCATGGCCATGGGCACCCCGCACTACATGTCGCCCGAACAGATCGCGGGCGGCGAGGTCGACCACCGCAGCGACCTCTACTCCCTCGGCTGCGTCCTCTACGAGATCGCCACCGGAGCCCCGCCCTTCGACCTCGGCGACTCCTGGTCCGTGCTGGTAGGCCACCGCGACACCGCGCCCGTACCGCTGCGGGACCACCGCCCCGAGCTGCCCGGCTACTTCGAGCGGCTCGTGCTGGACCTGCTGGCCAAGCGTCCCGAGGACCGGCCCGGCGACGCCCGCCACCTGCACCGGCGCCTGGTCGAGTCCCGCTTCGGCCCCGGCGGGCGGCCCGCCGCCCAGCCCCCGCTGCCCGCCTGGGCGGCGGGGATGACCGCCGGACGCAAGGCCGGAGTGGACGCCCGCCCCGCCAGCGGGGAGTGGGCCCTGCTCACCGGCTCCTGGACGGCGGCCCCCTCCGCCACGACGGGCTACGGATCCGGTTCCGGTTCCGGCTCCGGTCTCGCGGTTTCCGGCTCTGCCTCCGGTACCGCCGAGCACCGCATCGGCCGGCCCGCCCCCGCCGAGGACCCCCGGCTCACCGCCGCCTACGGGCTTGCGCCGCGCACCCCGCCCGCCGGAGAGCCCGACGCGCTCGCCGCCGGCCACACCCGCGCCTTCGCCCTCAGCCGCGCCGGCCGGCCCGAGGAGGCCCTCGCCGTGTACGCCGCCGTGGCACAGGGCCGGGCCCGGGTGCTCGGCCCCGACCACCCCGAGACCCTCGCCGCCCGCCAGGAGGAGGCGTACGAACTGGGCCGCCTCGGCCGCCACGGAGAGGCCTACGAGATGTACCGCGCGGTGCTGGCCGCCCGCGTCCGCACCACGGGCCCGCTCCACCCCGACACCCTGCGCTGCCGCCACAGCCTGGCCTGCGCCCTGAGCGCCCTGGGCCGGCACGCCGAGGCCCACGCCACCGCCGCCGAGGTGGCGGCCGACCGCGCCGCCGTGCTCGGGGCCGAGCACGCGGAGACCCTGCAGAGCCGTTACGAGGCCGCGTACGCCCTCGGCCGGCTCGGCCGCTGGCAGGAGGCCCTGACCGGCTTCCGCCGGGTCGCCGCCGCCCGGGAACGCGTACTGGGCCGGGACCACCCCGACGCCCTCGCCGCCCGCTACGAGACCGGCATCGCCCTGGGCCGCACCGGCCGGGCCGCAGAGGCCCTCGACCTGTTCCGCTCCCTGGTCCGCGACCGCACCCGGGCCTACGGCGCCGCCGACCCGGAAACCCTGCGCGCCCGCCACGTCCTCGGGGTCAACCTGGGCCGCCTCGAACGCTGGGAGGAGGCCGTCGCCGAGGCCCGCGAGGTCGGCGCGGCCCGCGCCAGGGTCCTCGGCGCGGAACACCCGGACACCCTGGTCAGCCGCCGGGAACTCGCCGTCGGCCTGGGGCGGCTCGGCCGCTGGGACGAGGCACTGCCCATCTACCGGGACCTGTCCGGCATCCGCGAACGCTCCCTCGGCGACGAGCACCCCGACACGGTCCTCGCCCACGCCGACGAGGCGCACTGTCTGGAGCGGCTCGGCCAGGTGTGCTACCAAGAGCCATGACCGCCAACTCAGGTTCCCGGGGCCTCGCGCAGGACGTGTACGACGCGGTGATCGTGGGAGGCGGCCACAACGGCCTCGTCGCCGCCGCCTACCTGGCCCGCGCCGGCCGCTCGGTACTGGTCCTCGAACGGCTCGGCCACACCGGCGGCGCGGCCGTCTCCACCCGCCCCTTCGCCGGCGTCGACGCCCGGCTCTCGCGCTACTCCTACCTGGTCTCGCTGCTCCCCGCGAAGATCGTCCGGGACCTGGGGCTGCGGTTCGCGGTACGGCGGCGCACGGTCTCCTCGTACACGCCCTTCGAGCGCGACGGCCGCCCCGGCGGACTCCTCGTCGGCGGAGGCGAGACCCGCACCCGGGAGTCCTTCGCGAAGCTCACCGGCTCGGACCGGGAGTACGAGGCGTGGCGGGCCTTCTACGGGACCACCGGCCGGCTCGCCCGCAAGGTCTTCCCCACCCTCACCGAACCGCTGCCCACCCGTGCGCGGCTGCGGGCCAGGATCGACGACGAGGCGGCCTGGCGGATGCTGTTCGAGGAACCGCTCGGGCGGGCGCTGGAGGAACGCTTCGCCGACGACCTGGTCCGGGGCGTGGTCCTCACAGACGGCCTGATCGGCACCTTCGCCGACGCCGACGACCCGTCACTCGTACAGAACCGCTGCTTCCTCTACCACGTGATCGGGGGCGGGACGGGCGACTGGGACGTGCCCGTCGGCGGCATGGGAGCCCTCACCGACGCGCTGGCCGCGGCCGCCCGGGCGGGCGGCGCCCGGATCGCCACCGGCCACGAGGTCCTGCGCATCCACACGGACGGCACCGCCCCGGCCGAGGTCGTCTTCCGCACGGCGACGGGCGAGGGCACGGTCGTGGCACGCACCGTGCTCGTCAACGCCTCCCCCCGGGCGCTGGCAGAACTCCTCGGCGAGACCCCGGACACCGGCGCCACGGCCCCCGAGGGCGCCCAGCTCAAGGTCAACATGCTGCTGAGCCGGCTGCCCCGGCTGCGCGACACCTCGGTGGACCCCCGTGAGGCCTTCGGCGGCACCTTCCACGTCGCGGAGGGCTACGAGCAGCTCAGGCGCGCCCACGGCGAGGCGGCCGGAGGGGAACTGCCGTCCGTGCCGCCCTCGGAGCTCTACTGCCATTCGCTGGCCGACCCCTCGATCCTCGGGCCGGAGCTCGCCGGCCAGGGCTACCAGACGCTCACCCTCTTCGGCCTGCACACCCCGGCCCGGCTCTTCGAGAAGGACAACCGGCAGGCCCGCGAGGTGCTGCTGACCGCCACCCTGGCCCAGTTGGACGCCCACCTGGCCGAGCCGCTCACCGACTGCCTGGCCTTCGACGGCGACGGACGCCCCTGCATCGAGGCCAAGACCCCGCAGGACCTGGAGCGCGAACTGCGGCTTCCGGGCGGTCACATCTTCCACCGGGACCTGTCCTGGCCGTACGGGGACGAGGCGGACGCGGGGCGCTGGGGCGTGGAGACCGCCCACCGCAACGTCCTGCTGTGCGGTGCGGGGGCGGTCCGGGGCGGCGGCGTGAGCGGGATCCCGGGCCACAACGCGGCGATGGCGGTACTGGGCCGCTGAGCCGCTTGCGCGTCGGGCGGGAGCCCGGGGGCGGTCTTCATTCGGGGAGGGCCGGCGGGGCCGGGAGGGCCGGGAGCGTGAAACCGTCGAACAGGTCGTCCAGCGCTCGCCGCGCGGCGCTCGCCGGGGCGGCCCGGAGGGCGAGGTCGCGCGCGGCCACCGCCAGCGGATGGGTGAGGGCGGCCAACCGGCCCATCCGGCGGGCCCGGACCCGGATGGCGTCGGTACGGGCGAGCCTGGCCCGGGTGTAGGCGGCCAGGGCGGCCGGTACGTCCGGGCCGCGCAGCAGGTGGGCGAGGACGACGGCGTCCTCGACGGCCTGGCAGCCGCCCTGGCCGAGGTTGGGGGTCATGGCGTGCGCGGCGTCGCCGATCCAGGCGGTGCGGCCGTCGTGGAGCCGGGGGAGCGGCGCGGCCAGGTCGTACAGGTCGTGCTGGAGCACCGCCGCCGGGTCGATCCGCGCCAGCAGGGCGGGGATCGGATCGTGCCAGGTGCCGAAGCGCCGCAGCAGTTCGCCCCGGACGTCCGCGGGCCGGTACCCCTCGGGGACGACGGCGGTGGCGTACAGGTAGACCCGCCCGTCGGCGAGCGGGACCGTCCCGAAGCGCTCGCCCCGGCCCCAGGTCTCGGCCGCTTCGGCCGCCGGCCCGGACGGCAGCACGGTCCGCCAGGCGGTCTCCCCGGCGTAGTGCAGGCCCGGGTGGTCCGGGAAGTGGCGCCGGCGCAGCGCGCTGTGGATGCCGTCGGCGGCGACCACCGCGTCGGCGGTGAGGTCCCCGGCGGCGGTACGGACCACCGCGCGGCCGCCGTCCCCGTCCACGGCGGTGACCCCGGCCCCGTACACCAGGGTGCCCCCGGGCAGCGCCTGCGCCAGCGCGGCGGTGAGGGCGGTGCGGTGGACGGCGAGCGGGGGCCGGCCGTAGCGGGCGGCCAGAGCGGCGGTGTCGGCGCGGCTGAGCCGGGCGCCGCCGGGGCGGCGCACGCCGACGGAGGCCGGGACGGCGCGGCCCGCCGCGCGGGTGGCGTCGAAGCCGATGGCGTCGTAGGCGCGCAGGGCGTTGGGGGCGAGGACGATCCCCGCGCCGACGGCCGCCGGTGCGGCCGCCCGTTCGCAGACGGTGACCCGCCACCCCTGGCGGTGCAGGGCCAGGGCGGCGGTGAGCCCGCCGATCCCGGCACCGGCGACGACGGCGTGACGCGGGCTTGCGGGCATGGCACGGCCTCCTGCCTTGACGGCTCCTCTACATCCGTAGAGGGCTCTGCCGTCACTCTACAGCTGTAGAGTGACGGCATGTCCACCCCGGAGAGCCCGCCCCCCGCCGCCGACCGCCGGATGCTGATCGCGGACACGGCCATCGCCCTCGTCGCCGCCGCAGGACTGCGCGGCCTGACGCACCGGGCCGTCGACGGCGCCGCCGCCCTTCCGGCCGGCAGCACCTCGTACTACTTCCGCACCCGGACCGCGCTCATCGGCGCCTGCTACCGCCGCCTCGCCGAGCTGGACCTCGCCGACCTCGACGGCGCCGGCCCGCCGCAGGCCCCGCAGGACCGGGACGCCGCCGCGCGGCTGCTCGGGGCGCTGCTGCACCAGTGGCTGACGCGGGGGCGCGAACGGCAGCTGGCACGCTTCGAGCTGAGCCTGGAGACCGCCCGCAACCCGGAACTGGAACCGGCCCTCCGTCAGGCGGGCCTCGCCGCCCGCGCCCGCGCCGCCGCCGTCCTCGCGGCCCTCGGCGCACCCCGGCCGGCGGAGTCCGCCGAGCTCCTGGCCGCCTGGACCGACGGCCTGCTCTACGACCGCCTCGCGGGCGCCCTCGCCCACGCCCGTCCGGCACCGGACCCGGCCGAACTGACCGCCGCAGCCCGCCGGATGATCGACGCCGCGCTCGCTCCTGCCTGAGGGCCGTCCCGTGATGCGGCGAGGTGCCGTGGCCGGCGCCGCGCGCCCGCCGGGGATCACGGGGGCAGCCCTTAGGATCCCGACATGATCGCCGAACTGCAGTGCGTGGTACTGGACTGTCCACGGCCATTCGAACTCGCCCGCTTCTACGGGGAGTTGCTCGGAGGGGAGGTCAACCGGCCCGACCGGCGCTGGACCCTGGACGAGCACTGGGCCACGCTCCACACCCCGTCCGGAGCCGTCCTCGCCTTCCAGCAGGTCACCGGCCACCGGCCGCCGCGGTGGCCCGACCCCGCCCACCCCCAGCAGGCCCACCTGGACCTCGCCGTCGCGGACCTCGACCGCGCCCAGGAACAGGTCCTCGCCCTCGGTGCCACCCTCCTCGACGACACCCCCGACGCCCGGGGCTGGCGCGTCTACGCCGACCCCGCCGGACACCCGTTCTGCCTGATCCGGGAGGGCCAGTGAGCGCGTCCCGCCTGGCCCCGCTGATACGGCAGTTCACGTTCGCGTCCACGCGTCTGTCCGACCGCCTGGCGGGGCCGGTGATGGACAGCGGCGACGGTACGGACACCCGGGTGGTGCCCATGACCGACGAGGAGTACCTCTGGGAGCTGGTGGCCGACTGCTGGTCGGTCCGGCGGCGCACGGACGGCCCGGGGCCGCGCGCGACCCTCCTGGCCGGTGCCCGCACGGGTGAGTGGGGCCGTGACGCGGCCCCCTACCCGCACCCCTGGCCGCCGCCCTTCACCACCCTCGCCTGGCGCCTGAGCCACCTGACGGAGATGCTGACCCTGCGCGCCGACCACACGGCCGGCACCCGCCGCCTCACCCGCGACGACCACCCCGTCACCGGCGACGCGGCCGGCGCCGTGGCCGCGTTCGCGACCGCCGCCGACGCCTGGCACACGGCGCTGCTGAGCGTCGACGAGGCCGCGCTCGACACCGTCGGGTACTGCACCTACCCGCACGGCAGCGACGCCGAGGAGCCGTTCGTCGACATCGTGTGGTGGGTCAACCAGGAAGTCCTCCACCACGGCGCCGAGATCGCCCTGCTCCGCGACCTCTACCGCGCCCGCCGCTCCCCGGACGGCGGCCGGGGCGCCGAAATCACCTCGCCCGCACCCGGGACCAGCACCTAGTCTCGGTCCGCATGAGCACCCTGAGCACCATCCACGACGTGCCCGTCCTGCTGTGCGACCCGGAGGGCGAGCGGATCGGCGGCGAACGGGACGTCCTGGACCTGGTGGGCAACGCCGCCTGGCAGGGCGCCCGCTGGGTCGTCGTCCCGGCCGGACGGTTCGATGAGGCGTTCTTCCGGCTGAGCACCCGGATCGCCGGCGACATCGTCCAGAAGTTCGTCAACTACCGCGTGGGCCTCGTCGTCCTCGGCGACATCTCCCGCCACACGGACACCAGCACGGCCCTGCGGGACTTCGTCCGCGAATGCAACCGGGGCGGCCAGACCTGGTTCCTCACCGACCTGGAGGAACTGCGGGAGCGGCTCAAGAGCTAGGCGGGTCCGCTGGTCGGCCGTTCCGGGATCGCCGCGCGGATACAGCGTCTGCGCGGGCGGGGTGAACTCACCGGTGGAGTACGCCCTGTCGGCCAGGACCGTGTCCGGCCTGGTGCGGGGCGTCCAGGCGGCGGGAAACGCGCAGGCGGCCCATGACGTCTGGACAACGAGGGCGAGCGTTGCCAGACGCCTCCCTACTCAGCCAGGTCTGGAACCTGGCGTCGTGCTTCCGACCGCCACAGACCCTCACCGCCGCGCGTCACGGACTCATCGCCCGTCTCGGCCACTTCTTCAAGGTAGTCCAGCCGGGCCTGCGTCAAGCTCAGCGAACCGTTGGGCCCACCTCGGACAAGGTGTGCGTCCGCGTCGCCTTGTCCGTCATCCTCCCAGCCGCACTCCGGACAGATCTCGAAGTTGGCCCGCTCCTCCAGGGTCCGCTGGAAGCAGCAGGGGCAGGTGACAAGGCCGTTCGCAGGGTCATTCGAGGGGTCGGGGGGTGGATCCACAGAGGTCATGGCTGACATCGTTCCGTTCTCACGGGTGATCCACAAGAAGCGGCCTGGGCCTGTCGCCCCCGCGGTCCGTCAGTCCGGCGAACGGGTCCAGCCGGACGCCTCGATGCGGGACGCGTCCGCCGGGCGGTCCTCCGAGAAGAGGAGGCCGGCCGGTTCGGCGACGCGCAGGACGTCCACGTACACCCCGCGCCCCACGTAGCGGCCGGTCGAGGCGTGGCGGAAACGGATGCGGGTCTCGCGGCCGGCCGTCCAGGCGGGCAGGGGGGCTTCGAGGCGGTGCCAGACGCGGCCCGACCAGCCCCCGGCCGAGCCGGCCGGCCACTCTTCGGGGGCACCGCCCGTGGTGCGGACCGTGCTGAAGGGGAGCGGCTCCCAGACGGCCCCGTCAGCGGAGACCTCCAGGTGGAAGGCCCCCGCGCCGGGCACCGTGTCCCACCACACCGCGCAGCGCAGGCGGGCCCGCGCCGTGGCGGGGGTCAGCGGGGGCAGGGTGAGGGTGCCCGAGCCGCCGGCCTGCATGCCCGAGAACCAGGCCGGGCCGCCGTGCTTCGTACGGACCGGCACGGCCCGGGCGAATCGGTTGCCGGTCGCGACGCGGGGCGCGCTGCCGGCCCGCCAGGTCCGCACGGGGTGGACGGAGTTGCCGAGCAGGATCAGGAAGGAGTCGGTGGAGGGGTCCAGGACGAGGGAGGTGCCGGTGAAGCCGGTGTGCCCGGCGGAGTGCGGGGTGGCCATGGCACCCATGTACCAGTGCTGGTAGAGCTCGAAGCCGAGGCCGTGGTCGTCGCCGGGGAAGGCGGTGTTGTAGTCGGTGAAGAGCAGTTCGACGGAGGCGGGGCGCAGGATGCGCCTGCCCGCGTAGACCCCGCCGTCGAGCAGGGCTCGGGAGAGGACCGCGAGGTCCCAGGCGGTGCCGAAGACACCGGCGTGGCCGGCGACCCCGCCGAGGGCGTACGCGTTCTCGTCGTGGACCCGCCCCCACACCAGCCCCCGGTCCAGGCCCGACCAGGGCGGGCGCTGCACCTCGGTGGCGGCGGTGACCCGGCGCCAGGACAGGGGCGGGTTGTAGCGAGTGCGGTGCATCCCGAGCGGAGCGGTGATCTCGTCGTGGAGCAGGGCGTCCAAAGTGCGGCCGGTGATCCGTTCGAGGAGCAGGTGGAGCGCGATCAGGTTCAGGTCGGAGTAGCGGTACACCGTCCCGGGGGTTTCCTGCGGCCGCACCGACCACAGCAGGCGCAGCTGTCCCTCGCGGGTGGACTCCTGATAGAAGGGCGCCCACGAGCGCAGCCCCGAGGTGTGGGTGAGCAGCTGCCGGACCGTCACGGCCTCCTTGCCGCCCCCCGTGAACTCCGGCAGGTACCGGTCCACCCGGGCCTCCAGCTCCAGGCGGCCCCGCTCGATCTGCTGCACGGCCAGGATCGAGGTGAACAGCTTGCTCAGGGAGGCCAGGTCGAAGACGGTGTCCTCGGTCATCGCGATCCGCTCGGCCGCCGGGAACTCCACCGGCCGGTCGGTGCGGCCGTCGTAGTCCGCGTACCGCACCGCGTCGCCCATCGCCCGGTGCAGGGCGATGGTCCGGCCGCGCCCCGCGAGCACCACGGCCCCCGCGTAGTACGGGTGCTCGGGGGAGGGGCGGAGGAAGCGCCCCGCCTCCTCCGCCACCCCCTCCAGGTGCCGCTCCAGCAGCCCGGCCTGCCGCGCCGATCCGTAACGCAGCCGCAGGCCCTGGAGGGCGCGTCGCTCGGCCGCGCCGCCCGCCGCCCCGGCCGGTGACCCCGGCAGCGCCGCGTGCAGCACCAGCACCCCGCCGAGCGCCAGCAGCCGCGCCCCAAGACGCCGCCGGCTCAGCCCCGAACCAGGACCGCCCCCCACGCGCGGCCCGGCCCCGGCCCTGACGCCGTGTCCGGCCCCGGCTCCGACGCCGTGTCCCGCTCCGAGGCCGGCCCCGGCCTCGGGCCCGACGCCGGCCCCGGCCCCGGTTGCGCGTCCGTTCTCCGGTCCACCGTCCTCCCGCAGCCCGCGAGGCGTCTCCGCTTCCGCTCCGGCCCCCGTGACTCCCACCATGATCGGCCTCCTGTCGGCTCCGAACCGTTTGCTGCCCGCCGCGTGTTGCCCGCCCGCCGCCCTACGCCTGCGCGGCCCGCCACCACCCCGTGCCCCGGGTCCGGGATCCGTTCGGCCTGCCGCCCCGGGCGCTCCGCACGCTACTGGGTATCTGCCCGCCCGCCGGGGACCCTCCGCACCGGTCCGCCCGCAAGAATCTGACACAGCATCAGAAAATCTCTTCCCTCGGCCGCCGCCCTGCGGCATCCTCACGCCCATGGAGACGGAGCTGAGCAAGGAACTGGGTGTCGAGCACGCCATCTTCGGCTTCACGCCCTTCCCGGCGGTCGCCGCGGCCATCACGCGCGCGGGCGGTTTCGGCGTACTCGGCGCCGTCCGCTACACCGCCCCCGACGACCTCAAACGCGACCTCGACTGGATGCAGGCGCACACCGGCGGCAAGCCCTACGGCCTCGACGTCGTCATGCCCGCCAAGAAGGCCGTCGACGGCGTCAGCGAGGCCGACATCGAGGCGATGATCCCCGCCGGACACCGCGCCTTCGTCCGCGACACCCTCGCCAAGCACCAGGTCCCCGAACTCGCCGAGGGCGAGGCCTCGGGCTGGCGGATCACCGGCTGGATGGAGCAGGTCGCCCGCAACCAGCTCGACGTCGCCTTCGACTACCCCATCAAACTCCTGGCGAACGCCCTCGGTTCCCCTCCCGCCGACGTCATCGCCCGCGCCCACGAGAACGGCGTCCTCGTCGCCGCCCTCGCCGGCAGCGCCAAGCACGCCCGCCGCCACGCCGAAGCCGGCATCGACATCGTCGTCGCCCAGGGCTACGAGGCGGGCGGCCACACCGGCGACATCGCCACCATGGTCCTGGTCCCCGAGATCGCGGAAGCCGTCGCCCCGCTCCCCGTCCTCGCCGCCGGAGGCATCGGCAGCGGCGAGCAGATCGCCGCCGGACTGGCCCTCGGCGCCCAGGGCGTCTGGCTCGGCTCCCTCTGGCTCACCACCACCGAGGCCGAGCTGCATTCCCGTGCCCTCACCGAGAAGCTCCTCGCCGCCGGCTCCGGCGACACCGTCCGCTCCCGCGCCCTCACCGGCAAACCCGCCCGCCAGCTGCGCACCGAATGGACCGAAGCCTGGGACGACCCGGAGGGGCCCGGCGCCCTCCCCATGCCGCTCCAGGGCCTGCTCGTCGCCGAGGCCGTCTCCCGGATCCAGAAGTACGAGGTCCGGCCGCTGCTCGGCACCCCGGTGGGCCAGATCGTCGGCCGGATGAACAGCGAGCGCAGCGTCCAGGCCGTCTTCGACGAGCTCACCGGTGGATTCGAGCGCGCCATCGACCGCATCACCCGTATCGCCGGCCGGTCCTGAGGAGTGAGAAGCAGCATGACCGACACGCAGCAGCTGCCCAACGGATTCTGGGCGCAGGCCGCCGCAGACCCCGGCCGCACCGTCCTGTACACCCCCGAGGGCGAGGAGTGGTCCGCCGGCCGGCTGCACGCCGACGTGAACCGTCTCGTCCACGGCCTGCGCGCGGCCGGGCTGGAGAAGGGCGACGCCTTCGCGGTCGTCCTGCCCAACGGCGTCGAGTTCTTCACCGCCTACCTCGCCGCCTCCCAGGCGGGCTTCTACCTGGTGCCCGTCAACCATCACCTCGTCGGGCCCGAGATCGCCTGGATCGTCTCCGACTCCGGCGCCAAGGTGCTCATCGCCCACGAGCGTTTCGCCGACGCCGCCACCGCCGCCGCCGAAGAGGCAGGGCTCGACCCCGGCCGCCGTTACGCCGTCGGAGCGGTCCCGGGCTTCCGGCCGTACGCCGAACTCCTCGACGGCCGCAGCGGCGAACCGCCCGCCGGCCGCACCCTCGGCTGGGTCATGAACTACACCTCCGGCACCACCGGCCGGCCGCGCGGCATCCGCCGTCCGCTGCCGGGCAAGCCCCCGGAGGAGACGTACCTCGGCGGGTTCCTCGGCATCTTCGGCATCCGCCCCTCCGACGGCAACGTCCACCTGGTCTGCTCGCCGCTCTACCACACGGCCGTGCTCCAGTTCGCCGGCGCGGCCCTGCACATCGGGCACCCGCTGGTGCTGATGGACAAGTGGAGCCCGGAGGAGATGCTGCGTCTGATCGACCACCACGCCTGCACCCACACCCACATGGTCCCCACCCAGTTCCACCGCCTGCTCGCGCTCCCGCAGGAGACGAAGGACGCCTACGACGTCTCCTCGATGCGGCACGCCATCCACGGCGCCGCACCCTGCCCGGACCACGTCAAACGGGCGATGATCGACTGGTGGGGCCGGTGCGTGGAGGAGTACTACGCGGCCAGCGAGGGCGGCGGGGCCTTCGCCACCGCCGAGGACTGGCTGAAGAAGCCCGGCACGGTCGGCAAGGCCTGGCCGATCAGCGAACTCGCCGTCTTCGACGACGACGGCGAGCGACTGCCCCCGGGGGAACTGGGCACCGTCTACCTCAAGATGAACACCGGCGGCTTCAGCTACCACAAGGACGAGGACAAGACCCGCGAGAACCGCATCGGGGAGTTCTTCACCGTCGGCGACCTCGGCTTCCTCGACGAGGAGGGGTACCTCTTCCTCCGCGACCGCAAGATCGACATGATCATCTCGGGCGGGGTGAACATCTATCCGGCGGAGATCGAGTCCGCCCTGCTCACCCACCCGGCCGTCGCCGACGCCGCCGCCTTCGGCGTCCCCCACCCGTCCTGGGGCGAAGAGGTCAAGGCAGTCATCGAACCCGCCGAGGGCTTCGAGGCGGGCGACGCGCTGGCGGCCGAGATCCTGCACCACTGCGAACGGCGGCTGGCCGGCTACAAGCGGCCGAAGTCGGTCGACTTCATCCAGGCGATGCCCCGCGACCCGAACGGCAAGCTCTACAAGCGCCGCCTGCGCGACCCCTACTGGGAGGGCCGCGAGCGCGCCGTGTGACGGCGCCCGCCGTCCGCCCGGACCCACGGCGGCCCCGCCGGCCCGCTCCCGCAGCCGACCGGCGCGGCCGCCGTGGCGCGCGTATTCCCCCACCCGAAGAGCGGGTCCGCCCCACGCCTGTCCGCCACGCCCCGACATGTCGTGAGAAATGCCACTTCAGGCCCCGGATGCGCGCCCCACGGCGCACCCCGGCGGCAACTCTGGCAACTTGGCTCGCATGAGTACGGCAACGCGCAGGTCCCCCCTGACCGACTGGACCCTCCTGGTCCCCGTGGTGGCGCTCCTCGCGCTCGTCCTCAGCTGGGGACGCGACCTGCCCGGCCCCGCCGTGGCCCTGGTCGCCCTCTGCCTCGCGGGAGCGGTCCTCGCGGCCGTGCACCACGCCGAGGTCGTCGCCCACCGGGTGGGCGAACCCTTCGGCTCCCTCGTCCTCGCCGTCGCCGTCACCGTCATCGAAGTGGCCCTGATCGTCACCCTGATGGCCGACGGCGGCGACAAGACCGCCTCCCTCGCCCGCGACACGGTCTTCGCCGCCGTCATGATCACCTGCAACGGCATCGTCGGCCTGTCCCTGCTGGTCGGCGCCCTGCGCAACCGGGTCGCCGTCTTCAACGCCGAGGGATCCGGCGCGGCACTGGCCACCGTCGCGACCCTCGCCGTGCTGAGCCTGGTGCTGCCGACCTTCACCACCAGCAGGCCCGGCCCCGAGTTCTCCTCCGCCCAGCTGACCTTCGCCGCCGTCGCCTCCCTCGCCCTCTACGGGCTGTTCATCGCCGTCCAGACGGTCCGCCACCGGGACTACTTCCTCCCCGTGGACACCGCCGGCGCCGGACCGCACACCGGCGGCGGCGCCGGCGGCGACCACGCCGAACCGCCCACCGCCCGCGCCGCCCTCATCAGCGTCGGCCTGCTCTTCGCCGCCCTCGTCGCGGTCGTCGGCAACGCCAAGGCGGTCTCTCCGACCATCGAGAAGGGCGTCTCCGACGCCGGACTGCCCCACGCCGTCGTCGGCGTGATCATCGCCCTGCTCGTCCTGCTCCCCGAGACCCTCGCCGCCGTCCGGGCCGCCCGCCGCGACCGCGTCCAGACCAGCCTCAACCTGGCCTACGGCTCCGCGATCGCCAGCATCGGCCTGACCATCCCCGCCATCGCCCTGGCCTCCGTCTGGCTGACCGGGCCGCTGCTGCTGGGGCTGGGGGCCATCCACATGGTGCTGCTCGCGCTGACCGTGGTGGTCGGAGCCCTGACGATCGTCCCGGGCCGCGCCACCCTCCTCCAGGGCGGAGTACACCTCGTGCTGCTGGCCGCGTACCTCTTCCTCGCCGTCAGCCCGTAGCACCAGCCGGCCCCTGGCACCGCCGGCACCCCGCCGGCATGCTCCTTCGGGCCGTCCCCGGCCGGTGCGGCGACATTGACCCGGCGACGGGGCCGGGCGAGGATCACGGCCATGACGGCAGTGCGGCACCAGACGGTCGACGGGCTCGTACGGGACAGCGCGCGGCGCGGCCCCGACCGGGTCGCCCTGCGCTACCGGGAGCGGAACTGGACGTACGGGGAGCTCGACGCGGCCGTCTCCACCGGCGCCGCCGTGCTGCGCCGGCGGTACGGGCTGTCCGCGGGGGACCGGGTCGCGGCCTTCGCCCACAACTCCGACGCCTACCTCATCGCCTTCCTCGCCTGCGCCCGCGCCGGGCTCGTCCACGTCCCCGTCAACCAGAACCTCACCGGCGAGGACCTCGCGCACATCCTCGGCGACTGCGCGAGCTCCCTGGTCCTCGCCGACCCGGACCTGGCCGCGCGGGTCCCCGACGGGCACCCCGTACGGGCGCTGCGCGACGCGCCGGGCTCGTTCCTGTCCGAGCTGTCCGAGCCGCTCGCGTACGAGCCCGCCGGGGATCCGGCGGCGGTGGTGCAGCTGCTCTACACCTCGGGGACCACCGCACTCCCCAAGGGCGCGGTGATGACCCACAGCGCGCTGGCCCACGAGTACGAGAGCGCGATCGAGGCCCTGGACCTGGGCGCGGACGACCGGCCCGTCCACTCGCTGCCGCTCTACCACTCGGCACAGACACACGTCTTCCTGCTGCCCTACCTGGCGGTGGGCGCCCAGAACACCATCCTGGACGCACCCGTCGCCGAGGACCTCTTCGACCTGGTGGAGGCCGGCGCCGACAGCCTCTTCGCGCCGCCCACGGTGTGGATCGCGCTGGCCGGCCACCCCGAGTTCGCGCGGCGGGACCTCGGCGCCCTGCGCAAGGCCTACTACGGGGCCTCGGTCATGCCGGTCCCGGTGCTGGAACGGCTGCGGGCCCGGCTGCCCGGGCTGGGCTTCTACAACTGCTTCGGGCAGAGCGAGATCGGACCGCTGGCCACCGTCCTGGGTCCCGGGGAGCACGAGGGGCGGATGGAGTCGTGCGGGCGCCCGGTGCGCCACGTGGAGGCGAAGGTCGTCGACGAGGACGGTGCGGACGTCCCCGACGGCACGGCCGGGGAGGTCGTCTACCGCTCCCCGCAGCTGTGCCTGGGCTACTGGAACGACGACGAGGCCACCGGGAAGGCCTTCCGGGACGGCTGGTTCCGGTCCGGTGACCTCGCGGTACGGGACACCGACGGGTACTTCACCGTGGTCGACCGGGTGAAGGACGTCATCAACTCGGGCGGGGTCCTCGTGGCCTCCCGGCAGGTGGAGGACGTTCTATACACCCACCCCGGCGTGGCCGAGACGGCGGTCGTCGGGCTGCCCGACGAGCGGTGGATCGAGGCCGTCACGGCGGTGGTCGTCCCCCGCGGCGAGGTCACCGAGGCGGAGCTGATGGCCTACGCCCGCGAACGGCTCGCGCACTTCAAGGCACCCAAACGGGTGCTGTTCGTGGAGACCCTCCCGCGCAACGCCAGCGGAAAGATCCTCAAGCGCGAGCTCCGCGACCGCTTCGGCACCGGCTGAGGCGCTCCCGGCCGCCGCGCCGCTCCCGGCCGCCGGGGCTGGACCCGGCGCCGGTGGCGGAATCGGCCGCCGGGAGGGGCCGTCAGGCGTCGAAGGCCGTACCCCGGCTGACCGCCTCCCGGGTACGGGCCTCCGCGCGGACGGTGTCCGCGTGGGCCAGGATCACGGCGGCGGCCTTCACCGGGTCGCCGGGCTGTTTGCCGTCGCTCCCGGGGAGCCCGGTGCGGACGGGGCCGGCCGTGTCCTCGTAGGCCGGCAGCCAGGCGGCCGACTGCTGGAGGGCCCCGCGCCGCCCGCGAACCCCGCACGGAAGGCGCCGGGCTCGACGATCAGTGCCTTGATCCCGAAGGCGGCCACCTCGCCCGCCGGCGCCTCCGTCAGCCCCTCCAGGGCGAACTTCGTCGCCGAGTACGCCCCGACGCCGGCGGTCACCCCTGTCCCGGATCACGAGAAGGCCCGGTTGCGGGGGGCAGTACCCCGTCCGCGCGCAGCCGGCGCAGCGTCAGGTGCTCGTGGGCGAGGCGCCCGAGCATGGCCCCTCCGTAGACCACGAAGCCGACGCCGACGAGCCAGGACTGGACGACCAGCAGCGTCCCGAACGGCCCGTACGTGACGGCGTTCGAGGCGATCAGCGGGGAGAACACCATCTGCGAGAAGACCCTGAGGCCCAGCAGCCCGAGACTGGTCGCCACCGCCCCGGGCAGCAGCGCCCGCCAGCGGACCCGGCCGCCCAGCAGGAGCCGCCCGGAGCTCCAGAAGAACAGGCAGGTGCCCACCGTGTCGCTGAAGGTGCTCACCGCCGTGCCCGCCACGGTGTCGGACGGGGAGGGGATCCCGACCAGCAGCGCCAGGTAGCAGACCAGCAGCGCCAGCCACACGACGTGCCGCCACATGGTGTGCCAGCGGGCCGTCGGCAGGTCCCACACCTTCTCGTAGCCGGTCTGCACGGCGGAGCCGAAGGTCAGGCCGAACACGGCGAGGGCCGCCAGCCCGAAGGCGGTGGTCCGCTCCAGTGCCAGGTCCGCCGCCCCGAACAGCATCTCGACCCGGGACCGGGAGGCCTCCGTCACCCCGAGGGCCTGTCCCAGCCAGCGGCCGAAGTTGGAGCCGCTGCCCGGCGCGGCCGCCGCCACGACCACCAGCAGCGGCACCAGGGTGAGGAACCCCAGAGCGGCGAAGCCCATCGCCCGGTGCATCAGCTCGATCTCCCGGCCCCGGCTCCAGGCCAGCCCGGCCGGGGAGCCCAGGAGCCGGGCGTGGAGGCGCCGGAGGATCGAGGTCACACCTGGTCCCCTACCCGTACGGTCCCGGCCGTTCCCGGGAGCGGTACCGAAGTGGGCCCGAACAGGTGGTTCCGGCCGTCCGCCGGTGTGGCCCGGCCTCCTCAGGAGGCGTGCGGTTCCCGGAGGTCCTTCACCCGCCTGATCTTGCCGACGGAGCGCTCCAGGCTCTCCGGTTCCACCACGTCGACGGCGACGGACACCCCCACGGACTCCTTGACCGCCCGCACCAGCTCCGCGGCCGCCGCCCGCCGTCTCCCGGCGTCGGCGTCCCGGCGCGCCTCCACGCGCACGGTGAGGGCGTCGAGGCGGCCCTCCCGCGTCAGCCGCAGCTGGAAGTGCGGGGCCAGGCCCGGGATGCGCAGGAGTATCTCCTCGACCTGCGTCGGGTAGAGGTTCACCCCGCGCAGGATGATCATGTCGTCGCTGCGGCCGGTCACCTTCTCCATCCGGCGGAAGGCGGGGCGGGCCGTTCCCGGAAGCAGCCGTGTCAGGTCCCGGGTGCGGTAGCGGATCACCGGCATGGCCTCCTTGGTGAGGGAGGTGAACACCAGCTCCCCCGGTTCACCGTCCGGCAGGACCGCCCCGGTCAGCGGATCGATCACCTCGGGGTAGAAGTGGTCCTCCCAGATGTGCAGTCCGTCCTTGTGCGAGGCGAACTCCTGGGCGACGCCCGGTCCGATGACCTCGGACAGGCCGTATATGTCCACGGCGTCGATGCCCAGCCGGTCCTCGATCTCCCGGCGCATCTCCTCGGTCCAGGGCTCGGCGCCGAAGATCCCGGTGCGCAGCGAGGTCCGGCGCGGGTCGATGCCCTGGCGCTCCATCTCGTCCAGCAGGGTGAGCATGTAGGAGGGGGTCACCATGATGACCTCCGGGCGGAAGTCCTGGATCAGCCGGACCTGGCGGTCCGTCATGCCGCCCGAGGCGGGAACCACCGTGCACCCCAGCCGCTCCGCGCCGTAGTGCGCGCCCAGGCCGCCGGTGAACAGGCCGTACCCGTACGCGACGTGCACGATCTGCCCCGGCCGGGCGCCCGCCGCACGCAGCGAGCGGGCGACGACGTCGGCCCAGGTGGCCAGGTCCCCGTCGGTGTAGCCCACGACCGTGGGGCGGCCCGTGGTGCCGCTGGAGGCGTGGATGCGGCGCACGTCCGCGCGCGGCACGGCGAACATGCCGAAGGGGTACTGCTCGCGCAGGTCCGCCTTGGTGGTGAGCGGAAAGAGGGACAGGTCCGCCAGTGAGCGGCAGTCGTCGGGCCGGACCCCCGCCTTGTCGAAGGCCTGCCGGTAGAAGGGCACGTGCTCGTACGCCCGGCGCAGGGTCGCCCGCAACCGCTCCAGCTGGAGCGCCGCCAGCCCCTCGGCGCTCAGCCGCTCGCCTTCGTCCTGGAGATCCCCGAGGTCATCGAGACCCGCACGCGCCGTCATTGCCGTCACCTCATCGTCGAGAGTCGGACCATCAACCCAACCGAACGTTCATTCGGTAGCCTGCCGGACCCCGCCGGGTAAATCAATGACTCGAACGAGTGATCGTCTGATCTGATGGGCCCCATGCCTGCTCTCACCACCTATGACGGAACCCGACTCGCCTACCACGTCAGGGGCGAGGGAGAACCGCTCGTCTGTCTCCCCGGTGGCGCCATGCGGTCCTCCAGGTACCTCGGCGACCTCGGCGGACTCGCCGCCGGCCGCCGGCTCGTCCTCCTCGACCCGCGCGGCACCGGCGACTCCGCGATACCGGCCGACGAGTCCACGTACCGCGTCGATCACCAGGTCGCCGACGTCGAGGCGCTCCGCGTCCACCTCGGCCTGGAGCGCATGGACGTCCTGGCCCACTCGGCCGCCGGCAACCTCGTCATGCTGTACGCCGCCGCGCACCCCGGCCGGCTGCGCCGGACCGCCCTTATCACCCCGACCGCCTGGGCGGTGGACCTCGGGAGCGGGGCGCGGGAGCGGCTCGCGGCCGCCCGCCTCCGGGTCGGCACCGAGCCGTACGACACGGCCATCGCGGCCTACGAACGGATTCTCGGGGGCGCCGACACGGACGCGGAATGGGAGAGGGCTGCCCCGCTCTTCTACGGACGCTGGGACGACGCCGCGCGGGCCGACTTCGCGGCCGGCGAGCAGGACCAGAACGAGAAGGCCGCGCTGGCCTTCGCGGGCCCGGGCGCCTTCGACCCGCCCGCCACCCGCGCGGCCCTGCGGCACGTCGAAGGGGAGGTGCTGGTCCTCGTGGGCGAACTGGACGGCAACCCGCCCCCACCCCTCGCGGCCCGTATCGCGGAGCTCTTCCCGCGCGGGATCCTCGAAGTCCAGCCCGCGACCGCGCACTTCCCCTGGCTGGACGACGCCCCCCGCTTCGCCGGACGCGTCGAGCGCTTCCTCGCCACCGGAGCCTGACGCACCGCCTCCGGGGGCCGGCGCCCCCCGGCCCCGGCGGTCACCCCCCGGGCGGTCGCCGGTTCAGTGCCCCGCGTCGGCCTCCGTGGCCACCGCCTTCGCCCACCGGTAGTCCGCCTTGCCGCTCGGGGAACGCTGCACGGCGGGCGTGATCACCAGCTGCCGCGGGATCTTGTAACCCGCCAGTCTCGTCCGGCAGTGGCGCTGGATCTCCTCCAGCGTCGGCTCCGGCGCCCCCCGCCGCACCTGCACCACCGCGGCCACGTGGTTGCCCCAGGTCGGGTCCGGGACTCCCGCCACCAGGGCGTCGTACACGTCCGGATGCGACTTCAGCGCCTGCTCGACCTCCTCCGGATAGACCTTCTCGCCACCGGTGTTGATGCACTGCGAGCCGCGGCCCAGCACCGTGACGATGCCCTCCTCGTCGACGGTCGCCATGTCACCGAGCAGCACCCAGCGTTCCGTGCCCTTGCGGAAGAAGGTCTCCGCCGTTTTCGCCGGGTCGTTGTAGTAGCCGAGCGGGACGTGTCCGCGCTGCGCGAGGCGGCCCGGCACGCCGACCGCCACCGGCTCGTGCGTCACCGGATCGACCACCTGCGTGCGGTCGTTGACCTGGAGCCGGAAGCCCTTTTCCGGGCCGGAGTCGTCCGTGGCCCGGCCATTGGAACCGGACTCGGAGGAGCCGAAGTTGTTCAGGAGCAGCACGTTCGGCACCAGCCGCTGGAACTCGGCGCGGACGGTCTCCGACATGATCGCCCCGGAGGAGGAGACGCTGAACAGCGAGGACAGGTCCGTCCCCTTGAGCGGGCCGCTCAGCGCGTCGATCAGCGGCCGCAGCATGGCGTCGCCGACCAGCGACACGCTCGACACCTTCTCCTTCTCTATCGTGCGCAGCACCTCCTCGGGGACGTACTTGCGGTGGATGACCACCCGCTGGCCGTAGTTGAAGGCGATGAACGAGGTCAGCGTGGACGTGCCGTGCATCAGCGGTGGAGCGGGGAAGAAGGTGAGCCCGGCGCCGCGCGCCGCGACCCGCTCGGCCAGTTCCTCGGGCCGCTTCACCGGCTCCCCGGAGGGTTCCCCGCCGAAGAGCCCGGCGAAGAAGAGGTCCTCGGCCCGCCACATGACGCCCTTGGGCATGCCGGTCGTACCGCCGGTGTAGATGATGAAGAGGTCGTCGGGGCTGCGCTCCGGGAAGTCGCGCTCGGGGGACCCGGCCGTCTCGGCGTCCGCGTACGCCACCGGCGCGACCGCCGGCTCCGGCACCCCGGCCGGTGCCTGCCCGACCCGGACCAGGTGCCGTAGCCCCGGCGTCTGCGGCAGCGCGGCGGCCACCCGCTCCGTGAACTCGCCCTCGAAGACGAGGGCGGCGAGGTCGGCGTCGTTGTAGAGGTAGACCAGTTCCTCCTCCACGTACCGGTAGTTCACGTTCACCGGCACCAGGCGGGCCTTGAGGCAGGCCAGTACGGTCTGCAGGTACTCGATCCCGTTGTAGAGGTGCAGCCCCACGTGCTCGCCGGGCCGCAGTCCGCTGTCCAGCAGGTGGTGCCCGACGCGGTTCGCCGCAGCGTCCAGCTCCGCGTACGTCAGGCGGCGCTCGGCACCGGTCCCGGGGTGGTCGACGTACACCAGCGCCTCGCGGTCCGGGACCACGTCCACGACCGATTCGAACAGGTCGGCAAGGTTGTACTCCACCGTTCCTCCTGACCCGAAGTGCACACGGCTGGGCTGCTCGGCGGTCATTAGAGCGCCGCCCGGTCCAAGTGGGAAGGGCGCATGCCAAGAAATCTGACTGAGTGTCAGGAAACTATTGAACTGGACCGGACCCTGCTGCAACCTGTTCTAGGTCTTGAGACGGGAGGACGGCAATGGGTGGGACCGAACACCTGACCGTGGAACGCCGCGGCGCCACTCTGGTGCTCACCATGAACAGGCCCGAAGCGAAGAACGCGCTCTCGCTTCCCCTGCTGGTGGGCCTGTACGACGGCTGGCTGGAGGCGGACGCGGACGACACGGTCCGCTCGGTGGTCCTGACGGGCGCGGGCGGTGACTTCTGCGCCGGGATGGACCTCAAGGCGCTCGCCGGCCGGGGGATGGCGGGCGACCAGTACCGGGACCGCCTCAAGGCCGACCCCGACCTGCACTGGAAGGCGATGCTCCGCCACCACCGGCCGCGCAAACCGGTGATCGCGGCGGTCGAGGGCTACTGCGTGGCGGGCGGCACGGAGATCCTCCAGGGGACCGACATCCGGGTCGCCGGGGCCGGGGCCACCTTCGGACTGTTCGAGGTCAGGCGGGGACTGTTCCCGATCGGCGGCTCCACGGTCCGGCTGCCCCGGCAGGTCCCGCGCACACACGCGCTGGAGATGCTGCTGACGGGGCGCCCGTACTCGGCCGAGGAGGCGGCGCGGATCGGCCTCGTGGGGCGGGTGGTGCCGGACGGGACGGCGCTGGAAGCGGCGCTGGAGACGGCGGAGCTGATCAACGCGTGCGGGCCGCTGGCCGTCGAGGCGGTGAAGGCGTCCGTGTACGAAGCCGCCGAGCTGACGGAGACGGAAGGCCTGGCGGCCGAACTGACCCGGGGCCGGCCCGTCTTCGAGACGGCCGACGCGAAGGAAGGGGCACGCGCCTTCGCGGAGAAGCGGCCGCCGGTCTACCGCCGGGCCTGAGCGCCGTCCCGCAGCCCCCGCCACCGCCCCCCGCCACCGCCCGGTGGCCGTTCCGATCGCCCGGTCCCACCGCCCCCGAGAATCGGAGAGCATCCATGACAGCCGCGTCCCCGCCCGAGGTGCTGCGTGCGCCCCTCGTCGTCGAGTTCCCCTTCACCCGCTCCCTCGGGCCCGTCCAGAGCGCCTTCCTCACCGGGCTCCGGCAGCGGGTCGTGCTCGGCGTCAGGACCTCCGACGGGCGGGTCATGGTGCCGCCCGCCGAGTACGACCCCGCCACCGCCGAGGAGATCCGGGAGCTCGTCGAGGTCGCCCCCACCGGTACCGTCACCACCTGGGCGTGGAACGGCGACCCCCGCCCCCACCAGCCCCTCGGCACCCCCTTCGCCTGGGTCCTGGTGAGGCTCGACGGCGCCGACACCGCGATCCTGCACGCCCTCGACGCCCCCGGCCCCGACGCCGTGTCCACCGGGATGCGGGTGCGGATCCGCTGGGCCGCCGAGCGCACCGGTGCCATCACCGACATCGCCTGCTTCGAGCCGTACGGGGGCCGCGCGGAAGAAGGCGCCGCCGCACCGCACGACGGGGTGTTCGCCGACCCCGTCACCGGCATCGTCGCCGAGGCCCGCCTCGACTACACCTACAGTCCCGGCCGCGCCCAGACCGCCTACATCAACGCCCTCTCCGAGCGCCGCACCGTCGGCGAGCGCTGCCCCTCCTGCCACAAGGTGTACGTCCCCCCGCGCGGCGCGTGCCCCACCTGCGGGGTGGCCACCACCGACCGGGTCGAGGTCGGCCCGGCCGGCACCGTCACCACCTTCTGCATCGTCAACATCAAGGCGCGCAACCTCGACATCGACGTCCCCTACGTCTACGCCCACATCGCCCTCGACGGCGCCGGCCTCGCCCTCCACGGCCGGATCGGCGGCATCCCGTACGACCAGGTCCGCATGGGCCTGCGCGTCGAACCGGTGTGGACCGACGGCGGCCGCTACCCCGACCACTACCGCCCCACCGGCGAGCCGGACGCGGACTACGACGCGTACAAGGAGCTGCTCTGATGCCCCGGAACGCCCGCCACGCGCGCGAGGTGGCCGTGGTCGCCTTCGCCCAGAGCGACCACCTGCGCCGCACCGACGAACTCAGCGAAGTCGAGATGGTGATGCCCGTCCTGCACCGGGTGCTGGCGGCCACCGGGCTCAAGGCGGGCGAGATCGGCTTCACCTGCTCCGGCTCCAGCGACTACCTCGCCGGCCGGGCCTTCTCCTTCACCATGACCCTCGACGGGGTCGGCGCCTGGCCGCCGATCTCCGAATCGCACGTCGAGATGGACGGCGCCTGGGCGCTCTACGAGGCCTGGGTCAAGATCCAGACCGGTGAGGCCGACACCGCGCTCGTCTACGCGTACGGGAAGTCCTCGCCCGGATCCGTACGGGACGTCCTCACCCGGCAGCTCGACCCGTACTACCTGGCCCCCCTCTGGCCCGACTCGGTGGCCCTGGCCGCCCTCCAGGCGCAGGCGCTGATCGACGCGGGCGACACCGACGAGGCCGCGCTCGCCGCGATCGGCGCCCGCAGCCGCGCCTCCGCCGAGGACAACCCGCACGCCCAGCTCAGCGGCCCCGTCCCGCAAGGCGACTACCAGGTGCGGCCCCTGCGCACGGGCGACTGCCCGCCCATCGGGGACGGCGCGGCCGCCGTCGTCCTGGCCGCGGGGGACCTCGCCCGGCGCCTGTGCGAGCGGCCCGCCTGGATCACCGGCATCGACCACCGCATCGAGGCCCACGGCCTGGGCCTGCGCGACCTCACCGACTCCCCGTCCACCCGGACCGCCGCCGAGCACGCCGGGGTCTTCGACGCCCCCGTCGACACGGCGGAACTGCACGCGCCGTTCTCCTCCCAGGAGGTCGTGCTGCGCAAGGCGCTCGGCCTGGGCGAAGCGGTGGCCGTCAACCCCTCCGGCGGCCCCCTCGCCGCCAACCCGATGATGGCCGCCGGCCTCGTCCGGATCGGCGAGGCGGCCGCCCGCATCCACCGCGGCGAGTCCCGGCGGGCCGTCGCACACGCCACCTCCGGCCCCTGCCTCCAGCAGAACCTGGTCGCCGTCCTGGAAGGGGACCGAGCATGAGCACACCGGGCAAGGAGCCCGTGGCCGTCGTCGGGATCGGCCAGACCAAGCACGTCGCCACCCGGCACGACGTCTCCATCGCCGGCCTGGTCCGCGAGGCGGCGGCCCGCGCCCTCGCCGACGCGGAGCTGACCTGGGCGGACGTCGACGCCGTCGTCATCGGCAAGGCCCCCGACTTCTTCGAGGGGGTGATGATGCCGGAGCTCTACCTGGCCGACGCCCTCGGCGCGGTCGGCAAACCGATGCTCCGCGTCCACACGGCGGGCTCCGTCGGCGGGTCGACCGCCCTCGTCGCCGCGAACCTGGTCGCGGCCCGCGTCCACCGCACCGTCCTGACCCTCGCCTTCGAGAAGCAGTCCGAGTCCAACGCCATGTGGGGGCTCTCGCTCCCCGTCCCGTTCCAGCAGCCGCTGCTGGCCGGCGCGGGCGGCTTCTTCGCCCCGCACGTGCGCGCGTACATGCGGCGCACCGGCGCCCCCGACACGGTGGGATCGCTCGTCGCGTACAAGGACCGGCGCAACGCGCTCAAGAACCCGTACGCGCACCTGCACGAGCACGACATCACCCTGGAGAAGGTCCAGGCCTCGCCGATGCTCTGGGACCCGATCCGGTACTCCGAGACCTGCCCCTCCTCGGACGGCGCCTGCGCGATGGTCCTCACCGACCGTGCGGGCGCGGCCCGTTCGCCCAGGCCCCCCGCCTGGGTGCACGGCGGTGCGATGCGCAGCGAGCCGACGCTCTTCGCGGGCAAGGACTTCGTCTCGCCCCGGGCCGGCAAGGACTGCGCGGCCGACGTCTACCGGCAGGCCGGGATCACCGACCCCCGTCGGGAGATCGACGCGGTCGAGATGTACGTGCCGTTCTCCTGGTACGAGCCGATGTGGCTGGAGAACCTCGGCTTCGCGCAGGAGGGCGAGGGCTGGAAGCTCACCGAGGCCGGCGTCACCGAACTGGACGGCGACCTCCCGGTGAACCCCTCCGGCGGGGTGCTGTCCACCAACCCGATCGGCGCCTCGGGCATGATCCGCTTCGCGGAGGCGGCGCTCCAGGTCAGCGGCCGGGCCGGGGAACACCAGGTCCCCGGGGCACGCAGGGCGCTGGGGCACGCGTACGGCGGCGGCGCGCAGTTCTTCGCGATGTGGCTCGTCGGAGCGCAGCCGCCGAGTTCCTGACGTGCGCGCGCGGCCGCCGGGTTCCCGACGCGCGGAAGCGCAGCCGCCGGCCGCTGGCGGGGCGCTCCGCCGGACCCGCCGCGCGTCACTGCCCGTGGCCTGTGCGGCACCCGCCGCGATCGCTACCCTGGGCCCCCGACGACGTACCGTACCGGGAGGAGCACGCACGTGGCCGAGAGCACGACTTCGCAGCCGTCCGCCGGCTGGGGCAGGCCCGAGCTCGATCTCAGCGGGGCCGACTGGCAGGGCAGCAGCCGGGGGGTGGGCGACGTGCAGGTCGCCTTCGTGGAGGGGTTCATCGCCATGCGCAACGGCGAGCGCCCCGACGGCCCTTCGCTGGTCTTCGCGCCGCGCGAGTGGCGCAAGTTCGTGCTCGGGGCGCGCGGCGGCCGCTTCGACCTGACCTGACCCGAGGCGGGACGCGGGCCCGGCGTCAGGCCGGGCGGGCGGACAGCCGCAGCGCGACCTGGAGCTCGTGCTCCCCGGACACCGTACCGAGGTGCTCGCCGGCGAAGGCGTCCTCCAGGACGGCGCGGACCTGGCGCACCGGCTCGGCGGCGCCGTCGAGCTCCGCCGTCACCGGTGCCGCCGGCCGGGCCCGGGGGCTCGCGGCGGGCGCCCGGTTGCGGACGTCCACCGTCGTCGACCAGACGCTCGTGGCCGCCGCGGGCCCGGCAGCCCCTTCCAGCACCGGCGGGGTCATCCCGGGGAACGCCTCGGCCAGGACACCGAGCACGGCGTCGGCGCCCGCCCGGTCGCAGTGACTGACCAGTACGTTCACCTCGGCCTCCGCCGAGGGGCCCGCCTGCGCGCGCGCCTCGTCCACCCGGGCCGCGTCCGCGGCGGGGCCGGAGCCCGTACCGGTGCGGGAGGGAGCGCCCGGCGCACGGCCGTGCTCGTCCAGCATGGCCCCCGCGTCCGGGAGCAGCGCGCCGCGCCGCTCCGGGGCGTCGTACCCGCGGTTCGTGTTCATCGATTCGCCTCCGGGTCGGGGTGCGTCCCCGCGCGGAGCCCGGGGACGACCGTGGACCGGCACGCCAGGGTGCCTCACCTGGCGGCTATCCGCGTACGGCCGCGGCAAACCCGCCCGCGCGTCCCGCTCGCCGAATCCACTGGCGCCGCCGCACCGGGCGCCCTACGGTCTTGCCGGTGGACATCGCCTTCAGGAAGCTGCCGGGGAACCGGCACGAGATCACGGTCACCGGCCGCCGCGGCCCCGACGTACGGATGCCCGCGCAGCCCACCGGCCCGACGGTCCCGCACGACCTCGCCCACGCCGCGGTCGAGGAGGCACTGGGCATCACCGACGGCTTCTGGGGGGCGGTCGCCGACGGCGCCACCTTCCAGGGGTTCGAGATGACAGAGCCCGGCCGCCACCGCCGGTCGGGTCTGAAGGTGCTGCGCCGCAAGGGCGACGCCGTGATGGCGGCGGAGATGGCCGTCAACTGGGCGTACCGCGCCTGGTCGGGGCTGCCCGTCACGGGACGCGGCGTGGGCCGTCCCGTGCTGGGCGAAGCCGACCTGGAGCGGGCCCGCACCGCCCTCGACGCGGCCTCGGCCCGCTGGACGGCGCTCCCCGAGGACGGCTCCCTGACCTGGCGGTGGCACGGCTGAGCCCCTCGCCCCGAGCCACCCGCGGTCACGCCCGGGACCGCAGCGCCGCGACCGCCGCCCGCTCCGCCGGCCCCAGCGGCGGCCCGGTCAGCTGCGCCCGGCGCGGCCCCAGCAGGGCCGCCAGCAGCACCGGCGGGGTGAACAGCCGGGTGGCGGGCCGCTCCAGGGTCATCACGTCGGTCACCGCCCGGGCCACCCGCCCGTTGCCGGTGCTCGTGCGCATCAGCCGGCGTACGTAGGCGGCGGCGACCCGCTCGGCCGCCGTCGGCCCGCTCTCGGTGGCACCGGGGTAGAAGACGTCGTTCCCCGTGGACAGGGCCCACGCGGCGGCCACCGGACCCGCGACGGCCTTCTGGGCACGGGCGGCGAGCCGCGCGTCGGCCCAGCCGTACCGGGCGACGGCCTCCCGCAGCGCGAGGGCGCTCTGCGCGGCCACCGACATCCCGTGCCCGTACACCGGGTTGTAGGCGGCGACCGCGTCCCCGAGCACCAGGAACCCGCCGGGCAGCGCGGCCCTCTCGTAGTGGTGCCTGCGGTTGACGGTCGTACGGGTGCGCACCACGTCCGTCAGCGGCTCCGCCCCGGCGATCAGCTCGCTGACGATCGGGTGCCGCAGACCCCGGGCGAAGGCTCCGAAGGCCTCCGGATCGGTGCTGGGTTCGCCGCCGCGCGTCCCCGACAGGGTGACGAGCCAGCGGTCGCCCTCGATCGGGACCAGCGTCGCGGACCGGCCCGGACCGGCCCCGCGGGGATCGGCCTGGACGTTCACGACCAGCGGGAACGTGCTCCCCAGGTCCGCCGGGGCCCGGAAGATCCGGCTGGCGTAGACGAGTCCGGGGTCGACCGTCCGTACGGCGGGCCCGGCCACCCCCAGCTCGCCCAGCCACCGCGGCGTTCGGGAGGCCCGCCCGGAGGCGTCCACCACCAGGTCCGCGTCCAGGACCCGCTCCACGGCGTCCGTCCCGCGCACCCGCACCCCGGTGACGCGCCGGGCGTCGCCCGTCAGGCCGAGTACCTCGGTGCGGTCGGTGACGGTGACGTTCGGCAGCGCCGCGACGGCCCGGCGGACGTGCCAGTCGAGCAGGTCGCGGCTGGCGATCAGCACGTAGTGGGACTCCCGCGCCCAGCGGCGGAACCAGCCCTCGGGGGAGAAGCCCACCATGTTCGTGGGCAGCGCGATCCGGTGGGCCCCGTCTCCCCTGAGCGCCCCGATCGTGCCGGGCAGCAGGGAGTCGATGGCCGCGGCCCCGCCGGACCACAGCAGGTGCGCGTGATGGGCCTGCGGGAGCCCCTTGCGGGACACGGGCCCGTCCGGCAGTGCGTCCCGCTCGACGACGACGACCTCGCCGGAGCCGGCCCCGGCGAGCGCGGCGGCCGCGAGCATGCCGGCCAGGCTGCCCCCGGCCACGACCGCGGTGTGCCGGGCGCGTGACGGCGGTGAACTGCTCATGGACTCACGCTCTCTCGGTGGTCTGAGGGGCCGGACCGGGCGCGGAAGGCGGTGACGGCGGGGGACCGGCGCAGGGCCCTGGCCACCGCGACGAGGTCCGGTGCCGCCGCCGGGCCGGGCACCGGGCCGTCCTCCGGCTCGGCCCCGGCACCCCCGCGCAGGGCGGCGACCGCCGCGACCACGGCCACCGCGTCGGCGGTCGCCGCCGCCCGCTCGGCGGCCTCGCCCCGGGCCCGCGCCTCGGCGAGGGCCCGTTCGCGGACCTCGGGGTCCATGTACGGCTGGAGCCGCAGCAGCCCGTCGCTGATCCGGGTCCTGCGCTGGACCAGGCGACGGCTGATGGAGGACCGGCGGGGCAGCCGTACCGAACCGGTGTCCAGTCCGGCCAGTTCGCGTACGAAGGGGGCGAGGCACCGGTAGTGGTAGTAGTCGGTGCAGATCCCCTGGAGCGCCTGGCCGGCGTGGGGCAGGATGAAGCCGACGGCGATGAACAGGGCGCACACGGAGGCGATGGGCGGGGCCACGTACGTGCTGAGCCAGTCCAGGTCGTGACCGTTCCAGCGGGCGAACACCGCCGTGAGCTTCACCGTGTCGTAGCAGAGGTTCAGGATGAACCCGATGACCAGGAGCACCAGGCCGGAGCGCAGCCAGCCCGAGACCTCCCGCAGCCAGGACCAGGTGACGACGGCGGTGATCGCGCAGGCGGTGGTGTGGGCCCCCAGGTAGAGCATGATGTGCTCGCGCATCCAGGGGGTGTTGGCGTAGTACGTGTCCAGGTCCCGCAGCCGCTCGACCGGGACTTCGGCGAACGCGAAGGTGATCCACAGACCGGCCACCACGGTCGCGTAGACGACGCCGATCGTCCAGTTGGTCCGGCGCACCCGCCGGGGATCGCCGCCCCGCCAGTGGATGATCATGATCAGGCAGCAGGCGCAGAACATCGTGAGCAGCGTGTAGACCACCGGCGCCGCGAAGTTGCTGACGCCGGTCGCGCTGTTCAGCAGGACCAGGGTCTTCGGCCGGCCGAAGTAGAAGACGGCCGAGGCCAGCAGGAGCAGGCCGCCGACGGCCCGGACGTTGGGGTCGATGCGCCAGAACCTCATCATGACCGGGAGCCGGATCGCGAAGGCCAGGGTGAGGATCGCCGCGGGTATGAGGTACGGGATGTAGTACTTGTCCGAGGTCACCGTCAACCGATCGGTCCGCGGTAGCCGAGCGCGTTGCCTATCCGGCCGGCGACATCGCTCCGGCGGGCGGCCCCGGCCGCGTCGCCGCCCGTGAGCCACGCCCTGCACCGGTCGCCGAGCATCAGCCCGAAGCTCTCGGCCTCGATCTCCTGGGTGTCCTCGTAGTGGGACCGCGCGGCGACACTGGCGTACGTCAGGTCCGAGGCGTCGGGCAGGGCCCGGGCCGCGTCGGCCGCCCCGCGCCCGTGGCCGGTGCAGTGGCCCGCCTTCATGTGCCACAGCTCGTGGCCCAGGATGACCAGTTGGTGGTCGGGGGTCGTGTACTTCTCCACCACGACGATGTCGTAGTCCTCCATGTTCAGCCACAGGCCCGAGGTGGTCAGCTCCGAGGGGAAGCGCTCGAAGCGCAGCACGATCGGGCGGCCGCCCCGGGTGCGGCTCATGGCGTCGCACAGGGCCCGGAAGAGGATCTGCGGCTCGACCGGAGCCTCCAGGTCGAGCGAGGAGGTCAGCGTGGCGCACAGTTTGCGCATCGACCGGGACAGGTTCACCGTGCCACCTCCGAGGAGAGGATCCCGCTGATCACCGCGGGCCCCACGGCCCGGTTCGCCGCCCGGGCGGGCGCGGGACGGGCGAACTCCTCGCCACGCGGCAGCGCCGCCGCCCCCTCCACGGGGACGCCGGTCCGCTCGGAGAGGGACACGGTGCCGAGGATCTCGTCCGCCTCCAGTCGTCTCTCCGCGGCGAGTGCCCGTGTCCGGGCGGGCGTCGTGGTGAGGGAAAGCGGCGGACCGCCAACGGGGACAGTCATCTGTCTGTGCTCCCATACGTCCGAAGGGCAGATCCGTCTGCGCACCGGGGACGACGGTAGCGACGGCAGGTCCCCCCGGGCGACAAGATCCCCACCGCCGAAGCGATCGTTGTCGAATCGAAAACGATCGATGACCGGACGTGGGGACGCACAGCAAGATACAGCCAGTGCGGCGGCCCGTGGCGGGAAAGGTGGCGTGACCGCAGCTCATCACGCCGGCCCGCCCCCCGGGTAAGGAGTACCCGGCGCGCACACCCCATACCCGCAGGTCCGCAGCACCGGCGCGGCCGCCCCCGGCGGGCCCCCGCCCGGCGCGCAACCCCTCCCGCGCCCCGCCCCGCACCGCCGTGCCCCGCTGCGCCGCGGGAGAGCCCCCGGCGCCGGAAAACCCGCGCGGCCACGTACCATGGGCCGCATGTCCTTCCTCCGCCGCCACCGCGCCGCCACACCCGCCGGCCCGGACTTCGACGTCCTGGCCATGGACCCGGGGGACTGGCCGGGCAACCTCGGGGCCGGGCTGCTCCCCGCGCCCGACGGCAGCTGCCAGGGCGTCTTCCTCCGCTACGACCTGTTCGGCGGCCGCGGCCCCGCGATGATCATCGGCAACCTCCCCGAGGGATCCCCGGCGCGCGAGCTCGCCGACGGCCAGGTCCCCTTCGAGGTGGCCCAGCTCCTCGACGCCCTCGAGAACGACGAGGACGTCGAGGTCACCGGGACCGAGGACTGCCCCGTCATGCAGGGCGACAACCTCCTCATCGTCCGCAAGATCAAGCTCTCCGAGGGCCGGATCTCCTGCGTGCAGTTCGACCGCAGCGACAACGTCCTCGTGACGATCGCCAGCTGGGACCGCCCGATCACCGACGACCTCTACGCGCTGCTGAAGCCGCTCCCCGCCGAGCTCTTCCAGCAGGGCTGACCCGGCCCGGCCCCAGACCGTTCCGTCAAAGCGGCGCCGGCCGGCGATGCCGCCGACACCGACTAGCGGCTGTCCGCGATGTCGTTCGCCGCGACGTAGCCGAACGTCATCGCGGGCCCGATCGTCGATCCGGCCCCCGCGTAGCTGTGGCCCATCACCGCCGCGCTGGCGTTGCCCGCCGCCCACAGGCCCCGGATCACCGAACCGTCCGCCCGCAGCGCCCTCGCCCGGGCGTCGGTGACGATGCCGCCCTTGGTGCCCAGGTCGCCCGGGACGATCCGGAAGGCGTAGAACGGCGGCGCCCACACCCGTGCCAGGCACGAGTTCGGCACCACGTTCGGGTCCGTGTAGTAGTGGTCGTAGGCCGTGTCGCCCCGGTGGAAGTCGGCGTCGGTCCCGCTCCACGCCTGGGCGTTGAACCGGTTGAGCGTCGCCCGCAGCGCACCCGCCGGCACCCCGATCTGCCCGGCCAGCGCGTCCCAGGTCCACGCCCTCTTCGCCGCACCCGACGCGAACCACGCCTCCGGCAGCGGCAGCGTCGGCAGGATGTCCTTGAACAGGTACTTGTTGCGGTAGTTCTGGTCCACGATCAGCCACGCCGGAATGTGCGAGCCCGTGGCGTCCCGGTCCTTCTCGTACATCACGTGCACCACGTCGCTGTACGGCGCCGCCTCGTTCACGAAGCGGGTGCCCGCCCGGTTCACCATCAGACCGCCCGGCAGGGTCCGCTCCGCCAGGCAGAAGTACGGCTCCCCGGGCAGCGGGATCGACGGCCCCCACCAGGCGTCCTCCATCAACGCCAGGGCCGCGCCCGCCCGTTCACCGGCCCGGATCCCGTCACCGGTGTTCTCCTTCGCACCCACCGACCACTCGGTGCCGATCGGCCGCTGCTGGTACCGCGCCCGCATCTCCGCGTTGTGCTCGAAGCCGCCGGAGCCGATCACCACGCCCCTGCGGGCCCGTATGACACCCCGTACGCCCTCCTTCTCCACCACCACCCCGGTGACCGCACCGCCCTCCCGCACCAGGTCGACCAGCGGGCTGTTCAGCCACACCGGCACCCCCGCCCGCAACAGCCCGGCCCGCAGTCCGGCGGCCAGCGCCTGGCCCATCGTCAGCGGCTTCTCCCCGCGCAGCGCGGCACTGGTGCCCCGCGCCAGGCACTCGGCGGACACCGCGAGCCCCTTCGCACTGACCGCCGCGAGGTTCAGCCACTTGTAGTCCCGGCTGAACACCACCATCCCGGCGGGCACCGGCATGTACGCCGGGTTCAGGTGCGCCAGCTCGGCGCCCAGGAGGTTGCCGTCGATCTGGTCCGGCTCGATGGAGCGGCCGTTCGGCAGCCCGCCGGGCAGGTTCGGGTAGTAGTCGCTGTAGCCGTCCATGAAACGGAACCGCAGCGGGCTGTTCGCCATGACGAAGTCCAGCATCCGCGGCCCGTTGTCGAGGAACGCCCGCTGCCGGTCGGCCGGCACCTGCGGCCCCACCACCGCCGACAGGTACGCCGCGGCCTTCTCCGGGGTGTCCGGCACCCCCGCGCCCAGGATCACCGAGTTGTTCGGCAGCCAGATCCCCGCGCCGGAGCGCGCCGCGGAACCGCCGAAGGCCGGGGCCTTCTCCACCACCAGTACGCTCAGCCCCCGCGCGGCGGCCGTCAGCGCGGCCGTCATCCCCGCCGCACCCGAGCCCACCACGACGACGTCGTACTCGCCGAGCGGGCTCTCGGCGGCCCGCGCGGCAGCACCCGGCAGCACGGCGGCGGCGAGCACCCCGGCCCCCGTACCGGCGAGGACCGCCCGGCGGCTGGGCGGCACGGCGCGCGGGCGGTCCGGGGTCTCGGTCACGGGCATGGCCTCGGTCATGGGCGGGCTCCAGCGGGGTGGGAGGAAGGCGGGCGGCTCGGGCCGTTCTGATGCCGAGTCAGAGAAACTGTTCCGGGGATCATGGGAAGTCAAGGCACGCGCGCGCAACGGTCCCGGCCCCGGACAGGCCGAATCCCGTGCCCCGCACACTGGGTGTGCGGCACACGGGATCCGTGTTCGGTGCCGGACGGGCCGGCGGTCAGCGCGTGCCGACCGCCGCCCGGACCGCTCTACGGGCCATCCCCGCGTCGTCGTGCAGTCGCCGCAGCAGAAGACGCTGCTCCTCGCCCGAGGAGATCGCCCCCGCGGGCAGCGGCCGGTCCGGAGCGGACGCCAGCATGGAGCGCTGCACCGCCGTCTCGCACATCCGGATCTCCCGCGTCAGCACCAGCATCAGATTGACCAGGAAGGCGTCCCGCGCCGCCGGGCCCGCCGACTGCGCCAGCCGGCTGATCTGGCCGCGGGCCGCCGGGGCGTCACCCAGCACGGTCCACAGCGTGGCCAGGTCGTAGCCGGGCAGGTACCAGCCGGCGTGCTCCCAGTCGAGGAGCACCGGCCCCGCCGGGGACAGCAGCAGGTTCGACAGCAGCGCGTCGCCGTGGTTGAACTGCCACGGCGTACTCGCCGGCCGCAGTCCGTGCAGCAGCTTCTGCAGGTCGCCGAAGTCCCGGTCGGTCAGCAGGCCCAGCTCGTGGTCGCGCGAGATCCGCCGCGCGTAGTCCACGGGGTGCCCGAACAGATCGGCCGGCGGCTGCCACTGGTTCACCCGGCACACGGCTCCCAGCGCGGCCCGTACGTCGGGCCGCGGCGGCGCCTCCACCGGATGCCGCTGGAGCGCGGCGACCCGGCCCGCCATCCGCTCCACCACCAGGACGCAGTTCTCCGGATCGGCGGCGATCAGCCGGGGCACGCGGACCGGCGGGCGGTGCCGGACGAAGGTCCGGTACGTCGCTATTTCGTGCCGGTACCGCTCGCGCCACTCCGGCGAGTGGTCCAGTAAAACCTTCGCGACCGCGGTCATCCGTCCCGTCGTCCCGACCAGCAGGACCGACCGGCCGCTGCGGCGCAGGACCTGGACGGGGGCGAACTCGGGACAGATGCGCTGCACCGACGCGAGCGCGGTGCGCAGCTGCGCCCCCTGCGGCCCGGACAGGTCGATTCTTCCGCTGAGGGGCTGCGGTCCGCTTCCCGGCATCCGCCGAGCCCGTACGGCGCCCTGCGCCGGTACCGGCTGACGGCCCGGTTCGAGGTAGGTGCCGCCCCCCGCCTGGAGGGTGCGGTGCTGGCGGACCGGGGCGGACACGGAGGACGTTGCTGCGTACATGGCGTTTACGGTTCCCTTCGTGCGCCGACGAGTGCGTACGCCGCCCCGCCGGATCCCGTACTTCACCCTGGGGAGTTCCGCCGGTGAACCGGGTCGGGGAGGCGCATTCCTACCTGACACCCGCCCGCAGGTGGCGAACCACGGGGCGGCGGGTGGCGAACCCTGGCGAATAGTCGCTGGGCACCTGACGGGCGGCTACTGTCAACTCAGCCGAGAACCTGGGGGCTTGACGTGAGCAAAGGTCCAAACACCCGTCTGAACGACCTGTTCGGCCTGGCCGGCTGGTCGAAGGGCGAACTCGCGAGGATGGTCAACCGGCAGGCGGCCGCGATGGGCCACCACCAACTGGCCACCGACACCTCGCGGGTGCGGCGCTGGATCGACATGGGGGAGACCCCGCGCGAGCCGGTGCCCACGGTACTGGCAGCACTGTTCACCGAGCGGCTCGGTCGTGTCGTGACCATCGAGGACCTCGGGTTCGTACGGCAGCGGCGCACCACCAGACGGCAGCCGGACGCGGTTCAGCGGAACCCCGACGGAGTGCCCTGGGCGCCCGAACGCACAGCCGCGGTCCTCACCGAATTCACGGGAATGGACCTCATGCTCAACCGTCGCGGCCTGATGGGCGCGGGAGCCGCGCTCACCGCCGGCTCAGCCCTCAGCAACGCCATGTACGACTGGCTGCACACCGAGCCCTCCGGCGCCCGGAACGCGCAGCACTTCGGTGACTCCCACCAGGCCGACCCGGCGGGCTACGACCGCTACGAGGCGGCGCCCATCGGCTCCCAGGAGATCGAGGCCCTGGAACGGTCCGTCGAGGTCTTCCGGGCCTGGGACGCCTCCAGAGGCGGGGGGCTCCAGCGCAAGGCCGTCGTCGGCCAGCTCAACGAGGTCGGCGGCATGCTGGCCTACCACCACCCCGACCACCTCCAGCGCAGGCTGTGGGGGGTGGCGGCCAACCTGGCGGTGCTGGCGGGCTGGATGTCGCACGACGTGGGCCTCGAACCCACCGCGCAGAAGTACTTCGTCATCGCCGCGCACGCGGCCCGCGAGGGCGGAGACCGGCCGCGTGCCGGCGAGGCCCTCTCCCGGGCCGCCCGCCAGATGGTGCACCTGGGCAAGCCGAACGAGGCCCTGGACCTGATGAAGCTGGCACAGTCCGGCTCCGGCGAGCAGACCCTGCCGCGCACCCGCGCCATGCTGCACACCATCGAGGCCTGGGCGCAGGCCGCCATGGGCAAGGGCCAGGCCATGCGCCGCACCCTGGGGGAGGCCGAGGAGCTCTTCGTCTCCGACAAGGGCGACGTACCGCCGCCCTCCTGGATGCAGCACTTCGACGAGGCCGACCTGCACGGCATGCAGGCCCTGGCCTACCGCACCCTCGCCGACCACGACGCCTCGGCGGCGCCCATCGCGGCACGGCACGCGCGGGAGGCGCTGCGGCTGCGCGGCGACGGCTACCAGCGCTCGCAGATCTTCGACTACATCTCGATGGCCTCGGCCTGCTTCATCGCGGACGACCCCGAACAGGCCGACCGCTACGCACGCCTCGCGCTGGTCTCGATGAACGAGACCTCCTCGCACCGGACCTGGGACCGGCTCCGCGAGATGTACCGGCTCACCGGCCAGTACGCCGGGTACGCGGGCATCGAGGAGCTGCGCGAGGAGATCGAGCTGGCCCTCCCGAACAGCCCCGCCCCAGCCGCACGCGGGGCGGCGGTCTAGGGGCCGGGTGTCGTCGTGGGACGGTACGGCCGGGGTGCGGAAGACCGGCGGCAGACGGGAGATCGGGAAGACGGCAAGGAGGAGGGACGGCAAGGAGGAAGGGCCGCGCCGTGCAGGCGCGGCCCCGCTGAACCCGTAGGACCGGGGATCCCCGTCCTCGCCGTCAGCCGCCGATCCGGGCGACCAGGACGCAGGCGTCGTCCTCGCGCTCGCTCTCGCCGAACTCCTCCGTGACCATCCGTACGCAGTCCCGCGCCGACCGGGCCCCCGAGAAACGCGACGCCAGCGCCAGCAGCCGCTCGGTCCCGTCCGCCCGGCCGAACTCGATGCCGCGCGGGGTCAGTCCGTCGGTGTGCAGTACGAGTACGTCGCCCGGTTCGAGCTGCTCCTCGGCCTGCCCGTACACGGCTCCGGAGGTGGCACCCAGCAGCACCCCCTCCGGGGATCGCAGGGGCCGGCCCTGGCCGCGCCGGAAGAGCAGGGGCGCCGGGTGCCCGGCCTGGGCCCAGGAGAGGACGCGGCGCGCGGGGTCGTAGCGGCAGCAGACCGCCGAGCCGAGGGCCGGCTGAACGGAGGTCTCCAGCAGCTGGTTCAGCCAGCCCATCAGCGGACCCGGCTCGATCCCGGCCATGGCCATCCCGCGCAGGGCGCCGAGCATCATGGCCATCCCCGACGTGGCGGTCACCCCGTGCCCGGTCAGGTCACCGACCGTCAGGAGCGAGCTGCCGTCGGGCAGTTCGAGCGCGTCGTACCAGTCGCCGCCGATCAGCGCGCTGGTCGCGGAGGGGAGGTAGTGCGCGGCCACGTCCATCGTGCCCGCGTTCCCGTGCGGGAACCGGAGGGAGCCGCGCCACGGGGGGAGCACGGCCTCCTGGAGCTCGACCGCGAGCCGGTGCTCGGTCTGGGCGATCTCCCGCTGGCGCTGGAGCGAGTCCCGTGACTCGCGCACCGCCCGCTGGCTCCGGCGCAGTTCGCTGACGTCCCGCAGCAGGGCCCACATCGAGGCCGTGCAGCCGTCGGAGTCGAGCACGGGCTCGCCCCTCATGTGCAGGGTCCGGACCCGCCCGTCGGCGCGGACGATGCGGAACTCGCCGTCTATCGGCTTGCCGTCGACCAGGCAGTCCGTGACCATCGAGGTCATCAGGGGCTGGTCCTCGGAGAACAGGGTGGAGCCGAGCTCGTCGAGGGGCAGCGGGCCCGCCTCGGGAGGCCGGCCGAAGATCTGGAAGAGCTCCTCGGACCAGGTGACCTCGTCCGTCAGCAGGTTCCACTCGGCGCTGCCGACGCGGGTCTGGCGGTCCTCCACGGCGGGCTCGGGAGGTGCCGCGGGCAGCTCCGCGGGTTCCGGGGCGGGCGGGAGGCCCTCCTTGAGCTGGCCGAGGTGCTGGCCGAGGTCGTCGAGGTGGTGCACGGCGAGGTCGCACAGTGCGCGCTGCCAGCGGCCCTGGGCGTCGTCGTCGTCCACGACGGTGTCGCGGCGCACGGCGGCCACCTCGCCGCGCAGCCGGCGGGTCTGCGAGATCAGTGCGTCCACCGATCCCGGTTCGGGCGGCTGCGCGGGACGGTCCGCGTACAGGTGGGACGGCATGATGACTCCGATACAGGCGCGGCGATACAGACGCTGCTCGGTCGGGTCCCGGAGGGCGACCGGGGACGACTGTGGACCGCTTACGACTGTGGCACAGCCGGAGACGGCCTGTAAGGCGTTTGGCAACATCCGTAACGGCCTTGCTCGGGGCATATGCCGAAGGCCTTCCGGTTACCTCCCGTCCGTACGAATGTTTCCGGTCAGCCGTGGATGCGGTTCCAATCCGCTTCCGTGCGTCTTCACACCGCGCCCGGTCGGAGTCCGCCGCTCCGTCACACCGTGAGCGGCACCGGGTGGATCTCGTCGGCGGGGTGTCCCGCACGCTCGTGGATGCGGCGGACGGCGTCGGCCGAGGGCGCTTCGGACAGGCAGTACACCTCTCCCGAGGCGGGGTCGGCCCAGGCGCGCTCGAACTGCACCTTCTCGTCCGCCTGTATCGCCAGGTCCGCCCGATGGGCGGCCATCAGCTCATCCGCCGTGATGCCCTTCATCCCGTGGTGGACGTCCATGTACTTGGCCACCGCGAACACCTCCTCGTGCGTCGCCGTGTACGGGTCTGCTTCCATCGTGCGCCCATGGCCGGAAAACGGCCCTCCGAGGGGTGCCGGTCGCTCCCATGTGCGAGGTGTACGACTTCTCCGGGCCCCTCTTCCCGTCCGCCCCCGGGGTCGTCCGCCCATCAGGGGCACCACTCGAACGAAGGAACCCCGCTGTGCACCACGCTTCCCACGTCTCCCGGTGATCGCTACCCTACGTGTCGGTAATGAGCCGGGGGGCGGTCCGTTCTGCGGGCCCTGGGAGGGCGGGGACACGGCCGGATGAACGAACAGAGCAGCGCGCCCCGGGGGCGGAGCCGACGCTCCTTCCTGACCCACCTGGTCGCGGCGCCCACGCTGGCCCTGGTCACCCGTGCCGGAGCCGACCTGCTCGCCCCCCAGACCGCGCACGCCGTGGTCCCGAGCCTGCCCGCCATCGCCGACGTCGTCGACCTGGGCGACCTGTTCATCCTGGCCGGTGCCCCCACGTCCGCGCTGCTGGCGCTCGCCGTGGAGACGGACGGCACCATCCGGTTCAGGCTGCCGCGCGAGGAGGTCGGCCAGGGCCTCACCACCGCCGTGGCCATGCTGGTCGCGGAGGAGCTGGACGCGCCGCTGGACACGGTCCGGGTGGAACTGGACGACGCCCGCCCCGAATTGCTGTTCAACCAGCTCACCGGGTCCTCCAACTCGATCCGCTCGCTCTACGGGCCGGTCCGCCAGTGCGCCGCCACCGCCCGGGCCCGCCTGGTCGCGGCCGCCGCCGCGCGCTGGAGCCTCTCCGCCTCCGCGCTGACCACCGCGAACGGCACCGTACGGGCCCCCGACGGCCGCACCGCGAGCTACGGCGGCCTCTCCGCCGAAGCCGCCTCCCCCGGCCTGCTCGTCCTGGGCGCCTCCCCGAAGCCGGCCGCGGAACACGCCCTCATCGGCACCCCGACCCGCCGGATCGACGCCCGCGCCATGGTGACCGGGGCCCAGAAGTACACCCTCGACCTCGACGTACCGGGCGCGAAGCCCTGCGTGGTGCGCCGCCCGCCCTCCGTCGGCGGCACCGTCCGCGCCGTCACCAACCTCGCCGCGGTCCGGGCCATGCCGGGCGTCCTGGACGTGGTGACCGTCAGGACCGGCGTCGCCGTCGTCGCCGAGACGTTCGGGCAGGCCCTCACCGCCAAGGCCGCCCTCACCGTCGACTGGGGGCCCGGTCCGGCCGACCAGCTCTCGGACGCGCAGATCCGGACCAAGCTGAGGGCCGCCACCCCGCCGCTGCTCGTACCACCGTTGCTCACCCCGTACGTGGACGCCGAGTTCGACTTCGCCTTCGTCAGCCACGCCCCCATGGAGACCAACTCGGCCGTCGCCGACGTCCGCGCCGACCGCGCCGAGATCTGGTCCGGGCTCAAGTCCCCCATCGTCGCCCGGCAGACCATCGCCGCCGAGCTCGGACTGCCGCTGGACCGGGTGCGGGTGCACGTGGTCCAGGCCGGCGGCTCCTTCGGCCGGCGGCTGTTCTTCGACGCCGCGCTGGAAGCCGCCCGGATCTCCCAGGCCTGCCGCCGCCCGGTCCGCCTGATGTGGACCCGCGTGGACGACACCCGGCACGGCCGTATGCGCCCCGCCACCCACCACCGGATCCGGGCCACCCACCTGCTCGGGGAGGTGCTCAGCTTCGAGCACCGGGTGGCCGCCGCCGAGACGGACTTCCGGCACGGGCTCGGCGAGATCATCACCGCCACCGCCGCGAGCCTGCCCGCCGGCATCGGCAACGCCACCCTCGCCCAGACCCTGTTCCACACCACCGTCAAGTCCCCGTACCACTTCGGGCTCACCACCCAGGGCCTGACCGAGGTCCCCACCGGCATCCCGACCGGGTCCTGGCGGTCGGTGTACTCGGCCAACACCCGGGGCGCCGAGGAGATCATGGTGGACGAACTGGCCGCGGCCACCGGCAAGGACCCGTACCGCTTCCGGCGCACCTTCCTGAAGACCGACGCCCAGCGCGCCGTGCTCGACAAGGCCGCCGCCGAGGGGCAGTGGGGCCGGGCCCTGCCGGCCGGATGCGCGCAGGGCATCGCCTTCCACGAGGAGTACAAGTCGCGCACCGCGTGCCTCGTGGAGATCGACGCCCGCGACCGGGAACACGTCCGCGTCACCAAGGCGGTCATCGCCGTCGACGTGGGCCTGCCCGTCAACCCGCGCGGACTGGAAGCCCAGATGATCGGCGGCCTCATCGACGCGATCTCCACCACCCTGCGGGCCGGACTGCACATCGACAAGGGGCTCCCCCTGGAGGGCAGTTACAGCCAGTTCCACTGGGCGCAGCAACGCGACACCCCCCGTGACGTACGGGTCTTCGTGCTTCCGGCCACCGGTGCCGAACCGGGCGGCGCGGGGGAGCTCGGGGTGCCCGCCGCCGTGGGCGCCATCGCCAACGCCTGGGCGCGGGCCACCGGTTCGAAGCCCCGCAGCTTCCCCCTCGACTTCGACGTCGACTTCACCCCCTACCCGCGCTGACCGCTGGAGTACGCCGCCGTGCCTCTGCACACCTTCACCGTCAACGGCCGCAGCGTCACCGTCGACGCCCCGGACGACCTCCCCCTGCTGTGGGTGCTCCGCGACATGCTGGGCGTCACCGGCCCCAAGTACGGCTGCGGGGTGGACGTCTGCAAGGCCTGCACCAGCCACCTCGACGGAGCCGACGTCCGCCCCTGCGTGGTTCCCGTCTCCGCCTGCGCGGGCAGGCAGGTCACCACCATCGAGGGGCTGGCCGACGGCGACCGGCTGCACCCCGTACAGGAGGCATGGCTCGAGCAGGACGTCGCCCAGTGCGGCTTCTGCCAGCCGGGGCAGATCATGGCCGCCGTGGCGCTGCTCAAGCGGACCAGCGACCCCACGGACGAGGACATCGACGCCATCGCCAACATCTGCCGCTGCGGGACCTACTTCCGGATCCGGGAGGCCATCAAGGCCGCGGCCGCCAGGATGTGACGGCCGGGACCGTCTGGGCCGTTCGGCGTAGCGCTCCGCCCCGGGACACAGCCACGTAACACCTGTAAAGCCCGATATCCGGCCGAAATCGATGATCATGCCGGAATGAGGCGAATCCATGCGAAACGCGTGCTGGTCGGCGAGCCGCTCGACAGCGCGCGCCTGGGCGAGACCCTGCTGCCCAAACGGCTCGCGCTGCCGGTCTTCTGCAGCGACCCGCTCTCCTCCGTGGCCTATGCCACCGAGGAGATCCTGCTGATCCTCGCCCTCGGCGGAGCCGCCCTGCTCCACCTCGCCTGGTACGCGGCCGCCGCCATCGTCTTCCTGATGGTGGTCGTCATCGCCTCCTACCGGCAGACCTGCCACGCCTACCCCGGCGGCGGGGGCGCCTACGTCGTCAGCCGCGAGAACCTCGGCCCGACCGCCGCCCTCACGGCCGCCAGCGCCCTGCTCGTCGACTACGTGATGACCGTCGCCGTCTCCGTCGTCTCCGGGGTCGCCGCCATCACCTCGGCGGTCCCCGCCCTCAGCGACCACCAAGTGCTCCTGTCCGTCGGCTTCGTGGTGCTGCTGACGCTGATGAACCTGCGCGGCGTACGGGAGTCGGGGCGCGTCTTCGCCGTCCCCACCTACGGGTTCGTGCTCGTCGTCTACGTGATGTTCGCCGTCGCCGCCGTCCGGCTCGCCACCGGCGACACCATCCGGGCCGAGTCCGCCGACCTCCCGATCACCGCCGCCGGTACCTACACCGGCCTCGCCGTGGTCTTCCTCGCCTTGCGCGCCTTCGCCTCCGGCTGCACGGCCCTCACCGGCGTCGAGGCCATCAGCAACGGCGTCCCCGCCTTCCGCAAGCCCAAGGCCCGGAACGCCGCCACCACCCTGGCCGTCATGGGGCTGCTCTCCGTGACCATGTTCGCCGGGATCACCGCCCTCGCCATGGCGTACCACGTGCACTCCGCGGCGGACCCCACCGAACTGGGCCTGCCCCCCGGCACCCCCATGTCCACGGCGCTCGCCCAGATCGGCCGCGCCACCTTCGGGAGCTGGCACTTCCTCTTCTACCTGCTCCAGGCCGTCACCGCCGGCGTGCTCGTCCTGGCCGCGAACACCGCCTTCAACGGCTTCCCGATGCTGGCCTCGATCCTCGCCAGGGACCGGTACGCGCCCCGTCAGCTCTTCAACCGCGGCGACCGCCTCGTCTACTCCAACGGCGTCGTCCTGCTGGCGCTCGCCGCCGTCGCGCTGATCGTCGCCTTCGACGCCCAGCTCACCCGCCTCATCCAGCTCTACATCATCGGAGTCTTCGTCTCCTTCACCCTCTCCCAGTCCGGCATGGTCCGGCACTGGAGGCGCGAGCTCGCTTCCCCCGCCACGCCGCGGCCCGAACGCGTCCACATCCACCGCCGCCTCGCCATCAACGCCGTGGGCGCGGCCCTCACCGCCCTGGTCCTGGTCATCGTCCTGATCACCAAGTTCACGCACGGCGCCTGGCTGGTCGTCATCGCGATGCCAGCCCTCTTCCTCGGCATGAAGGGGGTGCGCCGCCACTACGACCAGGTCGCCCGCCAGGTGGCCGTCGCCCCGGGCGCCAGACCCCGCAGACCCTCCCGCCACCACGTCGTCGTCCTCGTCTCCCAGGTGCACGCCCCGACGCTCAAGGCCGTCGGCTACGCCCAGGGACTGCGGCCCGACACCCTCAGCGCCCTCTCCGTCGCCGCCGACGAGGAGGACTCCCGGCACCTGCGCGAGGCCTGGGCGGAACTCGACCCGGGGATCCCGCTCACGGTGCTGCACTCGCCCTACCGGGAGGTGACCGGGCCGGTCATGGAGTACATCGAGGAGGCGGCGGCCGCCGAGGCGACGGACGCGCTGTCGGTGGTGATCCCCGAGTACGTGGTCGGGCACTGGTGGGAGCAGCCCCTGCACAACCAGAACGCACTGCGGCTGAAGGCACGGCTGCTGTTCACCCCGGGGGTCGCGGTGATCGACGTGCCGTACCTGCTGGAGTCGGCCCGGCAGATGCCGCAGGCCCCGGCGGCGCGGCCGGAGTAGTACCGGCGGCGGAGGGGCCCTGGGCCGCCGCCGCGTGTGCCAGGGCCAGTTCCACCACGTGCGCCGGGTCCGAGAGCGCGCGGCCGGTGAGCCGCTCCAGGCGGCGCAGCCGGTTGGAGACCGTGTTGCGGTGGCAGTACAGCCGCTGCGCGGCGTACGTGGTCGAGCCCTGGCAGGCCAGCCACGTGCCCAGCGTGGTCAGCAGCACCCGGGCGTCCTCCGTCGGCAGCTCCAGCACCGGCCCCAGCACCACCTGCCGCAGCCGGGCGGCGAGTTCCGGATCGGCCGCCACCAGCGCCGCCGGGAGCCGCTCGTCCAGCAGGGCGGCGCCGGGTGCGGCGGACGGCTGCTCGGCGCGCAGGGCGAGGGCCGCCAGCCGGCGGGCCCCCGCCAGCTCGGCCGGGGTCCCGACCACCGGGCTCACCCCGGCGCGGACGGCGAGCGGGGCGAACAGACGGCGCAGGGACTCCAGCGGGTGGTGGCCCAGGTCGGCGAGGCCCGTCTCCCCGTCCGCCCGGATCCGCCACAGCAGGCGCGGGGAGTCCGGTCCGGACGCCGGTCCGCCGTCGGGCCGGGCCGGGCCGCCCGCGCCGTCCGGGCCGAGCACCACCACGGCGAACCGCCCCCGCTCCGGCAACCCCAGCCGCGCGGCCGCCTCCGCCACCGGGCCCGAGCCGTCGAGCAGCGCGTCCAGCAGGGCGGCCCGGCGCTCCCGTTCGCGCTCGCCCCGCCCGGCCTCCGCCAGCCGGTACGCCTCCGAGGCGGCCTCCGTCATCTGGTCCAGTACGTCCCACAGCGCGCCCACCGCGGGCAGCAGCCGCGGCAGTGCCGCCCGGTCGTGTGCGGTCACCGCCTCGGTCAGGCTCTGCCACAGCAGCCGTCCGCCGTCCCGGTAGGTGCGCCGCAGCGAGTCGAGCGGCAGTCCCTGACCGGCGCTCAGGGTTCCGGTGGCGCGGGCGCCGGACAACTCGACGGGCAGCCCCCGGGAGCTGCGCACCAGGCCGTCGACGGCCTGGTGGAGGGTGTGGTGGATCCGCTCGCGCAGCTCGGCCCGCCCGGTCAGGGCGGCGCAGGCCGGATCTCCGGTCAGCGTCCGGTCGGTGAGCCGGTCCGCCGCGACGGCGATCCGGCGGCTCAGGTCCTCGCGTATCTCCTCGATGATCCGGTCCATGACGGGCAGGGTGGCACGGGGGAGGGGACCGTGGGGAGGGCCCGGAGGGCGGTGGTCCGCTAGCGTGTGCTGAGTACTGTGGGTGCAGTGCTCACGAGTACGCGCCCAGCCGCCGCGAACCCCGGGAACCGTCATGCGCCAGAATCCGCAGCGCCGAGCCGCCCTCCTCGACGCCGCCATCGAGGTCCTGGCCCGCGAGGGCTCCCGCGGCCTGACCCTGCGTGCCGTGGACACCGAGGCCGGGGTGCCCACCGGAACCGCCTCCAACTACTTCGCCAACCGGGGCCAGCTGCTGGTGCAGATCCTGCACCGCACCCGCGAGCGCCTCACCCCCGGCCCCGACGAGCTGGCCGGCCCCCTCGACACCAAGGTGCTGCTCGGCCGGCTGCTCGGGCGGATCCGGCGCGAGCGCAGCGTGCACACCGCCGTGCTGGAGCTGCGTCTGGAGGCCACCCGCAGGCCCGAACTCCAGGCGGAACTCTCCGCGTTCCTCGCCGCCGAGCTGGAGGAGAACATCGCCTGGCACCTGGGCGCGGGCCTGCCCGGGGACCGGGCGGGCGTGGTGCTGCTCTACCTCGCGATGCAGGGCCTGATCGTGGACGACCTCACCATCCCGGCCCTGCTCGAAGCCCACCCCGTCGACGACCTCCTCGAGGTGATGGTGGAGCGTCTGCTCCCGGAGCGCTCCGCGGGCTGAGCGGCGCGACCGGCTGAGCCGCTCGGCCGGCCGGACGGCCCCGTGCCGGATGCCCCTGATTCCCAGTCTTGATCAAAAACGGACGGGTTCCGGCCAAGCTGTCACGCCCTACCACGCATGTTCCAGCGGAAAATGCCAGAACCCCTTTTCGCACTGTGGAACTTGAGTAAGTTCCCTTCTGTCACGCCGTACGACCGTGCGAACAGCACGTCCGGCCGGGAGGGGAGCCCGCGGTGCCTGGGATCGACGAATGCCTGCTCGAAGCCATGGCCCTGCCCGGTGCGCGGGGCGCCGCGCTGGTCGACTGGAGCAGCGGGCTGGCCCTCGGCACCGCCGGTGACTCGCCCGTCGGCGACCATGAGACCACAGCCGCCGAGACCGCGGAACTGGCCCGCGCCGCAGCCGAGTACGAGTCCTTCGCGCCCGGGCCGGACGACGCGGGCGCCCCCGGCCCGCCCGTAGAGGACCTGATCGTCACCACGCGCACCGGCTACCACGTGCTGCGCTTCGTCGAGACGAGCTTCGACAGCAGCGTCTTCCTCCACCTGTGGCTCGACCGCACCGACGGCAACCTCGCCCTCGCCCGGCACCGACTCCGCGCCCTCGCCGAAGGACTGGTCCTGAGATGACCACCGCCACCGCCGTCTCCCCGCTGCTCACCCGGCTCGCCGCCGAACGCGCCACCGGAGCCCTGCTGCGCGACCGGGGCACCCTCTTCCTGGAGGACGGCCGCGTCGTGCACGCCGAGAGCCCCGCCACCCCGGGTCTCGACGTCCTGCTCACCACCGGCGGGGGTCTGGCCCCCGAGCGCTGGACCGAGGCCGTGAACGAGGCCGGCGCCCGCCGCCAGGTGGGCCGCTTCCTCGTCGACAACGGCCGGCTGGCCGGGGGCGAACTGGAGATATGCCACCTCGCGGCGATATTCGACGCGGCCTTCTTCGCGCTCTCCCCGGGCAGCGGCCCCTCGCGGTTCCGCCGCGGCGCCACCCACTGGATCGGCCCGGTCCGCTCGGTTCCGGCGGCCGCCGTGGAACGGGAGACCGCCCGCCGCCGCGAGCTGCTGGACGCGGTGTGGCCCTACCCCCTGCTCGACGTCTCCCCGGTGGTGCCCAGGGCGGCCGCCCCGGGGCAGACCGTCACCGCCCGGCAGAAGTTCCTGCTCGAACAGGCGGACGGCGTACGGACCCCCGCCGACCTCGCGTGGGTGCTGGGCCGGCCCGCCTTCCACACCCTGCTCGAGGTACGAAGACTCGCGGCCGCGGGCCTCGTCGAGACCCCGCACAGCACGGCACCGCCCGCCGCGCCGGCCCCGGAACCCCTGCCCGACTGGATGACCCAGGCCCACCCCCCGGACGTGGCACTGCTCCGCCGGTTACGCGACGCACTGGAGGCAAGCCTGTGAGACTCCCGCTGCGACCGGTCCTGCGAGCCGACCGCTCCGAGCGCAGGCAGTCCGAGGAGAGGCGGCCCGGAGAGAGGAAGGCCGACATGAGCCCACCGATGCTGCCCGCCGGGGCCGAAGCCGACGTACTCGCCGAGCTCCGGCGGCTGCGGGCCCGCGTACCCCAGCTCACCGGGGTGCTCGCCGCCAGCGCCGACGGCCTGGTGCTCGCCCAGGAGAGCGCCGCCGCCGAGGCCGAGTCCCTCGCGGCGCTGACCGCGGCCGCCCTAGGCGTGGCCCAGCGGCTCAGCGACTGCACCGGGCAGGGCGGCTTCCGGGAACTGCTGGTGCGCGGCGAGCACGGGTACGTCGCCACCTACGCCGCGGGGGACTCGGCCGTCCTCACCCTGATCGCGGAGCCGCGCGTCAACGTCGGCCGTCTCCACCTGGAGGCCCGCCGCTCCACCCTGCGCATCACCGAGCTGATGGACCACAGCCTCGGCCGGCGCGGCCCCGAGGCGCCGCCCGCGGGAGCCGTCCTCCCGGAACACGCCCCGGAGCACCCCTGACGTTCTCGAGAGCAAACAAGTAAGACGCGAAAGCGAATCCCCCGGCCCGTCTCGGTGCGGGCGACTGCAGAAAGAGGAAGAATCCCATGATCAATGTGGAGACCGCTCTCAAGGAAGCCGCCGGCATCGAGGGCACCCTCGGCGCGGCCCTCGTCGACTACGGCAGCGGCATGCCCCTCGGCACCGTCGGCGGGAGCAAGGACCTGGACCTGGCGGTGGCCGCCGCGGGCAACACGGACGTGGTCCGGGCCAAGGTCCGCACGATGGAGATGCTCGGCCTGAAGGACGAGATCGAGGACATCCTGATCACGCTCGGCAACCAGTACCACCTGATCAGGCTGCTGAAGGGGCGGTCCGGCGAGGGCTTCTTCCTGTACCTCGCCCTCGACCGGGGCCGGGCCAACCTGGCCATGGCCCGGCTGCAGCTGAAGAAGATCGAAGCCGATCTGGACATCTGACGTAGGCCTCGGGACCGTGACGGTGCGGTGGCGGGCGGCGGAATTCTTTGCCGTCCGCCCCGGCGGACCTGGGGATATGTCCGGGATGGGTGGACTTTATCATCCTGTTACAGAGTAAGATGCTGTAATCAGCTGATCTTCGAGCCCGTCGATAAAGCCATAAACGCTGGAGAACCCGTCACCCATGCCCCCGCGCCTGAGCATCGTCGTACCCGTCTACAACGTCGAGCTCTATCTCGACGAGTGCCTGGAATCCATAGCAGCTCAGACGTTCGCCGACTTCGAGGTCGTGATCGTCGATGACGGGTCCACCGACACCAGTGCGGTGATCGCCAAGGCCTTCGCTGAGCGTGACAAACGGTTCCGGGTGGTCCTCCAGGAGAACGCCGGTCTCGGTGCCGCGCGGAATGTGGGCTTCCGCCACGCGGCGGCGGGCAGCGAGTACATAGCCTTCGTCGACAGCGACGACACCATGCCGCCGTACGCCTACCAGCGGATGATCGACTCCCTGGACGAGACCGGCTCCGACTTCGCGGCCGGCAACGTGACCCGTTTCCGCTCCGTCGGCATGCAGCAGTCCTGGGGCCACCGCGTCGCGTTCGCGAACGACCGGCCCAAGACCCACATCTCGAAGTTCCCGCCGCTGGTCACCGACCGCACCGCGTGGAACAAGGTCTACCGCCGCGGCTTCTGGGAGGAGCACGGCTTCCAGTACCCGGAAGGCATCCTCTACGAGGACGCCCCGGTCAGCATCCCCGCGCACTACTTCGCCAAGAGCGTCGACGTCATCAGCGACGTCGTCTACCACTGGCGGGTCCGCGAGACCGGCGAGCGCTCCATCACCCAGCGCTCCACCGACCCGGTCTCCGTCATCGACCGCGTCACCTCGGTACGGCTGGTCCGCGAGGCCCTGCTCGCCAAGCCGGGCGAGAAGTACGCCCGCTACCTGCGCGAGTACGACCACAACGTGCTCAGCGAGGAACTGCCCCTCATATACAAGTACGTCGGCGAGGGCGGCCCCGACTTCCGCGCCGCCTTCGTCAAGGAGGTCGGCGGCCTCATCCGGGAGATCGGCACCGGGCCCTGGAACGACCTGACGGTCGCGGACCGGCTCAAGGCCTACCTGGCCCGCGAGGGCCGCGTCGAGGAGTTCATCGCCCTCACGCACCACCAGCGCGACTACAGCTACAGCGTGCCGGTCAAGGGACTGGCCCGCCCGCAGGCCGACTACCCCTTCCTCAAGGCGCCGGTGCCGCCCAAGCTGCTCACCCTCGGCCCGCGCGAGCGCCGCGTCGTCAGCCGCCTCGAGCAGGCGGCCTGGAGCGACGGCAAGCTGCTGCTGCGCGGCTACGCCGTGCCCGGGCACCTCGGAGCCGAGAGCCGCCTCGGCTCGCGCAAGATGCTGGTCTTCCGCGAGCAGGGCAAGCGCCGCCGCACCGTCGTCAGCGCCCGCACCGTCGCCTCCCCGATGGCCACCGTGAACACCCCGCACCTCGCCCTGCGGCACGCCGACTGGGCCGGCTTCACCGCCGTCGTCGACCCCACCGCCTTCCAGTCGGGCGGCAAGTGGCACGAAGGCGTATGGACCACCTCCATCGCCGTCACCGGGGCCGGAGGCCTGCACCGGGCCCGCCTCAGGGGCGGCGAGCACGACAGCGGAATGACCCCGCCCACCCACTGGGCCACCCCCGACGTCCGCATCCTGCCGACCGTCGCGGGCGCCCTCACCATCCGCGTCGAGATCGTCCGGGCCCGCGTCCTGGACGTCCGCCGCCACGGCGAGGACCTCGAACTGGTCGGCGAGCTCGCCGCCGAGGTCGGTGCCGGCGCCACCCTGCACGCCCAGCACGCCCTGACCGGTACCTCCTTCGGCGTCCCGCTGACCACCGGCGCCACCACCGCCGGCGGCCGGACCGCCTTCACCGCGGTCGTCCCGCTCGCCGAGCTGGCCGCCGTGCCGGCCGCCGACACGCAGCCCGGCGGCTGGAGCCCCGAGCCGTGGAACCTCACCGTGGTCCGCGCCGACGGCACCAGCCACCCCCTGGCCCACGACGAGCGCGGCGGCTTCGCCGGGATCGCCGTACCGCTGCCCGGCACCGCCGGAGAGCGCGCCGTCTTCGCCAAGCGCGGGATCAGCGGAGAGCTCGTCCTCTCCGTCCAGCCCACCCCGCCGCTGGTCGACACCGTCACCGCCGGCGACGGCACCCTGACCGTGAGCGGCACCTTCGTCGCTCCGGACGCCGACGCGGACGAAGCGTACGAACTGGTCTTCCACGACCAGCACGGCACGGAGTTCTGCTACCCCGTCACCCGTGACGGCGACCGCTTCGAGGCCTCCTTCGAGCCCGTCCTGCCCGAGCCCTACGCCGGCCGCACCACCATCCCGCAGGGCCGCTGGTGGCCCACCCTGCGCCCGGTCGCGCAGGGCGGCACCACCGCCGGCCTCCTCGGCGTCGACCGCGGTGCCCCCCTCCAGCTGATCGCGCCGGCCCTGGGCTCCGGCCCGCACGCCGTCACGGTCCTGGGCCGCCGGATGCGGATCGAAGCCCGCCTGCGCGACCGCATGGTCCTGGTCAGCGACCCGCTGCTGAGCCCGCGCGACCGCTCCCGCCACGCCCAGCGCATCGCCCGCGACGAGACCTACCCGGCCCAGCGCCGGCTGCCGGTCAAGGACATGGTCGTCTACGACACCTTCCAGGGCCACGCCGCCGGCGACTCCCCCCGCGCCATCCACGAGGAACTGCTGCGCCGGGGCGAGAAGCTGGAGCACATCTGGCTGGTCCGCGACGGCCGGGCCGAGGTCCCGCCGACCGCGCGCGCCGTCCAGTACGACAGCCTGGAGGCCTGGGAGGTGCTGGCCCGCGCCCGGTACTACGTCGTCAACGACAGCGTGCCGCGGCACTTCACGCGCCGCCCCGGCCAGACCGTCGTACAGACCTGGCACGGCACCCCGATCAAGCAGATCGGCTACGACTACACGCACGACTACTACACCAGCCCCGAGGTCCTGGAGGGCCTGGAGCACGACAGCGCCCAGTGGACGCTGCTGGCCTCCCCGAGCTCGTACGCCACCTCCGTCCTCAAGCGGGCCCTCGGCTACCAGGGCGAGGTCGTCGAGTACGGCAGCCCGCGCACGGACGCCCTCGTGCGCCCGGACGCCGAGCGGATCGCGGAGGTCCGGCGGCGCCTCGGCCTGCCGGAGGGCAAGAAGGTCGTCCTGTACATGCCCACGTGGCGCGAGAACCGCGAGGGCTTCAGCGGCGGCTACAAGCTCGACCTGCGCATCGACCTGGACGCGGCGCGCCGTGAGCTGGGCGAGGACCACGTCCTGCTGGTCCGCGGCCACTACCGGGTGAACGAGCAGCTCCGCGACGGGGTGCGCGACAGTTTCGCCGTCGACGTCTCGCGCTGGCCCGACACCACGGACCTGCTGCTCGTCGCCGACGTCCTGATCTCGGACTACTCCTCCGCGCTCTTCGACTTCGCGCTGACCGACCGCCCGATCCTGCTGTTCACGTACGACCTCGAGCACTACCGCGACACCCTGCGCGGCTTCACCTTCGACCTGGAGGAGAAGGCCCCCGGCCCGCTGCTGGCGGACTCGGCGAGCCTGATCGAGGCCGTGCGCAACGCCGACGCGGTGGGCGCCGAGTACGCCGCCGCGCGGGCCGCCTTCCGTGCCGAGTTCTGCGACCTCGACAACGGCCGAGCCGCCGAGCGGGTCGTCGACCGCATGCTGGAGATGTAGCCCGCACGGGTGAACGTACGGACCGGTCCCGCGCCCACGATGAATTCCGGGCGCGGGACCGGTCTGTATGTGAGGGAAGGCGTTCCAGACCCAGCCCCCTCATCCACCCCTCCGGAGGCAGTCATGACCACCCAGGGCTTCACCACGTGTCTGTGGTTCGACGGCGAGGCGGAGGCCGCCGCCGACTACTACCTCTCCGTCTTCAAGGGCGGCCGGATCCTGCGGACCTCCCGCTACACCGAGGCGGGCCCGGGACCCGCCGGATCGGTGCTGGTCGTCGAGTTCGAGATCAACGGCCAGAAGTTCGTCGCGCTCAACGGCGGCCCCGAGTTCCACTTCAGTGAGGCGGTCTCCTTCCAGATCCACTGCTCCGACGAAGCGGAAGCGGACTACTACTACGACGCGCTGACCAGGGACGGCGGCCGGGAATCCGCCTGCGGCTGGGTCAAGGACCGCTTCGGAGTCTCCTGGCAGGTCGTCCCGCCCGGCGCCATCGAGCTGCTGGACGACGAGGACCGGGACCGCGCCGCCCGCGCCACGGCCGCCATGCTGCGGATGCAGAAGCTGGACGTGGCCGAGATGCGCAGGGCGGCCGACGCGGGTTAGACATCGCACCTCACGCCTGATCGTGCGGGGTCGGTCCACGCGTGCGAGGGTGGCCCGGCGCGAAGCCGGGCCACCCGGTTCGGAGGAACGGGCGCGTTGACGGGCGGTGACCTCCGAGGTGAAGGAACTTCACCTACCCGGTGGCCTGCACCGGGCGGTCGCGCCACCAGCCCCACACCGTGATGCGGTTCAGCCCCTGGCGACGTCGGGCGCAGCTTCCGCATTCGGAGATGCGTACTCGCCGGGTGATCGCTGCCACGACATCACCCAGCCCGATCGAGCGGTGGTGGCCATGGCGCCCGGCACCGAGACCGGACACCTGCTCCTCCAGCTGCTCCCAGGTCATGGGAAGGCCTGGAACGGGCTGTAGCTGCCTTCTGCGCTCGGCGGTGAGGAGCTGCACGTCTCCATGAGTCAGGAGAGCCGCAGCGAGGGCCTCGTCGGCCAGCGCGACGTACGCCGAGCCTTTGCCGTACACGATGACCGCACTGCCGACCTCGTACTTGGGCCGGGGTGAACCGCTCCCATGCTCCGGCGGGAGCGTGGGGACCTGCAGCCATTGAACGCTGTTCACGCTGAGACCTCCTCGTCAGTGGTTGCAGCAGCCGACGCCGATGCGGCACCACCACGTGCAGTCGCAGGTGGCACAGGCGGCGCATTTGACCACGCACAGTCCACAGCGGCCGGCGAGGCAGACGAGGAATATCTGCCAACTCGGCTTGGGACAGCCCATTGCGGCGCTGAGACACGTGGAACCGCAGCCTCCGAGGCACCTGGTGAGCGCGTCCCACCAGCCGTCCCTGGGAACCAGCGCCCCCGCTTCACCGGGTACGAGTTCCTCGGCGGTGTCGACGAGCGCACCCTTCTGACCGACGAGGACGAAAGCGTCTACGATCTCCTTTCCCTCACTTGGGTGGCCCTGCAGGACGGTGGCACAGGCCGCCACCTGCTCGCTGCCGGCTCCCGCGTAGGTCTTGGCGACGATGGTGGCGGTGAGCTTGTTCACCGCTGTGCCCTTTTCCGCGCCCGCGAACTCCGGCGGTACGGGTACGTTGCCGCTCAGGATCGTCTCCGTGCTGTAACCGACGACTCCTGCGGCAAGGGCATCGAGAGCCGCACCGTCGGCGAGGCCCAGGTGGGCCTGCACCCCCGTGAGCAGTTTGGGGAGCTGCTCATGGCGGGACGCCAGTTCGTCCCACAGCGCGGCCGCGTCGGCGGCGGTGTGAATGCTGAGCCTCTCGTTCAACACCGTCGGGTTTTGTTGAGCACCCATAACGGCCTCCTCTTGTGGCCTGAGTGACAGGTGGTGCGGTCGGGGTTCGACCGACTCGATAGTCAGACTGCTCCCATCTCCTCCGCGCCGCACCTCGTCAAAGTCACCCAGGACTCAACGAATTGAGTGGCTGAAACTTGCAAGGTTCTTCAGGAATAATCACGCCTATGGAAAGAGCCGGTACCGTTCCAGTGACGGCTTGCTTGCCGTTCGGCACGCGGCAAAAGCTGTGTGATCTTCTGAAGAGAGAGCGGCAGCGCCGTATCCGCCTCATGTCGGATGACCGATGGCCCGCCGGAGAGTCCAACCACCGAGAGACGCGCGCCCAGGTACGGGCCCTGCAACTGCGGGTTCTGGCGGACATACGGGCCCGTGGCGACCTGCTGGACACGCTCGACAGGTTTGCGACCCTGGGTGTACGCCGAGAACTCGAAGCCCGTGGCTGGAACCGCCTCTGGCCGCCCTACCCGGAGCGGGCGTGCTTCCCCGGCCGCTGGCCCGGCTCCCGCGACCGGGACTTTCCCGAACGGGTCTGCCTCCGGCTGCCGGTGGCCTTGGAGAACCAGGTACGTGCGGCCTGCTGGTACACGTCTGCGGACGCGATCGCGGCCATCCGAGCCTGGCGTGAGCGGTACCCGAGAATCCGAACACGCAGAAGACGCACGCCTGCTGGAATAGAGAACGCCTTGGTCGAATACGACCGGCTGGCAGGAATGGTGACGACAACCGGGGACATTTGGCGGGCGGGTGTTCAGCAAGCCATTGAATTCGCAACAAATGGCGTCGCGCAGCAGTCGAACGACTTTCGGCAGTCGGGCCCTGGCGCTGACGGCGGGTAGCGCCGAAGCAAGGTCAAAAGCCACCAGTAACTGATCTCGGCGGCCGGCCGATGTTGACCATTCTGTGCCTTGCGCGCGAACGCGGTGATCTTCCGCAGCGCCCTGACATCGCGGCGATCGTCCGCCGGTTCCTTCGGGAGGGCGGGGAGACCGACCCGGAGGACCTGGCCCACATCTGCTGCCCACGGCCGCGGCCGCCTCCGGTGGCGGATCGATCCCCCGGCTGCCCGTGCCCGCCGGCCCGTACCCCGTAGGCATCAGACGGTTCATCTGACGGACCCGGCCCGTACCGACCCGTGGGCGGGCGGCGTGCGGGAGTTGATGCTGACCGTCCTGCACCCGGCCCGATCGGTACGCGGCTGCTCCCGGGCCCCGCAGCTCACCCCGGACGAAGCCCGGTTGTTCGCCGACTACGCGCCGCGCGTTCATCCGGGACTTCCGGAGCCGGGAGCGGTGGACTGGGGCGCGGTCCGCACCCACGGGTACGTGGGCGCGCCACCGCTGCCCGGGCGGCGGCCGGTACTGGTGTACTCACCCGGCGGCGGTGACTCCCGCACGCTCGGCACGACCCTCGCCGAGGACCTGGCGAGCCACGGCCGAGTGGTCGTCCTGGTCGACCACCCAGGTGACGCTTCTCAGGTGGAACTGCCGACCCGGATGCGGACGACCGTCCTGATCGGACCGCCGGACCCGGCGACCTTCCGCACGATGGTGGACACCCGGATCGCGGACCTCCGGCTGGTCCTGGACCGGCTTGGCGACCTGCCGCTCGCACCGGTTGTGGACGCCTGCCGGATCGGGTTGTACGGGCACTCCGCAGGCGGCACGGCGGCGGTGTACGCGGCCCGTCGCGACCGCCGGGTCGGCGCTGTGGCGAACCTGGAGCCATCTCGACCTGCACCCGACGCCGGCCGAAGCCCACTGGCCGCTGCTGATGTTCCGGGGCGAGCGGCTCGCGGCGAGACCCCCCACCTGTCCCGGGCAGGGGGTCTCGTCCAGGCGCGGCGGCGGAGTCGCTGCCTTTCGCGGGCTCAACCGCTCTTGTGCATCATGACCGTGAAGCTGACCTTCTTACCGTTGTGGTAGTCGGTGCTGTCCCACACTGAGATGCGAGACCTGTTCTGCATCCGCAGGTGCAGCACCTCATCGGCGTTGTTCCAGTTGTATCCGACGAACTGGAAGTTCGGCTCGGGACTGTCTCCCATTCTCCTGTTTCCCCAGCTGCAGATGCGCGACGAGTCGTTCTTGCAGACGGACCAGGCCCTGGCGTACAGATGGCAGTCCTGTCCCTGCCATACGTCGATGCGCTTCAGCCTCGCGTCGGACGAGCGCCACGTTCCGTTGAACCGGTTGGCGGAGCACAAGGCGGCTGCTTCTTTTGTCGCGGTGACGGTGAGCACCACCGAAAGGGAGAACGTCAGGGCGGCCGTCAAGAGCACGGCCATGATCTGGCGTAGCGGAATGCGGGCAGAAGAGACCTGTGTCATCGTGAACCTCCGATAGCGGGTCGCGTCGCCGGGCATCCCGTCGTCACACGACGCGGCGTCCCCCTACTGCGGCTGACTGCAACCCATTCGGGCCCGGATCATCTGGCCCTTCACCCCCCGCATATTCCAGCGCAGCACTCCGAAATCCTGATCGCAAGTCGGCTCATTTCGTATTTCGCGCACGGTTCAACGATGAATGCGATCCACAGTGGACCGGTCAATAAGGATCTTCCGCGTCTCCTCTCAAGTGCGGCGGGCAGCACGCCGTCCGCCGGCTCGTACCGGACACCGGCGGCGGCTCAGTGCAGGCGCGGGACGTGCTGTGTGACGCAGTGGACGCCTCCACCGCCCCAGGCCAGGGTGCGGGCCGGGGCGCCGACCACCTGGCGGCCCGGGAACAGCGTGGCGAACTGCGCGAGCGCCGGGGCGTCCGCCGGTTCGCCCGCCGTCGGTACCACGACGTTGCCGCTGGTTTCGTAGTAGTTGGTGTAGCTGAACGTCCGCACCATCAGCCCGTTGTGCCGGAAGTGCGGCTGATGGTGCAGTTCCACCAGTTGGAAGGGCCGCCCCAGCGCGTCCGTCGCGGCGTCGAGCACCGCCTTGTTGGCCGCCATCCGGTCGTGGTTGGGACTGGCGGTGTCCGGCTGGGTGTGCAGCAGCAGCCTGGCGGGCCCGAGATAGGCGGCGACGAGGTCGACGTGTCCGTTGGTGATGTCGTCGCCGGCCAGGCCGTACGGCAGCCAGATCACCTTGCTCGCACCGTACGAGGTCAGCAGCGCGGCCTCGATCTGCGCGCGGGTCATTCCCGGGTTGCGGTTGGGGTGCAGCAGGCACTCCTCGGTGGTGATCAGGGTGCCCTGGCCGTCGGTGATGACGGACCCGCCCTCCAGGACCATGTCGACGGGCCGCCGGGGGACCCCCAGGTACGAGCAGACGCCGACGGGCAGGAAGTCGTCCTTGTCGTACGGGTACTTCTCGCCCCAGCCGTTGAAGCGGAAGTCGAGGCCGGCCGAGCGGGTCCGCGCGTCGTTCACCGTGAAGACGGGGCCGGTGTCGCGGGCCCAGCAGTCGTTGACGGGGTACTCGGTCACCGTGACCGAGCTGCCGCACCGCGCCCGCGCCTGGGCCGCCTGTCCGGGTTCGGCGACCATCACGACCGGCTCGAAACGGGCGACGGCCCGGGCGATGCCGGCGACCTCGTCCTGGACGTCGCCGAGCAGTGCGCCCCATCCGGTCGTCCGGTCCCAGGGCCAGGCCATGACGCAGGCGGAGTGGGGCTCCCATTCGGCAGGGGCGTGGTGGAGCTCTTCGCCCCTTGTCCGCGCGTCCGCGGCGAAGGCGGGGGCGGGACCGGCGAAGAGGGGGTGGGCGGCGGCCGCGAGGGCGGCGGCACCGAAACCGCGGCGGCTCATGCATGGCAGGTGCATGACATATCTCCTTGTGCTGTCGGGGGGTTTCGCGTGGGCCGGGCGGGTGTCCGGCGGCGGTGCGCCGGACACCCGCCGCGGGTCAGGGGGTTTCGCCGGTGAGTTCGCCGGCGGGCGCGCCCGCCGCCTGCTCCTCGCGCGCCCGGGCCGCTCGCAGCGTGTCCTGCGGCTTCTTGACGGCGAGGTAGACGAGGCCGGCGGTGATGACCGCGCCGGTACCGAGGAGTCCGGCCCAGATCTGGTACCAGGGGGCTCCGGGCGGGGCCAGGATCGCCCGTGGCCAGCAGACGTTGACCACCTCGAAGGCGGTCCACAGGACGGCCAGGACGTTGAGGAAGGTGCCCTTGCGCCCGAGCCGGATGTGCCCCGACGGGACCCACGTACCGCGCAGCCGGGCGATCAGCGCGGCCAGGGTGACGAGGAAGAACGGCAGGAAGGTGGCCGCCGTGCCGAAGGCGATCAGGCTGCCGATGGCGGTGGCGTTCAGGCCGAGCAGCAGACCGGTGCAGCTGACCAGGGTGGAGGCGATCAGGCCGCCGATGGGGGCCTGGCGCCGGTTGACCCTGCGGACCTGCCGGGAGAAGGGGAACACCCCGTCCCGCGCCAGCGAGTACACGCCGCGGGCGGCGCCGCCCTGGGAGGCCATGGCGCAGGCGAGGAAGCCGATCAGGACCACCGCCACGAAGGGCTTGTCGGACCAGGAGCCGAAGGCGGTGACCACGGCGGTGGTCACCGGATCGAGGTCCTCGCCGGCGACGACGGCCCGCGGGTCCGGGTGCGCCAGCGCGACCGCCATCGCGTTGAGGACGACGACCAGGCCGACGCTGAGCAGCGCCCACCACATGGCCCGCGGCACCTGGCGCCCGGCGTCCTTGGTCTCCTCGGCGGTCGAGACGCAGGCGTCGAACCCGATGAAGCCCCACCCGGCGACCGCGAGGACGGCCAGGAAGGCCATCGGGGCCGATCCGCCGGACAGCGCCTCGGCGCCGAGGGTCTGCGTGAACACCGCGAAGCCGTGCTCGCGGAAGAACAGCAGCAGGGCGAAGCCGACCAGCACGGAGGCGATGGCCTCGGCGGCGATGCCCAGCGAGACGAACCAGCTCAGGATCCGGATCCCGTAGGCGTTGACCAGCATGCAGGCCACCAGGATCCCGGCGGCGACGGCGACCAGGGCGCCGGGTGAGGGCACGGCCCCGATGAGGGCGAAGACCCAGGGGGCCGCCAGGTACGCCACGGTGGTGTTGCCGAACATCACCGCGAACTGCCACACCCAGCCGCTCATCCAGCCGAACGACGGGCCGAGCAGCCGGCGGCCCCATTGGTAGGGCCCGCCGGCCAGCGGCCACTGCGAGGCCAGCTCGGAGTAGACGTTGACCACCAGGCACTGGCCGAGCAGGACGACCGGCAGCGCCCACACCCAGGCGGGTCCGGCGATCATCGTGCCGACCATCGAGACGGCGTAGAGGGCGACCACGGGCGAGACCACGGCGAAGCCCATGGCGATGTTCCCGAGGACCCCGAGGCTGCGGTTCAGCTCCTGCCGGTAGCCCAGGTCGCTCAGGCGGGCGGCATCGGTGTCCGGCGGGGCGGCCGGGGCGGCCGGGGCGGAGGCGAGGGGGGAAAGGTCTGGCATGCGCACCTCTGGAGGAGGGGGAACGCCGGGCGTCCGCACCCGGGCGGGCCCGGAGCGCTCCGGAACGTAAATCTAACGGCGTTAGGTATCGGGAATGCGGGGACCTTAACCCGGCCCGAACCTCTTGGGAACCCCTCCCTACGGGTAACCTGGCGGCGGAAAACGAGGGGGATCACCGTGGGCCGACCCAACCAGCCGCTGCTCAACCGCGGGATCATCGCGCGGGCGGCCCTCGAACTCCTCGACGGGGAAGGCCCCCAGGCCCTGAAGATGCGCACCCTCGCCGACCGCCTCGGAGTGCGCGGGGCCTCGCTCTACCACCACGTCGCCTCCAAGGACGACGTGCTCGACGCGGTCTCGGAACTGATCAACGAGGAGATCGACCTGAGCCCGCTGGACGACCCTCGGTGGCGCGAGGGGATCGCCGCCTACGCCCGCGGCTACCGGCAGGTCTACCTCCGCCACCCGAACGCCATCGCCCCGGCGGCCCGGCGCCAGGTCGAGGCCGACAAGGCGCTGCGCGGCTACGACGCCCTGCTCGCCGCGCTCGTGCGGGCGGGCTGCACCCCGGCCAGGGCGGCCGAGGCGGCGGCCGCCGTCGACTACCTGGTCCTCGGCTCGGCGCTGGAGACCTTCACGGCGGGCTTCAGCCGTACCCCCGCCGACTACCGCCCCGACTATCCGGCGCTGGCCGACGCGCTCAGCGGTGCGGCCGCCACGGGCGCCGGCCTGGACGCGCTCGACGACCGCGGCTTCGAGCTGGGCCTCGGCCTCCTCCTGGACGGCCTCGCCGCACAGCTGTCCCCGGCGTGAGCCCGGCCGGGCTCAGGCCGTCTCGCCCGGCCCGGCTTCGGGCCCTCCCGCCCGGCGCGGTCCGTTTCGCCCGGCCGGGTTACGCGAACCGGGCCAGGAGGGCCGGGAGGGCGGTGCCGATCGGCTCGCGGATCAGCTCGTCGGCCAGCGCGTCGTACGGGGTCTCCTCCGCGTTGACGATGATCAGGCGCGCCCCTGCCTCGGCCGCCATGCCGGCGAGCGAGGCGGCCGGCTGCACCTGGAGGGTGGTCCCGGCGGCGATGAAGACCTGGCACCCCTTGGCCACGGCCACCGCCCGCGCGAGCACCTCGGGGTCGAGACGCTCGCCGAACATCACCGTCGCCGCCTTCAGGATCCCGCCGCAGGCGGGACAAGCGGGATCCGGCTCCCCGGCGGCCACCCGGGCCAGCGCCTCCGCCATGCCCGACCGGGCGTGGCAGCGGGTGCAGACCACCTGTCGCGCCGTCCCGTGCAGCTCGAACACCTTCCGCGCCGGCATCCCGGCGAGCTGGTGCAGACCGTCCACGTTCTGCGTGATCACCCGCACCGGGGTGCCGGAGCGCTCCAGCTCGGCCACCGCCAGGTGCGCCGCGTTCGGCCGGGGCTCAAGGGCCCAGAGCTCGGAGCGCATGAGCCAGGACCGGCGCCGGATCTCCGGATCGGCCATGTAGTACGCGTACGTGACGAGCTTCTCGGCCTCCGGGTCGCGCCGCCACAGCCCCTGGGGCCCCCGGTAGTCCGGAATCCCGGAATCGGTCGACATCCCGGCCCCACTGAACACTGCGACGAGCGGCTTCCCCATGGGCCGACCCTAGACAGAACCCGCACGCGCATGCGACCGGATTACGCCCCGATCGCAGGCCGCTGCCTCCGCGGGGCCCGTCGGCGCTGCCCCCCGGGGCCGGTCGGCGCATGAGGAGAGTCGTTTCTGCGGTGAATCTCCGCGCCCACCGGAGTGAGCCCGCGCCGCGCCCCTGCCGACTGGAGCGGGCGGGCGGCTACAAACCGGACATGACGCTCATCCCGTACCGCCCGGGCGCCGTGCTGCTCGCACTGTCCGCCTCCCTGTTCCCGCTGATCGCGTCGTCGGTTCCGGCGGCCGCCCTCGCCGACCCCGTGCCCCGCTGGTCCCTCCAGCGCCATCACACCGCCGAGGACATCACCAGCTTCCTCACCGCCTTCTACGGGGACCACGGCCCCTCCGCGCTCGACCGCAGCCAGCGGGTCTCGCAGCAGCTGAAGGAGAAGCAGGCCCACAGCCCGGACGCCGACGTGGTGCTCTGCGCCCGGGGCGTCCCGCAGGACATCGGCATCGGCCCGGCCACGGTCGCCCATACCGCCGGAGTCGGCTGGGCCACCGTCACCACCACCTGGGACTCCGGCTTCACCGACACCTTCACCGCGTACGTCCGCCTCGACTCCCGGCCGATCGTGCTGGACGACGTGATCTGCGCGGGCTGATCACTATCGTGGGGGAGTGAACGCGACCACCACCGTCCTGTACTGCCACGACCCGCTGCACGAACGCCGGGCCGACACCCACTTCGCGGCCGAGGCCCGGCAGTTGCGCACCGCCGGCGGGACCGTCGCCCTCGTCGACCACGACGCCCTGCTCGCCGGGGACGCCGAGCGGGCGGTGGCCCGGGTCCCCGCCGGGGCCGGAGCCGTCTGGTACCGGGGCTGGATGGTCCCCGCCGAGCGGTACGCCGACCTCGACGCGGCCCTGCGCGGACGCGGCGCCCTGCTGGCCGTCAGCCCCGCGGCCTACCGGCGGGCCCATGAACTCCCCGGCTGGTACGAGACGTTCGCCGCGCTCACCCCCGTCAGCCGCTGGCTGCCCGCCGCGCCGGGAGAGACCCCGGACGGGGACCGGCTCGCGGCCCTCTCCGCGTCCCTTCCGGCCGGGGCCGGCATCGTCAAGGACTACGTCAAGTCCCGCAAGCACGAGTGGCACGAGGCCTGCCACCTCCCCGACCTCGCCGACCGCCCCGCCGTCCACCGCGTGGTGAGCCGCTTCGTGCAGCTCCAGGGGGAGTTCCTCGCGGGCGGGATCGTCCTGCGCGCCTTCGAGCGCTTCACCGGTCCCGAGGTCCGCGTCTGGTGGCGCGACGGGGAACCGCGGCTGGTGACCCCCCACCCGGACCACCCGGACCACCACCCCGAGCACGCCGCCGCACTCCCCGGCACCGCCCTCGCACCGGTCCGGCAGGCCGTCCGGGCGCTCGGCTGCCGCTTCGTCACCACCGACCTGGCGCTGCGCGAGGACGGGGTCTGGCGGGTCGTCGAGGTGGGCGACGGCCAGGTCAGCGACCTGCACCCGGCGGTCGGGCCGCAGGCCCTCGCCGAGCTGCTGACGGCCGGATAGCGCTCCTGCGCCCACCCCGGCGTTCTGGTACAACACCGGCCATGACGGGATTCGAGATCACCGGCGCGGGCGCCGCCGACATGGAACTGCTGCGCAACTGGGCGGACCTGGAGGGCTGGAACCCGGGAGACAGCGACCGGTTCGCCTTCGCGGTGGCCGACCCGGACGGCTTCCTCGTCGGGCGCCGGGACGGGGAGCCGGTGGCGTGCATCTCCGCCGTTCGCTACGGCACCGGGTTCGGCTTCATCGGCTTCTACATCGCCCGTCCCGACGTACGGGGCCAGGGGTACGGCATCCGGCTGTGGCGGGCCGGGATGGAGCGGCTCCAGGGGCGGCTCGTCGGACTGGACGGGGTGGTCGAGCAGCAGGACAACTACCGTAAGTCCGGCTTCCGTTCCGCCTGGACCACCATGCGCTACGAGGGCTCGCCACGGGCCGGCGCGGACGGTGCGGACGGGGGCGTGGAGTTCGTCGACGCCGGCTCGCTGCCCTTCGCCCGGCTCGCCGCCTACGACCGGCGCTTCTTCCCGGAGCCGCGTGACGCCTTCCTCTCCGCGTGGGTGTCGCTGCCGGGCCGGACGGCCCTCGCGGCCGTGCGGGACGGCCGGATCGAGGGCCTCGGCGTGATCCGCCCGTGCAGCGGTGCCTCCCGCATCGGCCCGCTCTACGCCGCCACCCCCGAGGTGGCCGCCGCCCTCGTACGGCGGCTCGCGGAGCACGCCCCCCGCGGTGAGGTGGCCTTGGACGTGCCGGACGCGAACCCGCCCGCGGCCGCGGTGGCGGCCGGGCTGGGGCTCGACCCCTCCTTCGAGACGGCCCGCATGTACACCGGCCCGGCGCCGGACGTGGAGCTGGCCGGGCTGTACGGCATCACCAGCCTCGAGCTGGGCTGACCGGCACCGTCGGGGACCGGCGCCGGGCCGGACGGCGGTCGTGCGCCGCCGCCCGGCCCGGGAGCGGCGGTCCTCAGACGCCGAAGAGCACGCCGGTGGTGCTGCGCAGCCCGCACGGGTTGCCGAAGGTGTACGTGTAGCTCAGCCGCCGGCCCTGCCACACCCCCTCGGCGGTGACGGTCACCGGGTTCCACTCCCTGGTGCACGCGGTGTCGGGGCGGGGTGCCGCCAGTGCGTCGAGCGAGGCTCCGGTGGCCCGCAGTTCGGCGCAGGCCGCCGCCGGGTCGGGGTGCGTGCCGCCGGGCCGCGGCGCGCACACCAGTGTGGCCGCGCGCAGTACCGTCCCGTTGACGGCGTCCTCCCCGGCCGTGACGCTGACCACGAGCGCGGACGGCGAGTACAGGCTCTGAGCTCCGGCCGGCGCCGCGTCGGCGGCTCCGGTCCCCGCCAGCGCGGTGAGCGCGGTGAGGGCCGTTGCTCCGGAGGCCAGTCCCAGACTCCTGGTGATGGACCGCATTTCGAACACTCCTCGGGGTCGGTACTTCGGATAGCGGACGCGAGTGTGGCCCATCCGCGGCGGGAACGCCCGTACGTACCGCTGTTTTCCGTCACCGATCGTAAGCGCGTGAGCGCAGTCCGCAGCCGTCTCGGCCCGGCCCCCCTCGCGGTGACCAGCGCGAAAGGGATTCCGGGAAACGGCCGAACACCCTCCCCGACAAGTTCACCGCGCGCCTTCAGCGCCCCGCCGCCGTGCGCGGCGAGTAGAGGTCGAGGAGCCGGGTCCGGGTCTGCTGGAGCCGTACGGCGAGGACCCGGCCCACCCAGTGCCCGATCGCCGAGCCGAAGGCCGGATCGGCGTCCATGAGCATCCGGACGGTCGCCCCGTCGAACTCGTAGGCGCGCACCGGGGTCATGGCCTCGGCGCTCAGCTGCCACACGTACGGCGGGAACAGCCACGACCAGCCGACGAGCTCCCCGGGGCCGAGGCTCTCGACGGGGGCGGGGAGGCGGCGGCCGGGCAGCGGGACCTCCAGGGTCACCGTGCCGGAGCGCACGATCCAGAAGCTCAGCGCCGGGGCGCCCTCCTCGAAGAGCCGGGCCCCTTCGGGAAGGTTGACCTCGCGGGCGTGGGACATCAGCCGGCCGCGGTGCTCGGCGGACAGCACGGCGGCGATCCGGATGGGGGAAGGTGTGCTCATGACGGCCTCCGATCGCGACCCCCCACGCGCCTCTGTTCCCCCAGTGTCGCCCGACCGGGGCCCGGATGGGGACGTGCGGCGGTGCGGGCACCGTGGGTCGCCCGCCGTCCACCGAGGGTGGCGGGCGGCGGCCCGGGTCGCCCCGGAGCGTCGCCCGCTCCCGGGCGGAAAAACCCTTCCGGTGGCTGTCGCCGCTACTCCTCGGCGTTGGCCTCCAGGCAGGCCAGTTCCATCGCGTCGAGCACCGCTTCGTGGCTGCGCCCGCTCAGTTCCGCGACGTTCTCGATCTGCGCCGTCGCCCAGGCGGCCAGCGTCATCACCAGCACCCGCAGGCCGTCCGTGCCGTGGTCGTCGAGGATCGCGTCGGCGACCGTCATGGCGTCCTCCGGCACCTGCTCGGGCGGCTCCAGTCCGGCGAGGCCGCGCAGCATCGCCAGGGTGCGGCGCGATATCTCCGGGGTGATCCTCGCCAGCCGCATGTCTTCGTCGTCGTCCATCAGCCCCGCCCTCCCGTCACCGGCCCTGCCCCTCAGGGCACGGTAGAGGCGCACGGCCCCGCGCGGGGCGGTTTTTGCCAGGTGACCGCGTGTGAAAGGGATGGCCCGTGCTTCCCGGAATTGACGCCTCCGGACGCGACCCCTCCCCCCGGCCCGTTCCGCCTCCCGGGCGCGGCCCCTCCCGTCGTCCCGCTCCATCGGCGGCCCCAACGCCCGCTGCGACGGGGCGCGTTCGACATCCGATGCGTCAAGTCTGCTGCTCGGGAAGGCGATCCGTCCTAGGGTGCGCCCGTACGGAAGAACACCGGTACCTCTGCGGTACAGCGGTGCGACGCACAACGAACTGGGGGGTTCATGCGTAGATCCAGAGGCCTGGCGGCCGCTCTCGCCCTGTCACTGGCCGGCACCGGCGCGGTCGTCGGCCTCGGCCTCGTCCCGCAGGCGGCGGCCATCACCCCGCCCGTGGCCTTCACCGCCGACCCGCTGCCCACCTGGCAGCCCAACGGGGTGGTCTGGGCCCTCGCCGAGGCGGGCGGCACCGTCTTCGTCGGCGGAACCTTCTCCGCCGTACGCCCGCCGGCCGGAGCCGGCGGCAGCGAGCGTCCCGCGGTCAACTTCGCGGCGCTCGACGCGGCGACGGGCGCCCCGACCTCCTGTGACCTGTCCTTCACCGTCGGCAGCGGCACCGCCACCGTCCGCGCGCTCACCGTGTCACCGGACAAGAAGACGCTCTACGCGGGCGGCTACTTCGGCGCGGTCAACGGCACCCCCGTCTCCAGCATGGCCGCCATCGACGTGGCCACCTGCACCGTGAAGCCGGCCTTCCGCCCGGCCTTCGCGGCCACCGTACGGGCCGTCGCGGTCACCGGCGACACCGTCTACGCGGGCGGCGACTTCCTCACCGTCGCGGGCCAGCCGCGCGGGCACTTCGCGGCCGTCGCGGCCGCCGACGGCGCACTGCGCCCCTTCAGGGCCGACGCCGACGAGCCGGGGCGGGCCGTCGAGGTCACCCCGGACGGCAAGAACGTACTGCTGGGCGGCGACTTCTTCCGGGTCAACGGGACGGACACCCACGCGCTCGCCGTCGTCGACGCCGCCAGCGGCGCCCTCACCAAGTCCTACGCCGGCTTCATCGAGACCAACTCGGTCGTCAAGGACATCGCCGCCGACGCGACCGGCTTCTACACCGCCAACGAGGGCACCGGCGGCGGTGTCTTCGACGGCCGGATCGCCCTCGACCTGGCCGGCTTCGGCCAGCGCTGGCGCGACACCTGCCTGGGCGCCACCCAGGCCGTCCTGCCGTACCAGAACGTGCTCTACAGCGCCTCGCACGCGCACGACTGCTCCAGCGTGGGCGAGTTCCCCGACGGACAGCGCCACCACCTGCTGGCCCAGCCGACCACCAGCACCGGCAAGCTGGGATGGTCGCCCGACACCAACGACGGCATCGGCGAGGGCATCGGCCCGCGCGTGATGGCCGTCGGCTCCAAGGCGGGCGTCCCCTACCTGTGGGTGGGCGGCGAATTCACCACCGTCAACGGGGCGGCGCAGCAGAGCCTGACCCGCTTCTCCTCCGTCAACGACACGGGCGCGCCCACCGTTCCCGTGGCGAGCGCCGCGGCGTTCGGGCCGGCCGAGGTCCAGGTGCGCTGGCGCACCAGTCTCGACCTGGACGACAGCGCGCTCACCTACCGGATCTACCGCAACGGCTCGGCGACCCCGGCCGGCACGGTGACCGCCGACTCGCTGTTCTTCAAGCGGCCGCAGGCCTCCTGGACCGACACCACGGCCCAGGCCGGCCAGACGTACACCTACCGGGTGACGGCCACCGACGCGGCGGGCAACGTCAGCGCCCCCTCCGCTCCGGCGAGCGTGACGCTCCCGGCATCGGCCGAGGCCTACCCGAGCCGGGTCCGCGCGGACGGCGCCCAGCTGTACTGGCGTTACGACGACGCGGTCCTCCCGTACGCGGCCGACTCCTCGGCCGCCGGCGACCAGGCGGGCGTGCACCACAACGGCCCGGCCCTGCGCCAGTCGCCGGGGGCTGTGGGCGGCGCGAGCACCGCGATCGGCTTCGACGGCACGAACACGCACGTCTACGGCGACCGGCGGCAGAGCGTGGGGAGCACCTACAGCATCGAGACCTGGTTCAGGACGAACACCACCCGCGGCGGCAAGCTCGTCGGGTTCGGCAACCAGCAGACCAGCGGCAGCAATCGGTACGACAAGCACATCTACATGACCAATGACGGCCGGCTGGTCTACGGCGTCTACACCGGAGCCACCCGCACCATCACCACAGCCGCCGCCTACAACGACGACAAGTGGCACCACGTCGTCGCCACCCAGGGCCCCGGCGGGATGACCCTGTACGTGGACGGAGTCCAGAAGGGCACCCTGAACGTCACCACCCACGAGAACTTCACGGGCTACTGGCGCACAGGCTTCGACGGCCTCGGCGGCTGGCCGGACCGTCCCGCCAGCGAGCACTGGGCGGGCCGGCTGGACGAGACCGCCGTCTACCCGGGCGTCCTGAGCGCGGCCCAGGTGCAGAACCACCACGCCCTGGCCTCCGCCCCGGCCGACTCCGTCGTCCAGCTGACCGCGGCCGAGGACACGTACGCCAACGCGGGCGCCCCGGGCACCAACTACGGGACCTCCGGGTCCCTCGCCGTGCGCGGCACCTCGCTGTACACGAGCTACCTGCGCTTCGACCTGCCCGCCGCGCCCGCCGGGAAGGTCCTCAAGTCGGCCGCGCTGAGCGTGAAGACCAGCACCATGGCCGGCGCCGGGACCACCGACACCGTCTCGGTCGTCCCCGTCACCGGAGCCTGGTCGGAGGGCGGGACCACGTACGGCAACCGCCCGGGCACCGGCGCCCCGGCACTGGGCGGCTTCGCCGGGATCCCGGACGGCTCGGCGGTCCACACCACCGGGCTGAACACGGCGGCCGTCGCGGGCGCCCTGGGCGGCTCGTACAGCCTCGCCCTGACCAGCACCGGGACCGACGCGCTGTGGCTGTGGTCCTCGGAGGCGGCGGCGAACGAGGGGACGCCGCAGCTACGGCTGACCTTCGGGGCGCCGTAGGCCGCGGGCCGCGCTCCACGGCGTCCGGGACGCCGCGGAGCGCGAGCCCCCGGGCCGTCGCCCGTCACCGGGCGGGCGAAGGCCCCGCCGCGGGTCAGGCCGACGCCCGCGAGCGCCGCACGTCCCGGACGAGCGTCCACACGGCCCCCAGGAAGAGCAGGACACCGGCCGCGATCCACAGGGGCGACGCCCCCGTGCGGTAGTCGTGAACGGCTCCGACGAGGAGCACCGAACAGGCGAGGACCCCGAAGGCCGAGATCGCGGTACCGGTGTGGCGGGTCATGACGGCATTGTCGCCGACGGCCGGGGCCGCCCCTCACGGGGTGCCCCGGCCGCCCGGCGCCTCCACCTCCAGGAAGCGGCGGCCGCGGGGGCCGCGGTAGAGCAGGCAGTCCCAGCCGTGCCGCTCCAGCTCCGCCGCGCAGGCCTTCAGCCGTTCCTGTTCCTCCAGGGCCGCGCCGCCACCGGGCGGGCCCGCCCAGGTCACCTCCACCCGGTCCGCGTCCGGCACCACCCGGTACCCGGTCCGCACGCGCCGCCCCGCTCCGTCCACCGCCGACGGCGGGAAGCCGGCCGCCTCCAGGACCAGGGCCACGGCGCGCGCCGCCGCCCGCAGCTCCCAGGGCGCCGGGACCGCCGTCCCGCCGGCGAGCAGCCGCCGGATCTGCAGCAGCCCCTCGTACGCCGTGCGCACCTCCGCGGCCCGCCCGGTACCGGACGGCTCCGGGCCGTCGCCGGTCGCCGGCTCGAAGCCCATGCCCCGGGGTTCCGTCACCCCTCCACCCCCGCCGTCTGAGTACTCCATGACCAACGGCCTGAGTATCCGCCCCGATTCCCCGCCGGGCCGCCGCTGCTGGAATGCCGGTATGAACACTTCGGCACCCGGACCCGCCCGCCCCCGCCTCGGGCACGTCACCGCCGCCGGCTCCGCGCTGGCCGTCGCGCTGGTTCCGCTCGTCGTCGGCGTCCTGATCGCCAAGGGGGTCGCCGCCGACCCGCACGCCCCCGTCAACGCCCTGATGACCGGCGGCGGCCAGCGCGCCGGGCTGCCCCGCGCCGAGTGGAGCCGTCGCGGGCACAGCGCGGTGCGCAGGCTGCGCACCGCCGGCCGGGGCACCGCCCGGCGCTGTGCGGCCGTCCGCGACCGCCGCCGGTCCCTCAGGGTGCCGGCGGCACCCTGAGGGACCGGGGACACCCGCTGCCCGGGGGTCAGCGGCCGTACTGGCGCACGCACAGGTCCACGATGGACGGCGGTACGGTCCCCTCCGCCGCCTCGCACAGCTCTTCCCCGCGCACCGGGCGCGGCACGCGCGGGGCCGGCTGGGGGGGCCGTGCGTGCCGGGGAGCGGCGGGCTTGGCGGGCCGCTCGGGGGCCGGGCGGGCCCGGCGGGCGGGCGGCGGCACCCGCGGGTCCGGCTCGGCGCCGGAATCGGGGACCTCGCCCAGGGGAAGGGGAAGCTCCGGCGGCGGATCGTGGGCGTGGTGGGCTCCGGTGAAGTCCGGGGAGTCCGGCGAGTCCGGGGCGTCCACGGGCGGCACGGACCCCCGTGCCGGACCGGGCACGCCGGACTCCGGCCCCACGGAGACGCAGCCGGCGCTGGCGAGGAGCGCGAGGAGGGAGAAGGGCAGGGTGGCCCGGCGTAACTGCATCCGACCACCATGCCGTAGTCCGGGCCGGCCGGATCCCGGCGCTCACGCGTCCGGGTGACGGGGGCGGCGGAGGGACGGACCCGGATGTTGCCGAATCGATCCTTCAGGGGGTGGCCGGGAGCGGCCCCGGCGGTCGCAGAATGGGCGGCACCGCGACCGGCACGGTACGGCAGTGCGGGCGACGGGGGAGGCGCGACCCCCGGGGCCCGGTGCCGCCGTGCCCGTCACCGCCCGCCCGCCGTACGGAGTGCCGAGCATGACCGAACCAGCCGCGTCCAGCGTTCCCGCCCCCGCCCCGACACCCGAACCGGGCGCGACGCCCGCCCCCACCCCGACACCCGAACCGGGCGCGACGCCCACCCCGGCGGACCCCGCCCCGAGGCCCGAACCCGGCCCGACGCCCGCCCCGCGCCCGGCGGACCCCGGCCCTCCGGCCGCCGGCGGGCGGGGTTCCGCGCGGGGGTGGGCGTCCGTGGGCGCCGTTTCGCTGGGGATCTTCTGCCTGATCACCTCCGAGCTGCTGCCGATCGGGCTGCTCACCCCCGTCGGGGCCGCACTGGGGGTGTCCGACGGCACCGCCGGGCTGATGGTCACCGTCCCCGGGCTCGTCGCGGGCCTGTGCGCGCCCCTCGTCACCGTCGGAGCCGCCCGGACGGACCGGCGGCACGTGCTGTGCGTGCTGATCGCCCTGATGGCCGTCGCCAACCTCGCCGCCGCGTACGCCCCGGACTTCACCGTGGTCCTGGCCGCCCGGGTCCTGGTCGGCGTCAGCGTCGGCGGGTTCTGGGCCATCGCGGGCGGGCTCGCCGTCAGGCTGGTCCCCGCGCACCACGCCGGCCGGGCCACGGCCCTGATCTTCGGCGGGGTGCCGACCGCCTCGGTCCTCGGCGTTCCCGCGGGGACCCTCCTCGGTGAACTGGGCGGCTGGCGCACGGCCTTCGCCGCCGTCGGCGTCCTAGGCGCCCTCACGGCCGTCGCCCTGTTCCTGCTGCTCCCCGCGCTGCCCCCGGCCGGGCCCGTCACCTTCCGCGAACTGCCCGCCCTGCTGCGCCGCAACCACGGGGTCCGGGCCGGAGTGATCGTCACCTTCCTGGTGGTGACCGGACAGTTCGCCGCCTACACCTTCGTGCGGCCGATCCTGCGGGACGTCTCCGGCGTCGACTCCGGCCTGGTCAGCACCCTGCTCCTCGGCTACGGCCTCGCCGGGGTCGCGGGCAACTTCCTGGCCGGGCCGCGCGACGCCCGCCGTACGCTGCTGACCGTCAGCGCCACCCTCACCGCCGTACTGGCGCTGATCGCCGTCCTGCCGGGGGCCTTCGCCGGCACCGCGCTGCTGCTGGTCTGGGGCCTGGTCTACGGCGGGGTCTCCGTCAGCCTGCAGCGCTGGATGCTCCAGGCCGCGCCGCTGGCCGCCGAGGCGGCCTCGTCCCTGATGGTGGCCATGTTCAACTTCGCCATCGCGGCGGGCGCCCTCACCGGCGGGCTCGTGGTGGACGGCGTCTCCGTGCCGGCGGCCCCGCTCACCGGCGCGGCGCTGATGCTGGCGGCCGCCCTGACGGTGGCGGTCGCCACCCGCCGGGACGCGGACGGGGAGGGGGACGGCGGTCCCTCCGGCGGGACCCCCCGACCACGGGCCGGCCGCCTCCGCCCCCGCCGCCGACCCGCTGCCTGACCAGAACGGACGCATGGGGCGGAACGGACACCCGGCTTGACGAAGCGGCGGCGGACGGCGAGAGTCCGCTCAAGAGTCACCGAATGAGCCGCACTTCGGAGAAGTCCCCCATGCCGATATCCGCCCGCGCCCCGTTCACCGTGCCGGCCCAGGGGGCGGGCCCGGCCCTTGCCGCCCGGCGGCGCAGGGCCTGACCGGCTGGACGGGGGCCGGTTCCGCACCGCCGCACCGGCCCCCGTCCGCGCCCGGAGACAACCGTGTCCCCACACCCCCATGAGAGCGGGCCCGAGCCCGACGACCACCTGTTCGTGCGCCCTTACGTCGCCGTGCCGGAGGACCCGTCCGGCTCCGCCTACCCCGCCTGGCCGTCCGGCCCGGAGCTCCCGGAGCCGGCCGGGCGGGCGGACACGACCCAGCCCCTGCCGCCCGTGCCGCCCGCGGCCCCGGCCGCTGCTCCGGTCGCCGCGGGACACCGCCGCACGCCCGCGCGGCGGAAGAGCCGGCTGCCGCTGACCGCCCTCGCCCTGCTGGCGCTGGCCGGGGCGGGCGCCCTGGCGTTCCTGGTGAGCGCGCCCGAACCGGAGCCCGCGCCGGCCGCGGGCCGGCCCGACCTGGCCCTGCCCGCCCTGCCCGCCCGCAGCCCGGGTGCGGGGGACTCCGACGTGCGGAGCCGGGCGGCGACGGCGGCGCCCTCGGGCTCCGCCTCCCGGCTCACCCCCAGCGCGTCCGCGTCCTCGGCGAAGCCGACGGCCCCCGCGACCCCGGGGCCGGCCGGCTCCGCGAGGCAGCCGGCCGGGACCTCCGGGACCCTGCGCCCGGGGGACAAGGGGCCCGAGGTCAGCGCCCTCCAGGAGCGGCTGTACGGGCAGGGGTTCACGTACGTACGGGTGACCGGGGTCTACGACGGGCAGACCAAGCGCGGTGTCGCCCAGCTCCAGCGGGACCGGGACATCAAGGGCGACCCGATCGGCGTCTACGGCCCGGCCACCCGGGCGGTCTTCGGCTGAGGCCGGGAGCGGCGGAAGCGACAGGAGCGGCGGGACGCAGGCGAATGCGGTGCCCCGGCCGGAGCCCCGGCCCGGCTCACCGCCCGCCCGAGACCCGCAGCACCGCCCCCGTCGTGTACGAGGCGTCCTCGGACAGCAGCCAGGCGATGGCCCCGGCGATCTCCTCCGGCTGCCCGGGCCGGCCCAACGGGATGCCCGGGGCCGCCTTGGCCGGGCGGTCCGGGTCGCCCATCGCCGCGTGCATGCCGGTCTCGATGATGCCCGGCGCGACCCCGTTGACGCGGACGCGGTCCGGACCCAGCTCCTTGGACAGGCCCACGGTGAGCGCGTCGACGGCCGCTTTGGTGGCCGCGTAGTGGACGTACTCCCCGGGGCTGCCCGTCGTCGCGGCCGTCGAGGAGACGTTCACGATGGCGCCGCCGCCACCGCGCGCCATGTCCCGGGCGGCCCGGCGGCAGCAGAGCAGGTACCCGAGCAGGTTCACCTCCACCACCCGCCGCAGGTCCTCGGTCCGGGCCTCGGCGAGCCGGCCCAGGGGGCCGGTCACCGCGGCGTTGTTCACCAGCCCCGTGACCGGGCCCAGTTCCGTCCCGGCGATGTCGAAGAGCCGCTCCACCGCGTCCTCGTGGGAGGTGTCCCCGCGTACGGTCACGCACCGCGCGCCCGCCGCCCGCACGCGCTCGGCGGTCGCCTCGGCAGCCGCACCGTCGCGCGCGTAGCCGAGCACCAGGTCGTGCCCGTCGGCGGCGAGGCGCACGCAGGTCGCGGCGCCGATGCCACGGCTGCCTCCGGTGACGACCGTGACGGGACGACGTGGCATGTGAACCTCCGTACGGACAAAGGCGGATGGGTTCCGCGCGGGCAGGCTAACACCCGGAAAATCCGCTGGACCAGCGGAAATGGCGGCGCCGAAAGTGGCCGGGACATCCGAACCCGTCCCGTCCGCCAGGAGGCGCCCATGTCCACCCTGCGAGTCACCGTGGAAGAGCTGACCGTGCACGAGCATCCCAACGCCGACGCGCTGGAGCTGGCCCAGGTGGGCCTCTACCGCGCCGTCGTCGCCAAAGGCGCCTACCGGACGGGCGACTTCGCCCTCTACATACCCGAACAGGCGGTCCTTCCCGCCGCCCTGATCGAGGAGCTGGGCCTGACGGGCCGCCTCGCCGGAGGCTCCCACGACCGGGTCAAGGCGGTCCGGCTGCGCGGGGAGCTCTCCCAGGGCCTGGTCTGCCTGCCCCGCGCGCTGGCCGGGACGGACCTGGCCGGCGCGGCCGAGGAGGGCACCGACTTCGCGGAGGCGCTGGGCATCGTCAAATGGTCGCCGCCCGTCCCCACGACGATGGCCGGTGAGGTCGAGGCGGCGCCCGACCTGCTGCCGTGGGTGGACATCGAGAACCTCCAGCGCTACCCGCGGATCTTCGAGGAGGGCGAGCCGGTCGTCCTGACGGAGAAGCTCCACGGCACGGCCTGCCTGCTGACCTACGTCGCGGGGGAGGAGCGGGTCCTGGTCTCCTCCAAGGGAGTCGGCGCCAAGGGGCTGGCGCTCAAGGAGGACGGGCGCAACGTCTACTGGCGCGCCGTACGCGGCCACGGCGCGGCGCGGGCCGCGGCCCGGCTGGCCGAGCGGCTGGGCGCGAGCCGGGTCGGCGTCTTCGGTGAGGTGTACGGGGCCGGGGTGCAGGACCTGGCGTACGGGGTCCACGCCGCGACGGCCGACGCGCCGCCCGGGTACGCCGTCTTCGACGTGGCCGCCGAGATCGACGGCCGGGTGCGCTGGCTGGACCCGGAAGAGGTGTTCCCGGACGGCGAACTCCCGCTGGTTCCCAGGCTCTTCGAAGGGCCGTACGACCTGGAGGCGGTACTGGAACTGGCGAGCGGCCGGGAGACCGTCTCCGGGCGGGGCCTGCACCTGCGTGAGGGGGTCGTCATCCGGCCGGCGGCCGAGCGGTACAGCCCGGTGCTCGGCGGCCGGGCCATCGCGAAGGCGGTCAGCCCGGCCTACCTCACGCGCAAGGGAGGCACCGAGTACGAGTGAGCCCGCCGGGCCGCGCCGCCCGCAGACCCGCGCGGCCCGCCGCTGCCGCACCGGCCCCGCGGCGGCGTTGCGCTCGGCGGCGCGGGCGGCCTCCCGTGATGGGATGGAACCCAGGGGCGATTCCGCCGGTCCGGATTCGAGGAGAGGCCGTATCCATGTCGCAGGACACCGAGGACACCATGCGGGCGATGGCGTACCAGACCTACGGCGGGCCGGAGGTGCTCGCCGAGACCCGTCTGCCCGTGCCGAAGGTCGCGCCCGGTGAGGTCCTCGTCCGGGTGCGCTGCGCGGCGGTCAACCCGGTCGACTGGAAGATCATGGCGGGTGGGCTGGACGGCCTGATGGACGCCGTGTTCCCCGTCGTCCCGGGCTGGGACGTGTCCGGCACCATCGAGCGGGTCGGCATCGACGCCCCCGAGTTCGCGGTGGGCGACGCCGTCATGGGGTACGCCCGCAAGGACTGGGTGCACGGCGGGACCTTCGCCGAGTTCGTCAGCGTCCCCGTACGCTGCCTCGCGGCCAAGCCCGCCTCCCTCGACTGGCGGCAGGCGGCGGGCCTGCCGCTGGCCGGACTGACCGCCTACCAGCTGCTCACCCGTCTCGGCACCGGCAAGGACGACACGGTCCTCATCCACGGCGCGGCCGGCGGTGTCGGCTCCCTCGGAGTCCAGATCGCCGCCTCCATCGGCGCCCGGGTCATCGGCACCGCCTCCCCGCGCAACCACGACCGGCTCCGCGAGCTCGGCTGCGAACCCGTCGCCTACGGGGACGGACTGACGGAACGCGTCCGCGCCCTCGCCCCCGAGGGCGCCACCGTGGTCGCCGACTTCGTCGGGGGCGTCGTCGACGTCACCCGCGCCGTCCTCGCCGACGGCGGACGCCACGCCTCCATCGCCGACCACGCGGTCCTGGGGGCGGGCGGCCAGTGGATGTGGGTCCGCCCCGACTCCGCGGACCTCGCGGCCCTGGGCCGCCTCGCCGACGAGGGCCGCCTGACGGTCACCGTCGCCAGGACGTTCCCGCTCTCCGAGCTCGCGGCGGCCTTCGCCCTCAGCCAGGAGGGCCACACCGCGGGCAAGATCGTCATCGAGGTGTGAAACGAGGGCCGCCCCTCACGACGCGCCGGGCCGCGGGGCGCACCGGGCCGCGCGTCCCCTCACGCCAGGTCCGGGACCTCCCCCGACGCCCTCCAGGCGACCTCCACACCCGGCAGGGACGCCGCCCAGGGCCCGGCGAACGCGGCCAGGGCGGCCGCGTCCGGCGGGATCGGGCCCAGACCGACGGCGTAGCGGGCCAGGGTGGCGGTCCGCTCGAAGGGCCGGGGCCACGCGTGGGCCCCCGGCAGCCCGGCGAGCAGCGCCCGCAGCCGGCCCCTGGCCCGGCCCAGCCGCTCCTCGAACTCCCCGGCCGCACCGCCCCGTACGGTCACCACCGCCCACGCCGCGTGCCGTCGGTGCAGCGGCGGCGGCGACAGCAGCCGGCCGAGGCCGTCCGGCTCGGCCTCCAGCACCTCCCAGGCCCGGTACAGCTCCTGGACCAGCAGGTCCCGCAGGCCCGGCCCCACCTGCGCGGTGCAGCTGCGGACCGGCGCGCAGGGGGTCAGGACCGTCACCGGGTCCGGGGAGCGGCCCGTCCCGCCCGCCGGGAGCAGGGACACCGGCTCGCTCCAGTCCCAGGCGGCCCAGGTCCCGAAGAACTCCCGCCGCAGCGCGGCCGGGGAGAGGTCCCGGGCCTCCCGGACGGTCCGGGCCGCGAGGACCGCCCAGGCCAGCCCCGGCAGCCCGCCGAAGGGCGCCGAGTCCAGGCCCCGCGCTCGCGCCCACGCCTTGACCTCCCGCGCCAGACCGGCGAAAGCGGCGTGCTCCGCGCCCACGGACCCGCGTACCGCGTCGGCGTCGTCGAGGGCGCTCAGCGCCACGGCCGCCGCCTCGCCCAGCTCCGCCCGCCGGGCCACCGCGCGCCCCGGGTCCAGCTCCCCGGCGCCGACCAGCACCAGGTCCACGTCCAGCCCGGACGCGCGCAGCCGCAGCCCCGGCACCCGCGCGCCCGTCACCTCGCGCAGCCGCTGCGCCTCCGGCAGCGCGGCCGCCACCCGCGCCCGCACCCCGGCGGTGTCCACCCGCCCGGGCAGTACGGCCACCAGGTCCAGGTCGGCCCCCGGCAGCGCGCAGCCCATGCTGCGGGAACCCGCCGTCCGCACCAGGCCCTCGGGGAGGGCCGCCGCGATCCGCGCCGCGAGCTCCCCGGCCGCGCCCGGTACCTCGGCGTCCCCCGCCGGGGCCGCGGGCCGCGTCCACCGCACCGCGCCGGTGCCCAGCTCCACCACGGCGCGGACGCGCATCGGCCCGTCCCCGCGCCGCGACAGCACCGCCAGCTCCCCGACCCGCGCCGTACGCCGGCCGGGCCCGAGCCGCTCCGCGAACTCCCGCTCCGCGCGCCGGGGATCCGTGCTGCGGCCCAGCGTCAGGTGCGGGGTCCAGCCCTCCGCGCGGCCCCGGCAGCCCGGGAACCGGTCGGCCAGGGCACGGCGCAGCTCCTGCCACGGCGCGTCACCGTCCGCGCCCGCCGCCGGGTCCAGCCAGAGCGTGGCGTCCTCCCGGTGCCCGAAGGACCGCACCCCCTCCAGCCGGGCGGCGAACGGCTCCGTCCCGGCCGCGACCTCCGCCAGCAGCGGCAGCGCCTCCTCGAAGGAGGACTCCGGCACGAAGCCGAACAGCAGGTTCACGTGCGCCGGCCAGCGGTCCGCCTGCGGGTCGTGCGCCCGGCGCAGCTCCCCGACCACCGGGTCGTGCGGGGCCAACCACGCCACCGCCGTCCGGGCCGTCGCCGGTACGCCGCACCGCGCGGTCCCCGCGTCCGGTGCCGCGTACTCCACGGTTGCCTCCACCCCGAAGTGGTCGGAGACGAACAGCCCCTGCGGGCCCGGGGAATCACCCCGCAGCGCCGCCTGCCGCACCCGCGCCCCGCCGGAGGGGCGCAGCAGGATGCGGTCCAGCCGGGCGGCCCGCCCCGACAGCGAGCACACCGCCGCCAGCGGGTTGACCCGGGGGTCGAAGGTGGGGGTGTCGTCCCCGGGCCCGTGCACGTCGTTCCACGCGTCCAGCAGCCCCAGCGCGGCGGCCGGCCCCTCGGCCCCGGAGCGGCCGTCGTTGAAGTCGCCGAGCAGCGCGACCCCGGCGTCGATCCCGCCCAGCCCCTCGGCCAGCCGCGCCAGTTCGGCCTCCCGCCGGCCGGCGCCGTTCTCGGTGTGGTCGCTGGTCAGGTGCGTCGCGGCGACGACCAGGGGCCCGCCCGCGGTGTCCACGGTGACGGCGGTGACCGCCTTGTGCCGGCCCAGCGCGTGCAGCCCCGCCTCCCGCACCGGCAGCCGGCTCAGCACCAGCAGCCCGTGGTCCGGGACGTCCTCGCCCTGCGGATCGGTGCCCACGGTGTAGCCGGCCCGTACCCACGGCTCGGCCAGCAGCAGGGCCAGCAGCGCCGGTTCGACCTCCTGGAGCGCGATCACGTCCGCGTCGGCCGCCGCCAGGTCCGCCAGCAGCATCGGCCTGCGCCGGGCGGTGACGATGCGCGGGGCGTCGTACCGGTCCCACAGGGTGTTCCAGGTCAGCAGCCGCACGCGCGCCGCGGGGTGCTGACCCGGCCCGTCCGGACCGGGCTGGACCGGCCGCCAGCAGCCGGCCGCCGGATCCCAGCCGTGCGGGGTCCTCGCCGTGAAGAACGGGGCGGACAGCAGCCGCCGCTCGCGCACCCGCCCGGCTCCCGTCGAGTCGATCCGGTCGACGCCGGTGGCCCGGTCCCACACCAGTTCGCCGTCGGCCTCGACGAACAGCACCCGGTGCCAGGGGATGTCGCCGCCGGGCACGAAGGAGGGCAGCGGCACCCGCTTGGGCGCGGCCCCGCGCTGGAGCAGGCCGAGCGTGAACCGTGCCGGGTCGAACCGGGGGTCCCAGCGGACCTGGTGGTAGAGCTGCTCACTCGTGCGCATTACAGATCGTCCCCCTCGCCGGCCGGCCCGAGGGAGCCGGCGGTGTCCTCGACCGTGCCGCCCGCCCCGACGTACCGGGTCCGGTGCGCCTGCCCCGGGTGGGGCGGGCTGAACCGCCGCAGCTGTGCGGCCAGTACGGGCTCCGGCACGGGATGCGGCCGTACGGCGTTGCGCCGCGCCAGTTCCGCTTCCCCGACCAGCATCACCACCCGCGTGACCAGGGCGTCGCGGCGCCGTGCGACCGCACCGGCCAGGCCGCGCTGCTGCTCGGTCAGGGAGGTGGCGTCCCAGACCACCGTGCCCCCGGCGGCCAGGGCGCGGTCCAGCCGCTCCAGGCCCTCGCGCAGCACCTCCGGATTGGCCCGCTGGTCGGCGCGCGCACCCCGGGCCCCGCGCAGGTCGTCCAGGCAGATGTACGCGTCCACCCCGGGCAGGGTCCGGGCGAAGGTGCTCTTCCCGCTGCCCGAAGGCCCGCACAGCTGTACCAGGCGCGGGTACGCGGACCCGTCCCGCCAGCGCCAGGTCGCGGCCACGGCCTCCTGCGCCGAGGAGACCGAGCCACGCCCGAAGGCATCGCGGGCCTCCGCCCAGCACCGGTCGGCGGCGTCCGCGTCGAGGCCGCCGAACGCCCCGCGCAGTCCGGTGCGCAGCTCGCCGAGCGGGTCCGGGCCCAGCAGGCCGGCGTCCTCGGCGCACAGCGCCGACCACTGGGCGCACTCCAGCTCCTCCGCCGTCGCCGGGAGGGCCGTCGCCAGCGCGTGCAGCACCCCGAGGTCGGCGGCCGAGGCCATCCGCACCAGCCCGGCCCGCCGCTCCTCCTCCGGGAAGGGCCTGCGCAGCGCCGGATACAGGCCCACCAGGTCCGCCACCCGCCGCGCCGTGCGCATCCCGAGCGGTCCCGCGGCGAGCCGCGCCGCGAGGGCGCCGCGGTGTTCCTGGTGCAGGGCGGCGGCCAGGACCCCCGCCAGCCGGGCCTCCCCGGTGCGGCCGGCGCCGTCGAGCCGGGCGGTGACCTCCCGGACGGCACGCTCCACGTCCGGGCCGGCCGGCGCGGGCACCCCGACGGCGGCGAGCAGCGCGGCGGGATCCGGTTCGGAGCCGGAGCGGACCGCCCACAGCGGTGCGGCAGGGCCGAGCCCGTTGGGTACCACGGGCGCGTACATCCAGTGCGTGTCGGTCCGCACATGGCCGCCCCGCACCCACTTGGCGGCGTACCGCCCGAAGTCCGCCCGGTCGAATCCGGCCGTCGTCCGTACGACGTAGCCCTCTTGGCGGGTGGTGTCGATCCGCAGCCGGCGCAGCGCCCGCTCGTCGTAGGTCCCGCGCCACAGGACGCGCGGCACGGGGACGCCGAGCCGGCCGAGGAAGCGCACCGTGCGGTCCCAGTCGAGGCAGTGGTCGCCGTCCCACACCGAGAACCCGTAGAACCAGCTGTCGAGTTCCTCGTAGGCGAGCGAGTGGCGGGCGTACACGTTCTCCCCGCAGACCCGCCACCCCTGCGGTATGCGGGCGCCGATCCGGCTCTGGAGGCCCTTGACCCAGGCGCGGGAGGGGTGGTGGGCGGAGTCGAGCGAGCGGGCGTGCAGGCCGTCCGCGTACAGGGTGGTGTTCTCCCCGTCGAGCTTCTCGGTGACGACCACCTCGCGCCCGGCCAGCGCCGAAGTGCCGGCGGCGCGGACGTCGTCCGCCGTGGCACCGGGCGACCACGGCAGGTGTGCCGTGCGGGGGTAGTGCGTACGCATGATCGGCTCCAGCTCGGGCGACGGGTGCCCCGTCACTCTAGGTATCCGGAGCGGCCCCATCCACCCAATTTGCCACGTACCCGCCCGCCCGGGCACCGCCCGCCCGGCCCGGGCCCGCACGGTCAGCGGCACAGGGCGACGATGGCCGGATCCACCACCCCGTGGGCCGCCTCGCACAGCCGGCCCATGTCGTACGAACGCTGCGGCGCGGGCGGGGGCGCGGGGCGTGCGGGCCGCCGCTCGCGCGGCTTCGGGGCGGGGGCGCGGTACGCGGGGCGGGCGGGCCGGGCGGGGGAGGCGCGGCGGGGCGGCCGGTCGTCGGAGCGCTGCCCGGGGCGGGGCGGGGCGACGGGCCGCTGTGGGGCACCGGCCGGCGGCGCGGGAGCCGCGGCCCCGGCGGGCGGCGACGGCACCGCCACCGGATCCGGCGCCGGTCCCAGGGGCAGGCCCTCCGCCACCGGCTGCCGGGGGGCCCACCCGGTCGGAGCGGGCGGTTTCCCGGGCGCCCGTACGGTCACGCACCCGGTGGCCGGCACCAGCAGGGCGAGCAGCAGGGGCAGGGACAGGGCGAGCGGCAGGGTCCGGTGCGACGGCATCCGCCCACCCTGCCGCAAGGGGGCGCCGGCGGTCGCGCCCACTCACACGGACGGGTGAGCGTACGTGGTCGGACCAGCCGCTTTCACACTGCCGGTCCGCAGCACGGACCGTAGCGAGACGGGCGTAACACGGCAATAAGGAGGCGCGCAGCGGTGGAGCGGTCACGGCGCGTGCCCGGACGCCCGCCGTAACCCGGCGCCCGGAGCCGCTGTTGCACAGGCGGCTGGTCCACCCACGGTGAACGGAGTACCGATGCCGCAGCTGACCGACGACCCCGGACGTGCGGGCACCTGGATGACCCCGGCGGAGTACGGGGCCTCGCGCGCCGCGCTCTGGACCGGGGCGACGGTCCTCGTCACCGACCCCGACGGGCGGGTCCTCGTCCAGACCGTCGACTACCGCACGGACCGGCTGCTGCCGGGCGGCGCCGTGGACGCCGGGGAGGCGCCCTCGGCGGCCGCGGCCCGCGAGATGCGCGAGGAACTCGGCGTCGACGGTCACTACCCGCGCGGGCTCGCCGTCGACTGGATTCCCGCCGACATCCCCGGCATCCCGCCCGAGATGCGCTTTCCCGGCGAGATCCTGCACGTCTACGACGGCGGCACCTGGACGGAGGAGCGCATCCGCGCCGTGCGCCTGCCCGTACAGGAGATCACCGGCATCGACTTCGCCGAGCCCGCCGACCTGCCCGCCCTGATGGACCCGGGCGACGCCCGCCGTGCCCTGGCCGCCCTCCGCGCCCGGATCAACGGCGCCGGCCCCGCCCTGCTGGAGGACGGCCGCCCCACCACCCCCACCGCCCTGGACCGCCTCGGGGTCCTGCGCGGCCGGCGCACCCCGCAGCACGGCACCTGGCACCCCGGCCCCGTCCCCGCCCGCCTGCCCGTACGGGACCACACCGGCTGGCTCTTCGCCCCCGACGGGCGGGTACTGCTGCTCATCGCCCGCGCCACCGGCGCCGCGCACCTGCCCGCCCCGAACGCGGAGCCCGCCGTCGGGGCGGTGCCGCTCGGCTACCGGTACGCCGACCGGGGGGCGCTGGCCCGCACGGCGGCCCGGCTCACGGCGGTGGCCCCGGCCGCGGACCCGGCGTACGCCCGGCTGCTGGCCACCCCGGAGCAGGTGCGGGAGCTCAGCGACTGGGGCCCGGCCGGGTGGCACGAGGTCGCCGCGGTGCACGCCGCCCGCGCCCACCTCGGCCTGCCCGCCGCCTTGCGGACCCCGCCCGTGGAACTGCCCGAGCAGGGACTGCGCTGGTGAGGGACCGGGCCCGCCAATGCCGGGCCCGCGGCGGCCGGTCCCGCAGCATGGGGCCATGACCGACAGCGTGATCGACTACACCGTCTACATCCAGGCCGACCCCGAGCGGGTCTGGCAGGCCCTCACCGACCCGGCCTACACCCGCCGCTACTGGGGGCTGACCTTCGAGACGGACTGGGCGGTGGGCTCGACGATGGACTGGGTCGAGCGCGGGGCCCGCACCAGCGACCCCGAGCAGGTGGTGCTGGACTGCGTCCCGGACCGTCGGCTCTCCTACACCTGGCACACCTTCAGCGCCGAGTGGGCGGCCTCCGCAGGCATCACCGAGGAGCTGCGGGCCGAGCTGGCGGGCGAGCCGCGCACCAGGGTGACGTACGAGATCGAGCCGGTCGGGGACACCCTCGCCCGGCTCACCGTCCACCACGAGGGGTTCACCCCGGGCGGCACCCTCATCGGCATGTGCTCCGCCGCCTGGCCGATGCTCGTCTCCAGCCTCAAGACCCTCCTGGAGACCGGCGCCCCGCTGCCCGAACCGGAGCCCGGGCGGCCCGGCCCGGGCCGGTGACGGCCTCCGGGACCGGCACGGCGTACCGCACGGCCACCGCCCGGTGAGCTCGCCGCGGACCTCCCGGCCCACCCCCCGCCCCGGGCACGCCTACGGCGGTCGTGTGGAATACGTGCCATGGGCAGCCCAGAACACCAGATGCGCCGCACGCCGTCGGCCGGCCCGGCGACGACGGCCCGGCCCCCGCAGCAGGCGGGGCCGACCGACCGCTGGCGGTACGCCCGCCACCTCGACCGGCTCGCCGCCGCCGGCGCGGCCGGCGTGCCGGGGGAGGCCGCGGCGGTGGCCGAGGTCCTGCGCGACCGCGACCCGGTGATGGCGCAGAGCGCGGTGGTGACCCATCTGGACCGCCGGGCCGTACGGCTGTTGCCCGGCACCGCCTTCCACGACTGGGCCCGCGCCCTGCACCGCGTGCTCGACGGCCACGCGTTCCCCGCCCGGCGACTGCGCGAGTGGACCCTGCTGAAGGCCATCGAGGCCGGTGGGGAGTGGTCGCGGGCCGAGCTGGCGGCCGCCTCCGACTGGTGCCAGCGCACCGCGGCCCGGTCGCCGGCCCCCGACGAGGCGCTGGCCCTGCTGGCCGCCTCCGGCCGGACCCGCGGCGTGCGCAACGCCGCGGCCCGGCGGCTGCACAGGCGCGCCACCGCCTGAGCGGAAACGATCAGTGCGGGAGAACTCTCGCCATACGCCTGTTCGCGGGTTTATGGTCTGCCTACCTGGCCGGGTATCAGCGCCGAACCGTTGCCATTCCGCTGGAGGATGACTCCCCGTGTCGCACGTTTCACAGGCTCCCGTCACCACCCCCGACGCCGAGCCCGTACCACCCGTTCCCACGTCCTTCGACGAGGTGAAGGGCTGGTTCTCGGCGCATGACCAGGTCCTCTTCGACTGGTTCCTGACCCGCCAGAACGAGGCCGCGCCCGTGGCCGGTGACCTCCTGGAACTGGGCGCCTTCATGGGCAAGAGCGCGATCTTCCTGGGCGGGTACCTGCGTGACGGCGAGGAGTTCACCGTCTGTGACCTCTTCGACTCGCCCGCCCCCGACGACTTCAACCTGGAGGAAGTGCGGGACTCGTACCCCACCCTCACCCGCCGCGGGTTCGAGACGAACTACCTCGCCTTCCACGAGTCGCTGCCCACGGTCATCCAGGCCCCGACCTCCGTCGTCGCCGAGAAGGTGCGCCCCGGCAGCTGCCGCTTCGTCCACATCGACGCGTCCCACCTGCACGAGCACGTCGTCCAGGACATAGCCTCGTCCCGGATCGTCGCCGCGCCGGACGCCGTGGTGGTCTTCGACGACTACCGTTCCGCCCACTGCCCGGGCGTCGCCGCCGCCGTCTGGGCCGCCGTGGCCACCGGCGAGCTGCACCCGATCGCCGTGTCCGCCTCGAAGCTGTACGCGACCTGGGGCGACCCGCAGCCGCAGCAGGCGGCGCTGCTCGGCTGGCTGGAGGGCCGCTCCGACCTGTGGCACGGCGTCGACGTCATCGACGGCAAGCCGCTGGTGCGGATCGGCGACGAGGGAGCCCCGGTGCCGCCCGCCCCGCAGCCGCTGCACCCGCCGGTCCCCGTTCCGGCCGCAGCTCCGGCCCCGGCCGCCCCGCGGCCCGCACCCCGGCCGGGGGTGCGCTGGCGCCGGCTGGCCAAGGACCTGCTCCCGCCGCTGGTCACCCGCGCCATCGTGGCCCGGCGGCGCCGCGCCCGGGCCTGAGGCCCGCGCCGTTCGCGTGGTCCGGCGGGCCGCCGCCCGCCGGACGTCCCCGTTCCCCGGAGGCCTCAGAGGCCCTTGCGGACCCGGGCCGCGCGGCGGGCCTCGGCGGCCTGACGCGCCTCGATGGTCTTGCGGGACTCCTTGCCCTTGCCCGGGCGGCCCGGGCGGGTGCCGATGCCCCGGAACCCGAGTTCGGTGCCGCTCGGGCGGCCCTTGGCGTCGGTGGGCAGCGCCCCGGACAGCGGGACTCCCGACGGCCGCCGCGCGCCGGTGATCCGGCTCAGCGCCGCCTCGCCGGAGCGCACCTGGGTGATGGTGGGCCGGATCTTGGCGTCGGCCATGAGGCGCACCATGTCACGGCGCTGGTTGGGGGTGACCAGGGTGACCACCTTGCCGGACTCGCCGGCCCGCGCGGTGCGCCCGCCGCGGTGCAGGTAGTCCTTGCTGTCGGCCGGCGGGTCCACGTTGACCACGAGGTCGAGGTCGTCGATGTGGATGCCCCGGGCGGCCACGTTCGTCGCGACGAGGACCGTGATCAGCCCGTCCTTGAACTGGCCGAGGGTCCGGGTGCGCTGCGGCTGGGACTTGCCGCTGTGCAGTCCCTCCGCCCGTACGCCCATGGCCCGCAGGTGCTTCACGAACTGGTCCACGCCGTGCTTGGTGTCCAGGAACATGATCACCCGGCCCTCGCGGGCCGCGATCTCGGTCGCCGCCGAGACCTTGTCCGCCGCGTGGATGTGCAGCACGTGGTGGTCCATCGTGCCGACCGAGGCCGACTGCGGGTCCACGGAGTGCGAGACCGGGTCCTTCAGGTAGCGGCGCACGAGCTGGTCGACGTTGCGGTCCAGGGTGGCCGAGAACAGCATGCGCTGTCCGGCGTGGTGCACCTGGTCCAGGATCTCCGTGACCTGCGGCATGAATCCCATGTCGCACATCTGGTCGGCCTCGTCCAGCACGGTGATCCGCACCCGCTCCAGGTGCACGTCCCGGCGTCCGACCAGGTCGCTGAGGCGTCCGGGCGTGGCGACCACGACCTCCGCGCCGGTGCGCAGGGCGCTGGTCTGGCGGCCGATGGAGAGCCCGCCGACGACGGTCGCCATGCGCAGCTTCAGGGCCTGCGCGTACGGGGTCAGGGCCTCGGTCACCTGCTGCGCCAGCTCGCGCGTGGGTACGAGGACCAGCGCGAGGGGCCGCTTGGGGTCGGCCTGCTGACCGGCCGTGCGGGCCAGCAGGGCCAGGCCGAAGGCGAGGGTCTTGCCGGATCCGGTGCGGCCGCGGCCGAGGATGTCACGGCCCGCGAGGGAGTTGGGCAGGGTGGCCGCCTGGATCGGGAAGGGTTCCCGCACCTCCTGCTCGGCCATGGTCCTCACCAGCTCAGGGGGCAGCCCGAGTTCGTCGAACGAGGCCACCGGGGGCAGTGCCGGGGTGGTGGTCCGCGGCATGGCGAACTCGCCCTGCGGACCGAGGGTCCGGGGGGCCTTGCCGGCTCCCCTGGCTCCCGGCTTGGAGCCTGCCTTCGCTCCGGCCTTGATGCCGAAACGCCCGTGAGCTGACGGGTTCTTCATGCAGAACCTTCCGTGAGGAGAGTGAGGCTCCCGGTGCCCGCACCGGATGAACGGCGACGAGCCGGGGTCCGTACCCCTCGGTACGGTCCCCGGCTCGTCGTACGCGTCCGCCCGGGCCGCAAGCGCCCCGCGCCTCAAGTTTCCCGGCCATTTTACCAGCCGGTCACCGTCCCGGCCGGGGGTCGAGCTCCCCGGACCGCACCTGGGCGAGGTGGGCCCGCATCTCGACCGTCGCCCGGCCGAACCAGTCGGCGATCACGGCGATCTCGTCGGGGGTGTACTCGGCGAACACGGCTCCGAGCCGGTCGTAGAAGGGCTGGTAGGTGGCGATGACCCGGGCGGCGGCCTCGGGATCGGCCACCACCCGCACCCGCCGGCGGTCGGCGGGATCGGGCTGCCGGCGGGCGTACCCGGCCCGCTCCAGCCGGTTGAGCACGCCGGTGACGGCGCCGGTGGTGAGGTTCACCAGCCCGGCGAGGTCGCCTGCGGAGAGGGGCTTGTCGCAGGCGGCCAGGATGTGGGCGAGGCAGGTCAGGTCGGTGACGTTGATCCCGAGGAGCTGGGCCACCTCCTGCTGGCCGATGAGGCCGAGGGCCACGTACTGGTCCATGCGCGCGATCGCCTCCCCGGCCGTGGCCGCGGGACGGGGCTTGCCGTGCACCGACACACTCCTTAGTATCTAAGTTACTTAGCTCGTGAGATAAATGACCCTGCTCCGAGCGTACTGCCGCCTGCCCTTCGAGGGGGAATCATGAGTGCCCACGGCGACGTCGACCTCGGCCACACCGTGGCCGGCTGGACCGGTACCACCCTGGCCCTGCTGGGCTGCGCCGGAGCGGGCGTGGGCCTCTGCGCGGCCTGGACGCCGGGCATCTGGCTGGGCCTCGGCCTGGTCGTGGTCGCGGGGCTGGTGACCTGGCTGCTCCACCTCGCCGGATGGGGCAAGCCGAGCGGCCCCCGCCCGCGCGGGGCCTGGGACTGGCGCACCCGGGACACCGCCGCCCGCAGCGGGCACGCCGACTGCCTGGGCTGCCGGGCCGGCGGCCCCCGCCGCGCCGCGGCGGCGTCCGCGCGGCGCCCGTCCGTCGCCCGCCGTTCCACCGCTCCACTGCCCGCCACGGACGGCGACGCCTGACCCGGCCCCCGGTTGGCCGCGCCCGGTTGGCCGCGCCTGGCGTGTGGCCCGCGGGACAGGCGGGCAGTATCGAGACGGCCGCGGGCAAGCGGTCCCAGCGGAACGTTGAGAAGGATCAGTACCGATGGCAACTGGCACCGTGAAGTGGTTCAACTCGGAGAAGGGGTTCGGCTTCATCCAGCAGGACGACGGCGGCCCCGACGTGTTCGTGCACTTCTCCGCGATCGAGGGGACGGGCTTCAAGTCCCTGGAGGAGAACGCCCGCGTTTCGTACGACGTCACCCAGGGGCCGAAGGGTCCGCAGGCGGAGCGCGTCGTACTCGAATAGCGCCGCCGCCCGAGCGGTACCACCGGCCCCGCGGTTCCCGCAGGCCATGGAGCCCCCTCCGGTCGACCGGAGGGGGCTCACCACGGGGCAGGGCCCGGCCGCGGCCCCCGGCTCAGCCCTCCGAGGCCCCTTCCGTGGCGCCCTTCGAGACGCCCGCACCGTCCCCGCCGGCTTCCCGCACGGTGATCGCCGAGACCGGGCAGGCGCGCGCGGCCTCCCGGACCAGCGGGCCGCCGTGGCCGTCCGCGCGCCCGGGGAGCACCTCACTGAAACCGTCGTCGTCCTGGGTGAAGACCTGCGGCGCGGTCAGCACGCACTGGCCGGCGCCGATGCAGACGTCCTGGTCGACGGAGATCCGCACGGCGCTCACCACGTCACCGGCAGTTCGATCATGCCCTGGATGGTGTCGCCGGGCTTGAACGGGATCCGGTCGGGATCGGCCGCCAGACGCAGGCCGGGAAGCCGCTCGAACAGGGTCCCGAGGGCGATCTCCATCTCGGCTCGGGCCAGGTTCTGCCCCAGGCACTGGTGGATGCCGAAACCGAACGCCAGGTGGTGGCGGGTCGGACGGTGCCAGTCGAGCCTGTCGGGTTCGGCGAACACCGCCTCGTCCCGGTTGATCACCGAGGTGGAGAAGACCACCCCCTCGTCCGGCCGGATCGTCACCCCGCCGATCTCGATCTCCCGCGTGGCCACCCGCAGCATGCCGTCCGCGATCGACAGGTACCGCATCAGCTCCTCCACCGCCTCCGGCATCAGGGAGGGGTCGGACCGCAGCTCCGCCAGCTGCTCCGGGTGCCGCAGCAGGGTGAAGGTGCCGAGCGAGATCATGTTCGCCGTGGTCTCGTGCCCGGCGATCAGCAGGATCGCGGCCAGCGACACGAGCTCCTCGACATCGGTCTCGCCCGCCTCCAGCCGGGTCGAGACCAGCTCGTCCAGCAGCCCGTCGCCCGGATCGGCGCGCTTGCGCCGGATCAGGGCCTCCAGGTAGGTGTCGAGCCGCCCCCGGGCGTCCTCCACGTCGGCGGTCGTGGGGCCGCGCAGCAGCCGCCGCGACTGCTCCTCGAAGAACTCGTGGTCCCCGTAGGGGACCCCGAGCAGCGCACAGATCACCATGGACGGCACCGGCAGCGCGAAGTCGCCCACCAGCTCGGCCCCGGGACCCCGGGCCTCCATCGCGTCGATCAGCCGGTCCACCGTCTCCTGGATCCGGGGCCGCAGGGCGGCCGTCCGCTTGACCGAGAAACTCGGGATCAGCATCCGGCGCTGCGTGTTGTGCTCGGGATCGTCCACCCCGAGCAGGGCCGTACGCCGGTTCTGCAGCCCCTTGAACCGGGGGGTGGGCGCGGGGAAGGCCTCCCTGGTGCGGTCGGTGGACAACCGCCCGTCGGAGAGCAGCGCCCGCGCCTCGGCGTGCCCGGTGACCACCCATACGGAGCGGCCGTCGAAGAGGGTGACCCGGGAGAGCGGCCGCCCCTCCCGGAGTGGCCGATAGGCGGCCGGGGGGTGGTAGGGGCAGGTTCGGTCCTGCGGGAAGACAACGGCATCGGACATGGAAAGCAACACCTCGCAAGCGATGGTTCCGTCTCGCCGGACTCCATTACATGCCTAAGGCACCTATCCCACCTATGCCACTTTCGGCCAGCCTGCCCGAGTTCACCCGCCGGACCCGCCGGGGGACGGTCCGGGGCGCGCGGGGACTACAGGTGCGCGTTCAGGAAGGCCCGCAGCTCCGCCCTCCCCATCGGGCCCGCATGGGTCGCCACCGCCTCGCCTGACCGCAGCAGGACCACGGTCGGGGCACCCGTCACCCCGTAGCGCCGCACCGTTGCGGGACAGCGCGTGATGTCGGCGCGCACGGCGGTGAACCGCGCCCCGTACTCCTCGTCCCCCGCCAGCTCCGCGACGACGGAGTCCAGCTGCCGGCAGGCCTCGACGGCCTTGGGCCAGGTGCCGGTGAAGCAGGCGAGGACCGGGCCCGGCGCCATGGCGGCGATGAAGTCGAATTCCTGGTCCTCCAGCGGCCGGTGTACCCGACTGGCCATGGGCGGTGCTCCTCGGTTCGCGTCTGACGGGACCGCCAGCCTAGGCCCTGTCGTCAAAGTCCCGCCTGGTCCGCGGCGTCCGGCACCGCACCTCGCCGCGTTGTCGGGGCGCCCGAGTACGTCCAGTACTCGGGCGCCCCTCCGCCTTGCGACGCACGGCACCGGACGCCGCGGACCTGACCGGCGCTACTTTGACGACAGGGCCTTGGGCCGTCTCCGCTCCAGTCCCCGGACCGCCCGTTGTCAGTGGCGGCTGTGAAGCTGTGCGCATGGACGACAGGATGCCGCGCCGCCGCGTCTACGGCGCCGACCACGAAGACCCCGACCCTGGCCCGCGCCCCGGCCACGTCTACGGCGAGCTCGTGGGCGGTCCCCTCGACGGGCTCCTCCTCGACGTCACCGGCTGGAGCGCCCGGCAGCTCGCCGAAGAGGCCCGGCTGCCCACCGAGATAGGCCGCTACGGCGCCGGTGGCCGCGCCCACTACCGTCGCCGCCCTGCGGACCCCGGGCGCTGGGACTGGTCGGGCGACAGCCGGTAGCGGCGCCCCCGTCTCCGGCCGCCGTCCGGACCGGCCGCGACGGCGAGCCCCCGGACCGCCGACGTGTGACCGGGGGCTCTGCCCCTCCCTTCGGCCGCCGGGGCGCGACCGGATGCGGAGAAGGGGCGCCCGGTGGCCGGTTCCGCGGAACCTCCCAAGAAATTCTCCCGGAGGGCTGTCGATCCGGGCGTCTCCCGTTCGACGCAGAGGTGAGGGACGGGGAAGGCCCCCGCCCCCACGACCGAGGAGTCACCATGCCGCGCTTCCTGACGCTGATCCGCATCGACGAGCAGACCCTGACCCCCGACACCCCGTTCCCGCCGGACTTCGAGCAGCGCATGGGCGCCCTCATGGAGGAGATCACCAAGGCCGGGGTGATGCTCGACACCGCCGGCCTCCTCCCCACCTCCGAGGGCACCCGGGTCACCTGGTCCGGCGGAAGGACCACCTTCACCGACGGCCCCTTCACCGAGACCAAGGAGGTCGTCGGCGGATACGCCTTCCTCCAGTGCAAGGACAAGGCGGAGGCCCTCGAGTGGACCAGGCGGTTCCTGGAGACCCACCCGGCGGAATGGACCGTCGGCGCGGAGGTCCGGGAGGTCCAGGAGATGTGACCCGGCCGCGGCCCGCTCCACGCGCCGCGTTTGCCCCGCCCCGTCACGGCTGCTCTGATGGGTGGCCGTGACGGCAGTGAGCGCGGCCAGGGCGGTCGAAACGGTGTTCAGGATCGAGTCCGCGCGGATCATCGCCGGCGTCACCCGCATCGTGCGGGACGTCGGGATCGCCGAGGAGATCGCACAGGACGCGCTGGTCGCCGCCCTGGAGCAGTGGCCGCACTCCGGGATCCCCGACCGGCCCGGCGCCTGGCTCATGGCCACCGCCAAGCACCGGGCCGTCGACCTCGTCCGCCGCAAGGAAACCTACGCGCGCAAGCTCGCGGAGGTCGGCCGGAACCTGGAGGACGTACCGCCCCCCGACGAGCCGGCGGAACCCGACGACATCGACGACGACCTGTTGCGCCTGGTCTTCACCGCCTGCCATCCGGTGCTGGGCACCGACGCCCGCATCGCCCTCACCCTGCGCCTGGTGGCCGGTCTCACCACCCAGGAGATCGCCCGGGCCTTCCTGACCTCCGAGTCCACGGTCGCCCAGCGCCTCGTCCGTGCCAAGCGGACCCTCGCCAAGGCCCGGGTGCCCTTCGAAGTTCCCTACGGCGCCGACCGGGAACAGCGGCTGGCCTCCGTACTCGAAGTCATCTACCTCGTCTTCAACGAGGGGTACTCGGCCACCGCCGGCGACGACCTGCTGCGCCCCGCCCTCTGCGAGGACGCCCTGCGCCTGGCCCGCGTGCTCGCCGCGCTGATGCCCGGAGAGCCGGAGGCCCACGGACTCGCCGCCCTGCTGGAGTTCCAGTCCTCCCGCACCGCCACCCGCACCGGCCCCGACGGCGAGCCGGTGCTGCTCGCCGACCAGAACCGCGCCGGATGGAACCGGCTGCTCAACCGGCGCGGGGTGGAGGCCCTGCGCCGGGCGGGCAGCGGCCCCTACTCCCTCCAGGCCGCCATCGCCGGCTGCCATGCGACGGCCGCGCGCTACGAGGACACCGACTGGCGGTCCATCGCCACCCTCTACGGGAGACTCGCCGAGCTGGTCCCCTCCCCGGTGGTCGAGCTGAACCGGGCGGTCGCCGTCTCCATGGCCGACGGCCCCGGGGCCGCCCTGCCGCTGGTCGACGCCCTCGCCCGGGAACCGGCCCTGCGCTCCTACCACCTGCTGCCGAGCGTACGGGGAGACCTGCTGGAGCGGCTCGGGCGGGGTCCGGAGGCCCGCGCCGAATTCGAAAGGGCGGCCGCCCTCACCCGCAACGCCCGGGAGCGGGAGCTCCTGCTGGGCCGTGCCGCCGCCCTCCGGGAGCTCAGCCCCTGACGTGCGCCGCCTGCGGTTCGGGCCGCCGGGGCGCCGTGAGCGCGACGGGCCGGCGGAACCCGCCGCTGCGCGTCACGCTCTGCACGGTCAGCCGCAGCGCCTCCTGGAAGTCGCCCATCGTGCGGCGGGCGGCCGGCGTGTCCACGTACAGCGAGTTCATGTGGAGCCCGTCCGCGTCCCGCTGGAACCACGAGCAGGTGCCGTTGGCCCGCGCCGACCACACGTGCGCGGCGGGCCGCCAGTCGTCGTGCCGGTCGGCGCCCCGGCAGCGGCGCATGTCGATGTACGAGAAGAAGTTCACCGGGTACGGCCAGGAGCGGCCCGCGAACTCCTCGGGAGCCAACAGCTGCCACGCCCGTACGAACGGCACGTCGAGGTGGCGCATCATCTCGGTGAATCCAGCCCGGACCTCGCCCATGACCTGGACGAAGTCCTTGCCGGGCGAGGCGTCGAACTCGATCGGCAGGGTGTTGACGAACCAGCCCACCGAGTTGTTCCAGTCCTCCCGCCCCCGCTCACTGACGGGCATGAACCCCCGGTACACCCCGGGCCCGCCCGCCTCGCGCAGGCACACGCCCACCGAGCCGAGCAGACCCATGAAGGGCTTGCCGCCGGCCTCGCGGCACACCTTCTCGAACACCTCGGTCTCGGCGGCGTCCAGCAGCGTGGACGCCTCGTTGACGATCGGGTACATCCGGTCCGGCTCGACGCCCAGGTCCAGCGGGAAACGGGGGAAGAACTCCCCGCCGCGGGCCGTGAACGACTTCCAGTAGTCCAGGCGCTCGTCGTCCGCGTCGATCGACAGGTAGCGGCGGCGCTGCGCGTCGGCGAAGTCCAGGTAGCTCGGAGCGGGCGGCAGCGCGGCCCGCTCCCCGCGGCGCAGCGCCTCGTAGGAGGTCAGCACGTCGTGGACGACCACGGGCATCGACATGCCGTCGCAGACGATGTGGTCGAAGGCGAGGTACACCGTCGCGGAGTCCGGGCGCAGCACCGCGCCCATCGTGAACAGCGGCCACGACAGGGTGTCGATGCTCCGGGTGAAGCGTTCCGCGAGGAACTCGCGCATCGGCTCGGCGGAGTCGAAGGTGGCGACGTGACACGCCTCCAGGGAGAGGGCGCCGGCCGCCAGCGGTTCGCAGGACAACTCCCCGGCGAGCCGGCGGAACTCGCAGCGCAGCACCTCGTGCCGCCGTACGAAGTCCAGCAGGGCACCGGCCAGCGCCGCTTCGTCGAGGGCGCCCTCGATCTCGAAGGTGACGGCCACCCAGGACGCCATGGGATCGTCGTCCGCGCGGCTCTCCTCGGCGACGGTGAAGTGCTTGTCCTGGTTGAAGGACGCCTTCTTGCCCACCTCGTCACCCCGGTCCGGGCCCTGTGGTCCGGCCGTGGCCCGCAACCGCCACTCGACCAGACGCCCTGGCTCCATGTGGTGCATCTGCAGAGGAAACTGCCGCATACGTCATCCCTTCGCCCCCCGATTCAGCCCCGAGCCCCTAACGAGATCCGGGCCGGTGAAGTGACGCCCGAACCACCGGCGGACGGCGGGACGGTGGCCGCGGGCGCGGCGGGTCCCGGTCGTCCAGGCCCTCACGCCATCGCGATGACGACCTTGCCGGCGGCTGACCGCAGCCACCGTACGGGGACCGCCTGGCCGCGCCGCAGGGCCGGTCCGACCCCGGGGTTTTCACACCTCGGGCGCGTCCTGCCGGAACCCGCCGAGGTCGCGTACGACGGCGGCGAACGGCCGGGCACCCCGCCGCAATGAATAGATGATCTTCGTGGAAGGGGGTCACGTGGCTCGGGTCGTCGCGGCGGCCACGGAATCGTCAACTTCCGCGTTAACGACCATTGCGTGATCGGCCGTTGTTCCCTCTTCGCGGTGTCGGGATGCTTGATCCGTTCCCGGAGCAAGCAGACCAAGGAGTCGTGCGCAGATGCCCGTTCCCGCTACCAGGAGGTGCCGATCACGATGAACATCGTCGCTTCCACCGTGACGCTGAGCGTCGCCGATCCGGCCGCCTCCGGCCGGTTCTTCACCACGCACCTCGGCTACCGGGAGGTGCTCGCGGACGAGGAGTACCTGGCCCTCGGCCGCGACGACTCCGCACCGGACATCCTGTTGCGGCGGCACGACCTCGAACTGCTGCCCGGCCGCGGGCCGGTCGGTGTGCTGCTGTCCTTCGCCGTCACCGATGTCGCCGCCGAGTACGCGCGGCTGCAGCGGGAAGGCGCCAACATCACCGCCCCCCTGCACCACGAGCCTTGGGGCGAGCTGCTGCTGGAGCTCACCGACCCCAACGGCGTCGTGGTCCAGCTCGCGGAGTGGATCCCCCCTGCCGGGAGCTGACCCCCGCCGGGACGTGACCCCGCGGTCCCCTTCAGGTTCCCCTGAGGCCTCGAACATGGCGTTCACCCCCACCAATGCAACGCCAGCGCAGCTCGCGTTGCATTGAATCTCTCGCCATTGCAACGATCTAACTGCGTTGACCTGCATGAATACGCATGCCCTGCAACTTAGTTGTTGCGAATAGGGTGAAGGCAATCTAGCGTTTCCATCACCAGAAACAACGGAAAGCAGGAGAGCACCATGCAGAAGTACGACACCCCCACCCCGGTCTCCGTCGTCCTCGGCATCCCCGCCGGACGGATCCGGACCATCGCCGGCGACCGAACCGACACCACGGTCGAGGTCCTGCCCCTGGACGCCTCGAAGAGCCGCGACGTGAAGGCGGCGGAGGAGACCGTGATCGCCTACGCCGACGGTGTCCTGCGGATCGAGGCGCCGGACGCGAAGAACCGGGTCCTCGGAAGCTCAGGTTCGGTCGAGGTGACCGTCCGGGTGCCCGCCGGCTCCCACGTCCAGGCGACCTCGGCCAGCGCCGAACTCCTCGGCGAAGGACGGCTCGGCGACGTCAGTTTCGAAAGCTCCAACGGCGCCGTCAAGCTCAACGAGACCGCGAGCGCCCGCCTCGCCCTCCTCGCCGGTGACATCACGGTCGGCCGTCTCGGTGGCCCCGGCGAGATCAGCACCGAGAAGGGCGACATCCACATCACCGAAGCGGTGCACGGCGTGGTGACGCTGCGCACCGTGTCCGGCGACGTGACCATCGGCGCCGCCCACGGAGTCTCCGCCGGCCTCGATGCCGGCACCACGCTGGGCCGGATCCACAACGCCCTCCGGAACACCGCCGGCGCGCCCGCCCTGACCATCCACGCCACCACCACCCAGGGCGACATCCTCGCCCGCAGTCTCTGACGCGGCATCACCGTCACCCGGATCGCGAGACGGCCAGAGCCCTCCGCCGAGCCCCCCGGATCCTCAACACCCCCGCCGTGCCGGCACCACCGTGGCCGCGCCATGCCCGGATACGGCACCCAGGAAGGACGAGAAGAATGAGCACCACGCAGGACTACCAGGCCGCGGAGCAGCTCCTGCGGCGGCCCGCCCGCCCCGGCGAGCTCGTCGTCGGCGACAAGGTCAGGCCGCAGTGGACCGACGGCGGCGACCGGTTCTGGTACGCGGTGGCCAACGGCTCCGGCTCGCGGTTCGTCCTGGTCGACCCGGCGGCGGGTACCCGCGCGCCGGCCTTCGACCACGCCCGCCTCGCCGCCGCGCTGGCCGCGGCCTCCGGGCAGCAGGTCGACCCCGAGGCCCTGCCGTTCCCGGCCATCCAACCGACCGGGAACACCGTGGAGTTCGGCGCGTACGGTGCGTACTGGCGCTGCCGCCTCGACGACTACACCTGCGAGCCCGCCGAGTTCACGCCGCCGGGCAGCCCGCTCGACGTGCCCTCTCCCGACGGGAAGGTCGCGGTCTCCCGGCGGGGACACGACCTGTGGGCGCGCTCGCTGTCCGACGGCCGCGAGTGGGCGCTGACCACCGACGGCGCGCCCGACCACCAGTACAGCACCGGCCCGGACAGCACGAGCAACGCCACTCTGCTGCGCAAGATCGGCCTGCCGTACCTGCCGCCCGCGGTGGCCTGGTCGCCCGACTCGACGAAGGTGCTGGCGCACCGGACCGACGAGCGCGCCGTCCGGCAGACCCACCTCGTGCAGGCCAGGCCCGCCGACGGCGGTGCGCCCCTCCTGCACACCCAGCGGTACGCCTACCCGGGCGACGAGCAGATGCCGCAGGCCGAACTGGTCGTGCTGGACGTCGCCACGGGCACCGTGGTCCGGGCGCAGGCCGAGCCGTTGCTCATGCCGCAGATGTCGCCGATCACCACCAAATGGGCGTGGTGGGCCCAGGACGGCTCGGCGGTGTACTACCTGGCCCGCCCCCGCGACCTGCGCACTCTCTCCCTGCACCGGCTGGACCCGGTGACCGGCGAGGTCACCACCGTGGTCAGCGAGACCGGCGACACCCGGGTCGACCCGAACCAGTGGCTGTACGAGCCTCCGATCGTCAAGGTGCTCGCCGACGAGGTGCTCTGGTACTCGCAGCGGGACGGCTGGGGCCACCTGTACCGCTACTACCTGCGCACCGGCGAGCCGCTCGGCCGGGTTACCTCAGGACCGTGGGCGGTGCAGCAGATCCTGCGCGTCGACGAGGCCGAGCGGGTGGTGTACTTCACCGCCGCCGGGCTGGTCGACGAGGACCCGTACCGCCGCACGGTGTGCCGGGTCGGTCTGGACGGCTCCGGCTTCGCCAGGGTCACCGACGACGAGTCGGACCACGTCGCCACCGTCCCGGACGGCAAGGAGTACTTCATCGACTCCGCGTCCACGGTCGACACCCCGCCGGTGACCCGCGTCCGCGACTGGACCGGGCGGGTGCTGGTCGAGCTGGAGCGCGCCGACATCGGCAAGCTCACCGCCACCGGCTGGACCCCGCCGGAACGGTTCCGGGTCAAGGCGGCCGACGGCGTGACCGACATCTACGGAGTGCTCTACCGGCCGCGCGGGTTCGATCCCGCCAAGCGCTACGCCGTGGTGGACAACGTCTACCCCGGCCCGCAGGTCAACCGTGTCGCCCCGTGCTTCGACCCCGGCGGGATGGGCATGGACGCCGAACCCCTCGCGGCGCTCGGCTTCGTGGTGGTGGCGCTGGACGGGCGCGGCACACCGGGGCGGAGCAAGGCGTTTCACGACGCCTCCTACGGCCGGCTGGCCGACGCGGGCTGCCTGGCGGACCACGTCGCGGCGCTGCGGCAACTGGCCGATACCCGGCCGTGGATGGACCCGGACCGGATCGGCGTGTTCGGTCACTCGGGCGGCGGGTTCGCCGCGGCGCGGGCGATGCTGGACTTCCCCGAGGTGTTCAAAGCCGGCGTCGCCCTCTCCGGCTCGCACGACGCCCCGTACTTCAACCTCGGCTTCGTGGAGACCTACGACGGCGCGGACAACCCCGAGGCGTGGGCCCGCACCTCCAACACCGACCTCGCGGACCGGCTGGCCGGCAAACTGCTCCTCGTCCACGGCGAGATGGACGACCAGGTCCACCCGGCCCACACCCTGCGCCTGGCCGACCGCCTCGCCGCCGCCGACAAGGACTTCGAGCTGCTCATCGTCCCCGGCGCCGAGCACACGCTCATCGACTGCCTCACCTACGTCCGCAAGCGCGGCTGGGACTTCCTGGTCCGCGAGCTGATGGGCACCCGGCCCCCGGCCTACCGCCCCGCGCCCATCGCCCTCGGCCCCGAGCTCCTCGCCGAGCTGTTCGCCTGAGCGTGATGCCGTCGGCAGCGGTCCCGGGGCTGCGTCGTGACGTGGTCGCCCGCCTCAGCGGAGCTCGTGCCGGGTGACGACGTCGGCCGGTTCGCATCCCAGTGGCATCGAGCGTGGCCACTGCAGCAGCGGGCGGCGGCTCTGTCAGTTCAGGCCGCCGGACGGCAGGATCGTCCAGTCGAGCCCCGACCGGCGCACGGCCTCCTCGAACGCCACTGGGTGGCGGTAGACCTCCGGCCGTGTGCCGGCCCCTTGCGAGGAGAGCAGGACCACCCGCCGTACGCCGGCTGTCCGGGCGAGGTCGAGGATGCCCTGCGGGTCATCGCCGGCCACCAGCGGGAACAGCGCCCGGGCGCCGTCGAGAGCGGGGCGCAGGCTCTGGGGGTCCGCCAGACCGGCGGCCAAGTGCCTTACCCTGCCGGGGAGTTCACCTGCGCGGCGGGAGGCGGCGGTCACCTGCTCGCCGGCCTCGGCGAGGCCCACATGCAGGGGCTGCGGGCCGCGATCGAGGCGCAGGCCGTCCTGGCCCTCGACGTCGAGGACCTGGACCTGGACGGCCGCCGTTCCAGGACGGGCACTCATCTGGCGCTCCGACACCGCCCGGCTGCTCCCTCGGCTGCTGGCCGGCCGCACCCGGGGGCCGCTCTTCCTCACGGAGCGCCGCCCGGGCCCGGCCCGCCTGCCCACCGCGGACCTCTGCCCGGACACCGGCCGCGCCCGGCTCTCCTGCGAACGGGCCGAGTACCTCTTCAAGCAGGCCAGCGGCGGCCTCACCCTCCGGCGGCTCAAGCCCCGTGGCAAGCCGGGGGGAGAGCGGGAGGGCGAGGAGTGCCGCTGAGCGGCGGAACGAACCGCCGGTCGGCTGACCGGCCGATCAGCGGGGCACGCTCTGGGCGGGGAGGGCCAGGGACCTGATCAGCTGGGCGAGTTCGGCTCGGAAGAGCTTGCCGGGGGAGTGCGTCTGGGCGCGCAGGTGGCCGTAGACCTCCAGCGTGACCAGGCCGTGCAGGTGGCCCCAGATGCGCAGCGCCAGGGCGACTCCGGCCGGCGGGAGCTCCGGGAACGCCGGGCGGACCTTGTCCAGCAGGGCGGGGTCGAAGTCGTCCCAGTCGAAACCGTCGTCGTCGTGGGTCCGTTCGGCTTCGCCCCAGGCCGCGTCCGCCAGGCCGGCGATGCCGACGCAGACCCGGCGGGCGGCGTCCGGCGCGGCGCCGCCGTCCGGAGCCTGGTAGCCGGGCACGGGGTCGCCGTAGATGAGCCGGAAGCCCTCGGGGTTGGCCAGTGTCCAGGCGCGGAAGGCGTGGGCCCATGCCTTGATCCGCTCCGCCGGGTCGGCCGGGGCGGAGGCGGCCCGAGCGGCGTCGAGGGCGTCGGCGAGCGCCGTGTAGACGTCGGCGATGAGGGCGGTGACGAGGTCGTCGCGGGTGGCGAAGTACCCGTAGATGGCGTTGGCGGTCATGCCCATCTCGCGGGCGATCGCCCGGAGCGTGATCGCGGCGGGGCCGCCCGAGCGCATCAGCTCCAATGCGGTGCTCTTGATCTCGGCGGTCGTCTCGGCCCGCAGCCGCTCGCGTCTTCCGTTGGTCCGGGTGCCTGTCACGGCGGCAGTCTACAGCGTCACGGAAACCTAGCGCCGTATGAAAACTTCACACCGTATAGTCCTCTTCACGGCGTGAGGCCCATGGCTCTCCCGCTGCCATCGGCATGACCACGGCATGAGACAAGGGGAGAACCATGCACATCGGTGTCATCGGAGCCACGGGCACCATCGGAAGCCGGGTCGTCACCGAGGCCCTCCAGCGCGGACATCGCGTCACGGCATTCAGCCGGGACGCCTCCGGGATGACCCAGGAACGGCCGGACCTGCACTGGGCGAGTGTGGATGTCATGGACTCCGCGAGCATCGCCGCCGTGCTGCCCGGTCTGGACGTCCTGATCAGCGGCTTTCAGCCGGGCAACGCGGCGAAGGACTTCGCCGACACCGTCGAGCGCTCGATCGCGGACCCGAGCGTGTACGCCGCTGCCGCCCGGGCCCTGCTCAAGGCCCTGGAGAGCCGGCCGCGCACCCGCCTGATCGTCATCGGCGGCGCCGGCAGCCTGGAGATCGAGCCGGGCGTCGTCCGCGCCGACCACGACGAGCTCATCCACGCGTCCCTCGACGCGGTCGGCCTGCCCCGCGCGTACGCCGCCGCCGTACGCGGTCACCAGGAGGCGCTGAACGTCCTGCGCGCCTCGAACCGGCTGTGGACCTACTTCAGCCCCGCCGAGCGGATCGCCCCCGGCGAACGTACCGGCCGCTTCCGCATCGGTGGCGACCAGCCCGTGCTGGACGCCGACGGCCTGAGCCGGATTTCCGCGGAGGACGCCGCGATCGCGCTGGTGGACGAGGCGGAGCTGCCCCGCTTCGTCCAGCGCCGGTTCACGATCGGCTACTGAGCCGGGCGCCGGACCGCCGCCCGAGGCCCGCCCTTCGCGCGCAGGTGCCTGAACCCGCGCCGGAGGCGGGCGGAGGCGAGGCGGGATTCCCGGCCTGGCAGTGTGTCCGCGTGGACGCACTCATCGGCACTCAGGTGCCCCATCGGCGACTGGTCGATCCCGTCTCGGCGGTCGAAGCCCTGGAAGGGGCCGCGCCCGAACTTGCCCGCCTGCGGCGTGCGGCTCCGGCCGGCATCGACTGGGGCCAGGTGGAGGGATGCCTGGGCGTGCCCCTGCCCTCGGACTACAAGCTGCTCGCCGAGACCTACCCGTCGTTGGCCTTCGGTGGCTTCCTGTGCGTAGGCTTCCCGCCCCCGGGCCGTGAGAAGGCATGGGCGGACGATTCCGACGATCTCGAGATCCTCGCCGAGTGGTGCGAGTACGCGCAGATGTCCGTTCCCCTGCACCCGTTTCCCGCCCCCGGAGGGCTGCTGCCCTGGGCCACGTCGAACCAGGGCGACTACTTCCTCTGGTCCACCCGGGGGGCCGGCCCCGACGAGTGGACCGTCACCGTGGCCTCCCGCAATGGTGGCTGGTGGCACTACACGGGAGGCGCCGTTCAGTTCCTGGCGGACTTGATCAGCGGATCCCTGGAGCCGTGGGCGTTGCCGGCGGTGTGGCCCTCGGTCGAGGCCTTCGGGGCGGACTGAGACGGTCGCGTCTGTCCGGGCGGCGGTGACGGTCGAGGAGGGCGGCTCGGGAGCCGACGGCACGGCACTCGGCGAGCCGGGACGCCGTCCTCTCGACCACCCGCCGCGCCGGGCTCAAAGGGCGTCCCGCAGCCCGGTGCCGGGCTCGGCGGGGTCGTCCGCGTCGTCGCGGCGGACCTCGATGCGGTCGGCGGCCAGGTCGACCGCGACGCGGTGCTCCATGCCCAGTGCCTCCAGGAACTTCTGGGGGAGCTGCACCCGGCCGGTGCGGTCCAGCATCACGTACTCGCGTTCGCTGACCGACTCCGTGCCGTGCTCGTCGGTGACCGTGCGGCGCAGCACCTCACTGCTGGTGCGGCCGTCGCGGATCGCCACGGTACGGCGGACCTCGCCCGCCACCATCGGGTCGTGGGTCACGATGACCACCGTCGCGCCCAGCTCCCGGTTCACGGTGCGGAAGGCCTCGAAGACGGCGGCCCCCGTCTCGGAGTCCAGCTCGCCGGTCGGCTCGTCGGCGAGCAGCACCGCCGGGTCGTTGGCCATGGCCACGGCGATGGCCACCCGCTGCTGCTGGCCGCCGGACAGCTCGGCCGGGCGCCGGCCGCCGAGGCCGCCGATCTCCAGGGCGTCCAGCAGCTCGGCGACCCGGGCCGCCTGCCGTGCCCGCGCCCCGCGACCGCCGCCCCTCAACTGCATGGGCAGCGCGATGTTCTGAGCGGCCGTCAGGAACGGCAGCAGGTTGCGGGCCGTCTGCTGCCAGACGAAACCCACCGTCTCGCGGCGGTAGCGCAGCCGGTCGCGGGCGGACATCTCCAGCAGGTCGTAGCCGCCGACGGTGGCGGTGCCCGCCGTCGGCACGTCCAGCCCCGCCAGGATGTTCAGCAGGGTGGACTTGCCGCTGCCGGAGGCCCCGACCAGGGCCACCAGGTCGCCCTGGGCCACCGTCAGCTCCAGCCCCTGCAGAGCCTGCACCTCGACGCCGTCGCTGGTGAAGATGCGGACGAGGCGGTCGCAGACGATCGCGGTCCCGGCCGCGTGCCGGCGCGGCTCGGCGGCGGCCAGGGCCTGGCGCCGCAGTTCCTCGTACGTGGGCGCTTCGGTGTTCAACGTCGGTCTCCCGCTCTCAACTCGGTGGTGATCTGACGCCGGCCGTTCACCGCCGCCTCCGCGAGCACGGCCACGGCCACCAGCCCCGCCAGGCCCAGGGCCTGCGCGAGCACCGGCCGCAGGCCGAGCCCCAGACCGGCCGGCACGGGCGCGCCGACCAGCGTCGTCAGGTCGAGCGAGGGGCCCAGCAGGGCGATCGCGGCGACCGCCGTCAGCGCGCCGCCCAGCGGGGCCACCAGCACCTGCGGCAGCGACTCCGTCAGCAGGAGCACCACCCCCTGCCGGGGCCGCAGGCCCATGGTCCGCAGCCGGGCCAGCAGCGCGGCCCGCTCCGGGGCGGCCCGTACCAGGGTCAGCAGCACGGACAGCAGGGCGAAGCCCGCCGCCGCGGCCAGGGAGGTCCAGAACAGCCGCCCGGCCGCCTTCTGCAGGGGGTCGCCGGCGAATTTCGCCGAGACCGCGGAGCTGGTCCGTACGAAGGTCCGCTCGGCGACCGCCGCCGGGGCGTGGGCGCGGACCAGCTCCCGCAGCCGCTCCTCGTCCACCGTGCCCAGGGCGAACCAGTGGTTGGGGCGCGCCGCCTCGGGAACCCGCGCGGTGACCGGCCCGGCCGGCATCACGACGACCGCCGCCTCCACGGACGGTTCCGCCGGGGTCCCCTCGACCAGGCCGACCGGCCGCGCCCGCAGCTCCACACCGCCCGCGACACGGATCCGGAACTCGCCCCCGGAGCCCTTCCCGGCGAGGTTCCCGCTGACCAGCACCGGGACGGGAGCGTCCGCCCCGCCGCCCCCGGCCAGTCCGGCCGGGTCGAAGCGGCCCCGGCCCGCGGCCGCGGACAGCGCCGCGTAGGCCGCCGGGTCGGCGACCACCGCCCTGACCCGCGTACCGATCAGGTCCTCGGACATCAGGAGGGCGTCCCGGTCGGTCCACACCCCGAGCGAGGTCCCTACCCCGGGCAGCGCGTCCGCCGCCCGGAGGAACTCCGGCGTCAGCTGCTCACGGGGCGGGGCCGACACATGGGCGTCGCCCCCGACATCGCCCCGCGCCGCCTGCAGGCGGGCCCCGTCCACGGAGGCCAGTACGGCCGACCCGAACCCGCCCGTCGTCACCGCCAGCAGCAGCGCGATCAGGGGCAGTACGGAGGGACGCGCGCCCCCCGCGTTCCCCCGGGCGGCGCGCGCGAGCCCGAGGAAGCCGGTCAGGCCGCGCCCGCGCCCCGCCGCCCGGGCCGCCAGCCGCGCCAGCGGCGGCTGGATCCGGGCCAGCAGCAGCCCCCCGCACAGCGCCAGCAGCAGCGGCGCGGCGACGAGCAGCGGGTCCAGCCCGGCCCCGGCCGGGGCGACCCCGCGCCGGCGGACCTCGGCCACGGCGGCGGCGGTGGCGGCCAGCACCAGCAGCTCCGCCACCAGCCTGCGCCGCGGTGCGGCCGCGCGCGGGCCCGACAGCAGCACGAGGGCGCGTACCGGAAAGGCCAGCAGGGCCGCGAGCGTGACGGCCCCGGCCGAGAGCAGGCCGGGCGCCGGCCGGGGGGTCGGCAGCAGCACGACCCCGAGGCCCGCGGCGAGCACGGCGGCGGGCAGCACGGTGACGGCCCCCTCGCCCAGCAGCCGGCGCAGGACACCCGTGCGGGAGCCGCCCCGGGCGAGCAGCAGGGCCAGCTCGGCCTCCCGCCGGTCACCGGTGAGCCCGGCGGCCAGGCAGAACACCACGAGGGCGACGCCCGCCACCCCGGCCGGCCCGATCGCGGCGAGCGGCGCGGCGGCCTGCCGGCGGGCCTCGGCGGCGGCGAGCAGTTTCGGCAGTTCGGAGGTGATCCGTATGTCGGGGTGGCCGGTCTCGGTGATCAGCCGGTTGGCGGTGGGACCCGCCACGTACGAGGCGATCTGCTCGGCCGCCTCGGACTGCCGGTCGGCGCGCAGCGCGCCGGTGTCCACGGGCAGCCGCCAGAAGTCCGTCGCGCGGGTGCCCCAGCCCGCCAGCCGGCCGATCCCCTCGGGGCCGACCAGGGCGGACGCCTCCCACCAGGACTTCTCCTGCTTCTGGTCCCATGTGAGACAGGCCTGCAGGAGGCAGGTGGTGGCGGTGTCGCTCCAGTAGACGCCGCCCGGGTCGTTCGGCGTGAACAGGCCGACGACCTCGATGCTCATCGGCGAGGCGATGCCCGAGGAGCCCTCCAGCACCGATCCCACCTTGGCGCCGATGCTGTCGGCGGCGCTCTTGGACAGGGCGACCGGGACGGTCCCCTCGCCGCCGCCGGACGGCCAGCGCCCCTCGACGAGCCGGCTGTGAGAGGCGATCTGCGGCAGGTGCAGCAGGCCCAGGTTGGGCGCGATGTCCGAGGGGCGGGCGAGCCCGGGGCCCGTCAGGGAGCGCGAGTCCTTCGCGCGCACCCCGTAGACGGGGCCGGAGTCCGCCAGGCGGTAACCCGGGCCGACGGCGGCGCGCAGTGCGGCCAGCGAGGAGTCCAGGGAGGCCGGGAGGTCCCCGCTCCGCGCGGTCTGCGCGGTGGCGACCAGGCTGGTCGCGGCCGGGCCCTGCTCGGCCAGGTAGGCGTGCAGGGCCTGGTCGGCGCCCCGGTCGAGGGCGCGCGGCAGCGCGGTGGCCAGCAGGACGGAGACGAGGACCAGGACGGCCGACAGCAGCGTGGCCAGCGGAGCGGCGCGCAGCCGGGTCCGCACCCAGCCGGCCCCGCCGCCCCGCCCGGGCGCGGCGGTCCGGGGGTCGGCGGTCGGGCCGGTCATATCTCCTCCACGTGGCGCAGGCGGGCGGCGGCGCCCCGGGACGTGCGGTCGCCGCGGCCGCCGACCAGCGCCGACAGCAGCGGCACCGCCGCGATGGCGGCGGCCAGCAGCAGGGTCCGCAGGCCCGGGAGGTCGGCCAGGACCGGCGGTACCGGGCGCCGCGCGGCGGGGGTGAGCACCATCAGCGGCACCGTCAGGTGCACGATGGCCGTGCCCACCGCCAGCCCCACCCCGGTCCCGAGCGCGACGAGGACCAGGCCCTCGGCGGAGGCCGCCCGGGCCAGGCCCCGCCGGGGCGCCCCGAGGGCCAGGAGGATCGCGGACTCCCGGGCCCGCTGCCGTGCGGCGGCCGCCGCGGCGGCGGCGAAACCGACGGCGGCCAGCACCGCGCAGGACAGGGCGAGGGCGGCCAGCGCGAGGCGCGGGCCGGCGCTCAGCGGGTCGTCCAGCAGCCCGGCGGCCACCTCCTCGCGCAGCAGCACCCGGTGCGAGCCGGCGCCCGCGCGCAGTTCGGCGGCGGCCCGCGCGGGCGCGGGGTCCGAGGCGGAGGCCGCGGGCAGCCACCACTCGTCGGCGCCGGGCAGGGCCCGTCCGTCGGTCGCGGCGAGCAGCCGGCCGGCGGCGCCGACGTCGACGGCCACCGCCCGGTCGCCGGACGCGGGCAGGGCTCCGACGGCGGCGGTGATCCGTACGGGGACGGTGGCCGAGCCCAGCAGCACCGTGATGCGGTCACCGACCCGGGCCCCGACGGCGGTGAGGTAGGCGCGGGTGGCGATGCCCGGCAGCTCTGCGGCGGCCGGCCCGCCGGTGGTGAGGCTGAGGGCGTGACTCCCCACGGCGGCACCCGAGTACCGCAGCCGCAGCAGCGCCCCGTCGGCCGGCAGCAGCCGGGCGGCCAGGTTCCCGTCCGCCGCCGGGGCCACCAGGTTCCAGGCGGGCGCGGCGGCCCGGACGGGGACGGCCGGGCCGCCCGCCGTCTCCGTGACCGCGACCCGGAGCAGCGCCACCTCCGCGTCGACCGGCGACCCGGCGTCCGGCCGGCTGGACCAGCCGTTCTCGGAGCCGTACGACACGGCGAGCCCCGCGAGGGACAGGGGTTCGGCGGCAGCCCCGAGCGGGGCCCCCGTCAGCGCCGCGACGTCCACGGAGAGGGTGCCCTCGCCGGTGTCCGGCAGCGCCTGGACCGGCGCCCGGTAGGTCAGCCCGAACCGGTCGCGCAGCAGCACCCCCAGCCGGGCGCCGCCGCTCGCGCCGAAGGCCCGGACCGACACGTCGAGGTCGATCCGCCGCGGCCGGCCCGGCAGCACGATGCCGGCGCCGCCCGGGGTTCCGGCCGCCAGCGGGGCGAACAGTTCCGCCATGGGGCGCCCGTCCCGCAGGTCGGCCCGCAGCGGCACCCGCCGGGCGACGGCGGCGGCGTCCAGCGCGAGCAGTTCCCCGTCGGCGCCGCCCGGCAGGCCGTGGGGGGAGCGCACCACCGGGATCGCCCGGTCGCCGCCCGGCAGTGACGCGTACCGGCCGGCCCGGCCGGGGGCGGGCAGGTCGCTGCCGGTGACGCGCAGCCCCCCGGCGGTGGCGAACTCCGCCTGGTCGCGCTGCGAGGCGGACCAGGCGGTGTGCTGGCCGAGGGCGAGGACCCCGCTGGACACCGAGAGCACCAGCAGCAGTACCGGTCCGGTGGCCCGACCGGGGCGCCGCGCGAGCTGCCAGCCCACGAGCGCCGGGCCGAGCCCGCGGCCCCGGGCGGCGATCCGGCCGCCGAGCCGCGCCGCGAACGGGAGCAGCCGCAGCACGAGCAGCGTGCCCGCGCACAGCGCCAGGGTGGGCGCGGCCACCAGGACGGGGTCGACGCCGAGTGCGCCGCCCGGCCCGGTACCGGCGCCGCTGTAGCGGTCGAGCCGGCGGTACGCGAGGACGGCCAGCGCCACCGTGGCGAGGTCCAGGCCGGAACGCGCCGCTCCCGACACCACGGCCGCACGGTGCCCGGCCCGCTGCAGTACCGCGGCCGCGGCCCCTCGCAGCACGGCGGGCAGGGAGGTCAGCAGGACGCACGCGAGCGCGCAGCCCGCCGCGGCCGGCCACAGCAGCCATGCCCCGCCGGTCGCGACGGGGGCCTCGGCCAGCGGCCCGTACCGGCCCGCCAGCCGCAGCAGCGGCGGGGTGAGCAGCGGGGCCAGGACCGCCGAGGGCAGGGCGAGCAGCAGCGCCTCGGCCGCCGACAGCGCCCCGAGCCGGCGGCGGGAGGCGCCGCGCGCGGTGAGCAGGACGCGCTCGGGTTCCTGGCGGTCCGTCAGCAGGTGGGCGACCAGCAGCAGGGCGGCGCCGGCGAGCACGGCCAGCTGGAGCGCCCCGACCAGCAGGGTGGAGCGGGCCACCCGCTGTCCCGTCTCCAGCGCGGCGGTGAAGTCCCGCAGATCCGTGGTGACGACGAGGCCGGCGGGGCCCTTGGTGCCGGTCTCCGGCGCCAGGGGACGCAGGCGGTCGAGGTCGGCGGCCCGGGCGGCGCGGAAATCGGGGGTCAGCAGCGTGGCGCGGCTGTTCTGCACCAGGGCGCCGCCGGTGAAGGCGGAGTCGTCGACGAGCAGGGGGCCGTAGCTGGTGAAGGAGGCGACCTGCACCTCGCGTCCGCCGAGGGGATCGAGCCGCCAGTACGGCGAATCCGGTTCGGCCGCCCGGTAGACGCCGGTGACGACGACGTTCAGCGGCGCCCCGCCGTAGCGGTCCTCCAGCCGCACCTCGGCCGGCAGCGCCCGGGCGGTCAGCCCGAGCCGGTTCAGCGCGGCCTCGGGCGCGGCCACCGGGACACGCCCGGGGCGGTCCGCGACCGGCTCGGGCCACTGGCCCGCGAGGAGCCGTACGCGGTCGCGGCCGAGGGCGGCGAGGAGGGTCAGGTCGGGTTCCCGGCCGGGGGCGCTGGGGCCGGGCAGTCCGTACGAACGGCTGCGCGCCACGCTCTCGATGCCGACGGGCACGCCGGCGAACAGGGTGTCCGCGAAGCTCCGTACGGCGGCGTCGTCACCGGACCGGGCGGCCGTCGCGTGGTCTCCGGTGAGGACGACGGCGGTGCTCGACCTGCCGGCCGGGCCGGTCAGTGCCTGCCGGAGGCCGGATTCCCCCACCCCGCGGGTGAAGGCCAGCAGCGCGGTCAGCGTGGTCGTGGTGATGAGCGCGGTGAGCAACACGGCGGCGGCGAGCGGCAGTCGGCCGCGCAACCGGCGCACGACAAAGCCGATCATGTGCCTGTTCCTTCCCCCGAACCGGACCAAGGGCACCGGATAGCGGACGATGCTGTCAGATTCGGCCCATAAGAGGAAGCGACTTGCGTGATTGATGTGACAGATGAGCAAATTCGGACGCGAAGGTAGGACAGTGCCTGGCCGAGGGGGAGCCCACCATGACGCAGCGACCACACCGACAGGACACCGGGGCCACCCCCGCCACCGCGTCCACCGCCCCGCCCATGATGGCGGTGCGCGACCTGCGCAAGAGCTTCGGTGGCGGGACGAACGCCGTACACGCCCTGCGCGGCGTCTCGTTCGAGGCGCGGCGCGGCGAACTCACCGCGCTCAAGGGCCGGTCGGGCTCGGGCAAGACCACCCTGCTCAACCTGGTGGGCGGCCTCGACACCCCGAGCGGGGGCACCGTCGAAATCGACGGGACCGACCTGTCCACCCTGGACGAGAGCGGCCTGCTCGCGCTGCGCCGCGACCGGATCGGCTTCGTGTTCCAGTCGTTCGGGCTGATCCCGGTCCTCACCGCCGCCGAGAACGTCGGCGTCCCGATGCGCATGCGCAAGGTGCCGGCACAGCGGCGCGAGGAACGCGTCCGCACCCTGCTGGCCCTGGTCGGCCTCGCCGAACACGCCGAACAGCGCCCCGGGGAACTCTCCGGCGGTCAGCAGCAGCGCGTCGCACTCGCCCGCGCCCTGGCCAACGAACCCGCCCTGATCATCGCCGACGAGCCCACCGGCCAGCTGGACTCCGAGACCGGCCGTTCCATCATGCGGCTGCTGCGCGCCGTGGTCCGCAGCGAGGGCGTCACGGCCCTGGTCGCCACCCACGATCCGCAGCTGATGGAACTCGCCGACCACGTCGTCGAGTTGCGTGACGGCCGGGTCGTCGAGCCGGCCGGGCCGGACCGCTGACCGGCGGCAGCCGCACTCGTACCCGGGCCCGGAGGCCGTCGCGCGGGGCCGGGGGCGGGAACCGGCGCCCCGGCGTCAATCACCCGCGTGGCGGTGGGGCGCGCACGCCCCCGGCGGCCGGCCATGACGGACAGTGGGGCGCGTGGATGCCGATGCGGAAATGGATCTGGACGAGATCGTCGACGCGCTGTACCGGCCGCACCCCGCCGGGTTCACGGCGGCGCGGGACGCGGCCGCGGCACGCGTGAAGGAGGCCGGGGACCCGGCGGCGGCCAAGCGGATCGCGGCACTGCGGCGGCCGACGCTCGCGGCCTGGGCGTCCAACACGCTGGTCCGCGCGAAACCCGACGAGACCGAGCAGTTCCTCCAGCTCGGGCAGACCCTGCGCGCGGCGCACCGTTCCCTGGACGGGGAGCGGCTGCGGGACCTGTCGCACCAGCAGCACGTGGTGATCGGTGCCCTGGCGCGGGAAGCCGCACGGCTGGCCGAGGAGGCGGGGACCCCGGTTTCCGAGACCGTGGTACGGGAGCTGGAGCAGATCCTGCGCGCCGTCCTCGCGGACCCCGTCGCGGCCGCGACGTGGGCCTCGGGGCGGCTCGTACGGGCCCCCGCGCCGGTGTCGGAGTTCCCGGCGGTCGACCCGGGCGCGGCGCTGCCGTCCGCGGTGCCGGGAGCCGGGGCGCGGGAGCCGGGGGCGCCGGAACCGGGGGCGTCGGAGCCCGCCGCGCCGGACACCGCCGCCGGTACCGAAGCCGGAACCGCCGCCGAGCCCGTCGACCGCGCCCGCGCGGCCCGGATCGACGCGGCCCGGGCCGCCGCCGAGGACGCGGCGTGGGCCGCCTCCGCCCGCGAGGAGGAGCTGCGGATGGCCGAGCAGGCCCGGCAGCACGCCGTGGCCCGCGCGGCGGAGGCCGACGCCGTGGTCGCGCGGCTGCAGGAGGAGACCGAGCAGGCGCGGGCCGCGCGCGACCTGGCGTACGAGGCGGTGGCCGAGGCGGAGGCCGGCCACCGCCAGGCCGAGCGGGCGGCCCGCGAGGCCCGTCACGCGGCGGCGTCCGCCCAACGCCGCCTGCGCCGGCTGTAGACCGTCTCCTCCGGGGTCACGCCGTGGGCCGGACGGCCGCGCCGGTGGTCCGGGCCGCACGTACGGCACGGGGCCGCTGCGGCGCCGGGCCCTTCCGCCGCGACCGGGCCCGAGCGGTGGTCCCGGCTCGCGGAACGGGGCCGGTCGCGGCCGGCACACCGGACCCGGCACCGTCGCCCGGCCCTCGCCCCCGGTGCGCGGCCTACGGGACCGGCCTCGACGCGGACTGCCCGGCGGCCGGGCGCTGCTGGGGCGGGACGGCGGCCCGGGCGGCGCCGCGGCCCGCCACCGGCATCAGCTGGCCGGTGGCCGCGAGGGCGAGACGGGAGAACAGGGTGCCCGAGAAGCCGAACAGGAGGGCGATGGCCAGGGAGATCGGCCGGGCGGGCGCACCCCAGGAGTTGTCCAGGAACACCTGGCCCAGGAGGTTCAGCTCGGGGTCGGCGAGCATCCGGACCAGCAGCAGGCCACCGGGCGCGGCCAGCGCGCCGCCGACCGGTGCCAGCACCAGAACGCCCCAGGAGGCGGGGCGCTGTGCGCGCATCACGCCGATCAGCGGCGACAGGAACCCGCCCAGCCCCCCGAGGAGCAGCGACAGACGGTGGTCGAGCACCAGGCCGACCAGCAGTACCGCGCCGAGGCCGGTCAGGGCCAGCCACAGGGCGATCCGCTGGAGCTCGTACTCCCGCTCGAAATCGCCGTCCTCCTGCCAGGACAGCTGCTCGGTGACGGCGATCAGCAGGGCCCGTTCGGCCGGCGGGTCGCCCGCGCGCGCGGCGAGCTCCGCGACGAGGGAGTCGTTCGCCGGGTCCTGGTCCGAGGCCAGGCGCAGCCGCAGGACGCGGCTGCGTACGGTGATCTCCTCGGCGCCCTCCAGGCGCAGCAGCTGGCTCTCGGCCTCGTGCAGCACCCGCCAGGCGGAAGCGAGTTTGGAGAGCGGGATGGCGACCGCCCAGCGCCCGGGGAGCAGGCGCCAGGCCACCTGGCCGTTCCTCTCCAGCCGGTCCAGCCGGTCGGTGACCGCCTTGAGGGCGGCGGACGGGCCCGCCGGCCCGGCCGCGCACACGTCGACGCGGGCCCGGCAGTCGTGGATGCGGGCCTGGAGCAGCCGGTACCGGGGAGCGGCGATCAGACCCCGGCTGGTGATGTACACCACCACCAGGTAGCAGCCGCAGACCAGCCACAGCGCCCAGCGCCCGTCCCGGAAAAGGTGCTCCACCACGCCAATCCCCCTTCGGCGCCAGCCCGTCGCCGACGACGGGAACAGGGGCATCTTCCTACGCGGGACCGGCACCTGTCCGGACTTCCGGACCGGCGCACGCACCCGGCCCGTACGGCGCCCGCATCACGGGGCCCGAAAGCCGCGCCGACGCCGGGGTTCACCGGGCCGGGCCCTCCCAGGGCCCCGCCGCACGCCGCAGGGCCTCCGTCAGCGAGGCGGCGTACGGCTGCGGATGGGGGCGCCGCGGGACGGCGACGCCGATCTGGCGGGCGGGGCGGGGCGGCGCCAGGGGCACCACCGCCGAACCCTCGGGCGGGGCCAGGGAGACGTGCGGGATCAGGGTGACGCCGACGCCCGCGCCGACCAGGGTCTGCGCGAAGAAGTAGTCGGTGGTGGAGGCGGCGACCCGCAGCTCGAACCCGGCCCGGTCCGCGTACCGGCGCAGGAAGGCCTCCGTCTTGAGGCAGCCCAGCACCCAGCGGTCCCCGGCCAGCTCCGCCGGCTCGAGCCGGTCCCGCCCCGCCAGCCGGTGGCCGCGCGGCAGGACCGCGTACAGCGGGTCCTCCAGCAGCGGCAGCCACTCCAGCCGCGCGGCGGACGGCACCGGTCCCGAGGACGGCAGCGGCCCGTCGAAGGCGTACGCCAGCGCCAGGTCCGCCGCCCCGCCGCGCACCATCGCCAGCGAGGCCTCCGGCTCGGCCTCCAGCACCGTCAGCTCCACCTCCGGATGGGCGGCCACGAACTCCGGCAGGGCGCGGGGCAGCAGGTGCCGGCCGCCGCTGGTGAAGGTGGCGAGCGTCAGCCGGGGCCGGCCGGCGGCGAGCCGGTCGATCCGGGCGCGGACCTGGTCCAGCTCGGCGGTGATCGTCTCGGCCGTCTCCACCAGCAGCCGCCCCGCCTCGGTGAGGGTGACCCCGCGCGTGCTGCGCACCGCCACCGGGTGGCCGAGGCCGCGCTCCAGCGAGGCGATGTGCTGGGAGACGGCCGAGGGCGTCAGCCGCAGGGCGGAGGCGGCGCGGTTGAAGCTGCCGTGTTCCGCGACGGCCCTCAGGACGCGCAGCCGGTGCACATCGATCAACAGTTTTCCTTACGGTCCGTTCAGCGGGTCATCGGTTCTGCCGGGGACCCTACAGCGGCAGAGTCGGGGGCATGGAAAAGGTTCTGGTCATCGGCGGCAGCCGCTACTTCGGCAGACATCTGGTCACCCGGCTCCGCGACGCGGGCAGCGCGGTCAGCGTCCTCAACCGCGGCTCCTGCGCCCCTCCGCCCGGCACCGCCCACCTGCTCGCCGACCGCGACGACGAGCAGGCCCTGCGCGCGGCGCTCGCGGCGCGCGCCTTCGACGTGGTACTCGACCAGGTCTGCTACACCCCGCACCAGGCGGCCGTCGCCCGCCGCGTCTTCGGCGGCGGACGGGCCGGGCGCTATGTGATGACCTCGACGATGGAGGTGTACGACCCCGCGACCTTCCGCACCCCGCCCCCGGCCGACCGGGCCGGGGCCGCCGTCCGCCCGGTGGCGGAGGACGCGTTCGACCCGCTGGACCTCCCGGCCGGTCTCCCCGGCTACGCCGAGGGGAAGCGGCGGGCCGAGGCGGTGTTCCTGCGGGACGCGGCCTTCCCGTACGTCAGCGTCCGCTCCGCGCACGTACTGGGCGGGGGCCGGGCCGACTTCACGGGACGGCTGGCGCACTACGCCGGGCGGATCGCCGACGGGCTGCCGGTCGCCGTCCACGGGGACGCGTACGAGACCTCCTTCGTCCACCACCGGGAGATCGCGGAGTTCCTGGCCTGGGCGGCCGCCGGGTCCTTCACCGGGCCGGTCAACGCGGCCTCCCACGGCCCGCTCGACGTCACGGCCCTCACCGGCCTGGTGGCCGCCCGGCTCGGACGGCCGGCCCGCCACCAGATCGTGGGCGCGGGGGAGGAGGCCTCCCCCTTCTCCTTCGACCGGGCCTACGCCCTCGACAACACCCGCGCCACCCGTCTCGGCTTCACCTTCCGCCACACCCGTGACTGGCTGCCCGGAGCCGTCGACGAGGCGGTCCGCGAGACCACCGGCCTGCCCGGCCCCGCCGACGGCCTCAGGCGCACAGCGCGATGAGGTCCGCGATGCCGTCGGCGTAGGCCGCCGACACCGAACCGGGCCGCCCCGCCCGGCCGCCGCGCAGCAGCGGCAGGCCGGCCCGGACGTGCGCGGCGCACTGGCCGTAGAGCCCCGCCTCGTACGGGGTCCCGTCGTCCTCGGAGTTCAGCAGCGCCAGCAGCGTCCACAGCAGGGCCTCGCGGGTCGCCAGCCGGGGCGGGCCGGCCGACCAGACGGCCATCAGCACCGCACAGGCCGCCGGGGCGGGGGGCCACAGCCGCGAGCGGGCGAAGACGTGCCCCTCCAGCGCGTGGTAGGCCGCCGGGTGCCCCTCGGCCGCGTCCCACAGGGTGCCCGCGAGATGCCCCGCCGAGCGGCCGCAGCCGCAGACGAACAACTCCCAGTCGTACCGCGCGATGGTCTCCCGTACGCCGTCGGGCACCAGCGGGCTGCCGAGCGGCTGTTCCTTCCCTCTCATGGGGCCCAAGTATGTAAGCGGGCCCCGGCCCGGTCGAGCAGGCCGACCGCGGGCCGGCCGGGCCGGCCGCGACGAGAGGCGGAACCGGCCGGCGGCCGGCCACGTCTGAGAGCCCGTGTGGATGAAGAGAAGGATCCTGGCGCTGCTGTTCGCCCTGCTCGCGACCCAGATCGGATCGCTGGTCAGCCCCGCCCACGCGTGCGGCTGCGGGGCGATGGTGCCCGACGGCGCCTCCCGGATCGGGGTCGACCGGGAGAGTTCCGTCGTGCGCTGGGACGGCCGGACGGAAGAGATCGTGATGCGCTTCACCGTCGGCGGCGACGCCCGCCGCGCGGCCTGGATCATGCCGGTCCCCGGCCGGGCCACCGTGGAGCTCGGCGACCCGGCCCTCTTCCGGCAGCTGACCGAGCTCACCAGGCCCGAGCGCAGGACCCGCACGTACTTCTGGCCGCGCGAGCGGGACTGGCCCTTCTCCTCAGGCCGCGGGGACGCCTCGGCCGCCGCCCTGCCCGGAGCCGGCAGCCCGGTCGGCGTGGTCGGCCGCGAGCGGCTCGGCGACTTCGACGTGGCCCGGCTGACCGCGACCGACCCCGGGGCCCTGCGCACCTGGCTGGAGGACAACGGCTTCGAACTGCCCGAGCGGCTCGCCGCCGAACTGAAGCCGTACGTCGACCAGAAGTGGGAGTACGTCGCCGTCCGCCTCGCCCCCCGCGAGCCCGGCCGGACCCTGCGCGGCGAACTCGAACCGCTGCGCATCCGCTTCGACAGCACCCGCCTGGTGTACCCGATGCGGCTGTCCCGGCTGGCCCGCACCCCGCAGTCCCTCGCCCTCTACGTCCTCGCCGACCACCGGATGGAGCCCGGCTCGGCGATCGGCGGCGCCGGCCCCGAGGTGACCTTCGCCGGGACCGTCGCGCCGAACGGCGCCCTGGGCGAGCTGACCGGCGGCAAGCCGGTGTTCCTGACCGCGATCGACCAGCGGTTCCCCGACCCCTCCCGCATCGACGGGGACCACGAACTGCGCGCCACCGCCAAGGACACCCCCTACCGGCGGGCCGTCTACCGCGACGAACTCCTCACGGCGGGCGGGATCCCCGTCTGGCTGCTGACGGTGGGCGGCGTGCTGGGGGCGGCGACGGCCGCAGCCGTGTTCCTGGCCGTGCGCGGGCGCCGCCCGTCCCGCTCGCCCGGCCCCGGGAATCCGCTTGACCTGCCCGAAGGCGCCTGACACCGTCCCGACGGTGATCACCTTCCCCGCGTACGACGGAACCCGCCTCGCCTGCCACACCAGCGGCGGGGGCACCCCGCTGATCTGCCTCCCCGGCGGCCCCATGCAGGACTCCGCCTACCTCTCCGGCCTGGACGGCCTCCTCCCGCACCGCCGCCTCGTCCGGCTCGACCTGCGCGGCACCGGCGGCTCGGAGGCCTGCGAGGACCCCGCCGGCTACCGCTGCGACCGGCTCGTCGACGACGTGGAGGCCCTGCGCGAACACCTCGGCCTGGAGACGGTGGACCTGCTGGCGCACTCCGCCGGCGCCAACCTGGCCGCCCTGTACGCCGCCCGCCACCCCGGACGCGTCGGCCGGCTCCTGCTGGTCACCCCCAGCGTCTTCGCCGTCGGCATCCCCGTCGCCGGGGACGGCCGGCTGGAGGCCGCCCGGCTGCGCGCCGCGGAGCCCTGGTTCGCACCGGCCTACGCGGCGCTGGAGGAACTCGTCGCGGGCCGGGCCACGGCGGACACCATGGAGGCCGTCGCCCCCTTCTGGTACGGCCGCTGGGACGGGGCGGCCCGCGCCCACCGGGCCGCCGAGGCCGGGCAGAAGAACCACGAGGCCGCCGCCGCGTACGGAGCCGAGGGCGCCTTCGACCCGGACGCCACCCGCGAGGCACTCGCCGGGCTGGCCGCACCGGTACTGCTGCTCGCCGGCGAGGCCGACCTGGCGGCCCCGCCGCGCGCGATGGCCGCGTACGCCGGACTGTTCCCGGACGCCCGGCTCACCGTCCAGCCCGGAGCCGGCCACTTCCCGTAGCTCGACGACCCGGCCGCCTTCGGCGGCGCCGTGGCGGAGTTCCTCGCTTAAGGGCCGTGGATGCGGGCGATGCCGATCCCGACCGCGGCCGGGCTTTACGGGATCCCTCAGGAGCCGTCAGCGGGAGCCGGGGCCCAGGTGGTGGTGAGGCCGTCGAGCCAGGAGGGCGGCAGCTCGGCGGCGTCCCATTCCTCCCGCAACGCCGTGGGCGCCGCGTCGAGCCGCTCCAGCACGGCGATGCTGGTGGGGGAGTGCAGCAGGGAGTAGCGGCCGTGGAGCGCGATGGTGCTGCCGGGTCCGTACCGGGCGTACAGCCCTCGCAGGCGGGCGCGGTGGTCGTCGGTGAACCGCGTGAGGCGTCCCGCGTATGCGGCCCGCCGCCGGGGGCTCATGGTCGCGAGGACGGCGGTGAGCACCTGCTCGGAGACTTCCGGATCGAGGTCGGAGGCGGTGCTGAAGGACAGGTAGAGGGGGGTCACCGCCACCTTCGCCCGTTCCACTTCCATCCTCCGGACGGGCGTACGGGCGTCCCGCGAGGCTTCCGACGCGCCGGCGCCGACGGCCCGGGCCAGGGCTCGTTCGGCGATGTCGCCGAGTGCGTCGGTGAGGGCGCGGGCGCCGTCGAGCCGGCCCGCTGCGTAGCGTTCGCCCTTTTCCCCGGGGATGGTCGCGGCGGTCGCGGCGATCTCCCGGTGGGCGGCGGCGAGTACTCCGGCCTCGACGAGCCCGATCAGCTCGTCGGCGGCGTCGGAGGGAACCCCCGCCCGGCCCAGGAGCTGGACGAGTGTCGTCCTCGCGTTGTGGAGACTGGCCGGGTCCAGCTGTTGCGGGTCTTCGTCGGCGGGGTTCATGGAATCCTCGTCGTCATGGGTCGCGCCGCAGGCGAGTCTACGCACATCGCCCGCCGGGTCCGCCACCCGGACGCGCCCCGGCCCGCCCGCGCGGGCTACCGGGCCCGGCGCAGGGCCAGGGCGGCGAGGGCTTCGGGGGCGCCGGCCTGGCCCCGGACGCCGGGGAAGGCGTTGACGTCGACGATGAGGGGTTCGCCGTCGGCCGTGGTGATGACGTCCACGCCGTAGACGTCCAGCGCGAAGACCGCGCCGACCCGCAGGGCCAGTTCGTCCACTGGGCCGGGCAGCCGGCCGGGGGACCGGCCCGGCTCCTCGGGTCCGGTGGCCAGTTCGGATCGCCGCAGGCCGGTGAAGACCCGGTCGCCTATCACCCACAGCTTGTGGTCCCAGCCGCTGTTGGGGGTGAACGGCTGCACCACGACGGGCTCCCGTTCCCAGCCCGCGGCGGCCAGTTCGCGCAGCCCCGCCGGGCCGTCGACGCGGGCGACGAGGTCGTGCTTGCGGCTGTGCCGGCTCTTGACCACCACGGGCCAGGAGGGCTGCTCGCAGGCCCCGGGCTCCGCGAGCGAGCCGAAGGTGCGCGTGGCGGCGAAGGGGAGTCCGGCCCGCCGGGCCAGCTCGGCCATGCCGGTGCGGTCCTGGCAGCGCCCGGTGGCGGCCGCCGAGTTCAGTACGGGCGCCCCGCGCCGCTCCAGTTCCCGCGCCAGGGTCAGGGCCACGGGGGTCCGCGCCTTCAGCAGGTACACGTCGGCCCGTGCCCCGGCCGCGGCGGCCGCCCCGGCCTCCGGGTCCAGTACCCGCACTTCGTGCTCCGGCGCGAGCAGGGCGGCGGTGGCCGCCAGCAGGGGGTGCCCGGCGTCCGGGGTGATCAGACCGACCCTCACGCGCCGTCCCCCGCCGCCGCCTGCGCGGGCACGGCCACCGGCCGGGCGTACGGCCGCACGGGCGGGCGGGGCACGGCGGCCGGGCGGGCGCCGCCCGAGCGGGCCAGGTCCAGCACGGCGCGCGCGACCCGCGCGGCCGCGTCCGGCACCTGGCGGAAACTCGGGAAGTCGTTCACGTCGACCACGACCGGCCCGTCGGGACCCAGCAGCACGTCGACCCCGTACAGGTCCAGCCCGTACACCTCACCCACCCGGGCGGCGATCCGCGCCACCTCGGCCGGCAGCCGCACCCGGCGCTCGCGGACGGGGGCGTCCGGGTGCAGCGGTGAGCGGCGCTCGGTGGCGTACGACTCCCCGCCGACGCAGTACACCTTGAGGTCGGTGCCGGAGTTCGGGACGTAGGGCTGCGCGATGAGCATCCCCTCGCCCGCGAGCTCGGGCAGCAGGCCGGCGAGCCGGTCCGGCGACGCTAGCAGGTGCACGCCCCGGCCGGAGCTGCCGTCGGCGGGCTTGACCACCAGCGGGTACGCGGAGTCCGGCAGGCCTGCCAGGAGTTCCGGCCGGGCGAGGGCGTAGGTGGGCGGCATCGGCAGGCCCCGGGCGCTGCCGAGCGCGGCGGCCAGGGCCTTGTCCCGTACCCCGCGGATCGAGCGGGCGTCGTTGACGGTGGTGGTCCCGGCGGCGGCAGCGGCTTCCAGCAGGGTGAGCCCCGGCCCGCCGGACACCGTCTTGAGCACCCAGGCGTCGTGCGCACCGGCCCGGACCAGGCCGTCCATGCGCAGCAGGGAGCCGCCCGGCCGGACGACGTCCACCTGGTGGCCCCAGGCGGTCAGTTGCCGGACGACCTCGTTGGGCATGCCGTCGTGGCGGTAGTGCTCCTCCACCAGGAAGCAGAGCCTCATGGACCTTCCCCGTTTTCCGGACGTCCGCCGATTCCGTCCGGCGAGTGGTGACGTCACAGGATGCCACGGCATAGCCCCGAAACCGCTCCAGAAGGATCCTAACTGGGCACTACTCAACGTAATGTTTGTCAAGACCTTTCCTAAACGATCACCAATCCTCTTATAGTTGTGGCTCGTTGCCACAGGAACCCTCTCTTCCATTTACGCCCGGTTTGAGGCTTTGATTGATGACGGCGTCGCCCACCCCCCTCCGCCCCTCCGCGCTCGCCCTGCTGATCACAGCAGCGGCCGCGGGAGCTCTCTCCACGGCGGCGGTGGCCGCGGCCCCGTCGGCCGTCCAAGTCCCGCTCGCCTGGTTCTCCTTCTCCGGCTCACTGCTGCTCGCCGTCGCCGCCTGTGCCGTCACCTGGTGGGCGCGCACCGCCCGGCAGCTGCGCGGCCGGCTCTCCCACCTCGCCGGCGAACTCTCCGCCCGTGACGCCCACATCGCCCGGCTGACGGCCGACGGGGCCCGCGACGCGGCGGCCCGCACCGCCGAACGCACCCGGCTCACGACGGCCCACGCCGCCGAGGTGGAACACCTGACGGCGGCCCACGCCGCCGAACAACTCCACCTCACCACCGCCCACGCCGCCGAACTGGACCGGATCAACGCCGCCCACGCCCTCGAACTGGACCGGATCACCGCCGCCCAGCTCGCCACCCGGGAGCGGCTCGGCGACGAACTGCGCCGCGCCCAGTCGGGCCGCGCCGCCGCCATGGCCGCCGCCGCCAACGCGGCCGGCCGGATGCAGGCGCTCGCCACCGGAATGCTGGCCGACCTGCGGGACATGGAGCACAGGCACGCCGACGAGGCGGTCCTCGGCGACCTGCTCCACCTCGACCACCGCACCGCCCAGGCCGGCCGCCTCGCCGACTCCATCGCCGTCCTCACCGGAGCCCGCTCCGGCCGCCGCTGGGCCAGGCCCATCGTCATGGAGTCCATCCTGCGCGGCGCCATGGGCCGCATCGGCGGCTACCAGCGGATCCGGCTGCACTCCACCAGCGAGGCCGCCGTCGCCGGGCACGCCGCCGAGGGCGTCATGCACGCCCTCGCGGAACTCCTCGACAACGCGGCGAACTTCTCGCCGCCGACCGCCGAGGTCCACGTCTACGTGGAGGAGGTGCCGGCCGGGGTCATCATCACCGTCGAGGACAGCGGACTCGTCATGAGCGAGGTCCAGCTGCGCCGCGCCGAACAGGCCGTGTCCGCCGGCTCCCCGGACCTCGCCGGCCTCTCCGGCACCCGCCTCGGCCTCGCCGTCGTCGGCCGCCTCGCCCGCAAGCACGGGCTGACCGTATCCTTCCGCCCCTCCGCGCGCGGCGGCACCGGCGCCCTGATGATGATCCCCGAGGAACTGATCAGCCACGCGCCGGCCGAACCGGTGCCCGCCCCGGCCCTCCTCGCGGCCCCCGAGCCCGCCGCCCTGGCGGCCCCCGTACCGGCCCGGCGCACCGAGCCCGAGCCCGCCGGCCCCGCGCCGGCCCCGCGGACCGGGGCGGAACCCGCCCGCGGCACCCCCGTAGACTCCGCCGAGTCCGAAACCACCGGCCGCAACCCGGTGCTCGGCGAGAGCGGACTGCCCCAGCGGCGGCGCGGCCGGACCCTGGCCGCCGCCCACCCCGACGGGGCCGACGCCACGGGTGCGGCGGCCCGCACCCAGGCCGCCCCCGGCGGCGCGTCCCGGTCCGCCGCCCGCTTCGGCAGCTTCCGCCAGGCCGTACGCGGCACCGCGGCCCCGGCGCAGCAGCAGCCCACGAACCCCCCGCACCCGGAAGGCAACGACACCCCATGACCGGCTCCACCACCGACGAGACGCTCAGCTGGCTCCTGGAAGGGCTCCTGGAGCGCACCCCCGGCGCCCGGCACGCCCTCGTGCTCTCCCGCGACGGCCTCAAGCTGTGCCGCACCCCCGAGCTGTCCGTCGACCAGGCCGACCAGCTCGCCGCGATCGCCGCCGGCATCCAGAGCCTGTCCCACGGGGCGTCCATCGAGTTCGGCGACGGCACCGGAGGAGTTCGCTCCGCCATGGCCGAGTTCTACGGCGGGATCCTCTTCATCGTCGAGGCCGGCGAGGGCGCGCACCTCGCGCTCGTCGCCGCCGAGGACGCCGACGCCGGCCTCGTCGGGCACAACATGTCCGAGCTGGTGGAGCAGCTGAGCGAGCATCTGATCGCCAGGCCCCGGGGATGAGCCGCGTCAGGCCGGGCCGGGACGACTCCCCGGACCGGCTCTACACCCTCACCGGCGGCCGCAGCAGCTCCGGCAGCGACGCCTTCGACCTCGTGACCCTGATCGTCGCCGAGTGCGACCCGGTCCCCGGCATCCAGTCCGAGCACGCGGCGATCCTGCGGATGTGCCGCTTCCCGACGGCCGTGGTGGAGGTGGCGGCCGAACTGGGCCTGCCCGTCTCGATCGTACGGATCCTCCTCGCCGACCTCCTCGCGGCCGGGCGGATCAGCGCGCGGCACCCGCGCCTCACGACGTACCGCCTTCCCGACCCCGACATCCTGGAGCAGGTGCTCGTTGGACTCCGCAACATCTGACCGGGCCGAACCCCGGCAGGCCCTCAGCAGCACCGCCGACAACGGCCTCAAGATCGTGATCGTGGGCGGCTTCGGCGTGGGCAAGACCACCATGGTCCGCTCGGTCAGCGAGATCCGCCCGCTGAACACCGAGGAGACGATGACCAAGGCGGGCGAGGCCGTCGACGACACCGACGGCGTGGGCGCCAAGACCGCCACCACCGTCGCCTTCGACTTCGGCCGCATCACCCTCGACGCCCACAACGTGCTCTACCTCTTCGGCGCCCCCGGCCAGGAGCGGTTCTGGTTCCTGTGGGACCGGCTCTTCTCCGGCACCCTCGGCGCGGTCGTCCTCGTCGACACCCGCCGCCTCGCGGACTCCTGGTACGCCATCGACCGCCTCGAACACCACGGCACGCCCTTCGTCGTCGCCTGCAACGACTTCGGCGGACCGGCCCACACCGCCGAGCAGATCCGCACCGCGCTCGACCTCCCGGCCGAGGTGCCCCTGCTGTTCTGCGACGCCCGCTCCCGCGCATCCAGCAAGCAGGTGCTGATCTCCCTCGTCGAGCACCTCCAGCACCGCCACAGCCACCGGCCCGACCAGCCGGCCGTCGTCCCGCACACCCTCCCGGAGCCCACCCCGTGACCACCCCCGAGCCACAGCCCGTCTACCTGGGCGGCCCCCGCTTCCAGAGCGACCCCGCCGAGCTGTACCGGGAGATGCGCCGCGACCACGGCCCCGTCGCCCCGGTCGTCCTCGACGGCGACGTCCCGGCCTGGCTGGTCCTCGGCTACCGCGAACTGCACCAGGTCACCAGCGACCCGCAGCTCTTCTCCCGCGACTCCGACCTGTGGAACCAGTGGGACCGCATCCCGGCCGACTGGCCGCTGCTCCCGATGATCGGACGCAAGCAGCCGTCCATCCTCTACACCGTCGGCGAACGCCACCGCGAGCGCGCCGCCGTCATCTCCGACGCGCTGGAATCCGTCGACCCCTTCGAACTCAGGGGCCACGCCGAGCGCTTCGCCGACGAGCTCATCGACGGGCTGTGCGGCAAGGGGCGGTGCGACATCGTCGGCGAGTACGCCATGCTCCTGCCCCTGCGCGTCCTCGCCCGCATCTACGGGTTCTCCGACGAGCAGGGTCCGGGCCTCGTCACCGCCATGAACGACATGATCAACGGCCGGGAGGGCGCCCTGGCGGGCCAGCGCCACCTCGGCGAGTCCATGTACGCGCTGCTCGCGGCGAAGGCCGCCGCCCCCGGCCCCGACGTGGCCTCCCGGATGCTGGCCAACACCGCGGGGTTCACCGTCGACGAGATCGCCCAGGACCTGATGGTGATGATGGCCGCCGGCCACCAGCCCACCGCCGACTGGATCGGCAACTCGCTGCGCCTGATGCTCACCGACGACCGCTTCGCCGCCTCCCTGGCGGGCGGCCGGCACAGCGTCGGCGAGGCCATGAACGAGGTGCTCTGGGAGGACACCCCGACCCAGAACGTCGCCGGCCGCTGGACCACCCGCGACACCCACCTCGGCGGCCGCCGCATCGGCAGCGGCGACCTGGTCCTGCTCGGCCTGGCCGCCGCCAACGCGGACCCCCACGTACGCACCGACGCGGGCGCCCTCACCGGCGGCAACAACGCCTTCTTCTCCTTCGGCCACGGCGAGCACCGCTGCCCCTTCCCGGCGCAGGAGGTCGCCGAGGCCATCGCCCGCACCGGCATCGAGGTCCTCCTCGACCGGCTCCCGGACGTCGACCTCGCCGAGCCCGCCGCCGGACTCACCCGGCGGCCCTCGCCCTGGCTGCGCGGCCTCACCGCCCTCCCCGTGACCTACACCCCGACCCCCGCTCTTGGAGCCACCCCGTGACCTGCCCGATCGACCACACCGGCCCCGCCCCCCTCACCCTCGACCCCTTCGTGGCCGACCTCGACGCCGAGAGCGCCGCGCTGCGCGCCGCAGGCCCGCTGGCCCGCGTCGTCCTCCCCGGCGGCGTCGCCGTGTACGCCGTCACGCACCACGCCGAGGCGCGCAAGCTCCTCACCGACCCCCGGGTCGTGAAGGACATCAACGTGTGGGGGGCCTGGCAGCGCGGCGAGATCCCCCTCGACTGGCCGCTCATAGGCCTGGCCAACCCCGGCCGCTCCATGCTGACCGTCGACGGCGACGAGCACCGCCGGCTGCGTACGCTCGTGGCCCAGGCCCTGACCGCCCGCCGGGTGGAGAAGCTGCGCGCCGGCATCGAGGCCCTCACGGCCAGTTCGCTCGACCGGCTGGAGGCCCTCGCGGACGACGGGACGGTCGACCTGAAGGCGCACTTCGCCTACCCGCTGCCGATGAACGTCATCAGCGAGCTGATGGGCGTCGACGCCGCCGAACACCCGCGCCTGAAGGCGCTCTTCGAGAAGTTCTTCTCCACGCAGACCCTCCCCGGGGAGGTCCCCCAGATGATGGCGGACCTCGGCGCGCTCTTCTCCCGGATCGTGGAGTCCAAGCGGGCCAATCCCGGCGACGACCTCACCAGCGCGCTGATCGCCGCCTCCGAGGACGGCGACCGCCTCAGCACCGAGGAGATCACCAACACCCTCCAGCTGATGGTCGCCGCCGGACACGAGACCACCATCAGCCTGATCGTCAACGCCGTCGTCGCCCTGGAGACCCACCCCGAGCAGCGGGCCCTCGTCCTCAAGGGGGAGGTCCCCTGGGAGAACGTCGTCGAGGAGACCCTGCGCTGGTCCACCCCCACCTCGCACGTCCTCATCCGGTTCGCCACCGAGGACATCGAGGTCGGCGACCGGGTCCTGCCGAAGGGCGAGGGGCTGATCGTCTCCTTCGGCGCGCTCGGCCGCGACGAGGCCCAGCACGGCGAGAACGCGGGCGAGTTCGACATCACCCGCGCTCCCAACCGGCACATCGCCTTCGGCCACGGCCCCCACGTCTGCCCCGGCGCGGCCCTGTCCCGCCTGGAGGCCCTGGTGGCCCTCCCTGCGCTCTACGCCCGCTTCCCGGACCTCACGCTGGCCGTCGCCCGCGAGGAACTGCGCAACAAGCCGGTCCTCACGCAGAACGACCTGTACGACCTCCCCGTGCGGCTGCGCGGCTGAGCACACGGGCCGGAACAGGGGCTGGAGTACGGGCCGGGCACGCGCCGGAACCCGCGCCGGAGCCGCGCGCCAAAAAGAAATGGTAGTCACACCGGGGCCGTTGCTAGGTTGATCACGTGCCGAAGCTGAATCAGATCATCGCAGTCGAAAAGGGCGTCAAGTCCAAGTCCCTCCAGGAGCTCACCCAGGCTCACCACGACGTGCAGAAGCCCGCCCTCCTGGCCGGCATCTCGCGTACGTACCAGCCCAAGGACGAGGAGGGCGAACAGCTGCCGCCCGAGTCCACCCGGGTCCAGGTCAAGGCGGAGGACGTGCTGCGGGCGACGGCCGGCACCCTGACCCGCCTGTTCGACGTGACGGCGACCAAGGACTGGGCGAACCGCACCGCGGCCGCCGACGTCGTCGTCGACGGCAACGTGCTGCTCGCCCAGGTCCCGGTGCCCTACCTGCTCTTCCTCGAGAAGCAGCTGACCGACCTGCACACCTTCGTGCGCAAGCTGCCCGTCCTGGACGCCTCGGAGTCCTGGAACCTGGACCCCTCCACGGACTCCTGGAAGACGGAACCGGTGCGCACGATCCGCACCAAGAAGGTGCCGCGCAACCACGTCAAGGCCGAGGCCACGGAGAAGCACCCCGCGCAGGTGGAGGTGTACTACGAGGACGTCGCGGTCGGCTACTGGACGACCGTGAAGTTCTCCGGCGCCCTCCCGGCCCGCCGGGTCAACGAACTCCTCGACCGGGTGGAACGGCTCCAGCAGGCCGTGAAGTTCGCCCGCGAGGAGGCCAACGGCGCCGAGGTGACCGACCAGCGGGTCGGGGACGCCGTATTCGGCTACCTCTTCGGGTAGCCCCACGAACGCCCCCTGTGTGACAGGGGGTGCGCGAGAGCGCAAGCTGAAACTGACGTTGAAGCTGAAACAGGGGTGTCACTGGGGGTTCGAATCCCTCCCCCGGCACACGTGCCGGGGTGGCCCAAGCCGGTAGAGGCGGCCCCTTGAATCTCAGATTATCGCTCCAGTCTCAGCATTCGCCGCCGAACACCGGATCGACCGAGCGGGGACGATCACCGACGGATGGGGGTTCAAGTCCCTCCTGCGCCTCTTCGCGGCGCGGTAGTTCAAAGGTAGAACACGTCGGCCTCAGAATGATCCCCGCTCTTAAACGGCGCCGGTGTGCGCAATTGGGTGGCACCGAGGGGCCCGGGAACTGGACATGTTCCCGGGCCCCGTCACGTTCCCGGTCCCCGTCTCGTTTCCCCCGCCCCGCCGGTCCCCGGCGCACTGTCCCGTTTGCCCCGCCGTGTACGGCGCGCCGTACGAGGACCCGAGCGCCAATGGACACCCCGTGCGCCCTCCCGGACCCCATGGGTCACGGAAATGATGAGCACGTCGCACATGAACCAGGTGATCCGCGGTCCCCGGCCCCCGGCCGGGCGGACCGGCGGCGAAAGGAGTTCACGGTGTTGCTTCTCATCTCCCCGGACGGCGTCGAGGAGGCTCTCGACTGCGCGAAGGCGGCGGAGCACCTCGACATCGTCGACGTCAAGAAGCCCGACGAGGGCTCCCTCGGCGCGAACTTCCCCTGGGTCATCCGGGAGATCCGCGACGCGGTACCGGCGGACAAGCCGGTGTCCGCGACCGTGGGGGACGTCCCGTACAAGCCCGGCACGGTGGCGCAGGCCGCGCTCGGCGCGGTCGTCTCCGGCGCCACCTACATCAAGGTCGGCCTCTACGGATGCACCACGCCCGACCAGGGGATCGACGTCATGCGCGCGGTCGTCCGGGCGGTGAAGGACTACCGCCCCGAAGCGCTGGTCGTCGCCTCCGGCTACGCCGACGCCCACCGGATCGGCTGCGTCAACCCGCTCGCCCTGCCCGACATCGCCGCCCGCTCCGGCGCCGACGCCGCCATGCTCGACACCGCGATCAAGGACGGGACGCGGCTGTTCGACCACGTACCGCCCGACGTCTGCGCCGAGTTCGTCCGGCTGGCCCACGCCGCCGGCCTGCTCGCCGCCCTCGCGGGCAGTGTCACACAGGCCGACCTCGGACCGCTGACCCGTATCGGCACGGACATCGTCGGGGTGCGCGGAGCGGTCTGCGAGGGCGGCGACCGCAACGCCGGACGGATCCGGCCGCACCTGGTGGCCGCCTTCAGGGCGGAGATGGACCGGCAGGCCCGGGAGCACGCGGCCGGCGTCACCACCGTGAGCTGACCACCGGCATGCCGACCTCCGAGCCCGATCGCGTCCCCCGAGACCGGACCCCGCGCCTCGCCGTCGTCGACCCGTCCACCGGGGAGGTCTTCGACGAGGCCCCCGACCAGCAGCCGGACGCACTGGACGGCGTCGTCGACCGGTCCCGCCGGGCCTGGCACGGCTGGCGCGCCGATGCCGCCGCCCGTACCACCGCTCTGCGCGCGGCGGCCGACGCCGTCGAGGCGGCCGCCGACGACCTCGCCCGGCTGCTCACCCGGGAACAGGGCAAACCCCTGGCCGAGTCGTACGCGGAGACCGCCCGTACGGCGGCCCGGCTGCGCTACTTCTCCGACCTGGCCCCCAGTACCCGGCGGATCACCGACGGCCGGCCCGTCCACAGCGAGATCCGCTGGCGCCCCCTCGGACCCGTCGCCGCGATCGTGCCGTGGAACTTCCCCCTCCAGCTGGCGGCGGCGAAGTTCGCGCCCGCCCTCGCGGCGGGCAACACCGTGGTCCTCAAACCGTCTCCCTTCACCCCGCTCGCCACCCGGCTGCTCGGCTCCGTCCTCGCCACCGTCCTGCCCGAGGACGTGCTGACCGTCGTCACCGGCCGCGAACCGCTCGGCGCCCGCCTCGCCTCCCACCCCGGCATCCGTCACGTCACCTTCACCGGCTCGGTGCCCACCGGGCGGGCCGTCGCCGGAGCGGCGGCGGCCTCGCTGGCCCGGGTCACCCTCGAACTGGGCGGCAACGACGCCGCCGTCCTGCTGGACGACGTCGAGGTGGACCGGATCGCGGACCGGCTGTTCTGGGCCGCCTTCCGCAACTGCGGGCAGGTCTGCATGGCGGTCAAACGGGTGTACGCCCCGGCCCGGATCCACGCCCAGGTCGTCGAAGCCCTCGCCGAGCGCGCCAAGGCCGTCACCCTGGGGCCCGGCCTGGACCCGCACACCCGGATGGGACCGGTCAACAACGGCCCCCAGCTCGCCCGGGTCGAGCGGATCACGCAGCGGGCCCTGGCCGACGGTGCCCGTGCGGCGGCCGGGGGCCACCGGCACGCCGGGCCGGGCTACTTCTTCGCCCCCACGATCCTCACCGACGTTCCCCCCGACAGCCCGGTGGTGACCGAGGAGCAGTTCGGGCCGGTCCTGCCGGTGCTGCCCTACCGGAACCTCGACGAAGCCGTCGACGCCGCCAACGGCACAGGCTTCGGACTGGGCGGCTCCGTGTGGGGCACCGACCCCGACCGGGCGGCGGCGGTGGCCGACCGGCTCGAATGCGGCACGGCCTGGATCAACCACCACGCCGAACTGTCCCTCGCCCAGCCCTTCACGGGCGTCAAGGACAGCGGCGTCGGCGTGGCGGGCGGGCCGTGGGGGCTGTACGGCAACCTGCGGCCGTTCGTCGTCCACCGCCCGAGGGAGGCGTGATGGTGAGCTTCCGGGCGGCCGTACTGCGCTCGTACGAGGACCCGTTCGCGGTCGAGGAGGTCGCCCTGGCGACGGAACCCGCCGTCGGCGAGGTCCTGGTCAAGATCGCCGGCTGCGGGATGTGCCGGACCGATCTCGCGGTCCGGCGATCGGCCGGCCGCAGCCCGCTGCCGGCGGTGCTCGGCCACGAAGGGGCCGGGGTCGTGGTGCGGACGGGCGGCGGCCCGGACACCGCCATCGGCGTCGGCGACCACGTCGTGCTGAGCTTCGACTCCTGCGGGCACTGCCGCAACTGCCGCGGCGCGGCCCCCGCCTACTGCGACTCCTTCGCCTCCCTCAACCTCTTCGGGGGACGCGAGGAGGCCGCTCCCCGGCTCACCGACGCGGCCGGGGGAGCGCTGTCCCCCCGGTGGTTCGGCCAGTCCTCCTTCGCCGAGTACGCGCTCGTCTCGGCCCGCAACGCCGTCCGGGTCGACCCCGCGCTCCCCGTCGAACTGCTCGGGCCGCTCGGCTGCGGCTTCCTGACCGGCGCCGGAGCCGTGCTGAACACCTTCGCGGCCGGCCCGGGCGACACCCTCGTCGTCCTCGGCGCGGGAGCCGTGGGCCTGGCCGCCGTGATGGCGGCCACCGCCGCCGGCGCGCTGACCGTGGCCGTCGACCGGCACCCCCGACGGCTGGCCCTGGCGGAACGGTTCGGCGCGATCCCCCTGCCCGCCGGAACGCCCGGAACACCCGGAGCATCCGGAACGCCCGGACGGGCCGAGCGGATCCGGCGGCTCACCGGCGGCGGCGCGCAGTACGCGCTCGACACCACGGCCTCCGCCCCGCTCATCAATGACGCGCTGCGGGCACTGCGCCCCACCGGCACCCTCGGCCTGGTGGCGCGGCTCCACACCCCGCTGCCGCTCGAACCGGGCACGCTCGACCGGGGCCGCGGCATCCGCCACATCTGCGAAGGGGACGCCGTCCCCGGACTGCTGATCCCGCTGCTGACCCGGCTCTGGCAGGCCGGACGCTTCCCCTTCGACCAGCTCATCCGCACCTACCCGCTGGCCGACATCAACGAGGCCGAGCGCGACTGCGACGCCGGCCGCGTGGTCAAACCGGTCCTGCTCCCGACCGCAGGACGGTGAGCGCGGTACGCGGCACCGCGGCCCCCCCGCATCCGACGAGCAGGAAGCTCGCGGCCCCCACCCCCGCCCATGGAGGAGACATGACCGGCACGGCGCCGCAGCACACGGACGTGGAAGGCGTCGACGCAGGTGTGGGCCTGACCGCCCTCCTGGTCGCCGCGGCACGGGCGATCGAGACCCACCGAGACGACGGCCTGGCCCAGGACGCCTACGCGGAACACTTCGTGCGCGCCGCCCCCGCGTGCGCGGACTGGCCGGTGCGCATCCAGCAGGTCCCGGACGGGGACGGCGACCCGCTGTGGGGGCGGTTCGCCCGGTACTTCGGCCTGCGGACCAGGGTGCTCGACGACTTCCTGCTCGGGTCGGTGCGGACGGGCCCCCGGCAGGTGGTCCTGCTGGGAGCGGGGCTGGACACCCGCGCCTTCCGGCTGGACTGGCCGTCCGGCTGCGCGGTCTTCGAGATCGACCGAGCGGCCGTGCTGGAGTTCAAGCACCGGGTGCTCACCGGCCTGGCGGCAACGCCGAAGGCGAAGCGCGTCCCCGTACCGGTCGACCTGCGCGCGGACTGGGCCGGCGCGCTGACCGCCGCCGGCTTCGACCCGGCCGCACCGAGCGTCTGGCTGGCCGAGGGACTGCTCTTCTACCTGCCGGGCCCCGCCGAGACGTACCTCATCGACACGGTGGACGGGCTGACCACCGGGGGCAGCGCCCTGGCCTTCGAGGCCAAGCTGGAGAAGGACCTGCTGATGTACCGCGACAGCCCGATCTACACGGCGACGCGGGAAGGGACCGGCATCGACCTGCTCGACCTCTTCGACAAGGGGCCACGACCCGACTCCGCGGGCGCCCTGACGGCCAAGGGCTGGTCCGCCTCGATGCACACGCCCTTCGACTTCACCCGTCGGCACGGGCGCGGCCCCCTCCCCGAGCCGAACGACGCGCTGGAGGGGAACCGGTGGGTGTTCGCGCACAAGCCACGGCCATGACCCCCACAGCGCTCAGCGCATCGCCGCCCCGCGCGGCGATGCGCTGGCGGGCCGTGTCAGACGGCCCGGGCGGTCACGAGCCGGTCGCCCGGGATCCCGGACTTTTCCGGCGCGTAGTAGTCCTCGATGCCGGCGGCCCACGTGTCCACGGTGATGCGGTCCTCGGCGTCCGGGCCGAAGGCGTCGAAGAGGGCGTGGATGTTCGCCTCCTCGAAGCCGATCGCCGTCATCAGCGACACGAAGAGGGAGCGCTCGATCAGCCCGTCCCCGTCGGGATCGCCGAGTGCGGAGAGCGCCCCGGCGAACTCGGTGATCGTGGGCCCGAAACGCCCGGGGTCGAGCACGAACGGACGGAACTCGTCCAGGGTGATCACGCCGTCGCCGTTGGCGTCCAGTTCGCTGGCCAGCGTCGTCCAGTAACGGCGGAACGCGGCCTGGATGGCGGCCTTGGCGCCGTCGTCCGACGCGGCCGCCGCCTCCAGAACACGGCCCGTCATCAGGTCGAAGTCTCCGGAGTCGATGACCCCGTTGCCATTGGCGTCGAAGAGGGAGAAGACCAGTTCGGCCCGCTTGGCGGCTTCCATTCGCATGTTCCATCACCTGTCCTCGGTGACCCGGCGGTTTCCGGGCCGTGCCCCATGGAACCGCCATGAAGGGCCGCAGACCGTCGATCTTCGCTTGTGGTGACAGAAGGACCGCCGAATGAACGTGTCCGTCACATCCGATGCCTCGGCTGTGACAACCGGACCGCTTGACCGATCCCGTTCATCAGCTCAGATGACCCCGCAGGCGGCAACTCCTGGACCTGGCCCGCCTTCCGCCGGGCCGCCCCCGAGCCGGTACGGGGACCCGCGCGGTCGCCGCGGGTCCCCGTACCGCGCCCGGCGCGGGCTACACCGGCACGGACACGTAGGTCCGGCCCGCGTCGTTCACCACCTGGACCTCCTTGACGTCCGAGGGGTCCACGGCCGCGGAGCCGTCCAAGGCGGCGCCCTTGCCCTCGCCGTGCTCCGCCGCGCCCACGACCCAGCCGCCCGCCACGGACCGCGTACCGTCCCGGGAGACCACCACCAGCCGGCACCGCTCGCCCGCCGGCACCCCGGTCACCGCCGCGCGCAGCCGCACCCACTTGGCCGCCGGCGTCAGCTGTACGGTCATCCGTGCGCCGGTGCCCGCATCGGTCGCGGAGGCCACCCGGGTCCCCGCCACCGGCGGCGAGGGCGCCGCCGACGCGGACGGCGACGGCGGCGGCGGAGGCGGGGGCAGCGCCCCGGTGTTCCCCGCGTCCGCGCCCACCCGGGCCCCGGCCCAGAACACCGCCGCCAGGGAAGCCGCCGCGGCCAGCCCCACCACCGCGTTCCTCCACCGCGCGGCCGCCGCCCGCTCCCCGCGCACCTGCCGCAGGGTCCGCTGGAGCATCAGGTCGCCGCCCTGCGGCGGCCCGTCCAGGAAGGCCTCCTCGGGCACCTCGCCCAGCGCCCTCTCCATCTCCCGCAACGCGGCCACCTCCTCCCGGCACCGCACGCAGTCGCCGAGGTGCTCCTCGACGCGCCGTGCGTCCTGTCCGTCCAGGACGCCGAGCACGTACGGGCCGAGCAGTTCCATGTCCTCCTCGTGCCGCTGCCGGTTCACGCCACCACCTCCCGCAGTCCGCCGGGCTGCTGGGGCGGCCGGCCGGTTCCTCTCCTGTGCCCGCCGTCGGCGGTGCCGTCCCCGAACACCTCGCGCAGCGCCTTGAGGGCGTAGTGCGAGCGCGACTTGACCGTCCCCGCGGGGATGCCGAGGCGGTCGGCGGCCTCGGCGACGCTGTGCTGGCGGTAGTACAACTCCGTCAGGACGTCCCGGTGTTCCGGCGACAGCCGGTCCAGGGCGCCGAGCACCGTCATGGCGTCCACCACCGCGTCCGCGTGGTCGCCCTCCACCGGGGGAGCGGCGGCCGACCCCGAGACCTCCGGCGGCCGCGCGGCCTTGGCCCGGTACCGGTCGGTGATGATGTTCCGCGTCACGGTGAGCAGCCAGCCGCGCACCGAGCCCTTCCCGTTGACCAGGACCTCGGAATGCCTCCAGGCCCGGATCAGGGTCTCCTGGACGACGTCCTCGGCGGCGGCGCGGTCGCCGGTCAGCCGGGTGGCGTAGGCGAGCAGGGCGTTGCCGTGTTCCTCGTACACCGCCCTGATCAGCGCCTCGTCGGTCGAGCCCCGCCGAGTGCGGGGCCACAGTGGTCCGGGCATTGCACCCTCCGTCCGCCTCCGTATTGCGTCGTGCGGTCGGAACACGCCCCGAAGGGCCCGCCGGTTCATGTGACCCGCGTCACTCACATCCGGCAGGTGCGGCCTTCGTTGAGGCAGCCGACGAGCTCGGCCATCCGCGCGTCGGTCATCACGTCCACGAACATCGCGTGGTCCGTCCTCGGGCTGTGCCGCTGCTCCGGGAAGGAGTCGAGCGCGATGGGTACCCCGGGCGGCACCGCGTAGGCCAGCGACAGCCGCAGCTCGGGCACCGGGAACGTGCCCTGCGGGCAGACGCCCCGCGCGGAGGGGAACGCGAGGTGCGAGCGGTGGTCGGCGGCAGCCGTGTCCAGCCCGTTCCAGCAGCTGGGGAAGACGAGCGTACGGGTCACCAGCTGCCCGGCCGGGCAGCGCGGGTAGCTGGTGGTGGACCGGCCGGGGGAGCCCGAACAGCCCCAGCGGGCCCGGACGTCGGCCCCGCTCCCGGCCGTGGCCGCCACGGCGTCCCCCGTGACGGCCCGCAGGAAGCGGGGCATCGGCACCACCTTGCCCACGGGGCTGCCCCGGAACTCCACCCGCACCGAGGTCTCGGCGAGGATCTCGCCCGCGTTGCCGTGCCCGGCCGCCCGCTCGTGGGGCCGGCCGCCCGGCCGGTCGGTGCGCCGCAGGACGGGCCAGTAGTACGTGGAACGGTCGCCGCCGGCGCAGCTCGTGCCGGCGGAGGCCAGCGAGGCGTCGGTGGACAGGGCGTCCGTGGACAGATTGCCCACGTACGCGTGGGTGTGGTGGGCACCCGCCCGCAGACCCGGCGACACCACCACGTTGTCCTGGTTCCAGTGCCCTTGTTCGTTGCGCCCGCACTCCACCGTCACCGTCCCCGTGGAGGCGTCGGGCCCGGCCGGGGGCGGGGCGGGCCCGGGCGGGACGTCGCCGATGTCCACGCGGTCGCCGGACGCGGGGACGGCGTGCCGCGGCGCCGCGGCCGTCCGGGCGGCCCCCAGTACGGCCGCGGCCAGCCCGGCACCGAGCAGGAGGCACACGAGCAGCGCCAGCAGGCGGTTTCCGTTCCCCATGACGGTCACGGTCGCCGGTGGCGCGCCGGGCCGTCAACCGGGCATCCGTACGAGGCGGTCCCCGCGTTTTCGTAGGTGCCGGGGGGGGTGCGCGGACGGGGGCGAGGTTGGCCCGTCCGGTGCTTGTCCGGCCGCGGGCCCGGCCGCGAGAGTTCTCCGTATGACACCGGAAGAGCTCCTGCACGCCTTCGCCCGCACCCGTGCCTCCCTCGACGGCGAGGAGACGGTCTTCTGGTGGACCGGCGACATCCACTCCTGGGCGCCCGGTGAGCCCTACCGCCGCCTCTTCGGCTTCGAGGGCCTCAACGCCGCCCGGCTGGAGGCCGACGAAGAGGGCGGGGGCTACCGGATGCTCTCCCGCGAGGCCGCCTTCTACCTCGACCCCGCGACCCGGGAGATCCTCGACACCTGGCAGGGCAAGCCCGTCGTCCACGTCTGGAACGATCCGGCCAACCAGCGGTTGCGGCCCTTCCCCGTCCCGCGCACCGAACTGGGCGACCAGGTCTGCTTCAGCCTGGAGATCCCCCTCGCCCACCCCTCCCCGCTGCCGGTCGCCGACTACCCGCTGAACTCGGCCGACGACACCTACCGGGCCCTGGAGCTCTTCCAGTTCTTCACCTCCGCGGCCGCCCTCGCCGGTGACGCCCCGAGCGTCCCCGCCACCATGTCGTGGACCCGGATGTCCCCCTGGCTGCCCTGGATGGAGCAGGGGCAGCGGCCCGGCGGACTCACCTTCCACTGCCGGGGCGTCAAGCTCGGCTCGTACACCGAGGTGCCCGAGCGCACCCGCGCGTACATCGCCGCCCACCACCCGGAATTCGCCCGCGCCCCGGAGAAGTGGGCCGGACCCAACGAGTCCAGCTGGACCTACTTCCGCCGGCTCAACCCGCGCTGACCTGGCCTCCCCCCGCCAACCCCCGGAGGGGGAGGGGCCCCACAGGGTCCGGACAAGGGTTTTCCCCGTATCGGGTTCACCCCCGCGTTGCCTACTGTCTGCCCACCGGCGATCTTCCGGGCCCCGGGCGGACCCCGCACCAACCCCACATGGTGTGAAACGACCGAGGACGCGCTGATCGCCGGGTACGCCGTTGCCCTGCCCCGCCGTCGCGGCCGGGCGACGTGGCGCGCGGCGGCGGCCGGGGCGGGATCGACCAGCCCGCCCAGGCCCCGCTCCGCCTGTTCCACCTCCCACACTGCACCCACCGGCCGCTCCGGCCTGCCCGGATCCGGCCCGTAAAAGGGGAACAACGTGCACGCACCCAGACGCCGGCTCATATCCGTCGTGGCCATGTCCGTCACCCTGCTCGCCGGCTCCGCCACGGCCGCGGTGGCCGTGACCCCCGCGAACGACCCGGCCTCCACCCTGCCGGCCGCCGCGGCCCCCACCGCCCCCGCCGCCGCCCCGGTCGAGAACCTGATCGTCGGCTACAAGTCCTCGGCCTCCGAGGCCAGCTCGAACGACGCGGCCGCGAACGACGCCGCCGCCAAGGGCAAGAAGGCCGGCAAGAAGGCCACGTTCGACCGCCGTCTCGGCACCGGAGCGGCCCTCGTCAACCTCGGCGGTGCGACCGCCCCGGCCGACGCCGCCGCCCTGATGGACCAGTTCCGCGCCGACCCGGACGTCGCCTACGTCGAGCCGGACTCCCGCGCCTACGCGATGGCCACGCCGAACGACACCGAGTACGCCAAGCAGTGGGACCTCTTCGAGCCCACCGCCGGCATGAACGTGCCCGCCGCCTGGGACAAGACCACCGGTTCCGGCGTCACCGTCGCCGTGCTCGACACCGGTTACGTGGCCCACTCCGACCTCGCCGCCAACGTGGTCGCCGGCTACGACTTCATCAGCAGCTCCACCGCCGCCCGCGACGGCAACGGCCGCGACAGCAACCCGGCCGACCAGGGCGACTGGAGCGCGGCCGGCGAGTGCGGCACCGGCTCCAGGGCCAGCGACTCCTCCTGGCACGGCACCCACGTCGCCGGCACCATCGGCGCGGCGACCAACAACTCCAAGGGTGTCGCCGGCATCGCGTACAACGCCAAGATCCAGCCCGTCCGCGTGCTCGGCAAGTGCGGCGGCGCCACCTCGGACATCGTCGACGCCATCACCTGGGCCTCCGGCGGCACCGTCGCGGGCGTCCCGGCGAACGCCACCCCCGCCAAGGTCATCAACATGAGCCTCGGCGGCTCCGGCGCCTGCACCGCGAGCTACCAGAACGCCATCAACGCGGCCGTCGCCCGCGGCACCACCGTCGTGGTCGCCGCCGGCAACAGCAACGCCGACGCGGCCGGCTTCTCGCCCGCCAGCTGCAACAACGTGATCAACGTCGCCGCCAGCAACCGCACCGGCGACCGCTCCTTCTACTCCAACTACGGCGCGATCATCGACGTCGCCGCCCCGGGCGGTGAGACCCGCCGCGCCACCGACACGCCCGGCACCGTCACCACCCCCGAGAACGGCATCCTCTCCACGCTGAACGCCGGCACCACCACCCCCGGCGCCGAGATCTACAAGCCGTTCCAGGGCACCAGCATGGCCGCCCCGCACGTCGCGGGCCTCGCCGCCCTCCTCGTCGCGGCCAAGCCCTCGCTGACCCCGGCGCAGATCGAGTCGGCGATCAAGACCAACGCCCGCCCGCTGGCCGGCACCTGCACCGGCGGCTGCGGCACCGGCCTCGCCGACGCCACCGCGACCGTCAACGCCGTGACCTCGACCCAGCCCACCCCGGCCTTCGAGAACACCGCGGACTTCGCCATCGGCGACAACACCACGGTCGAGAGCCCGATCACCGTCTCCGGCGTGACCGGCAACGCCCCGGCCACCCTCAAGGTCGGCGTGAACATCACGCACACCTACACCGGTGACCTGAAGGTCGACCTGGTCGCCCCCGACGGCACCGTCTACACCCTGCACAACCGGGCCGGCGGCAGCGCGGACAACATCAACCAGACCTACACCGTCAACGCCTCCTCCGAGGTCGCGAACGGCACCTGGAAGCTGCGCGTCAACGACAACGCGGGCGGCGACACCGGCAAGATCGACTCCTGGAGCCTCGGCTTCTGACCCGGTTCGCACCGGTCCCGGCGGAGCCCCCCAACTCCGTTCTGACGGGCCGATAGTACGGACCAATCCAGTGCGCTGGCCTGCCGGTACCTCCCGTACCGGCAGGCCGGCGGCGCTTTCCTGTCACCTGACTGAATTCTGCGTCACAATCCGGGTCCGTCGGGGGGCTGACCTCGTATTGTCGCGTCTCACAGGAAGGGCACAGGAGCAGGGGCGCGAAAGGCTGGTGGCTGTGCGTGGCGGCGACGGGGAACGCTGACACCAACGTCGGACACGGCGCACTCATCGAGGCGGTCGACCGGGCGCTGGCCACGCACGGCCGCGCCGTCCTCACGGGAGTCGCCGGCTCGGGAAAGACCGAGGTGGCGCGCGCCGTCGCGGCCGCCGCCGCCCGGCGGCGCGAAACCGTCCTGCGCCTCGCACCCGAGGCCGTCGACCGGGAGATACCCGAGGCCTCGGCCGCGGCCCTCCTCGCCTCCGTACCCCGCACCGCCCTGGACCGCCTCGCCGGACCGCAGCGCACGGCCGTCGCCCTGCTCCGCCGCGAGGCCGACGCCCCCCGCGCCGGCCGCGACCACGTCGCCCTGCGCCTGGCCGTCGTCGAAGTGCTCCGCACCCTCGCCGCCTCCGGGCCCGTCCTGCTCGTCCTCGACAACGCCCAGTGGCTCGACCCCGAGAGCACCGACCTGCTCCGCTTCGTCCTGCGCCTCACCCCGCCGCGCGTACGGGTCCTCGCCGCCGAATGCGTCCGGGACTCACCCGTCGCCGAATCCCTCTGCGGCCCCGGCACCCCCGTCGTCCACGTCCCCGCCCTCGGCGCCGACGAGGTCGCCGAGCTGCTGCTGCGCCACGGCCTGCCCGCCCGCCTCGCCGGCCGCATCCACCAGGCCAGCGGCGGCAACCCCCGCCTCGCCCTGGCACTGGGCCACTCCCTCGCCGAAGCCGCCGCCGGACAGGGCGGCGGCGCCCACCACGCCGACACCCTGCCCGTCACCGGCCAGGCCCGCGACGTCGCCCGCAGGCTCCTCGCCGCCGCCCCCGGCAGGGCCCGCCCGACCCTGCTCCTCGCCGCGCTCGCCGCCCGCCCCACCACCGCCCTGCTGCGCCGGGCCGGACGCCCCGACGCCGAGGCGGAACTCGCGCAGGCCGAACGGGCCGCGCTGGTCACCGTCGGCGAGGACGGCACCGTCGCCTTCACCGCCGGCGCCCTGCCGACCGCCCTGGCCGCCGACGCCGGCTGGCCCGAGCGGGCCGCCGGGCACGCCGCGCTCGCCGCCGCCGTGGACGACCCCGTCCAGGCCGTACGCCACCGCGCGCTCGCCGTCGACACCCCCGACGCGGACCTCGCCGCCGAGATCACCCGGGCCGCCGACGCCTGCCGCCGCCGGGGCCAGCGGGCCCTGGCCGCCGAACTCGGCCTGCTCGCCGCCGAACGCACCCCCGCCGCCTTCCCGCACGAGGAGCTCGCCCGCCTCGTAGGCGCCGCCGAGGACGCCGGCTGGGCCGGCCGCGCCGACCTGGCCCGCCGCGCAACCCGCGCCGTGCTCGCCCGCGACGCCTCGCCCGCCCAGCGGGTGCGGGCCCGGCTCGCGGTCATCGACGCCGCCGGGCAGGCCCTGGCCGACCTCGACGAGACCATCGCCCACGCCGTGGCCGACGCCGCCGGAGACCCCTCCCTCCAGGCCGCCGTCCAGCTGCGGATCGCCTGGAAGCACAACATCGGCGACGGCGACCCGGTCCGGGCCCGCGACGCCGCGGCCGAGGCCGGAGCGCTCGCGAAGGCCGGGGGAGACCAGGTCGCCGAAGCCATGGCCCTGACCGTCCGCGCCCGGATGGGCCGCATCCTCGGCGACCCCGACGCCGAGGACATCCTGGCCGAGGCCCTCGCCCTGCCCGCCCCCGAGGTCCCCCTCGGCATGCGCAACGCCCCGCAGTTCCTCGCCGTCCGCCACGCCCTCTTCGACGACCGGCTCGCCGACGCCCACCGCCAGCTCCTCGCCCTGCTGCCCGCCGTCCAGCGCACCGGCTCCGCCGAGGACGTCTTCGAGGTGCTGCGCAGCATGACCGAGGCCGAACTGCGCCGGGGTCACTGCGCCCGGGGCGCGGCCCACGCCCGCCGTGCCCTGGAGCTCACCATCGAAGCGGGCCTCTCACCCGGCCCGGCCTGGTACGTGGCCGCCACCGCCGAGGCCGCCGGCGGCAGCTTCGCCCGCGCCGCCGCCTATGCCCGCCGGGGCATCCGGGCCTCCGAGGAGGAGGGCGACCAGGTGTTCCTCTCCCGGGGGCTGTACGCGCTCGGCTCGGTGGAACTGGCCACCGGGGACGCCGCGAAGGCCGTGGCCACCCTGCGCCGGGTCGCCGCCCTGGAGGAGGCCCAGCAGGTGGTGGACCCCTCCATCCTGCGCTGGCACGGGGAGCTCGCCGAGGCGCTGGTCGCCGCCGACGCCCCGCACGAGGCCGTCGTACTGCTGGACCGGGTCACGCCCGTCGCCCTCTCCCTCGGCCGGACCACCGTGCTCGCGGCGCTGGACCGGGCCCGCGGCCTGTGCCTGTCCGCGCAGGGCGAGCCGGAGCGGGCGGTCGCCCTGCTGGAGGCGACCGCCGAACGGTTCGGCGCACTCGGACTGCCCCTCGAACACGGCCGTACGCTGCTCGCGCTGGCCCGCGTGGAGCGCCGGCGCCGCCGCCGCGCCCCGGCCCGGGACGCGCTGCGGGCCGCGGCCGAGCTGTTCGAGGCCGCCGGCGCCGTGCCCTGGCTGGAACTCGCCCGGGAGAACGCGCCCGAGAGCTGCGGTCCGCACCCCGGGGTGGAGGCCCTGACCGAGGCGGAGGCCCGGCTCGCGCTCCTCGTCGCCGGGGGCGCCAGCAACCAGGAGGCGGCGGCGAAGCTCTTCCTGAGCGTCAAGACGGTGGAGTCCCGGCTCACCCGGATCTACCAGAAACTGGACGTCCGCTCCCGCGCCCAGCTCGCCACGGCGCTGCGCGGCCAGTGAGCCGGCCCCCGCCTGCCGTCAGCAGCTGAGGTTGTTCCCCGGGGTGACGCCCAGCAGCTGGGTGAAGCTCTGGTACTTGCCGACCCGGCTCTGCACCTGCGCCGGGTTCCCGCCGTTGCACTCCAGGGCCCCGTTGATGGAGCGGATCGTCTCGCCGAAGCCCGCGCCGTTGACCATGGCGGCGTGCGCGGTCATCGTGCCGGGGCCGTTCTGGGTGTTCCAGTACCAGAGCGCCGTCTTCATCGCGACGGCCGGGTCCCGCTCCACCAGGTAGGGGTCGGCGAGCAGGTTGATGCCGAGGGCGTCGCCCGCCGCCTTGTAGTTGAAGTTCCAGCTGAGCTGGATGGGGCCGCGGCCGTAGTACGCGGCCTGGCCGGCGGGGCAGCCGTAGGGCTGGGAGGCGTCGCAGTAGTGCGGGTAGTTGGCGGTGTTCTGCTCCACTATGTGCACCAGCCCGCCCGTCTCGTGCGAGACGTTCGCGAGGAAGGCGGCCGCCTCGCGCCGCTTGACGGTGTCGTCGCCGGTGCTGGCGAACCCGGGGTAGGCGGAGAGCGCCGCCACCAGGCCGTTGTAGGTGTAGAAGGGGTTCCGGTCCGGGAACATCTGGTTGAACTGGGCCTCGCTGACCACGAAGCCGGACGGGTTGCCGGTGCCCGGGTCGGGTTCCTGGCCCCCGCCGCCGCAGGCGCCCTGGTCCGACCAGACGCCCCACTGGCCGGTGGTGCCGGGCGTCTCGCCCCGCGTCCACCACTTGGCCTGCCAGTTGTGGCCGCCGTACGAGGCGCTCGTACCGCCCGTGTAGACGGCGGAGGAGCTCCAGGCGCCGGCGCAGGCGGGCGCCGCGGCGGCGGGGGAGGCGGGTAGGGCGACGGCCAGGCCGAAGGTCACGGCGGCGGCCGCGGCGAGGGAGAGGGCGCGGCGGCGTAGCGTGCGTATCACGTAACTGCTCCTGGAGTGGGGGGAATTGTCGCCGTCGTGTGGGGGCGGCGACTACCGCCACTGAACCGAAAATGGTCTGGACCTGTCAAGGTCTAGACCAGGGCTGTTACGTGGGGGCCGGACGTGCCGGAGCGGCGTGACGGTCGAACCGTCACGCCGCTCCGGGGACGTCGGGTCAGCTGCCGGCCGAGAGGTTGCCGGACAGGACCGGGATGTTCTCCGCGATGTGCGAGAGGGAATCGTCGCCCTTGCCCTGGGTGGAGTTCTCGGCGCACTGCTGGTTCTGCGGGTTGGCCAGGACGTTGATGTCCTGGACGCCGACGTTGACCAGGGCGAGGACCGACTGCACGTTGACCTTCGCCGGCAGGCCGACGCAGAGCTTGTTCAGCGAACCCTGGACCGCGGAGAGCTGCGGGCTCAGACGGCCGGAGGTCTCCTGGTTGCCGTAGATCTGCGCGGCGTTGTTGCCGTTGACCGTGTTGACCCCGTTGTCGTTGCCGATCGCCATCGCCGGGGAGGCTGCGAGGGCGCCCGCCCCGAGGACGGAGGCGGTGACCGCGGCGGTGGCCATGAACTTCTTGAGCATCGTGTGGATCCTTCTGTCGCATGTGCTGTCCCCGGCGGAACGACCTGATCAACTCCCGCCGGGCCGACGGGTTATCACCCGTCACCCGTGCGGCCCAAAGGATCCACGGGGCCGCCTGGTCAGCCGGCCGGCATGCGGCCGGCCGGCCCGGCGGTCAGCCGGTCTTGCGGCGGACCTTCTTGTTCTTGCCGCCAGGCCCACTGCTGGAGCCCTGCACCTTCGCCCGGCTCTGGTGGGACTGCTGGGACTGGGCGTTCGCGGCGTTGCGGTCGAGGGCCTCGCGGAACTTGCGCTTGGCCTCCTCGGCGGGGGACTCCTCGCGCGGGGCGTCGTTGCCGGGGGTGTCCGGTGTGTCGGCCATCTGCCTGCCTCCTGAAGTGATCGGGTCGCCAGTGTGTCAGCCGGACGGCCGGCGGGCCATCGAGGGGGTGTCAGGCCGGTGCGGCCGGTGCCACGGCGCCGCCACCGGCCCGGATCGCGTGCAGCGCGGCCGTGTGGAGGGCGTGGGGGTCGCCGTGGGCCACCGGGCTGCCGGTGAGCGTGTACCACTCGTCCGCGTCCGTGTACTGGACCTCCAGGCGGACCCGCCCGTCCGGCCCGCCGGTGGTGCGCAGCGTGAGCGGGCCCGTGATGACGCCGACCTCATCGGTCATGGCGCCACCGGGGCCCGCGAGGACGTCGTCCTGCCACTGCCGGGGCGCGGTCATGGGGCGCAGGTGTCGATCATGGTGGTGAGCACGGTCCTTTCGGCTTCGGTGACGGTCAGACCGTAATGGGACTTCACGGTAATCCAGGCCCGCCCGTACTGGCACCAGCTCGACTTGTCCGGCGGCTGCCACAGGTCGGGACTCTGGTCGCCCTTGGCGCGGTTGGACGAGGCCGAGACCGCCAGCAGCTGCGGTCGCGTCAGGTCGTTGGCGAAGGCCTTGCGCTTCGCGGCGTCCCAGCCGGAGGCGCCGGACCGCCAGGCCTCCGCCAGCGGCACCATGTGGTCGATGTCCAGCTTCGCGGCCTCGTTCACGGCGACGCCGTCGTAGAGGCTCTTCCAGCGGCCCGACACGGCCCGGCACTGCGCGTCCCGGGTGACGTCGGTCCCGTCCCGCTTGAGCACGGTCTCGCGGGTGTCGCACGAGCCTCCCTGGTCGGCCCAGTGCGTGAACCTGTCCCGGCTGTACCCGGCCATCGTGCCGGGCCTGCCGGTGGTCAGGGCGGCGAGCCGGGTCCGTGCGACGGCCGCGCTGACCATGCCCGGCAGTACGTCCCCGGAAGCCGGCTTGGCGTCACCGTCGCCGCCGGAGGCGGCGGGCGCGGGGGCCGGGGCGGACGGGGAAGCGGAGGCCGGGGCCGGCGCCGCCGCGGAGGGGCTGATGCTCGCCGCCGGTTTCCCGTCCCCGGAACTCCCCGGCCCGCCGCACCCGCTCGCGCCGAGCAGCAACGCCACGACCACCGCCGCGCCGCCGGCGCCCCTCTGACGACCCATGAGCCCACCCCACCCCGACGACACCGCGCGCAACCGACCCGGGGAGACTACCCAAAAGCGGACAAGCATCACACACCGGCTCCCCGTCGCCCCGTGGCGCACGGTGGTGACGGTGCGTCGGCAGACGGAGCGACGGCGGTGCCGGCGCCCGGCGCGGGACCGCCGCCGCCGGGCAGCCGGGAGCCCCGGGTCAGGCCCAGGAGGCGGTCACCAGGGAACGCCGCGCCGCCTCGAGGTGGGTGGCCGCCGCCAGCCAGGCCCGGGCGTAGCCCTCGGACGAGGCTTCGGTGAGCCGGCCGAACGCGTCCCGGGGGCGGCGGTCGGCCTCGGCCACCAGGGCCGCCGCCAGGTCGGCCGCCGTCCCGAAGCCGGCCCGGCGCAACGGTCCGCACGCCGCCAGCGGCTCCGGCCCCCGGGCGGTCTCCGCGACCGACCGGCGCCCGCCGGCCACCCCCGTCTCCAGCAGCCGGCGTACCCGCCACAGCGGCGAGCCGGCCAGCGCGTCCGGTCCCGGCTCGCCGGTGGGCACCGGCTCCGGGGCCTCGCCGTCCGGGAAGTGGCCGCCCTGGAGCCGGTCGTAACCCAGGTCGGCCCGGTCGCGCCACTCCGGCGGCAGCCGCAGCGTGTACGCCTCCCCGGGCACCGGCCCCACCGCGAGCGGGCTGAGCGTCGCGGCCCGGTCCGGGTCGGGCCGGCCCAGGACGCGTACCGCCAGCCCCGGACACCCCGCCAGTCGGCGCAGGTTGGCGGTGTGCGCCAGCTCCGGGTGCGGATGCGCCGGGCGCAGCCGCAGCAGCGGCGCGTCCGCGCGCGGCTCCCGCACCAGCAGGTGCTCCCCGGCCGCGCCGACCACCCGGACGTCGCAGCCCAGCAGGCCCGGTTCGGCGTCCTGCGACAGCAGCTCCCGTACCGCCTCCGACGCGGGGCGGGCGAAGAGCGACGCCAGCGGCTCCTCGTCCCAGGCCGCGCCGGGCGCCGGCACCGCCCGGACCCCCTTCCCGGCGCCGAGGCGCCCGTCGGCGGAGACCGACGCCCCGGCGATGCGCAGACCCGCGCGCGCCAGCCCCGCGTGGTCGAGGGCGGCTCCGCCCAGGGCCACGGAGGCGGCCCCCGCTCCCCGGGCGCGGGCGAGCCCGCCGGGGCGGACGTCCGACAGCGTGTAGCGGGCGCCGTCCGCGCCCAGCAGGTGGGTGACCACACCGCCGTAGCCGGTGGCGGTCAGCACGGGCTCCCGGCACAGGCCGTGGACGCGCAGACTGCCCCCGGCCCCGTAGGCCCGCCGACCGCCCCCGGTCAGCCCGGGGCCGCCCGTCCCCGACGCCAGCAGCGCGGCGGTGCGCAGCAGTTCCGCGAAGGCGGCGGCCAGGTCGGTCAGCCGGTGGGCGGCGTGGCGCTCCCGCGCGGCGCGCAGTCCCCGTACCACCCGCAGCGCGGCGGCCTCCGCGCGCGGCAGGCCGGCGAGCCGGGCGGTGTGCGCGGCCCGCAGCAGTTCCGCCTGGACCACCGCGCCCGCCGCGCCGGCCCCGGCGGCGAGCGCCTCCGCCGACACGGCCCACAGCGCGGCGCCGGCCCGTGCCTGGGCCTCCGTGGGCCGTTCGCCCGCGCCTCCCGCACCGGGGCCGGCCGGGGATCCGTCCGCCGGGCGCACCTCACCGGCCGCGGGGCCCTGGGCGGCGGCCTCCTCGTCGCGGCGCCCGTCCGCGGACCCGGCCTCCTCCCCGGCCGGTTCCCCAGCCGGTTCGTCAGCGGGCGGACCGGCCAGCGGGGCGGCCCCCAGGACCGCCGCCCGGTGCAGGCAGCGCGGGGCCAGCAGGCAGCCGCACACGGCCTGGCCGGGCTCCGTGACCGCCCCCGACGGCCCCGGCCGCAGGGTGACCACCGCGTCCTCACCGAAGCGGACGGTGACACTCCCATCGGTCGCGGTGTCCGCGCCCGCCGCGCAGCCCGCGATCGCGGCGTCCAGCTTCTTGCGCAGCCGGACGCTCAGGTTCTCCACCGCGTCCGCGACCACCTCGGCGGCGACGGGCGGCAACAGCGGGCTGGTCATCGGGGCTCCCCACGGAGTCGGTCGCCCACCCAGCGGGCGAGGGCGAGAGGGCTGAGCGCGGCCACCGGCATCCCGGCCGCGACGAGCTGCCGTGCGACCGGCACCGAATACCGGGGCGCGCCCGAGTCGTCGAGCGCGGCGCAGCCCAGCAGATGGGCGCCGGAGGCGGCCAGCGCGCGCACCTCGGCGAGCAGACCCCCGAGCGGGGCGCCCTCCTCGAAGTCGCTGACCACGACGACCAGGGTGCGGCTCGGCACCGTGATCAGGCTCCGGGCGTGCGCGAGGCCCGCGGCGATGTGCGTACCACCGCCGACCCGGACCTCCAGCAGCAGCGAGAGGGGGTCCTCGACGCGGCCGCTGAGGTCGACGACCTGGGTGGAGAAGGCCAGGAAGTGGGTGGACAGGGTCGGGACGCCGCCCAGCACCGCGGCCGTCAGCGCCGACCACACCACGGACGCCTCCATCGACCCGGAGACGTCCACCACCAGGACCAGCCGCCAGTCCGCCTCCTTCGACGCCCGGGTGCTGAACACGGGCCGCTCCGGGACCACCACCACCCGGCCGTCGTCCAGGCGCCGGGTGTGCGCCAGGTTGGCCCGCAGGGTGCGCGCCAGGTCGAGCGGGCCGCCGGGACGGCGGGTCGGACGCGGCGAGGCGAGGCCCGTGAGGGCCGGACGCAGCCGGGTGGCCAGCTCCTTGGACAGCTCGTCGACGAGCCGCCGCACCAGCGGCCGCAGCCGGGCCAGGTGCGCCTCGGACATGCCGCCCGCCAGGGACAGCACCGAGGTCAGCAGCTCCACGGAGGGGCGCACCGACGCCGGGTCGAGCTGGGCCAGCACATCGGTGCGGCCCGCCCCGGCCGCGTCGGCCAGCACCTCCTCGCGCACGTCGGCCCCGAAGAGGGACTCCAGCTCCGCCGACCACTCACGGGCGGTCGGGAAGGAGGCGCCGTCCCCGCCACCGGAGCCGGGTCGGCCCACGTCCGCGGAACCCTCCCCGAGCCCGGCGCCGTACAGCTCGTCCAGCGCGCGGGCATATGGCCGCGCCTCGGCCGGGAGGCGGTCGCGCTGGCGGCCGAGCAGCAGGCGCCACCGGTCGGCGGGCGCCAGCCGCCGCCCGTCCGGCGGCGGGCCGCCGGGCGCGGGCGCGGCCGCGGCGGCCGGCTCCGCGAGGGTCACGGAGGCCGTGCCGGGCCGAACCCCGGGCAGCGCCAGCTCCTTGACCGCGGCCAGCCCGGCGGCGTCGGCGGCCGCCCACAGAGCCAGCAGCGCGGGCGGCGCGTCCAGCGACAGGTCGACCCGGTCGCCGAGCCGCTCGGTGACCGTGTCCAGCAGCCGCTCCCGGGCGGCCGGGGTCAGCACGTCGAACCCGGCCCGCAGCGCCGGCAGCCGCTCCAGGAACGCACCGTCGGCCAGCGCCTCCACCCGGTCCAGCAGCGGGGTGAGGGCGGCCGGGGAGGCGCCGAGCAGCGGCCCGGCGGCGGTGAGCAGTCCGGCGAGCCGGCGGGCCAGCGTGCGCCGCCCGTCGGCGGTGGCCGCGCCGTCCACCCAGGCGGCGGCGCGGGAGCCGAGCCCGGCGGCCGGATCCAGATCGAGCAGGACCCGTACGGCCAGGGCCGCACCCCGCATCAAGGGGCCGGCGCCGGAGGCGAGTTCGGCGAGGGCGGCGTCCATGCGCAGCCCCAGCCGGCGGGCGGCGGCCCGGTCGGCGAGGGCCACCAGGGCGCCCGCGTCGGCGGGGTCGTCGCTGCCGGCGAGGCCGGGCAGGGACCGCAGCGCGGCGTCCAGCAGGTCGCCGGCCAGCTCCTCGGCCGTGGCCCGCGCCCCCTCCGGGGCACCGGGCAGGTGGCCGCGGCGCAGCCCCTCCAGCAGGTCGACCGCCTCCAGGAGCTCGGGCACGGTGGCGGTGTCCGGCAGTACGGCCGCCATCTCCTCCAGCCGTACGCCGACCAGTTCGGGCAGGTCGCACCGCGCGGCGGCGTCGAGCCCGGCCAGCACCTGGGCGGCCGTCGGGCCGCCTTCGGCCGCCTGGCGGCGCGCGGTGTCCCGCAGCGTCCCGGCGGCCGCCTGGGCGGCGTTCACGCCGCGGACCCCCGCCAGGTCGAGGCGGGCCGGGACCGACGGGGTCCAGGACAGCCGCCACTTGCTCCCCAGGGCGGTGCCGTCGCCGGTGGCGGCGACCTCCACGGGCTCCCCGTAGGAGGCGCCGCAGACCAGCAGCCGCCGCAGCAGCACTTCCCGGCGGCCGTCGAGCTCGGAGCGCAGCGGGTCCAGGCGGACCTCGCGCGGCTCCGGGTCCTCGGGACACGGCAGCCGCAGCGCGGCCAGCTCCGCCTCCACGGAGGGTCCGAGCCCGGAGCGGGGGGCGTGCGGGGTGGTCCGGCCACGGCCCGTGCCGACGAACACGGCCTCCAGGGCGCGGGCCAGCGCCCGCCCCCGGCCCAGGGGTTCGCCCTGCCCGAGCACCGTGGTGACGGCCTCCAGCAGCTCACCCCGGCCGGGGGCGGGCAGCCCGCGCAGCACCGCCAGGTCGCAGGCCAGGCGCAGCGTTTCGGCGGCCTCCCCGGTGCCCGCGGTGTGCCCGGCGCGGCGCAGCTCCCGGCACAGCCCGGTGACGGCGGCGGCCGCGGCCTCCCGCAGCCGCACGGGGTCCCCGCCCGCTTCGAACACGGCCTGCTGCCACAGCGGGTCCCGGATCCCGGCGGGGTAGCCGGAGCGGGAGTCGAGCAGGTCGTGGGAGTACGCCACGAACGAGGTGACGACGCCGCCGCCGTCGGCGGCGGTGTCCGGACCGGGGACCGCCACCGCCTCCCCGCCCGCACACGGGACCAGGGCGGGGGCGTGGAAGGCACCGATCACCGCGGCGACCCGGCGGCCGGGGAACCCGGCGAGCACGCCCCGCATGTGGGCCTCCCGCGCCAGGTCCACCGCGGGGACGTCGCCCGCGTCCGTACGCAGCGCCCAGCCGACGCCGAGCGCGGCGCGGCGTACGGCCTCCGCGGAACAGCCCGGAGCCAGGACCTCCACGGCCCGGTCCCACAGGTCGTCGCCCTCGCGTCCGGTGCCCGACGCGGCGAGCGCCCCGGCGTAGGACCGGAGCCCGGACGGGCCGGGGGCCGACGGCAGGGCCTGCGCGGTCCACCCCCGGTCGGACAGCGGCAGGTCGCAGCAGACGACCTCCACGCCCCGGCCGCGCGCCCAGCGGATCGCCGCCAGCTCGGGGGAGAAGTCCGCGAACGGGTAGAAGGCCAGGCGCCCTTCGGCCCCCAGGCCCGCCAGCGCGACCGGCGCGAGGGTCTCCGGGTCGGCCAGGTGCGCCAGCCACGGCTGGAAGTCGGCGGGCAGCTCCACGCAGACCACCTCGGGGTCCGCCGCCTCCAGCAGCGCGGGGACCACCGCGGCCAGCGCGGGACTGTGGTGGCGTACCCCGAGCAGGTACGGCGCGCGGCACGCGGCCAGTTCCTCGACCGCCGCCCGCGGTTCGGCGGTGAGCGTCAACGCAGGCTCCCGCGCAGGTCCCACAGGCGGCGCCACATCGCGGAGCCGTCCTCGGCCCGGCGGCGCACCGGGCCGTCCCAGTAGCCCAGCAGCCGCCCGTGGTCGGCGGGGTCGTCCTTGCGCACCACGCCCAGCAGGTGTCCCGGCAGCAGGTCCAGCACGTCACCGCCCGGCAGGTACGCGGCCGCGACCCCCAGCGAGGCGGCCACCTGCACGGCCTCGGCGGTGGACATGACGGTACCGGGCCGCTCCACGTCCCAGCCCTCGGCGCTGCGCCCCGAGCGCAGGTCCCGGAAGACGGTGACGAGGGCGTCGAGGACGGAGTCGTCCACCCCGAAGGCCGCGCCGGCGCGTTCCACGGCGGCGACGGCCTGCCGCCGGACGAGGGCGGCCTCGGCGTCGGGGTCGGCGATCGGGCCGACGGTCTCGAAGTTGAAGCGCCGCTTGAGGGCGGCGGACATCTCCGAGACGCCGCGGTCGCGCAGGTTGGCGGTGGCGATGACCGTGAAGCCGGGGACGGCGGAGACCACCGCGTCCTCGGTGGCGGTCAGTTCCGGCACGCTGACCCGGCGGTCGGACAGGATCGACACGAGCGCGTCCTGCACCTCGGGCAGGCAGCGGGTGATCTCCTCGACCCGCGCCACCCGGCCCGTCCGCATCGCGGAGAGCACGGGGGAGTCCACGAGGGCCTGCGGGGTGGGGCCCTGGGCGAGGAGCAGCGCGTAGTTCCACCCGTAGCGGAAGGCGTCCTCGGTGGTGCCGGCGGTGCCCTGCACGGTGAGCTCGCTGGTGCCGCACACGGCGGCCGACAGCAGCTCGGACAGCATCGACTTGGCGGTGCCCGGCTCACCGGTGAGCAGCAGCCCCCGTTCCCCGGCCAGGGTCACCACGCACCGCTCCACGAGGGCGCGTTCCCCGACGAACTTGGGGGCGATCACCCGCTTCGACGGCAGTCCGGCGCGCCGCTTGGGCAGGGCCAGTTCCTCGCCGTCGCTGCCGCACACGAAGGTGACCACCGCGCGGGGGGTGAGGAGCCAGCCGGGCGGGCGGGGGCCGGTGTCCTGGGCGGCGAGGAAGGCGAGTTCGGCGGCGTGGCGCTCCTCGGCGGGCATGGCCTGCCGGGCGGGCGCGGACGGTTCGGTGACGGTCATCGGTGCGGGTCCTCTGGTTCGTGGAAGCAGTTGGGAAGGCAGGAAGGGAAGGCAGGAGGAAGGACGAAGGAAGGCAGCAGGAACGAAGGAAGGAAGGGCGAGGGAGGGAAGGGCGAAGGGGTGGTGCGGCCCGGTGGGGGTGCGGCGGCCGTTGCCGCGCACCCCCACCGGATCCGGCCGGACGGGTCCGGTCAGCGCCGGCGGCCGGCGGCGCGCTTCACCTTCAGCTCCTCGAAGCGCGGTACGTCGCCCTCGCGGACCCGCCCCCACGCCCGGCGGTACAGCTCCGCGGCCGGCTCGGCGGGCACCAGCACGCCCAGCGCCGGACGACCGCCCGCCGCCACCGCGTACAGGGGCAGCTTCCAGGTCTCCACCGGCAGCACCGGCGCCCCCGGCTCGGTCCAGCCGCCGGGCAGGAACAGGGAGCGCCCGGCGCGGGTGCGGGTGGCCTGCACCACCAGCTCCGTGGCGGCCAGTCCGGCGCGGGCCGCCTTCATCCGGGCCGGCTTCCAGCCCGTCCAGCGAGCCGTGTTGCGGTCCGTGGGGTCGGGCATCGCCAGCAGCGCCAGGTACAGCGCGGCCGCGTCCGCGCCCAGGCCGTACGCCTCCGACACCTCCGCCACCAGCTCCGGCACGCTGCGCGAGGGGTCCTGCGGCCACCAGGTGCCGTCCTTGTCGACGGCGCCCGCGACCGGCGTCCCCGGATCGGCGAGCAGCGCGGCGAACGCCGGGTCCTGGACCAGGCGCAGCGCCGTCTCGGCCGCGGAGGGCTGCTGGTCGGCGTCGCGCAGCAGCGGCAGGTACGGGTCGGACCCGGTCGAGTCCAGCAGGGCGGGCCGCAGCGCGGGCCGCGGCTGCGTGTCGTGCGTGGCGAGCACCACCGCGCCGTACCGCTCGTACCCCTCGCCGGTCTCGGTGGGGGTGCCCGCAGCCTTGCGGAAGTCGGGCAGCCGGATGTAGTGCCCGACGCTGAGCAGCAGTTCGGGGGAGGCGAGGCGCTGGCGCAGCGCGGTCAGCGCCGGCGGCAGGCAGGCCCGTGCCGGATGCCCGGCGGGCAGCCGGTGCGCGAGCCAGGCCGTCAGGGCCGCGGCCCCCGTCAGCACGCCCGAGTCGAAGGGCTGGGCCACCGGGGTGCAGGGCTCCACGTGGTCCCCCTTGACCGTCCAGGCGACGTCCTTGCTCAGCACCTCGGAGGCCGCCGCGTCGAGCAGCGCGGGCAGCGCCCGGTGCGGGGCCCAGCCGCCGCCGCGCACCTCCTTGACGGCCTCGGCGAGCAGCCACTCGGGCACGGGGGTACGACGGCCCACGCGCTCGTTCCACACCCGCGCGGCGGCCGCCGCGTCCGGGCCCCGCGTCCACAGCGCCGCCGGGTCGGCGGGCAGCAGCGCCGCGACCAGCTCGCGCCGGACGTCCACGCCCAGCTCCTTGAGCTCGTCACGGGCGCTCACGGCATCGGTGGCCTTCACCTTGAGGGTCTCGCGCAGCCCGGCGGGCAGGAACCCGCGCTCGTACGAGTCCAGGTGCGGCAGGCCCGCGAGGACCAGCCCGGCCACGGCGGCGCGTACCCCGGTGAGCTTCGCGAACTCCTCGGCGGCCTCCGGGAACCAGGGTGCCGGGCCGCGCTCGGCCGCCTCCTTCAGGAAGGCGGCGGCCCAGTCGGCGCCGCGCCCGCGGTCGCCGACCGGCCCGCCCGCTCCGGCCGCGGTGTAGGGGGCGGGTACGGCGAAGGCGCCGGCCGGGTCGTGCAGCAGCGCGTCGAACTCGCGGCCCCTGGTGTACTCCTGGGTCTGCGCGTCGAGGGCGAGCACGGCGCCGCCGCCGAGCGGGACCACGGCGCGGTGCCGGCTGCCCCGGCCGCGCTCGCGGTCGTCGGCACCCAGCAGGTGTGCGGTGTCGATGCGCACCCGCAGGCGCCGCCAGCGCCCGGCGGACACCTCGGCCGAGGTGAGGCCCAGGGCGTCCGCTTCGCCGAGGACCCGCAGCAGCGCCGCCCGCTCCTCCTCGGTGGTGTCACCGGTGACGACCGCGCGGTAGGCGACCGCCGCCGGCGCGTCAAGGAACAGTCCGGTCCAGGGCAACGAGGAATGGGCCAGCCTCGGCATGTCCACGTGCAGCCGGCCGGGTACCGCCTCGGCGGCGGTGTCGGCGACGGCTTCGGCCAGCGCGCGCAGGAAGCGGTAGGTGCCGTCGGAGTCCGCGCCGTGGTAGCGGTGGTGCGGGTAACCCGTCAGCCCGTGCAGCGCACGGTCGAGCAGCCCGTCGGCCGGGCCCCGGTCCACCGGCGTCTTCGGGCGAGCGTCCGGGGCCGGCTTCAGCGCGGCCGCGATCCTGTCCAGGGCCTGGCGCTGGGTCAGCGCCGCGCGGACGGTGTCGACCACCCCGCCGAGCAGCGCGGGCGCGGTGACGGCGGGCAGGGCCGCGCTGACCAGCGCGGGCAGCTCCGTACGCTTCTCCGCCCGTGCGGCCGCCGCCAGCAGCTCCCCGGCACGACGCCCGTCCAGCGCGCGCAGCGCCGCGGAGCCCTCCGGGTCGCGGGGCCGCAGGCAGTACCAGTAGGCGAGCCGGGGGAGTTCGGCGTGGCCGGTCCAGAAGAGGCCGCCGTTGTGGTCGGAGGTGACCCGGCAGGTGACGGCGCCCTCGGGGTCGGTGAGGGCCAGGGTCCGCCAGTCCTGGGAGACGGCGCGCGGCCGGTCGTCGCCGGGGAAGGCGACGGCCGCGCGCGGAAGGAGACCGCCCTCGCGGACGGTGACGGAGCGCCCGGTGTTGTCGGAGCCGTACCAGCCCTCGCCCGGGACGTGCACGACGCGCCAGCCGAGCAGCCCGTCGACGGGCGCACCCATGACGGAGCCCTCGACGGCGGGCGTCGGCCGCAGCCAGTTCTGGCCGACGTGGTCGTTGAGGACGCTGCCGCTCGGGTGGCCCTCCAGGGCGTCGGCGAGGAAGCCCGGCAGGGAGCGCCGCCCCAGCCCGCCCGTGGCCGGGTCGTACTCGGCCCAGCCCCAGTCGCCCGCGCGGCCTCCCTGGTCCCACACCCAGTACGAGGTCCCGTCCGTGATGACCGCCCGTTCGGAGGGGAGCCTGCTGTCGCCCGCGTGCAGCGGGGCGGCGCCGCCGGTGGTGCGGCCGCCGCCGGGCAGCGGCAGGCTGACGTGCTCCGACCGCACCGACCAGAAGGAGGCGGAGGAGTCCAGGGTGAGCACGTCGTCGGGCGCGCTCAGCCAGTAGCCCTGGACCGGGCCGTCGTAGGAGGCCCAGAAGACGAGCAGGTCGCCGTCGGTGTAGTGGAAGCCCTGGTTGTACCGGTTGCCCGGCGGGATCCGCAGGTCGTGGGTGAGCACGGTGGAGTCCGCGTCGATGACCCGGACCTGAGTGGAGTTCGCGACGATGACGTACGGCCAGGCGTCCATCACGGTCAGCCGCGTGCGTCCCTGGCCGGGCGCCAGCTCGTTGAGGGCGGTCTCCCAGGCCGGCCAGACCAGTTCCTCGAACAGGCCGCCCCGCAGGGTGCGGGACAGGATCTCGCCCAGGTCGACGGACGCGGCCCGGGACACCTCCTCGGGGGCGAGGGCCAGTGCCTCGGACGGCAGCCAGGTGAGCCGGCGCAGCGCCTCGGGCAGCTCCGGCAGGGCCGCCGCCGAGGACTGGGCGGCGACCCCGCGGACCCACTCGGCGACCAGCGGGGCGCTGCCGGGAGCCCCGGCGAGGTGCCGCAGCGTCTCCCGCCCTGCCGAGACGTGCGTGTTGAAGCGCTCCAGGGTGCGGTGGAACGCCGGACGCATCCGCTCGTCGGCGCAGAGCGCCCGCAGGTCGCGCCGCTCGGACGAACGGGCCCAGGCGTCCAGGCCCAGCACCTCGTCCGGGCCGGGGCCGGCGACGGTCAGGCCGAGCGAGAGCAGCAGGTCGAGCAGGTTCACGTCCTGGAGGCCCAGGCGCAGGCCCTGCTCCCGTGCCGGCAGGGCCAGTTCGGCGCGCAGCCGGCCGGCGCAGCGGGTGACCAGGGGCAGCAGGGCAGGGAGCGGCGGCGGGGTGCCCCAGCCGGTGTGGCGGGCGGTGTGGAAGCGCTCCAGCCAGCCGGCCGTGCCGTCGGCGCAGCGTTCCTCGGCGGGTACGTCCGCCCCTGCGAGGCCGGCGGTGGCGCCGGACTCCTCCAGCACCTCCAGCCACAGGGCGGCCAGTTCCCCGGCTTCACCCCCGCCGGAGGGCATGATGCCGAGCAGGGTTCCCCGTACCGCGGGCACGCGCTGGGCGAGCGCGACGAGCGCCGTGCGGTGGGCCTTCCACCAGCCGGTCGCGGCCCGCAGGGTGGCGGGCAGCGGCAGCAGCTCGGCGAGGTAGTCCTGCTCGGGCTCGTTGCCGGTCAGTCCGGCGGCGCGGGCCAGCCTGCGCAGCTCGACGGAGGCCTGCGCGGACGGCGCGAGCCCGCCCGCGGTGCGGCGTACGCACAGACGGCGGAAGCGCTCGAAGGCCTCGGCGGGGGAGACCCGCTGGGCCAGCTCCTTGCCGTAGCCGGTGAGCACCTTCACGGGCAGGGCTCCGGCCAGGGCGAATTCCAGGAAGACGGCGTCGAGCCGGTCCTCGTCGACGGCCAGGCCGTAGCGGGCCTCGCTCGTGCGGGCCCGCCCGAACAGCTGCGCCGCGTAGGTGGTGTTGTCCACGGCGAGGAAGAGGCGCGCGGCCTGCTCGTAGAAGACGGGCAGGAAGTGCGGGACGGCGGCGGCGAGCCGGTCGGCCAGCTCGGTGCAGGCGTCGAGGGCGGCCTTGGGCTTGGTCTTGGCCTGCCGGGCCAGCCGGTCCAGTTCGGGGACCACGGCCAGCGCGTGGTGCCCGTCCTCGGGGTGGTGCACCAGTACCCACTCGGGGAAGCCGAGTGCCTGGCGCCGGCCGAGGCCGACCACCTGCGGCTCGCCGTCCGGTACGAGGCCCAGGAAGCCCGCGGCGAGGTCCTCGGCGGCACCGAGTTCGGCCGCGGCCAGGCGGACCACGACCCGCTCGTCCCCCAGGGCCGGGTGACGGTACGTCCGCGCGGTGAGGGGGACTGCCGAGGGGCCCGCCCCGGTGGTCCCGGCGGGCAGGACGGCTCCCGCCGCCAGCAGCCCGGCGCTGTCGCCGAGTCCGTTCCCGGCCGTGCCCGTGGTGTCGGTGGTGCTCACGCTTCGTCCCCGCCCTCTTCGATCCTGCGCCCGGCGTACAGCGCCGCGGCCATCCGCATGCCCTCGGACCAGGCCACCGGTCCGACCTCGGCCAGGCGCACCGCCCGGCCCTCCTCGTCGTGCCAGTTCAGCGCCCCGGTGGCCGACTCGTCGTCCCAGTAGGGCTCGCCGATCCACACGGCCGCCTCCACCGCCCGGCCGGAGTCGCGCACCTTGCAGGTGGCGTAGCCGCCGGAGACCCGGTAGCCGAGGTTCGTGGCGCGGGCGGCGAGGCTGAACCGGCTGGGGAAGACCCCGCCCGCGTAGTCGTGCACCTCGGTCGCGGCCGGTTCCGGGTGCGCGGGCTTCTCCCAGGTCGCCCGGTGGATCTGCTCGACCCGCTGGGTGATGTCCAGCTCGGCCGCGAACTCCCGTACGTCGTCCAGGTCGGGCAGCAGCACCGGGTGCGGCAGGGTCACCGTGCGCGGGGAGAGGCGTACGGTCTCGCCGTCGAGGTTGACCACCTTCAGCTCGCCGGCGGGGGTGGCGTCGCGCAGGAAGCCCACCTCGTCGGGGTCGTTGTCGGGGACGACCGCCAGGTCGCGCAGCGCGGCCTGCCAGGCCTCGTCGGGCCAGACCCGGGCGAGGAGCTCGGTCGGCACCGGCAGGGAGGACACCATCCAGGTGTCCACCTGGGCCGCGCAGGCCGCCTCGTGCCGGCCCAGCCACTCGGCGAGCCGGCGCAGCCGGTCCACCTCGGGGTGGTCGCGCAGCGCCTTCGGCAGCGCCTTCAACTGCCGTCCCCCGGGCCGCCGTACCGCGACCCGCCCCTCCACGAGGGAGATCTCGTACCCCTCGTCCAACGCCAGCCAGCCCATCAGCGCGCGCCCCTCCACCTGTCCGAAAATGGTCTTGTGCAGCCCGGATCGCGGCGCGAGCGCCTGTTGAGCTGCGGTATGCGGGGAGAGTAGCGAGCGCCACTGACAACGCGCGGGGGAGGGGTTCCCCAGCGGTGCTCCCGGACGCGTCGCTGCCCCCGGTCCGTGCGGACCGGGGGCAGCGGGAGGGGAGTGTGACGCGGGGTCAGGCCGCGTCGGCGGTGTCCGGGACCTTCGCCGGGGCGGGGCTCGGGGCGGCCGTCCGCACCACGCGCGGGCCGTGGCCGGAGCGCAGGCCGAGCCCGCTGATCAGCGCGACCAGGGCGAAGGCGGCGGCCCCGATCCAGAAGGTGAGGGTGAATCCGGACTCGGCCGGAAGCGGCGGGACGCCCTCGGGCAGGTGCTCGACGGTCCGCGACGCCAGGATGGTGGTGACGATGGCGCTGCCGATCGCGCTGCCCGTGGAGCGGGAGATGGAGTTGATGCCGTTGGCGATGCCGCTCTGGTGGTGCGGGACGCTGGACATGATCACGGCGGGCATGGCGGCGTAGCCGAAGCTGACGGCCGCGCCGACGACGAGGCCGGCGCCGATCACCGAGAGGGCGTGGCCGTGGTCGAGCGCCAGCCAGCCGAAGCCGACGGCGCCGAGCGCGGCGGCCACGGTGAGCGCGAGGCGGGGGCCGCGGTGGCGCACCAGCTGGCCGCCGACGGGGGAGGCGAGCAGCGAGACGATCGCGCCGGGCAGCAGGAACTGGACGGAGGCGCGCAGGATGGACGCGTCGAAGCCGTAGCCGGTGAGCCGCTCCGGCATCTGGACGAGGTAGGAGACGCCCAGGAAGTTCGCGAACATGCCGAAGCCGACGAGGATGCCGGCCAGGTTGGCCATCAGCACCGGGCGGTGGACGAACATCCTCATGTCGACGAGCGGCTCGGCGACCTTGCGCTCGACCAGGACCCAGACGGCGGTCATCACGGCCGCCCCGGCGAAGCCGCCCAGGGTGCGGGCGGAGGACCAGCCCCACTCGTGGCCCTGGGAGATGGCCAGCAGGAGCAGCAGCAGGGCGATGCCGAGGGTCAGCGCGCCGAGGAAGTCGGTGCGTCCGCCGGTCTTGTGCCGGGTGGCGGGTACCAGGAACACCACGGCCAGCAGGGCCAGGGCGGCGAACCCGGTGGCCATCCAGAAGGCGTTGCGGTAGTCGGCGTCGTCACCGGAGGTCAGCAGGCCGGTGGCGACCAGGGCCAGGCCGCTGCCGAACGCGAGGGTGCCGCTGACCAGCGCCATGGCGCCCGGCAGCTTCTGCGGCCGGACCTCCTCGCGCAGGACGGACAGGGCCAGCGGGAAGATCGCCGTGGCGGCGCCCTGGAGCACTCGGCCGAGGATCAGCAGGGGCAGGGAGGTCGCCAGGGCGGCCACGACCGAGCCGGCCACCATCACGCCGAGGACGGCCACCAGGGTGGGCTTCTTGCCGTGCTGGTCGCCGAAGCGGCCCAGCAGCGGGGTGAAGACGGCGGCGGAGAGGAGGGTGGCGGTGGTCACCCAGCTGACGCCGGCGGTGGACGCGCCGAGGTCGTCGCGGATCAGGCCCAGGATCGGTACGGGCAGGGTCTGCATCATCGAAACGACCATGGCGGCGAGGCTCAGGGCGAAGACGATGACCGTCTCGTTCCTGTTCCCCGCTCCGGCGGGGGCGGATGTGGCGGAGCTCATGAGGGGAGGGACCTTCTCGAAGTGCTTCAGGACGCAGATGTTTTATGTCATCAAGTACTTCGACGAAGGTAGCCAGCAATAGTTAAGGTGGTCAAGTAAAAGGTTGATAATGTCAACCATCTCGGCCGCCGGGTGTGCGCGGGCGGCGGGCGGCCGCTCCCGGAGGCCGGGCCGGCGGGCCGTCAGTCCCGGGGGGCCGGGCCGGCGGCGTCGATGGATTCCACGGCGGCGTCCAGGGCGGCCGTGAGGCGGCCCAGGCGCTGCTGGAGGTCGCGGATCTCGGCGAGCTCGAACCCGGTCGCCCGCGCGATCCGGCGCGGGACCTCCACGGCCCGCTCGCGCAGGGCGGAGCCCTCCTCGGTCAGTACCGCGTGCACGGAGCGCTCGTCCTCCGCGCTGCGTTCGCGCCGGATCAGGCCCGCCGCCTCCAGGCGCTTGAGCAGGGGCGAGAGCGTGCCCGAGTCGAGCCGCAGGTGCTGTCCGAGCTGCTTGACCGGCATCGTGCCGTGCTCCCAGAGCACCAGCATCACCAGGTACTGGGGGTAGGTCAGGCCCAGGTCCTTCAGGATGACCCGGTAGAGCCCCCCGAAGGCGCGGTTCGCGGCGCCCAGGGCGAAGCAGATCTGTCCGTCGAGGCGGAGGAAGTCCTGGTCGCGGAGGGGGTCGCGGGGGGTGTCGGCGGACTGCTCGGTCATGGTCTCCAGTGTACCGGAGGCCGCTTGCGGGCCATTAAGTTGTGCACAACTGAATTGTGTGCTCTAGTTGTGGCCGAGGGTCGCCACCGGCGCCCCGCCCCTGCGAAAGGACCTCCCGATGGACGCGCTGTACACCGCCGTCGCCACCGCCAACGGCCGCGAGGGCCGCGCCGTCAGCTCCGACGGCCAGATCGACCTTCCGCTCGCCATGCCCCCGGCGCTCGGCGGCAACGGTCAGGGCACCAACCCCGAGCAGCTCTTCGCCGCCGGCTACGCCGCCTGCTTCGCCAGCGCCCTCGGCCTGGTCGGCCGGCAGGCGAAGGTCGACACCGGCGACGTGTCCGTCACCGCGGAGGCCTCCATCGGCCAGGACGCCGGCGGCTTCGGCCTCGCCGTCACCCTGCGCATCGAGCTCCCCGCCCACCTGGAGGGCGAGACCGGCACCCTGCTGGTCAAGCAGGCCCACGAGGTCTGCCCCTACTCCAAGGCCACCCGGGGCAACATCCCCGTCGAGCTCGTCATCGAGTAAAGCGAGTAGCCCCGGCGGCCCCGGCAGCCCCGGCGGGACGAACGGCCCGGCTCCCCGTCAGGCGGTGCGCCGCGCGGCCACCACCGCGCAGGCCGCCGCCAGCGGCAGCTCCGCGGCGAGCGCCAGCAGGACCGCCGCGCCCTGCCCGGACGTACCCGCCGAGGTGGCGACGTCCAGCCAGGCGTCCGCCACCAGCAGCGCGGCCGTCGCGGCCGCCACCGGGGACACCCGGGGATCCCCCCTGCGCAGCAGCGTCCCCGTCGCGGTCAGCCCGGCGGCCAGCAGCGCGTCGAAGCCGATCCATGCGGTGGACCAGTTGGACACCTCCGCCGTCCGCGGCAGCGTCCACGCCAGCACCACCATCCACGGCAGCAGCGCCACCCCGGCCCCGGTGAACACCACCGGGAGGAACGGGGCGCGCCCGTGCGTTCCTCCCGGGCGGCGGCGTACCCGGAAGCGCGGTGCGGCCAGGGCCATGGCTGCGGGTCTCCTTCCGGCCCGGCGGTCCGTCCGCCGGGCACACCACAACCCTGTCGGCCCGTGGGCGGAAGATCAGTAGCCCCACCGTCCCGGCCGGGGGTGGTGCCTGCTACACCCCCGGCCGGATGCCCGGGTGATGGAACCACCTCGATCGATGCGATTAGCGTACGGACATGGCAACTCGCGGCGCGCTGAGGCGTACGTACACCTGGATCGCGTCGCACACCCCCTGGTCGGCGTGGGCCTGGCGCAACACGGCCTTCAGCACCGCCGCGATCCCGCCCGCCCTGCCCCTCGGCACCGGCCTCGCCCTCCTCGTGGCGGGCCCCGGCCACAGCGCGCTCCCGCTGCTCGTCGTCCTCGCCCTGCTCCCGCTGCTGACGCCGCTCCAGCGCAGCCGCTTCCGGTCCCTGCTCGGCCTGGACGTGCCGCCCGTCGTCCACGCCCACCGCTGGACGACCGGACGCGGACTGGCCGAACGGCTGCGTTCCGAGTCGACCTGGCGCCAGTACGGCTACCACCTCGTGGTCAGCCCGCTCGCCGCGGCCGGAGCCGTCGTACTCGTCCTCACCTGGGCCGGCGGCGCCGCCTCGGCCTCCGTCTACGCCTGGTCCTGGCTGCTCCCCACCGACGGCGAACTGCCCGCCCCCGGCTGGACGAACGAGTACGACCTGATCACCGTCCTCGGGGTGCTGGCCCTGCTCGCCGCCCCCTGGATGGCGGCGGCCCTGACCCGGCTCGACGCCACCGCGGCGGCCGGCCTCCTCGGCCCCAACCGGGCCCGGGAACTCCAGCGCCGCGTCGAGGACCTCGCCGAGAGCCGGGCCGGCGTGCTCGACGCCGCCGACCTCGAACGCCGCCGCATCGAAAGGGACCTGCACGACGGCGCCCAGCAGCGGCTGGTCTCCCTCGCCATGAACCTCGGGATCGCCCGCGCCACCCTCACCGACCTGCCGCCCGAGGCCAGGGCCGTCATCGACGAGGCCCACCGCGAGGCGAAGGAGGCCATCGAGGAACTGAGCAGCCTCGTACGGGGCCTGCACCCGGCCGTACTCGAGGACCGGGGCCTGGACGCCGCGCTCTCCGGCATCGCCGCCCGCGCCCCGCTGCCCGTCGAGCTCACCGTGGACCTCGCCGAACGGCCGGGGCCCACCGTCGAGGCCGTCGCCTACTTCGTCGTCTCCGAGGCCCTCGCCAACGTGGTCAAGCACGCCCGCGCCGGACGGTGTTCCGTCCACGTCACCCGTGTCGCGGGCGGACCCCGGGGCGACCTGCTGCGCGTGGTCGTCACCGACGACGGCGCCGGCGGCGCCGATCCGGCAGGGGGCACCGGACTGACCGGCCTGCGCAAGCGCGTAGGGTCGGTCGACGGAACGATTCTGATCAACAGCCCCGCCGGGGGCCCGACCGTCGTCACCGTGGAGCTGCCGTGCGGGCTGTGATCGCCGAGGACTCCGTCCTGCTGCGCATAGGTCTTGTCAAAGTACTGGAAATGGCCGGATTCGAAGTGGCCGCCGAAGCCGGCGACGCCGAAGCGCTGCTGGCGGCCGTCGAGGAACACCGGCCCGACCTCGCGCTCGTGGACGTCCGCATGCCACCCGGATTCACCGACGAGGGAGTCCGGGCCGCCCTCATGATCCGCGGTCAGTACCCGGGAACGGCGGTGCTGCTGCTCTCCCAGTACGTGGAGGAGCGCTACGCCGCCGATCTGCTGGCCTCCCGGAACGGCGAGGGCATCGGCTACCTGCTCAAGCAGCGGGTCGCCGACGTCGAGGAGTTCGTCGACGCGCTGCGCCGCGTCGCGGCCGGCGGCACCGCCCTCGACCCGCAGGTCGTGGCCCAGCTCCTGCTGCGCCGGCGCGGCCCCGACCCGCTCGGGCGGCTCACCCCGCGCGAGCGCGACGTACTGGCCCTCATGGCCGAAGGCCGCTCCAACGCCGCCGTCGCCGCCGGACTCGTCGTGAGCGAAAGCGCGGTGGCCAAGCACATCAACAACATCTTCGCCAAGCTCGACCTCCCCCCGGCGGCCGAGGCCCACCGCCGCGTCCTCGCCGTACTGCGCTTCCTGGACGGCACGCCGTGACCCGCCCCGGCGCCGGCCGCGGTCAGCGGCTCGCCTGGTACACCGCCTCCGGCCTCAGCGCCGTCCTGGTGCTGACCGGGGCCGCCTGGCAGGTCCGCGCGGACGCCGGAGCGCACGGCCGCACCCTTGCCGGGAACAGCGGCGGCCGGGCGGTCACCGCCCTGGAGGTCGTGGCGGGCGCGTCCGAGGTGGCCGTGACCCCGCGCGGGGACCGGACCGTCGGCTACCGCGCCGAGCTCACCTGGTCGTCGCGGGAGCCCGTCATCGAGGAGAGCTGGCTCGGCGACACCCTGCGCCTGACCCCGCGCTGCCCCAGCGGTTCCCCCACTGCCGCCACCGGCCCCGGCTGCTCCGTGCGGCTCGCGGTGACCGTGCCCACCGGGATCCCCGTGAAACTGTCCGCGGGATCGGGCCGGATCAGCGTCAGCGGCCTGGCCGGGACGGTCGACGCCGAGACCGGCTCCGGCACGCTGCTCCTGGCCGACCTGCGCGGGCCCCTGCGGGCGGAGGTCGGCTCCGGCACCCTGCGGGCCACCGGCCTCACCGTCCCCCGGGCCGACATCCGCGCGGGATCCGGCCGGGCCGACGTCCGGTTCGCGGCCCCGCCGGAACAGGTCACCGCACGCGCCGGAGCCGGCCGCCTGGAGCTCGTCCTGCCCACCGACACCCGCTACCGCGTCACCAGCCGGGCGGGCGCGGGCCGCTGCGAGGTGGAGGACGCCCTCAGCGACCCCACCGCCGACCGCACCCTGGACATCGCCGCCGACGCGGGCCACGCCAGCGCGGTCCGCCGCCCGGCCACGCCGTGAGCCGGGCGGCCGACCGACCGGCTTCGATCGGGCGATCCATCGGCGTCGCGACGAAGCGGAGCGAATGAACAACCGGCCCAAGGCCTTTCGAGCCGCGGCAAGCCGCTACGACAAGAGAGCCCACGTGTGCCACGGCACGGTCACCGTTGCCGCGATCCGACTGCGGCTCCGCTCGTAGCCGTGACTCACCGCATCACCGGACGGTTCGCGGATGTGTACTCGTCCGCGACCGTGAAGACGCTGGCACAGCGCGGGCATTCCGCTCCACCGAACAGGTAGGCGATTCCGTCGGCCAGTGCCTCCTGCCCGTCGCGGACCGTGATCCCATACATCCATCGGCCGGTTCCGGTGAGTTCCTCGGAGGCCGCCGGCCGCAGGTCCCGTCGGACCTCCTCACCCCCGTCCCATACCTGCGAGTAGCATCCGAAGCCGCCGATGACGATCGTCACGGCCGCGCCGCAGTGGGGACAGCCCACGCCCAGGATGTCGTCCGTGAAGCCCTCCAGCGCGTTCGCCCAGTGGTACTCCTCTTCGACCGCGAGCAGGGCACGGAAGCACACCAGGTAGTCAGCGGGCCGCGATCGCAGGTGCCCGTCCAGCACCTCACGGAACTCCTCGGTCGCATCGGCGCAGTCAGCCAGCAGGCCGTCGCAGCCGTGCCGCCCTGCCGCGCGCCCAAGGATCTTCCCGGCCAGGCCACGCGCCTCCGCGCTGCGGGGCGCGAGACGAACCAGGCGCGGGAAGGCGGCGAAACTGGCCGGAGACAGCAGATCGTGCTCGAGGACGAGCCGCCAACCCAGCTCCTTCCACGCTTCAGGGTCGTCCTCGCGCTCCACCCGCTCCAAGAGCTCAGGAACGCGATCGACCTCGAACCAGCAGTCGCGCATCTGTGTCCAGTCCACCACCTGGGCATTGAACCCTCCCAAGGCCGCCGGCGGCGACTCGGCCTTCGCCCGTGTGTCGTGGTGGCAGCTCCTGGAGACCCATCGGCCAGGCCCTCACACCGCAACGGTACTTTCCGGTGCGAACTCGCGGGCCCGTGCCGGCGATTTCGAGTCCGACCCCGACGCGGACCATGCCGGGAATACCGGAGGCGACGCTGTCACCCGCGGCGAGCTCGAGGAGCGGCCCGGCCGCGTGACCACGAGACCTGCCGTCAGCAGAGCGCGTGGCCCGACGCGAGGCAGCAGCCGGGCGGAGACCGCCAGGGCGCCGACGAGGAACGAGACGGATGGGCGGGTGGACAGGCATCGTCGCAGTACTAGGCCGAACGCCGCTGGAGCACGCCCCGGACGTAGGCCGCCTGGCCCGCGTGCTGGAGGTCGTCCGCCAGGACGCTGACCAGACGCACGCCCAGGCTGACCGGGGGGTCCCAGCGTTCGTCGACGATCCGCTCGAGATCGGCGGCGGCCAGCCCGCGCACGAACCGCAGGCTCTGTTCGTGCACCTCGTCGTAGTAGCCCAGCAGCAGGCCGGGGGAGTCGACGCGCACCGTGCCGGCCTGGGCGGGGGTGTGTCCGTAGCCGATGCCGTCATCGGGCAGCGGCAGGCCGAAGCGGCCGGCCCAGCCCCCGGACCGCCACACCTGCTCCAGCCCGGAGGCATCGGCCACGTGGTCGTCCTGGACCCGGGTCAGGTGCCAGACGAGCCAGGCGATGGAGTTCGCCGCCGGGTCGAGCCGGGCGTTCAGCTCCTCGGCCGAGAGCCCCTCGACCGTCTCGTGGACCACCTCCCGGATGCGTCCGAAGCCGTCCGCCAGTACCTCGGTGGCCTTCATGAGCAGTCCCCAGCCGTGTCTCTCGTCGTGTACGTCGTCGAGCGCTTCGGGGAACACCATGCTCGCCCGCCGCCCGGTCCGGCCGGACGACACTCCGTCAGCGGCGGGAGCGGCGCAGCAGGATCCCGGCGGCCGCGCCGGCGAGGGCGATCCCGGCCACCCCGGCGGTGGTCCACCAGCCGCCGGAGCCACCGGACGGCGCGGGCGCCGGTGCCGGGGAGGGGGAAGGGGCAGAGGGGACGGAGGGGGCGGAGGAGGCGGTCGGCGTGGAGGGGGCCGAGGGGGTCGCAGGGGCCGGAGCGGGGACGGCGGGCGGCGCCGGGGCCGGGTCCACCACGGGCACCGCGACCTCCTGCCGCGCGTGCCCGAGCGCGGGGAAGCCCGCGTCGACGGTCACCGTCCACGTGCCGGGCGGCAGCGCCTCGGCCGTGATCCAGCCCGCGGCCCGGCCCGTGTCGCGCACCAGCCGCCAAGGGCCAGCCGTACGGCTCCCGTCGGCGCTGACGGCGTTCACGGTGGCGGCCACGGCCTCCTCGACGGCGTCCCCGTCGTTCTCCCAGGTGACGTCGGAGGTGACACGGCCGTCCCGCTGACCGGTGATGACCACCTTCATGGTGTCGCCGTGCGCGCGGGCGGCTCCGGCCGTGCCCACGGCCAGCGCGAGATACAGCAGGGGGAGGGCCAGTACGGCGAAGGCCAGGGCGGCGGCGGGGTTCGGGAGGCGTCGGCGCATCGGCGGGGTGCTCCAGGTGAGGGGATTGACGGGCGAGGGGACGAGGGCCCCGCGGGAGGCGGGGCGAGGTTTCTGCGGCGGGGAGGGTGAGGGGCGGGCGGCCGTAGGGGAGTACGGCCGCCCGCCGGTCCGGGGCCGGTCAGCCGGCCTTGCGGGCAGCCCAGACCTGCGCCGGACGGCCGTCCGCGCGCTGGAGGTCGAGCAGCCAGGTCCCGTAGTAGGGCCGGTTGCTGACCGTGAGGGCGAAGCCGCCGCTCGGGTCGGTGATGGTCACCGCGCCGTCGCGGGAGGTCAGCCGCCACTGCTGGGCGGCGGAGTTCCCGCAGGCCTGCTGCGCGACCCACATGCCCGCGGCGGGAGCGCCGCCCGGCTGGAGGCACTTGCCGGAGGCCGCGGACCGGATGCGTACCGTCCCGCCGCCCGCGTCGTCGAAGTACCACTGCTGCTGCGCGTAGCCGTTGGTCCGGTTCGCGACGAGTACGGTTCCGTCGGCGGTCCGGCCGCCCCACAGCTCGGCGGCCATGCCGCTGCTGCCGTTGCCGAGCACGTAGCGGGTGCCCGGGGTGGTGGCGCCGCCGCCCGCGCCGGCCGTACGGAACGACGCGGCCTTGCCGGGGCCGCTGTCACGGCCGGAGCCGTCGCGGACCGACACGGCGGCCGTGTACGCGGTACCGGGCTTGAGGTTGTAGACGCGCAGCGAGGTGGACTGGACCCAGGTCAGGTGCTTGTCGTTCAGCAGCACCTGGTACCAGACGGCGCCCTCGGTCTTCGGCCAGCTCAGCACCACCGAGTCGGACTGGATCTGGCCCGCCGTCACCGCCGGGGCGCCCGAGGGCTTCTTGGTGGGCGAGGGGCTCGGCTTCGCGGTGGGCGAAGGGTTCGGGTCCGGGGTGGTGCCGCCGCCACCGCCCGCGGAGCGCATCAGGAACTGGTTGTCGGCGATGTTCCAGTGGGTGGCCAGGTAGCTGCCGGGCTTCGGGCTGGTGTGGAAGTAGTCGTCGTGGTTGCAGTCCAGGATGTTCTCGGCGGCCTGGTTGCGGCACACGTCGCGCATCTTCGGGTAGTACGGGGTGTCCGAGTAGCACATGACGTCGAACTCGTCCGTGCAGTGCGCGCCGCGGCTGGTGTTGGGCGCGCTGTTGTTGACCGCGCCCAGGTTGTGGCCGAGCTCGTGCGCGGCGGTGTGGCCGCCCCAGCAGCCCGAGTCCGTACGCCCGTAGGAGGGGCCGAAGTTGCTCAGGTTGTTCTGGCCGGGCCGCTCGTCGCCGTTGAAGGTGCCGATGCCGCAGTAGACCTGGGAGTCCGCGAAGATCATGTACTTGCGGTCGCGGCGGTCCAGCCCCTTGGCCGCCAGCGCGTTGTTGGTGGCGCTGAACTCCCGGAGCGCGGAGTCGGGGAGCTCGATGTTGAGCACCGAGGGGGTGCAGTCGGCGGCCGTCACGTAGCGGATGTGCCGGACGCCGCCGGTCTCCTTGGCGCTCGCCGCGTAGATGAGGTCGGCGTCGGCCGCCCACTTGCGGAACGAGGCCACGTACTCGGCGTACCGGTCACGGCCGGGGCCGTGTACGTACACGACCTGGACGCGGTTGCCCGTGCTGCCGTCCCCGTCGCACTGGACGGTCTGCCCGGCCGGCCCGGCGGCGACGGCCTGGCTGCCGGAGGCCGGCGGGGCGGGGGCCTTGGCGCTTGTGGCGGCGCTGCGGGCGTCGGCGGCGGGCGCGTCCTGAGGACGCCCGCCGTTCTCGGTGGCGGCCGGGTCGGCGTGGGCCGGGGAGGCGGGGTCGGCCGCCGGGGCCTTCGTACGGACCACGGGCTCCACGTCCCGCTTGATGTCGACGCCCCCGGGGGGAGCGTCGGGCCCGTGGGTGCACAGGCCCGCCGCGGTGCGGTAGACGCCGACGCAGCGGTCGCCCTTCGGGGCCGTCTCCAGCCCGTCGTAGACCATGCCGCGGCTGTCCTCGTTCGCGGGCGCCTTCGCGAGGGGGGCCGGTTCCGCGTCCCGGGCCGGTGCGGCGGCCGGTTCGGCGACGGCGGCGGGTGTCTCCGCCAGTGCGGTGGTGGTCGCCTCGGCGTCGCCGCCGATGCCGGAGTAGGCGATGCCTCCCGCGAGGACCGCCGCCGATGCGATGGCGGCGGTCAGGAGTATCAGCTTCCTGGGTTTGCGGCGGTGGCCGGGCCTGCGGCGGCGGCCGGTGGATCGTGCTGTCATGCGCACCTCAAGTCCTGGTCAGGAGAGTGGGTGCGCGGAAGCTTGCCAGATGAAGGGCTCGTGGAATTCGGACAAACGGGAGAACGGACCGGGAAATCTATCCGTTACCTTGATGCAGGATTTGATGAACCATCAAGTCTCTTTACAGGTAGGAGAGTTACGCGCGTTGCGGGTCAAAGGTCCAGGCCTTTTCGGCGTTCTTGTTATCAAATCGAGATATGAGGCGGAACCTTGTTGACGGGAATTCAGTCAGCTATTCATGTAAAAACTACCTGCCGAATTCCCCCCGTCACGAGCCGTGAAGCGGACGCGCCCGGGGGCGCGGGGTCGTGGGTGCCCAGGCCGCCCGGAGGGTGCGGCGCCGGCTTGGGCACCCGTACGACTACCGGGCGGCGTCCCGCTCCCAGAGGTAGAACCGCTGGGCCATCGCGTCCTTCGGGCTCCGCCACGTCTTCGGGTCGTGCGGGCTGACGAAGGCCGAGAGCCGCTCGCTCAGGTCGCGGAACTCCGGGTGCCCGGTGACCTGGGCGATGGCCGGCCCGGGGTCCCGGTCGGCCTCGATCAGGTGCATGTACACGTCCCCGAACTGGAAGAGACTGCGGCGGCGGACCCCGACCAGGTGGGGCAGCTCACCCGCGTCCGAGGCGGCGAACAGTCCGGCGATGTCGGGCGCCGAACCGGGCGCCATGCGGGCCACGATGAGGGCTTGGTGCATCGGGAGGTGTGCCTTTCGACTGGACGGGACTGAGGGGGAGGGGGCGGGAGGCGCGGGAGGCCTCAGCGGCGGCCGGCGACGGGCTTGCGGCCGCCCCGCTCCCGCTGCTCGATCTTGTCCCGGATGAGTTCCATCTGAATCCGGGAGTTGAGGTTGATGCGGTCGGTCATCCCGACGTCGTCGATCGGCGCGTCGGGCTTCATCGCGAAGTCCTGGACCCAGCGCATGCGGGTACCGCCCGGCACCTCGCCGTACTCCCAGTGGATGTTCATGTGCGCGAACGGACCGGTCTCCACCCGGCGGGCCTTCACCGTGAGGCCCGCGCGGTCCACCGTCCGCTCCGACACCCAGCTCCACACCACGCCGTTCTCGTCCGGGTGCATGGCGAGCCGGAACCGGGTGGTGTCACCCGCCTTCTCGAGGATCTCGACCGAGGCGTACTCGCTGAACAGCTTCGGCCAGTTCGGCAGGTCGTTCGTCACGTCCCACACGACGTCGACGGGCGCTTTGACCACGATCTCGTTGTCGGTGTGTCCAGGCATGTCAGGCTCCGGTCATGAGGCTGTTGTTGACGAGGTCGACGAACTCGCGCGGGCTCTTGCAGCGGTCCGCGTCCGGGGGCAGCGCGCGGCCCCGCCGGTTCTCCAGCTCACCGACGATGCCGAGCAGACCGAGCGAGTCCAGGCCGTAGTCGTCGAACCGGGAGTCCGGGCGGCTCGCCAGCTCCGAGGGGTCGACGGTGATGCCGGCGCTCTTCATGAGCGCCGCCAGCTCTTCCATGGTCAGTTGGTCGGACATGGTGCCTTCTCTCTTTCCTGCTTCCGGGAACCGGGCCCTTGACCGCGCCCGGCCCTGACGAACGGGGCACCGGTCCCTACGTGCCGGATCCGGGCCCCTTGCGGAGGACGAGTGCCGCGTTCGACCCCATCCGGCCCCGGCTCAGGACGAGCGCGGTCCGCAGTGGGGCGACACGGGCGCTGCCCGTGACCACGTCGAGGTCGTGGCAGACGTCGAAGACGTTCGGGGTGGGCGGGATGACGCCGTGCTCCAGCGCCAGCACGGCGGCGGCGGCGTCGAGGGTGCCGGCCGCGCAGTACGCCCGCCCGGTACCGGTCTTGGGAGCTGTCACCGGCACCTTCGCGCCGTACGCGCCCAGCGCCTCCCGGATCGCCCGAGCCTCCGCCGCGTCCGCCTCGGGCGTGCCCAGGGCGTCGGCGAAGACCACGTCCACCTCCTCGGGGTCCAGCCCCGCCTCCCGCAGGGCGCCGCGGACGGCACGGGCCAGACCCGCGCCCGACTCCTCCGGCCGTCCCGGCCCGGTGAAGGTGGCGGCGTGCCCGGCCAGCAGGGCCCGCACCGGCGCGCCCCGCCGCTCGGCCGCCTCCGCGTCCTCGACGGTGAACATCGCGCCGCCCTCCGCCGGGACGAAGCCGCAGGCCTTCGAGGTGAAGGGCCGGTAGGCGCGCTCCGGGTCCTCCGCGGTGCTGAGCCCCTCGTACCCGAGCTGGCAGACCACCGAGTACGGCGCGAGCGGCGCCTCCGTCGCGCCGACCAGCATCGCCCGGCTGCCCTGGCGGATCGCCCGGGCGGCGTGCGCGAAGGCGTCCAGCCCGCCCGCCTCGTCGCTCGCGACCACCCCGCACGGGCCCTTGAACCCGCGCCGGATGGAGATCTGGCCGGTGCTGGCCGCGTAGAACCAGGCGATCGACTGGTACGGGCCGACGTAGCGGGGGCCCTGCCCCCACAGCCGCTGGAGCTCGCGCTGCCCGAACTCGCCGCCGCCCGAACCGGCCGCGGTGACGACGCCGACCGCGTACGGATCGTCCTCGTAGTCCGCCCGGCCCAGCCGGGCGTGCTCCAGCGCCAGGTCCGCCGCCGCCAGCGCGTAGTGGCTGAAGCGGTCGGTCTGGACGAGGAAGCGGTCCTCGACCAGTGCCCCGGGCTCGAAGCCCCGTACCTCGCCGGCGACACGCACCGGAAGGTGCTCGCAGCCCTGCCGGGTCACCCGGTCCAGGACGCTCTCGCCCGCCTGGGTCGCCTTCCAGAAGGCGGCGGCGCCGATCCCGTTGGGTGCGACGACCCCGATGCCCGTGACGGCCACCGGCTTGCCGGTGCTGGGTCTGTTCACGTGCGTACCTCCTTGGGCTGGGTCATGACCACGGCGGACTGGAAGCCGCCGAAGCCGCTGCCGACGGACAGCACGCTGCGCATGGTGTGGTCGCGGGCGGTGCGCGGCACGTAGTCCAGGTCGCATTCGGGGTCGGGCGTCTCGTAGTTCGCGGTCGGCGGCACCACCTGGTGCGTCATGGCCAGCACGCAGGCCGCGAGTTCGATCGCCCCGATGGCACCGAGCGAGTGCCCCACCATGGACTTGATGGAGGTCATCGGCGTGTCGTAGGCGTGGTCGCCGAGCACCCGCTTGACCGCCGCCGTCTCGTGGCGGTCGTTCTGCTTGGTGCCGGAACCGTGCGCGTTGACGTAGTCGATGTCCCGCGCGTCGATCCTGGCCTGCGCCAGGGCGGTCGATATCGCCCTGGCCATCTCCAGGCCCTCGGTGGTCAGCCCGGTCATGTGGTGGGCGTTGCCGAAGGTGGCGTAGCCGCCGATCTCGCAGTACACGCGGGCCCCGCGGGCCCGGGCGTGCTCCAGCTCCTCCAGGACCAGGACCGCGCCGCCCTCGCCGAGGACGAAACCGTCCCGGTCGGCATCGAAGGGCCGGGAGGCGTGCGCCGGGTCGTCGTTGTTCGCGGAGGTCGCCTTGATGGCGTCGAAGCAGGCCACGGTGATGGGGGAGACGGGGGAGTCCGACGCGCCGGCCACGCACACGTCCATCCGGCCCTCCTGGATGGAGTGCACGGCGTACCCGACGGCGTCGAGCCCGGACGTGCAGCCGGTCGAGACCGTCTGCACGGGACCGCGCGCCCCCGTCTGCTCCGCCACCGCCGAGGCGAGGGTGGCGGGCGTGAAAGCGCGGTGCAGGAAGGGCGAGGCGAGACGGTGGTCCACGTCCCACCACGCCCCCTGCTGGCTCACCGCGACGTAGTCGTGCTCCAGCCGGGTGGTACCGCCGACCGCCGTGCCCAGTGAGACGCCCGTACGCCAGGCGCGTTCGCCGTCGAGCTCCAGCCCGGCGTCGGCCATCGCCTCGCGGGCGGCGACCAGGGCGAACTGGATGTAGCGGTCGGCCCGGGCCGCCTCGTCCTCGGTGAGGCCGTGCTCACGGGGGTCGAAGTCGACCTCGGCGGCTATCCGGGAGCGGAACCCGGACGGGTCGAAAAGGCTGATGCCCCGGGTCGCCGTACGGCCGTTGGACAGCAGGTCCCAGAAGGCGGCGGTCCCGATGCCGCCCGGGGCCACCACGCCCACCCCGGTGACGGCCACCCGCCGGCGCGTCACGAGACCACCCCGGAGCGCTCCGGCGGACGCTCGGCCCAGGCGGTGGCGTCCGGGTTCGGGGCCTCCTCGGTGTCCACGTGCCCCAGCTCCGGGCGCGGGGCGAGGGGGCCGAGGTGGAAGACCATCCGGGCCTCGGTACCGCCGACGTTGCGGAACCGGTGGCGCACGTTCAGCGGGACCAGCAGTCCCTGGTCGGTGCGCAGCGGGTGGGTCTCGCCGTCGAGGTCGACCTCCAGCGTCCCGGCGACCACGTACACGAACTCCTCGGAGTACGGATGGTAGTGCTCGGCGATCGACTCGCCGGGGGCCATCACCGCCAGGCCCATGAAGCCGCTGGTCGAGCCCACCGAGGTCGGGGTGAGCACGGCGCGCAGATCCCCTCCGCGCCTGCGGTTGGGCTGGGTCTCGCTGAGGTCGACGATGCGCGGCTGATGTCTGGTCATGCTGACTTCCTCCTGGCGGATCGGAGCCTTGGCGTGCGCGCGGGCTGCCGGGTCGTGACGGGGAGCGTGGGCGGGGGGCCGGGCCGTCGGCCGGGGCGGCCCCGTACGGATCAGGACTGCGCGGGAGCCCGGCGGTCGGTGATCAGGTCCATGGGGTGGGGGCCGGCCGGAGCGGTACCGGGCGCCCCGGCCAGCAGACGGTCCAGCACCGCCGCCTTGCGGGGTCCCTCGAGGCCGAAGCCGGCCGCGAAGCGGGCGTCGGCCGGGCCCTTGACGTCGAGGAGGCGCACCACCACGTCGTCGCGCTGGAAGATGCTGCTGCTCAGCACGGGGGAGGTGGGGATCTTCGCCGCCGTCTCGTCCTGGCGGGCCAGGAAGCGGGCGACGAGGGGGCCGCAGCCCGCCTTCGCCGGGTAGAACAGCGCGTGCCGCGTCACCCGGTCGGGCTGCGGGCCGTGCGCGGCCACGTGGTGGACGGCCGGCAGGGCCGCGCGCATGAAGAACATCCGCGCCGACTCCGGATCGGACAGGTCCCGGTGCTGCTCCAGGTACGGGTTGATGGCGTGCTCGACGGCCCGCACCTCGGGCTGCTCCGACACGTGCCGCAGGGCCGCGGTGAGGTCGCCCTGCACCTCCACGGCACGCACCACCCGGTTGCCGTGCATGAACAGCGAGGTCCGGCAGAGCCGGGTGTGGTCGTCGACCCGGGCGGCCGGGGAGGAGTACGAGGAGAGGATCTCGGCGACCTTCGCCTCGCTGCCCGGCTTGACCGTGAAGGTCAGCGCGTGCCGGACGATGCCCTCGCCCAGCCGGGGAGCGCCCTGCAGCCGGCCGCCGGCGGCGCGCTCGGGGGCCTCGTACCGCTTGCCGGTCTCGCGCAGCACGGTGAAGGTCAGCGGCCGCATCGAGCGGGCGCAGGCGCCCAGCGGCCGGACCTGCTCGGCGTGCTCCTCGCTGTTCACCCACGCGAGGTACTGCGGCGCGCTCTCCCACTCGCTGGTGATCAGCCACTGCGAGGGGTTCGCGAAGGACTGGCAGAGCTGGTCGCCGAGGTGGCCCGGCACCGACGCGATGTCGTGCCGCAATTGCTCGTAGGCGTCGAAGAACCGCTGCTGGGCACCCTCGTGGAGGTCCATCAGCAGGACGACCCGCAGCATGGAGCCGTCGAACGCGGACTGCGACACCCGTTCGGACAGGGTGGTTGTCATCTGCTCACTCCTTCGTGAGGGCCTGGACCGGCGCGTACGCGGCTCGGTGCTTCGCCGGCGGCAACCGCCGGGGCGCGGGTCCCGGGGGACCGCGCGGTCGGGGACGGCGGACGGTGTGGCCCAAGTGGGTCCGCCGCTGTCGCTCATCGTCATCCGGCCGGGTACGGATCGCGACATCTCCGGATCAAGCGGGTGACAAGACGCGACTCGCCAAGGCAAGACCCCTGATCGGGGGCATAAGGCGTCCACTGCCCCCCACACGAAACAGGAGCCCGCAGCCGATGGAAGAACATGCCGATGTCCGCGTACCGGTCCTCGTCGTGGGCGGTTCCCTCGTAGGCCTCTCCACCTCGCTGTTCCTGAGCCGCCACGGCATCAGGCACATGGTGGTCGAGAAGCACGCCGGGACCTCCGTCCACCCGCGCGGACGGGGCATCAACGCCCGGACGATGGAACTGTTCCGGACGGCGGGCGTCGAGCCCGCCATCCGCAAGGAGGCCTCCGCGCTCGAGGCCAATCAGGGCATCCTGCAGACGCAGGCCCTCATCGGCGGCGAGCACAAGTGGCTCATCAGGGCGGTCGACCCCTCCGGGGCCCTCGCCCGCTTCAGCCCCACCGGCTGGTGCCTGTGCAGCCAGAACAACATCGAGCCGGTCCTGGCCGCGCAGAGCCGCGCCCAGGGCGCCGACGTACGCTTCGCCACCGAACTGATGAGCTTCGACCAGGACGCCACCGGGGTGAACGCCCTCGTCAAGAACCGGGAGACCGGCGAGCACCTCACCGTCCGCGCCGACTTCCTGATCGCTGCGGACGGCCCGCGCAGCCCCGTCCGGGAGGCGCTCGGCATCCGCCAGACCGGCAACGGCGAGCTCTTCCACAACGTGAGCATCGTCTTCCGCTCCGAGCGCCTCGCCGAGGCCCTGGGCGACCTGCGCTTCATCGTCTGCTACCTGATGCGGCCGGGCGCGGACGGGGCGCTGCTGCCCGTCGACAACGAGACCCAGTGGGTCTTCCACGCCCCCTGGCACCCGGAGACGGGCGAGACCCTGGAGGACTTCACCGAGGAACGCTGCATCGCGCAGATCCGCGAGGCCATCGGCCTGCCCGACCTCGACGTGGAGATCGGCGGCAAGGCCCCGTGGCACGCCGCCGAGCGGGTCGCCGAGCAGTACTCGGTCGGCCGGGTCTTCGTGGTGGGCGACGCCGCCCACGAGATGTCCCCGACCGGGGCGTTCGGCTCCAACACCGGCATCCAGGACGCGCACAACCTCGCCTGGAAGATCGCGGCGGTGCTGAACGGCTCGGCCGGCCCCCGCCTGCTCGACAGCTACGAGGAGGAACGGCTCCCCGTCGCCCGGGCCACCAGCGAGCGGGCCTCCGCCCGCTCGGCCGAGCACAGCCACCCCGGGTACGTGCCGCCGCCCACCATGGGCGGCGGCCCCGGCAGCGGGGTCCTCACCACGGCCATGGGCTACTGCTACCCGAGCGGCGCCGTCATCGGCGGCGACCCGGCGCGGCCGGTCATCCCGGAGGAGATGCGCCTCAAGGGCGACGTCGGCACCCGGGCACCGCACATGTGGCTCACCCGGGCCGGCGAGCGGATCTCGACGCTGGACCTGTACGAGACGTCGTTCGTGCTGCTGAGCAGCCCGGGCACGCCCTGGCAGGAGGCGGCCGGGCAGGTCGCCCGGGAACTGGGCGCGCACCTGGACGCCTACACGGTCGGCTCCGCGCCGGACGCCGACCTGGTCGAGGCGGAGGGCACCGACTGGGCGCGGCTCCACGAACTGCCCGCCGACGGCGCCGTGCTCGTACGCCCCGACGGCTTCGTGGCCTGGCGCTGCGAGGGGACCCCGGCGGACCCGCGCGCGGAGCTCGCCGACGCCATGACCCGGGTGCTGCGCCGCTCCTGAACGGCGGCACCCGCTCAGCGGCAGGCCCAGCACCCCGCCCAGCACCCGTGGCCCCCGTGCCGCGGCGGTGGGCGGTGGTGCGCGGCCCGCACCGGCCGGGCGCCGGTCCGCGCGGCCCGGCCCGCGAGGCAGGCGACCACCACCGTGATGGCGGCGAGTTCCTCGGGCCGGGCGGCGCCCCGGTGGATCCGGAGCAGGCTGGATATGGAGACGTCGCTTCCCATCGGTACGGCCTCTCGTCGGGAGACCCCCCTGCCCCGGTCCGGGCCCTCTCGGGCCGGTGGACCGGGTGCTGACGACGCTACGAGCACCCCGACGGCGTGTCGTGCGGGGGAGCCCGGTCCGCACCCATCCGGGGGACACGCCCGCGAGCGGCACGGGAGGGGCCCCGCCGCCCTACCGCAGGCCCAGCTTCACCCACTTGGCGGTACTGGGCACCCCGCGCGCGTCGAGCAGGAACAGCATGTAATACCCGGGCGGGGCGTCCGCCGGCGTCGGCGGGGTCCGCAGGGTGATGCCGTCGCCGCGCACCGCGGTGAGCGGCAGTTCCAGGTGCCGCTGGCTGGTGTTCACCGCGTGGGTGACGGTGGTCGGCGCCAGGAGTACGGCCCGCCGGACGGCGGCCGCGGTGGAGCTGCGCACCTCGAAGGCGGCGCCGTGGGCGAGCTCGCCCCGGGGCACCCGGTCCAGTGCCGGCCGGGTGCCGCCCCGGTGGAGGTAGGCGGGCTCGTAGATCTCGATGCTGCCGTCCATCGCGTCGCGGATGTCGGGGTCGTTGGCGATCTGCTGGAGCTCGTCCCCGGTCACCATCACCCGCCCGTCGGGCATCACCAGGGCGTTGGAGTGGTAGCCCCGGGGGAGCCGCTGGGCCGGTCCGAGCCGCCAGTGGCCGGCGGCGTCGCGCAGCTCGGTCCGCCGGTACTTGAGGTCGGCCTTCGGATTGAAGGGGCCGTTCCCGTAGTCGCGGGTGCTCAGGGCTCCGTTGACGGTCAGCAGGGTCGCGTCCGGCAGGATCAGGGTGTCGTCCTGGGTGCGGCCGAAGGCCCGGGGCTCCTCCGTGGTCCACCGGCCGCCCGCCAGGCGGTAGGTGTTGGGGTCGTGCGGGTCCCCGCCGAGCACCAGTACGGAATCCGGGCCGCGCAGGCCCGCCGGGAGGGGCACGGCGGATCCGTAGCCGCGGAAGTCCGCGGGGCGCCGGGGCAGGTCGCGGCGGGTCTCCTTGACCGGGTCGAAGAGCCACTGCTGGTCGGCGTCCCGGCCGAGCCCGTAGATCATGCCGTCCCGCAGCGAGAACAGGTGCGGATAGTCGTTGCGGAAGGGCGCGTCCGCCCGGAACCGGTCGGCCGCGACGTCCAGGGGGATGTCGAACGGGCGCCAGGGCACCCGCAGCCCCTTCGCCGGGAAGCGCTCCACCACCGGGGTCGGGGTGCCCGTACCGCGCTCGGACTGGCCGGACATGATGATCTGGCGGCCGTCGGCCCCGGTGACGGCCGACGGGTACCAGCGGCCCACGGCCATGTCGCGGTTGCGGTACCAGTGCTCGGTCCACGGGTCGAAGACGAAGGAGAGCTTGGCGCCGCTGCCGCCCTTGCCGCCGGTGTTGCCGCCGAAGACCGCGAGCATCCCGTTGGGCAGGAAGGCGTGCCCGGCGCAGAAGAACGGGGCGGGGCGCGGGGCGTACGTACCGTCGGGCATCAGCACCGTCGGCGGCCGGACCTCCTGGAACGCCCGTGCGCCGGTGCCCTTGGCCGGGTCCCACAGGAAGGCGCGACCCGCGTTGGTGGGGCCGGTCCGGTCGGTGGGGCCGGTCTCCTTGGTCGGGTCGACCTCGACCCGTTCGAAGGAGAAGAGCAGCACCTTGCCGGTCGGCAGCTGGGCGAGGTGGACCCCGAAGTCGGGGGAGGGGAAGAACTCCGCGAAGCGGCCGTACTCCGCGGGGTCCATGCCCTTGTTGGCCAGCGCCTGCGACTCGGTGAGCGTGGTCAGGCTCGCGGTACGGGTCGCCTGCGGGTAGCCGTCGGTGCCGCGGACCGCGCGGCGCCGCTCGGCGTGGGCCCGTGCGTGCTCCTCGCCGATCAGGGCGGCCTCCGCCGACGTGACCGCGGCGCCGCCGTCCGCGTGGTCGTGGGCGGGCGCGGCGGCGGCCGGCCCGGAGAGGAGGACGGCCGTGGCCAGCGTGGCGGCGACGGCAGCGGACCGGTGTGTTCGTCGGGACATGCGACTCCTCCGTGTACGACCGCCGGGACGGGAGGGACGTCATGCTAAAAGATCAGGTGGATATCGCCTCATATGGCGCGAACCGACTGCCTCGTACGGGTGCCCCCAGCGTCCGCCGTCCGCCCTGGCGCGACGATCGGCGGCGAGCCGGCCGCCGCCTCCCCGGGAGTGGGTCGGTCCGGTACGCATACAAAAACGCCCCGGACGAATTGACGTCCAGGGCGAGCTTTCGCGTATATTCGATACTTCACGCCTTCGCCCGAATGGAGGGCGTGGCGAAGCTTTACGGGGACATCGTATCGCGCTGGGAGCGAAATTGTCAAACACCGAATTTCGGGGCGAGCAGAAATTCATCACCGAGCTCTACGCGCGCCTCGAAGACCTGCGCGACCAGGCCGAACGGGCCGTTCAGGGCGCCCTGGGGGAGAGCGGCACCGGATTCCAGGCGCGGCTGGAAAGGGACGTCCTGGTCGCCGAGCAGTCCGGTCTGCTTTCCGCTCTGAACTCCGCCGAACACGGCCTCTGTTTCGGCCGGCTCGAGTTCTCCGACGGCCGCGACCACCACATCGGCCGTATCGGCATCAGACAGGACGACGCCGAACGCACCCCGCTCGTCCTCGACTGGCGCGCCGAAGTCGCCCGCCCCTTCTACCTCGCCACCGGGCACGTCCCGATGGGCCTGCGCCGCCGTCGCCACATCACCACCGAGGGGCGGCGGGTCACCGCCCTGCACGACGAGATCCTCGACCTCGCCGACACCGAGCGCACCGGCTACGAGGGCGCCGACGCGGACGCCGTCCTGCTCGCCGCGCTCGACACCGCCCGCACCGGCCGCATGCACGACATCGTGCGGACCATCCAGGCCGACCAGGACCGCATCATCCGCTCACCCCACCAGGGCGTGCTGGTCGTGGAGGGCGGCCCCGGCACCGGCAAGACCGCCGTCGCCCTGCACCGCGCCGCCTACCTCCTCTACGCCCACCGCGAGCTGCTCGCCCGGCGCGGCGTACTGATCGTCGGACCCAACCCCGCCTTCCTCGGCTACATCGGCGAGGTGCTGCCCGCCCTCGGCGAGACCGGCGTGCTCCTCGCCTCCCCCGGCGACCTGTACCCCGGAGTGCGCGCCACCGGCACCGACCGGCCCGGCGCCGCCGCCGTCAAGGGCCGCGCCGTCATGGCCGAGGTCCTCGCCCGGGCCGTCGCCGACCGGCAGACGCTCCCCGAGCAGGTACCCGTGGGCAGCGGGGAGGACAGCGCCGTGGTCCCCGAGCCGGCGCTGGAGATCGACCACGACGACTACGGCACCCTCCTGCTCGACCGGACCATGGCCCACGCCGCCCGCGACCGCGCCCGCGCCACCGGCCTGCCCCACAACCCGGCCCGCCCCTACTTCGCGTTCTCCGTCGTCGACGCCCTCACCGGACAGCTCGCCGACCGGCTCGGCGCCGACCCCTACGGCGGCCCCAACCTGCTCGGCCCGGACGACGTCGCACAGCTCGGCAAGGAGATCGCCACCAGCCCGGAGGTACACGCCGCCATCGACACCCTCTGGCCCCGGCTGACCCCCGAGCAGCTCGTCGCCGACTTCCTCGCCGACCCCTCCCACCTCCCCCCGGAGGACGCCGACCTGATCCGCCGGACCTCGGGCGACTGGACCCCGGCCGACGTCCCGCTCCTCGACGAGGCCGCCGAGCTCCTCGGCGTCGACGACAGCGCCCTGCGGGCCGCCGCCGAACGCGACCGGCTGGAGCGCATCGCCTACGCGCAGGGCGTCCTCGACCTCTCCCAGGGCTCGGAGTCCTACGAGTTCGAGGACATGGAGAACGAGTACCTCGCCGCCCACGACATCATCGACGCCGAGCGGATGGCCGAACGGCAGGAGGAGGCGGACCACCGCACCACCGCAGAACGCGCCGCCGCCGACCGCACCTGGGCCTTCGGGCACCTCATCGTCGACGAGGCGCAGGAGCTGTCCGAGATGGCCTGGCGGCTGCTGATGCGCCGCTGCCCGACCCGCTCCATGACGCTGGTCGGCGACCCGGCGCAGACCGGCGACGAGGCCGGCTGCGGTTCCTGGAAGCAGATCCTCGACCCGTACGTCGGCGACCGCTGGGAACACGTCCGGCTCGGCGTCAACTACCGTACGCCCGCCGAGATCATGGAGCTGGCCGCCGGAGTGATGCGTGCCCACCGGCCCGGCTTCGAACCGCCCCGCTCGGTGCGCTCCACCGGCCTACCGCCCTGGGTGCGGGCGGCCCGGGACCTCCCCGGCGCGGTCGCCGGAGCCGTCCGCGACGGGGCCCCGGCCGAGGGCCGGCTCGCGGTGATCGCCCCGCGCCCCCTGCACCCGGCCCTGGCCGAGGCGCTGCCCGGCGTACGGGCGGGGGAGGAACCGGACCTCACCCGGCCGGTGGTGCTGCTGGACCCGCGCCAGGCCAAGGGGCTGGAGTTCGACACGGTGATCGTGGCCGAGCCCGCGGACTTCGCACCGAGCGACCTCTACGTCGCGCTCACCCGCGCCACCCAGCACCTCGGGGTGGTGCACACCGGCCGCCTCCCCGAAGGGCTGCGCGGCTGACGGACCGGCCACCCGCAGGGGACGGACCGGCCGGCCGGCGGCGGAACGGACCGGCCGCCCGCTGGGTGCGGAGTGGCCGAATCCGCCCCCTCCAAGGGGCTTTGACCGTCGTAGGGTGGCCGGATGCCTGTAGTTGACATCAGTTCCGCGGCCGCCGACTTCGACGCCGACCCCCACTCCTTCTACGCGGCGCTGCGCGCCGCCGGACCGGTGCACCGGGTCCGCGGCGTCATGCCCGACGAGGACCCGTACTGGCTCGTCGTCGGCTACGAGGAGGCCCGCCAGGCCCTCACCCACCCGGACCTGCTGAAGGACTGGCGCAGTTCCGGGCTGTATCCGGACATCGAGCCCAGCGCCTCCAACTCCAACATGCTGGAGTCCGACCCGCCCCACCACACCCGGCTGCGCCGCCTGGTGGCCCGGGAGTTCACCGCCCGCCGCGTGGAGGCGATGCGCCCCCGCGTCCAGCAGATCACCGACGAACTGCTGGACGCGATGGCCGCCCGCCCCGCGCGCTCCGCCGACCTCATCGAGGCCCTCGCCTTCCCGCTCCCCATGACGGTGATCTGCGAGCTCCTCGGCGTCCCGGACCTCGACCGGGAACGCTTCCGCCGCTGGTCCAACGACATCGTCGCGCCCCGCCCGGAAGCCACGAACGCCGACGCGCACGTCCAGCTCAGCCGCTACCTCGCGGACCTCGTCGCCGAGAAGGCCGAGTCCCCCGGCGACGACCTGCTCAGCGCGCTGATCCGCACCCGCGACGAGGACGGCGACTCGCTCTCCCCCGACGAGCTGATCGGGATGGCCTTCCTGCTGCTCGTCGCCGGCCACGAGACCACCGTCACCCTCATCTCCAACGGCGTCCGCGCCCTGCTGGCGCACCCCGGCCAAATGGCCTCCTTGCGCGCCGACTTCGACGGGCTGCTGCCCGGGGCCGTGGAGGAGATGCTCCGCTACGACGGCCCCGTGCAGAACTCCACCTACCGCTACGCCGCCAAGGACGTGGAGCTCGGCGGTGCGGTCATCCCCGCCGGGTCGGTCGTGCTCGCCTCGCTGTCCGGCGCCGGCCGGGACCCGGGCCGCTTCACCGAACCCGACGTGTTCGACATCCGCCGCGCCCCCGGAGGGCACCTCGCCTTCGGCCACGGGCTGCACTTCTGCCTCGGCGCCCCGCTGGCCCGGATGGAGGGCCGCATCGCGATCCGGGGCCTGCTGGAACGGTTCCCCGGCCTGGAGACCGACCCGGCCGGCGGCCCCCTGGAGTGGATCCCGGGGAGCCTGATGCACGGGGTGAGCCGGCTGCCGGTGCGCTGGTAGCGGGACGCCTCCGCCGGGCGGCACACCACCGGTGGCCCGCCCGGCGGAGACGCGTACCGGCTGCCGGTACGGGTTTTGGACTGGTGCCCGATCCTCAATACGATCCGGCGATGATCATAAGAAAACGACTGGCGGCAGGGGCCTGCGGCCTGTTCGTCGCCTTGACCGCGGGACTCCTCCCGGCGACCGCGGCCGCCGCCGACGGACCGGCGAAGGAGCCCCCGAAGGTCGAACTCGTGCTCGACGTCAGCGGCTCGATGCGCGCGACCGACATCGACGGCCAGTCCCGCATGGCCGCCGCGAAGCAGGCCTTCAACGAGGTGCTCGACGCGGTCCCCGACGAAGTCCTCCTGGGCATAAGGACCCTGGGCGCCACCTACCCCGGTGACGACAGGGCGCTCGGCTGCAAGGACACCAAGCAGCTCTACCCCGTCGGCACGGTCAACCGCACGGAGGCGAAGACCGCCGTCGCCACCCTCGCGCCCACGGGCTGGACCCCCATCGGACCGGCCCTCCAGGCCGCCGCCCAGGACCTGGAAGGCGGCAACGCCAGCCGCCGGATCGTCCTCATCACCGACGGCGAGGACACCTGCGCCCCGCTCGACCCCTGCGAGGTGGCCCGCGAGATCGCGGCCAAGGGCATCCACCTCGTCGTGGACACGCTCGGACTCGTCCCCGACGCCAAGACCCGCGCCCAGCTCACCTGCATCGCGGAGGCCACCGGCGGCACGTACACCGCGGTGACCCACACCGCCGAACTCTCCGGGCGGGTCCGGCAGTTGGTCGACCGCGCCGCCGACCCGGCGGCCACACCGGTGGCCACCGAGGGCGCCAAGCGGTGCGAGGGCGCCCCGCTGCTGAAGGCGGGCCTCTACAGCGACCGCGAGACCTTCGGCGAGCACCGCTGGTACCGGGTCGACGTACGCCCCGGCCAGGAACTGCGCGCCTCGGTCAGCATCGGTGCCGACCGGGCCGTCAACAACGACTACGGCGTGCTGCTGCGCGCGACCACCGTCCACGGGCGGGAGATCGTCCGCGGCTCCGAGGCCGGGGACGGCCGTACCGACGTGATCTCCACCGGCCTGCGCTACCCGAAGGCCGAACGCGACGGGGCCGGCGGGGACGCCGCCGAGGCCCCGGAGACGGTCTGCCTCCAGGTCAGCAACTCCTTCGCCGCCGGCCCGGCCATCAAGACCAGCCCCGGCATGCCCGTCGAGCTGACCATCGACCTGGTCGACGGCCCCGACGAGGGCTCCGACGTCGCCTCCTTCGGCCTCGGCCGCGGCTGGTGGCTGCTCGGCCTGCTGGTGCTCACCGGCCTGCTCGCCGGTCTGGTCTGGGGCTGGATCTCGCGCTGGCGCGTCTCCGTCTGGAGGACCAACTGATGCGTACCGTACGCACCCTGACCGCCGCACTGCTGGCGGGAGCCGCGCTCCTCGCCCCGGCGGCGGCCGCCGCCGCGGCCCCGAGCCCCGCCCCCACCCCGAGCGCGGGCCAGGGCACCGGCAAGGACGGCCGTGCCCCGACCGAGGCCGGGACGGGCTTCCGCACCGCGGCGCTCTTCCGGCCCGGGCAGAAGGCCACGGCCGCCGGGTCCACCGGTGACTACCTCTACTGGGCGTTCCCCGCCGACACCGGCCAACGGGCCACCGTACGCGCCTCCGTGACGCTCCCGGAGCCGGCCGCCCGGCACGGCGCGCAGACGTGGCGGCTCGACGTGTACGACGGCCTGCGACGCCGGCAGCCCTGCGCGTACGGGCACCAGAGCGCGGCGGCGGACAGGGCGGCCGTCTCCGTGGAACTCTCCTGTACCCTGCGCACCGTCCGCTCCGGGGCCGAGGCCTGGTCCAACGACCCGCTCCCGGGCAGCTACTACGTCCGCCTGACGGTCGTCGGGGCGCACGAGGAGGACCTCGGACTGCCCGTGAAGGCGCAGGTCGAGGCCGAGGTGAAGGAGACGGGCGGGGCCCGGGCGGTGGACGCGGTCCTGTCCGAGCCCCTGGTCCCGGGGGCGGCGGCCGCCACGGAGCGGCAGCGGGAGGCCCGCGCCCCGGAGGGCGGCTGGTCCGGCGGCCGGTGGTCCGACCGCTGGCTGTGGACGGCAGCCGGCGGGGTGCTCGCAGCCCTCGCGGGCGTCTACGGGTACTCCCTGACCCGCGGCTCCGGCCGCCCCTCCCGGCCCCGGGCCTGACCGGGTGCCGCCGTCCCCGCGGGGTACGGCGGCTCCCGTTCCGGAGGATCATCCGGCCACGGAGCGTGGGCTATGTTGGGGGGAGAGTGACGTGAGAAGGAGGCCGCCGGTGTCATCGGGGCAGCAGGCACGCGCGCAGGCGGCCGCGATCACGCCCGGCGGGACCCCGCCCGGGCAGGAGAAACCGCCGGCCGAGCGGCTCCTCGCGCTCTTCGACGGCCACCGCCTCTCCCCGGGCCAGCGCCGGATCGCCCAGTACCTGATCGATCACCTCACCGAGGCGGCCTTCCTGTCGATCACCGAGCTCGCGGAGCGCGTCGGCGTCAGCCAGCCGTCCGTGACCCGGTTCGCGTCCTCACTCGGCTTCAGCGGCTACCCGGCCCTGCGCGACGTGCTCCAGCCCATCGCGCTGTCGGCGGTGGCCGCGACCCCGGACAGCCGTGAACAGATCCGCCGGAACGAACTCCAGGCCGCCGTCGACGCCGAGATCGAGAACCTGGAGAACGTGCGCCGCCTCCTCGCCGACACCAACCAGGTGCTGGACATCGGCCGCGAGCTGGCCCGCTCCGTCCCGCTGACCGTGGTGGGCCTGCGGATCTCGGCCTCCCTGGCGGAATACTTCGCCTACGCGGCCCGCCGCATCCACCCCGACGTGCGGCTGGTGACCCGGGGCGGCAGCGTGGCCTACGACGCCCTGCTCCAGTGCCGGGCGGCCGGCGGGAGCTGGGTGCTGGCCTTCGCCATGCCCCGGCACGCCAACGAGACCCTCGCCGCGCTGCGCGCGGCCCGCAGCACGGGGCTGAAGGTCGTCCTGATCACGGACCCGACCGTCGGACCGCTGGTGGAGGCGGCCGACGTGGTGCTGACCGCCGCCACCGGTTCGCGGCTGGTCTTCGATTCGTACGCGGCCCCCGGGATGCTCTCCGCCGCCCTGCTCCAGGCGATGGCCGACGCGGACCCCGAGCGGACCCAGGCACGGCTCGAACAGTACGAGCAGGTCGCTGACCAGCACGGTTTCTTCATGTAGCGGCAGATCTCGCCCGCCGTACACCCGCCAGACACCCCCAGTACACCCGTCGTGCACGCGCACGCCGTCCGGGGATATTCAGTGCCCGGACATGCATGAAATTTTTCATACCCTTGATTACTCGACGGTATATATGTTTACTGACGGCGGCGCTTCGGATCCCTCAGACGCCAAAGGCGGACGTTCCCCTCGCCCGCCTCGAACGGCCCCGGTACGCCGAACCTCCTCACGGCGGGACCGGACGCCGCGTCAAGGCTTGTGGATCCCCCGGAGGAGCGCCCCCGGCGGCCTCGGTCAACCCCTGGGCCGAGGCCGCCCACCAGCAGTGTCTCGATCAGAGTTCGACACCACTCGGAAGTGACGAGAATGCCCCAGACGGCCACCCTCACGCGCAGCCCGGACTGGCCCCTCCAGGTCAAGGCCCCCGGGACGCACGACTGGGAACGCAGCGCCACCCGCTGGCTGCGGGACCTCCTCCCGGCCCGCTACGGCAGCTACCTGACGCTGACCCGTCACCACGCCCTGCTCGCCCGCCACGTGCAGCTCCAGCTCCAGCACGAGATGCGAGCGGTCCGCGTCGCCCTGCACACCAGCCGGGCCGAGCTGCCGACGATGGGCATCGCCGAGTCGGTCATAGAGAACACGATCAGGATGTACGCCATCGAGCTCGAACAGCTCGGCCGCCTCTCGCGGGGAGCCCGCCTCGTTTCGGAGGCGCTCCTGCTGGCGGCCGCCCCGGGCCAGCGCAGGCGCTGACCCGGAGCGGGGCGGAGCCGGCCGTCAGGCCTGGCAGACGCCGCGCGCGTAGTCGTACGTCGCGGTCGCCTGGGAGTACGTCCACTGCGGGGCCAGCAGCGAGTCCTTCAGCTGGTTCGCGGCGGCCGGGCTCTCGACGACGTATCCGAAGTCCTGGAGCCAGGACGGGTACAGGTTCTTCGAGCCGATGTAGAAGGCCGAGTCGTCCACCGAGACCAGCTTGTGGTGCTGGGCGTACGGCTTGCCGTCCGCCCACGTCGCCCGGTCCGAGGCACGGAAGGACGCCAGCTGGAGGTTCTGGCACATCGCCGCCCTCGACCGGCGCTCGTCGCCGGTCAGGGCCGTCAGGCGGCCCCGCAGCGCGTCGCTCACCTCGGACAGCGACGCGATCTGCGAGTAGCCGCCGCTGCCGACCGTCCCGCGGTTCGCGGGGTCGCTGACGACGATGCGGACCTTGACCCCGGCCGCCAGCTTCGCGGCGAGCGTGTCGTAGAGCCGGACGTCGTAGCGGGGGAGAGGCGGGCAGGTCGCGTTCAGGTCCTGCTGGGAGATCTCGATGTGGCCGGTGGCACCGGCGACCAGCGCGCGCAGGGCGCTCTCCTCAGGGTTGACCGTGTCGTAGTCCCGGTCGGCGTTGGTGTAGTCGTGCACGCCGATGCCGCACTTGGTGTCGGGGGCCGTCGGCAGGACCGGCTTGAACGGCGACACGGGGTCCTTCTGGCGGATGCCCACGCCGAGGCCGCCGACCGCGAGGACGGGCACGTCGCCGTCGCCGGCCGGAGCCGCGGGCCGGGGCAGCGTGGGCATGCAGCCGGCGTCGCCGGAGGAGGCGAACCAGACGCTGCTCCAGCTGGTCCTGTTGCGGCAGGTCCAGTCCCACAGGGTGTCGAGGTAGCGGCCGGCGGAGCCCGCAGCCGGACCGGACAGCGCGAGGTCGACGTCGTTCACCGGGTGCGCGGTGTCGAGGTAGTCGCCCTTCCAGCTGTTGACGCCGCCGGTGATCACCGAACCGCCGTCCACCACCACCAGCTTGGAGTGGTTCCAGGAGAAGCCGGTCCGCGAGGTGGTCATCGACGCCACGTTGAGGGTCACGTGCGCGGCCGCCGTTCCCAGCCTGGCCACCAGCTCGTCACGGTACGAGGACGGGATCACATTGGCGTGGTAGACCGGCGCGGCGCCCACGAGGATGCGGACCTGGAGCCGGCTGCCCTTCTGCACGGCCTCCTTGAGGCCGCCCACGATCGCGTCCTGGAACCCGCCGTCGGGGAACGGCGCCAGCGTGGATATGTCGACGCTCTCACGGGCCCGGGCGATGTCCTGCCGGGTCTTCTCCAGCAGCCGGCGCGAGCCCGCACGGTCGGCGCAGGAGGGGTCGCCCCAGCAGCCGGGCGTCTGGAGCAGCCAGTCGGAGCCGCCGGGGGCGGAGGCGCCGAGGCGGTTGCCGGCGGTCCGCTCCCAGACCGAGCCCTCGAGACCGGGGGAGACCTGGCGCAGGGTCCGCTCCACGGAGTCCAGGTGCGGGGTGGGCGAGTCGGCGAAGGCCGGCGCGGCGGGGAGCAGGGCGAAGGACAGGGTGAGCGAGAGGGCCGCCGTGCGGACGGTGCGTGCCAATGTGGTTCCTTGTTGCTGGGGGTGGCTCCGGCCGGGCGGCACGGTGGAACCGGGCCCCGGCCTTGATCAACTCGCGCAAGTTACCAGCCCGTAAGCGCCTGTTGGTCCGGGTATGGTCGCCTTCCGGCCACCGGTGGAAGCGGTCGGACGGGCCGCTCCGGGCGCCTTCCGGCCACGCCAGCCGGCCCGCCGGCAGGAACCGGCCGGCGGGCCGGCGACAGCCTTCCGGCAGCCGGGGCTTCAGAGCCAGGGGATCTCGTGGGCGCCGTGGCGGTAGGCGCGGAAGACCGAGTTCTGGGCGCCGCGCGAGGACTCCAGCCCCGTGCCCCGGCTGAACGACCCGAATTCCGGGACGACGAACTCCCACACCACGTCCCCCTCCGGCGTCACCTCGAAGAGGCGCCCGAAGGAGCCCTCCGCGACGAAGGTGTTCCCGTTCGGCAGGCGCTGGGCGCTGGACATGTACGGGCTGAAGAAGTTCTGCGGCGGGTTGTCCTCGTACGACCACACCTCCTCGCCGGTGGCCGGATCGAGCTCCAGCACCCGGGAGTACGGCACGGAGGTGGTGTCACGGTAGGTCCCGTTGTCGAAGACCAGCAGGGTGCCGCCCGGCAGCTCGTGCGGGTGGTGCTGCTGCGCCAGCACGTCCGGGCCGATCCGCCACCGGACGGAGCCGTCGGCCCGGTCCACGGCCACCGTCGTCGACGCGCTGCGGAAGCCCACCACGATCCCGCCGTCGGCGAGCTCGTTGACCGTGTTGGCCATCGGCCAGTGCTCGCGGGCGAAGTGCGGGTTCAGCGGCACCTCCTCCGGGTCCAGGTGCTCGATCGCCGCCCAGCGCCACAGCACCTCGCCGTCCCACGCCAGTTCGTACACCACGTCCCCGTAGATCACCCCGCCCGGCGCCTCCGAGCCGGGGATCCCGCCGCGGATCCGGGCGGCGTCGGCCGCCGACAGCGGTTCCACGGCGTTGATGAGCAGGTTGCCGTTGCGCAGGACCGACGCGTCGTGGTGGTGGAAGGGGTGCCGGACCTCGCGCAGCACCGTGGAGTCGGGGGCCAGCTCCTGGAAGATGCCGCCGTGGTAGACGTCCCAGATGGGGAAGAGCGTCGGGCCCGAGGTGTCCTTCGCCGCGTAGAAGAGGTTGCCGTTCGGCAGGAGCTGCGCCTGGCGGCCCGGAGGGTACGGGGAGGTCCAGGTGTGGGCGGGCTCGCCCTCGATGTCGACGAGGTGGATCCGGCCCTCGCTGGTGATCGGGGTGTAGAGGGTGTAACCGCCGTAGCTCCGCTCGGGGTCGTGGGCGCGCAGTCCGGTGCCGCGGCGGCGCAGGGTGTTCTGGTCGATGGTCATGACGGGTCCGCTCTCTCGTGTTTCCCGGGGTGGGTCATGGGGGTGGGTCAGTCGACGGTGACGGCGGCCGGGTCGGCGGCCCTGAGGGGGCCGGGGCGCAGCCGCTCGCGCAGGGTCCGCCGGTCGGCGGAGCCCGGCAGGGACAGGGTGCTCACGGCCCAGGCGGCCTCGTCGGCCAGCTGGGTCAGCAGCTCGGGGGTCAGGCTCGCCCCGTATGCGTAGCGGGGGTGGAAGGTCTCGACGTGACCGGCCCGGAGCGCGCCCCCGGCCTGGGCGACGACGGCCTTCCGTGCTGCGCCCGGGTCGGCCTCGGCGGCCCGCTGCGCACGCAGCACCGTTCGCAGGACGGCGGCGGCCGCCGCCTCGTCGGCGGAGGGGCCCGAGACGAGCAGGGTGCGCGCCGTGTAGCCGGCGAAGGGGACCTCGGCGTAGCGGTCGGCCAGGGCGGTGCGGGCGGCGTCGTAGAAGCTGGGGAAGGTGACCCCGGCGTCGACGTCACCGCGGGCGAGGGCCGGCGCGACCTGGTTCGGGGCCAGGTTGACCACGGTCACGTCGGCCGGGGCCAGGCCCGCCGAGGCGAGCATCCGGCTCAGCGCGTACTCGACGTTCGTGCCCTGCGGCACCCCGACCCTGCGGCCCTCGAGCGTGGCGAAGCCGGTGACGCCCCGGTCGGTACGGGTCAGCAGGCGCCAGTCGGAGAACCGCGACAGGTCGGCGACGATCCGCACGTCGCGCCCGCCGAGGGCGGCCATGACGGCGGGCAGGTCGCCCACGACCCCGAACTGCGCCTGCCCGCCGAGGACGGCGTTCAGCGCGTCCCGCCCGGTGGGCAGGGTGGTCACGGTGGCGTCAAGGCCCTCCTCGGACCAGAGCCCCCGCTCCTGCGCGAGGTACACCGGCGCTCCGCCGAGCTGGTCGCTCCCGGCCAGGGTCACGGCACGCAGGCCGCCGTCGCCGGCTCCGGCGGGTGGGCCCGCGCAGGCGGTGGCGAGCACGGACAGCAGCGCGGCGAGCAGTACGGCGGCGGCGCGGGGTCGGGTTCCGGGCATGGGTGGTGTCCTTTCGGAGTCGGGCAGGGGGGAAGGGCGGTTCGGGGCGTGGGCGGGCGACGGGCCGGTCCGGGAACGGCCGCTCCGGCGGGCCCGCCCGTAGGGAGGGCCGTGTTCCGGGTCCGGCCGGACGGGCCGGGGCCCGCCCGGGTCCGGCCGCGGGTCACCAGGGCCCGGTACGGGCCGCGGGTCAGCCGGCGGTCAAGTGGCGGGCGATGAGGGCGCGCAGGTCCGGATCCGGCGGGCCCGGCGGGACGGGGTGGTCGGCCAGGACACCTCCCGGAGGGGCGCCCAGGACCACCACCCGCCCGGCCAGGGCGAGTGCCTCGTCGATGTCGTGCGTCACGAACAGCACGGTCGTCCCGCTGCGCTGCCACAGCTCCCGCAGCAGGCCCTGCATCCGGGCCCGGGTCAGCGCGTCCAGCGCCCCGAACGGCTCGTCCATCAGCAGCACTTCCGGTCGCGCCGCCAGCGCCCTGGCCAGCGCCACACGCTGCTGCATCCCGCCGGACAGCTGCGCCGGGTACTTGTGCGCCCCGTCCGCGAGGCCGACCTCCGCCAGCGCGGCCATCGCCCGTTCGCGACGCTCCCGGCGCGGCAGGCCGAGCCGCTTGAGGGCGAACTCGACGTTGCCCCGGGCCGTGCGCCACGGGAAGAGCGCGTAGTGCTGGAAGACCACGCCCCGGTCCGGGCCCGGCCCCTCCACCGGCACGGCCCCGGCCGTCACCCGGCCCGCCGCGGGCCGGACGAAACCGGCCACCGTGTTCAGCACCGTGGACTTGCCGCAGCCGCTGGGCCCCAGCAGCGCCGTGAACGACCCCGCCGGGAACGTCAGCTCCGTCCGCTCCAGTACGGGCGCGCCGCCGTAGCCCACCGTCAGCCCTTCCAGCCGTACGTCGAGGCTCATGACGCGCCCCAGTGCACGAAGCGGCGTCCGGCGGCGGCCAGGAGGAGGTCCGCCGTCACGCCCAGCGTCCCGAGGACGAGCAGCCCCGCGAACATCCGGTCCACCCGCAGGAACTGACCGTCCACCTGGAGCCGGTACGCCAGCCCGCTGTCGGCGCCGCCCAGTTCGGCGGCGACCAGGGCCAGCAGCGCCACCGAGGCCCCGTACCGCAGCGCAGCCAGCAGCGCCGGTGCGGCGGCGGGCAGCAGCACCTCGGTGAACCGGCGGTGCAGCGGCGCCCCCAGCGAGCGCGCCGCCCGCAGGTGCGAGACCGGCACCCGCGAGACCCCGTCGTGCACGTACAGCCAGACCGCGAGGAGCACGGCGTACGCGATGAGCAGGCGTTTGGCGCTCTCGCCGATGCCGAACCAGGCCGTCGCCAGCGGCACCAGCGCGATGGCGGGGATGGGCCGCAGGAAGGAGACCAGCGGGGTGACGGCGGCGGACAGCCGCGGCAGGTACCCCGTCGCGAAGCCGAGCGCGCCGCCACCGGCCGCTCCGAGGGCGAAGCCCTGCCCCGCACGGGTCAGGCTCGCGGCGAGGTCGTCGGCCAGGACGCCGCTGCGGGCACTGTCGGCCAGCGCGGAGAGCGTTCCGGCCGGCGTGGGCAGCAGGCCCGGGGCCACCGCACCCGACCGGGCGAGCAGGGCCCAGAGTCCGAGCACGGCGGCGGCCGCGCCGAGCGGCGGGCCGAACCGGCCGAGGGCCCGGCCCGCCGGGGAGGGGGTGGTGGGGTGCACGTGAGCACTCCTCATCTCGTGATCTCGTGATCGCATGGGATTTCGTCGAGCCGCGCATCGGCCGGCCCCATCGCCGACCTGGCGTTCATAACTGAGGTCAATAATTGACCAGGCTTATGAACGGTGTGTTGCGGCAGTACGAAACCTCCCGGGCCCGCCCGGTCCCCCGAAGGCGATGAGGTACGTTCACGAGCGTGTCCCGACCCGAACCCACACCGGAAGCCATCGAGGTCGGCCGGGCGATCCGCGGCTGCCGCACGGCCCGCCGGGTCTCCATGGCCGTGCTGGCCGCCCGGTCAGGCCTCTCGCAGCCCTTCCTCAGCCAGCTGGAACGCGGACTGGCCACGCCCAGCCTCAGCTCGATCTACCGGATCGCCGAAGCGCTCGACGTGGCACCCGGAACCTTCCTGCGGCCGCCGGGCCGGCCGGGACCGGTCGGCCACGAGAGCGACCCGCAGGTGATCCGCGTCAGCGAGGGCGCCGGGCAGGTGGCCCAGGTGCTCATCCCGGGCGGGCGCAGCACCCTGATGGAGGCCTACGAGCACCACTTCGAGCCCGGTCAGGGCGAGCGCGGGTGGTTCGAGCACCCGGGGGAGGACTTCCTGTACGTACTGGAAGGGGAGGTCGTCCTCGAAGTGCGGGGCGAGGAACCCCTCCTGCTGAAGGCCGGCCAGAGCGCCCACCACCAGGGCGGCCTGCCGCACCGCTGCGTACTGGCCGGCGGGGGCGCGGCGGCCCGTACCCTGCTCGTCGTCGCGAACCCGTAACTCCCCTACCGGGGCGCCGCGTAGCAGCGCACGGCGACCACCCTCTCCGGCCCCCACCGTTGCTCGACGACCGCCAGCGGGCTCCAGCCGAGACGTTCGTACAGCGCGACGGCCGCGGTGTCGGAGGCCACCACGTCCAGTACCGGATGCAGCCCGAGGTCCCGAGCCTCCCGCACGGCCCGCGCCATCAGCAGGGCGCCGGTCCCGTGGCCACGCGCGGCGGGCGCGACGAACAGCCGGCTGACGACGGCGGCGCCCGCCGCGGGCACCCCCGTCCGCAGGCTCCACAGCCCCGGCGCCGCATCGCCCGGTCCGCCGCGGCACAGGGCGATGTGGCCGGCCACCCGCCCGTCCCGTTCCGCGACCCAGCTGCCGAGCAGCGCGGGCGGCGACAGCCACTCCCGCGGCCGTTCGGGCCAGTCCACCGGGTAGCCGTCACCGTGGTGGACCTCGGCGAGTGCGCGCACGCACGCGCCGAGGTCGTCGGGTCCGCGCCGTCGGATGTCCATCCGGTCATGCAACCACGGCGTGATCCGCCTCAGGACAGACGGGTGACCCTGGCCCCGAACGAGGGCTCCACCAGGTCCCTCCCGACCGCGACCGGCACGCTCTTCGCCCCGCTGCCCTCGCCCACCGTCAGCACTCCGACCTCGGTCCCGGCCTTGGCCTCGTGCGGCAGCGGCTTGTTGCCCGCGCCGAGGGCGAGCCGCAGCCGCTGACCCGGTACGCCGATGACGGTGAGGTCCTTCGCCGCCACGAGCGGGGTCGAACCGCCCAGCCCGTCGGAGACGTGGCCCACCAGCTGCCCCTTGCGGATGACGGTGGCCGGGCCGAGCGCGGTGCGGACCGCCTCGATGACCCTCCGGCTGTTCTCCTTCACCAGCTTCAGGCTGTTCGCGGCGTTGGGGTCCGGGCCGTCCACGCGCTGGTCCATCATCGTGCCGAGGATCAGCGGGGTCTCACCGCCGACCGTCTTGTACGCGGCCCACATCAGGGTGCCGCCGGCGGGGGTGCTCGACCCGGTCTTGATGCCCTTGATGCTCAGACCGGGTGCGAGCAGGAGGTTGTCGTTGTTGTTGTTTATCGGCTTGGGCAGCCCGTCGATGGTGGCGCTGGGCATCGCCACGACCGAGCGGAACGCCTCGTCCTTCATCACCGCCTCGGCGAGCTTCAGCTGGTCGACGGCGGTGCTGACGGTGCCCGCGTCCAGGCCGCTGGGATCCGTGTACGTGGTGTCCCTCATGCCGAGTTCCCTGGCCGCCGCGTTCATCTTCGCCACGAAGGCTGCCTCGTCGGCGCTGCCGGTGTCCCAGCGGGCCAGCAGCCGGGCCACGTTGTTGCCGGACGGGATCATCAGCATCTTGATCATGTCCAGCTGGCTGAACTTCTGCCCGGCGGTGAGCCCCTCGATCCGGGACTCGTCCTCCGAGGTGCCGTCGGCCACCGCCTTGGCGTCGACCTCGATCTTCGGGCCCGGGTCGTTCTTGCGGAGCGGGTGCCCCTTGAGGACCACGTACGCCGTCATCACCTTCGCCACGCTGGCGGTCGGCACCGGCTTCTGCTCGCCGAACGTGCCGATGTCACCGGATCCCGCCACGCGTACGGCCGCCTGCCCCTTGGCCGGCCAGGGGACGGGGGTCGAACCGTCGAGGGCGTACGAGGTCTGGGCGGGCACGAACCGCGGGGCCGGAAGCGGGCGCAGCATCTGCCCGCCCGCTACGGCGGCGCCGAGCAGCAGCACGACCGGCGCCCACACCTTGACGCGGCGGGTGAGGGTGCGGCGCGGCGTCTCCGGCGGGGGAGCGGTGTTGGTCAGCTCGGCCAGCAGCTCCAGCGGGGGCACCGGGGCCTGTCGGGCGGGCTCGGGAACGGGCCGGGGAACCGGCCGCGGGACGGCCCCGGGCCGGGCGGCCACGGGGTCCCCGAGCGCGGCGAACTCGCGGGTCCGCTCCGGGTCGTGCGGCCGCGTCCGCCGGGCGCTGAAGCCGTCCACGGCCCCGCCCTGCGTCCGTCCGCCCGCCGCCGGACCGTGGTCCCGCGCGCCGGGCGCGGGCGTGCGGGGGTCCGGGGCTCCCTTGCCGGGAGCGGCGGCTTCCTTCCCGGGCCGTGCCGGTTCCGCGTCGGCCGTGCCCGTGCGGGGAGCCTGCTCCCGCGCGCCGGGCGCGGGTGTGCGGGGGTCCGGGGCTCCCTTGCCGGGAGCGGCGGCTTCCTTCCCGGGCCGTGCCGGTTCCGCGTCGGCCGTGCCCGTGCCGGGAGCCCGGTCCCGCGCGCCGGGCGCGGGCTGGTCATCGTCCAGCGCCCAGGCCGGGCGGGGACGGGCCGTTCCGGTCCGGGCCGCCTCGTCGCCGGTTCCCTCGGGCACGGGTGCGGCGGCTTCGCCCGCCCGGTCCCGCGCGGGGGACTCGGCCTTGGCCCAGGAGGGGCGGGGCCGGTCCGTCCCGCGCTGCGCCGACACCTCGTCAGCCGCGTCGGCGGTGCCCTTGCCTCCGGCGGTGGTGTCGTCCGCCGGCTCGGGGCCGGCGCCGCCCGGCCGCTTCCCGGCCTTGGCGTCGGCGTCGGAACAGGCCTGATCCGGCGCGCCTTCCGCCGGGACGGCGGCGGTGGTGTCGTCCGCCGACTCGGCGTCGCCCTCGGCGTCGACGTCGGTGTCCTTGGTGGTGCGGGGATCGGTCTGCTGCACGGGTTGGGCGTCGTCCGCCGGCTCCGCGCCTTCGGCTCCGGTGTCCGCGTTCCCGGCGGGGGTGCCGGGGTCGGTCCGCTGCACGGGCCGGGTGTCGTCCGCCGGCTCCGCGTCGCCCTGGGCTCCGGCGCCGGTATCCGCGCTGGCGGTGGGGGCGTCATCCGCCGGCTCGGCTTCGCTTGCGCCTTCGGTGTCGGCGTCGGTGTCCTCGCCCCCGGCAGGGGCGTTGGCGTCGGTCTGCTGGCCGGGGAAGGCGTCGGATTCCGGTTCCGCGTCACTTCCGGCGGCTATCCGCCCGGCGAGGGCAGGGGTGCCGCCGTCGGATTCCCTTGCGCCCTCGCCAGAGGTGTGGGCGTCGGTCTGCTGGCCGGGGAGGGTGTCGGATTCTGGTTCCGCGTCAGCCCCGGTGGATATCCGCCCGGCCCCGGCGGGGGCGTCGCCGTCCGGTTCCCGCCCGGCGAGGGCGGGGGCGTCGCCGTCCGGTTCCCGCCCGGCCAGGGCAGGGGCCTCGCTGTCGGGTTCCCGCCCGGCCAGGGCAAGGGTGTCGCCGTCCGGTTCCCGCCCGGCGAGGGCAGGGGCCTCGCTGTCGGGTTCCCGCCCGGCCAGGGCAAGGGTGTCGCCGTCCCGTTCCCGCCCGGCCAGGGCACCGGCATCCGTTCCGCCGCCCGCCACCGTTTCCGCCTTCATGCGCGCCCCACCTTGCTGTTCCCACCCGGCTCCGCCGGTACTCGCCGTCACGTCGGCGCGGCCGTCACCGGCCCGCCGATCACCTAGATGGCCGACCCGGCCTCCGCGTTCCCACCTCGGCGGGCTGTGACGGTTCGGTCATACTCCGCCGGTTTGACGAGCCCTCACCACACCTGCACTATTCCACTAACGTGTTAGTGGAATAAGGGGGTGGGATGGAGTTCCGAATCGACCGGCGCAGCGGTGTCGCCACCTATCTGCAGCTCGTCACGCAGGTCAAACAGGCCCTGCGGCTGGGGGTGCTGGAGCCGGGCGACCGGTTGCCGACGGCCCGGGAGGTGGTGGCGGCCACCGCCATCAACCCGAACACCGTCCTCAAGGCGTACCGGGAGCTCGAGCGCGAAGGGCTCGTCGAACCCCGCCCCGGCGCGGGCACGTTCGTGCGCCGTTCCCTCTCGCACCCCGGCGCGGCCGCCGATTCGCCGCTGCGCCTGGCCCTGGCGGCCTGGATGGCACAGGCCCGCGAGGCGGGACTGGACCGCGAGGACATCACGGCGCTCATCGCGGCCGCCGTGGACGAAAGCTTCAACCCCGGGCCCGGGCGGCCCGGGCGATCGAGAGAGGAAACGGCGTGAGCGATCCGCACCACGCGCCGGCACTACGGGCCACCGGGCTCGGGCGGGAGTTCGACGGCCGCCGGGCCCTGCACGCGTGCGACGTCGAGCTGCCCGCGGGAGGCGTCACGGCCCTCGTCGGCCCCAACGGCGCCGGCAAGAGCACCCTGCTCCAGCTCGCGGCCGGCCTGCTGCGCCCCAGCAGCGGAGGGATACGCGTCTTCGGCGAGACCCCCGGCACCGCCGGGGCCCGCCGGCGCACCGGGTTCCTGGCCCAGGACAAGCCCCTGCACGCGGGCTTCACCGTCGCCGACACCCTGCGCCTGGGCCGCGAACTCAACCGCGGCCAGTGGGACCAGGAAGCCGCCGAACAACTGCTCACCGGCTCCGGCATCCGCCGCGCGGCCCGGGTCGGATCGCTGTCCGGCGGCAACCGGACCCGGCTCGCGCTGGCCCTCGTACTCGGCAAGCGCGCCGACCTGCTGCTCCTGGACGAGCCGCTGGCGGACCTCGACCCGGTCGCCCGGCACGACGTCATGGCCCTGCTCATGACCGAGGCCGCCGAGCGCGGCACCGCCATCGTGATGTCCTCGCACGTCCTGGCCGAGCTGGAGGACGTCTGCGACCACGTCGTGCTCCTCAAGGACGGGGCCGCCCGGCTCTGCGGCGACGTCCAGGAGCTCTGCGCGGCGCACACGTGGATCACCGGCCGGGCCGACCCCATGGAGGGCGACGGGCTGCCGCGCTCCTTCGACCGCGGCAGCGTCGTGCACTCCGCCGTCGGCGGCCGTCAGGTCACCGCGCTCGTCCGTACGCCGCCCGGCGCCCCTCCGTCCCCGGACGGCGCGGCGGACGGCCGCTGGATCACCGAAACCCCCACCCTGGAGTCCCTGTTGCTCGCCCACCTGCGCGCCCCGGGCCGCACCGCCGAGAAGGAGGCCGCCGTATGAAGGGCGTGCTGTGGCTGGCCTGGCGCCAGCAGCGCCTGATGATCCTGTCCGCGCTGGCCCTGCTGGCGGTCTGCGCGGCGTGCGTGGCGCACTGGCGCTCCGAGATGACGGAGCTGATCGCCGCCACCGGGTGGGAGCCCTGTCCCGGCTGGAACGGAGGCTGTGAGAGCCCCGTCACCTTCCAGATCATGGAGTGGAACTCCGCCGGCATCCGCGCCCTCGGCGGTCTCGGCCTCGCCGTGCCGGCGCTGATCGGCGTGTTCTGGGGCGCCCCGCTCATCGGCAGGGAGCTGGAGACGGGCACGTTCAAGCTGGCCCTCACCCAGGGCGTGGGGCCGCGCCGCTGGTTCGCGGCCCGCTTCGGCCTGGCGGCGCTGGCCGCCGTGCTGGTGGCGGTGGTCATCGGGGGGCTCGTCGCCTGGTGGTGGCTGCCCATCGCCAACACCCTCGACGGCCCCTACTGGCACGACGCCCCGATCTACAACGCGACCGGCCCGGCCCCGGTGGCCTGCGCCCTGTTCGGCCTCGCCGCCGGTACGCTCGCGGGCCTGCTGGTCCGCCGCGTACTGCCCGCCATGGGCGTGGCGCTGGCCGCGATCTTCACGGTGATGGTGTGCGTGACGTACTTCCGGACCTCCTGGACGGCCCCCGAGACCCGGATAACGCCCGGTATGACCCCGAAGCGGCCCGTCGGCAGTGCCTGGTCCACCGGGCGGTTCGGGTACCTCACGCCCGACGGCCGCGAGCACTCCATAGACGGTGTCTGCCAGCTCTCCGGCGAGGAACTGCGGGCGTGCATGGCCGAACACGGGTTCGTCGCCCGTTACCACAAGGTCTACCCCAGCGGCGACTTCTGGACCTTCCAGTGGATCGACACCGCCCTGTACCTCGGTGCGGCCGCCGCGCTCGTGGCCCTGACCCTCCTCGTCCTGCGCCGACGCACCGCCTGACGGCTCCGGCCGCACCGGGGGCACATCTCCCGCCGGCAACGGGCGCACACCTCCCGGCCGCCGGGCGCCCCCCGCCCGGGCGGGCGCACCGCACACGGCCCGACCACCGCATCCTGACCGTCCGCACCTCAAGGGGACTCCTCATGGCCACCCAGAAGAACCTCACCGCCGACCGCACCGGCCTCGGCCACAAGGTCCGCTACGCGCTGGGCCATCCGACCCGCATCGCCCCGTACGTACGCCGTGCCGCACGCGACCGCTGGCTGCGCCTCAAGCACCCCGACCACGTGGCCTACTACCGCGCCGTCATGGCGTCAGACACCGGCCGCAACCCGGAGGCCGCCGTCGGGAGCCAGACCCACGACCGCTGGCTGGCCCTCGGCAAGATGCAGTTCGACTACCTCGTACGGCACGGTCTCACCCCGCGCCACCGCATGCTCGACATCGGCTGCGGCAACCTGCGCGCCGGCTGGCGCTTCATCGAGCACCTGGAGACGGGCCACTACTACGGCATCGACATCTCGCCCGACATCCTCATCGAGGCCAAGCGGACGCTGACCGACCGGGGGCTCCAGCACAAGCTCCCGCACCTGACGATCACCCAGGACCTCACCCTGGACTTCCTCCCCGACCGGCACTTCGACGTGGTGCACGCGCACAGCGTGTTCTCCCATTCGCCGATCGGGATCATCGACGAGTGCCTCGCGCACGTGGAGCGCGTCCTGGCGCCCGGCGGCTGGTTCGACTTCACCTTCGACCGCACCGAGGGCACCGAACACCACGTGCTGCGCGAGGACTTCTACTACCGCACCGAGACCCTCGTCGACCTCGCCGCCCGGCACGGGCTGAAGGCGCGCTTCATGGAGGACTGGGAGGAACTCGGCCACGGCCAGTCCAAGATCCGCGTCACCGCCGCCTGACGGCATCCGGCCCGGGGGCGAAGCCTGCCCGAAGGCTTCCCTCCGGGCCTCTTCGTGCGCAAAAGTGCGTGGTACCGGACTACTTCGAGCAGGTTCCTTCAAATCGCCCACCCGAGTCCGCTATCTTGCCGGGTGCATGCCAAGGCGGTGTGTCCGCGATCCGGACCGCACGAGGAGCTGCCCCATGAGTCCGACGAGACTGTCCCTGAGGCGCGACCGGCACGATCCCCCACCCCGGCACCACCGCACCGGCCGCTCCGGCCGCCACCGGACCCGCCTCGCGGCCCTGCTCGCCGCCGCGCTCGCGGCCGCCGGCCTCGCCGCGGCCGGCCCGGCCACCGCCCGCGCGGCGGCCGCCGCCCCGGCCGCCACGGCGGGGACGGTCACCGGCCTCTCCCAGTCGGGCGCCACCTTCACCGTGAGCACCTCCAGCGGGGCCAAGGCCCGCGTGGTCGTCGCCCGCGCCGACATCTTCCGCCTCTGGCTCTCCCCCGACGGGGCCTTCACCAACGACCCGGCCGGCTCCGACCTCGCCCCCACCACCGACTTCGGCCCGGTGAACGCCCGGTACACCGACGCGGGCGGGTACTTCCGGATCACCACCGGAGCCCTCTCCATCCGGGTCAACAAATCGCCCCTGCGGTTCTCCGTCTACCGCGCCGACGACTCCACCCCCGTCTGGCAGGAGACCCAGCCCACCAGCTGGGGCGGCGGCAGGACCACCCAGTACCTGGCGCGCGGCGCCGACGAGCAGTTCTACGGCACCGGCCTGCGTCTCGGCGAATGGGCCCTGCGCGGCAAGACGGTGCCGGTCGCCGTCGACAACAAGTGGCGCGAGAACGACAACGCCAGCCCGGCCCCCTTCTACATGTCCACCAACGCCTACGGCGTCATGCGCAACACCTGGGCCCCGGGCTCGTACGCCTTCAACGCGCCCACCACCCTCACCCACGACGAGACCCGCTTCGACGCCTGGTACTTCACGGGCGACTCCCTCAAATCCGTCCTCGACGCCTACACCGACGTCAGCGGCAAACCCTTCATGGCACCCATGTGGGGCCTGGAACTCGGCAACGCCGACTGCTTCAACGCCTCCAACCCCGACTACCAGGGCGACCACGACCGCCCGCGCCACCAGACCACCCCCGACGTGACCGGCTACGCCGCCGACGCCCGCGCCGCCGACATGCCCTCGGGCTGGTTCCTGCCCAACGACGGCTACGGCTGCGGCTACACCGCACCCCTGAAGTCCACCGTCGACGCCCTGAAGACCAAGGGCTTCCAGACCGGCCTGTGGACCTCCACCGGTCTCGGCTCCATCGCCGACGAGGTGGGCGCCGCGGGCAGCCGGGGCGTCAAGACCGACGTGGCCTGGATAGGCAGCGGCTACAAGTACGCCTTCCAGGGCGTCCAGCAGGCCGTCGACGGCATCGAGAAGAACTCCGACGCCCGCCGCTTCGTCTGGACCGTCGACGGCTGGGCCGGCACCCAGCGCAACGCCGTCGTCTGGACCGGGGACACCTACGGCACCTGGGACGACATGCGCTGGCACGTCCCCGCCATCACCGGCGCGGGCCTGTCCGCCCTGAACTACGCCGCCGGCGACGTCGACGGCATCTTCGGCGGCAGCCCCAAGACGTACGCCCGCGACCTCCAGTGGAAGGCCTTCACCCCCGCCTTCATGACGATGTCCGGCTGGGGCGCCACCAACCCGTCGGCCGGCTACCAGGACAAGCAGCCCTGGCGCTTCGCCGAGCCCTACCTCTCCATCAACCGCAAGTACCTCCAGCTGAAGATGCGGCTGATGCCCTACCTGTACACGATGAGCCGCACCGCCCACGAGAGCGGCGTCCCGAGCACCCGCGCGATGGTCCTGGAGTACCCCGACGACCCGGTGGCCCGGGGGAACCTCACCAGCGGCCAGTTCATGGCCGGAGACTCCTTCCTCGTCGCGCCGGTCGTCTCCGACACCTCCGTCCGCGACGGCATCTACCTGCCCGCCGGGACCTGGACGGACTACTGGACCGGGAAGACGTACGCCGGCCCGGGCTGGCTGAACGGCTACCGGGCACCCCTCGACACCCTGCCGCTGTTCGTCAAGGGCGGGGCGGTCGTGCCGATGTGGCCGCAGATGAACTACACCGGCGAGAAGCCCGTCGACACCCTCACCTACGACATCCACCCGCGCGGGACCTCCTCCTTCAGCCTGTACGAGGACGACGGCCGCACCCGCGCCCACCAGAGCGGCGCCTTCGCCCGCCAGCGCGTGGACGTCAGCGCACCGGCGGCCGGCCCCGGCACGGTGACCGTCTCCGTGGGCGCCCCCACCGGCAGCTACGCCGGACAGCGGGCGGCCCGCGGCTACGAACTCACCCTCCACGTGGCCTCAGCCCCCACCGCCCTCACGGTGGACGGCGCGGCGCTGCCCCGCCTCGCCGACAAGGGCGCGTACGACACGGCCGCCACCGGATGGTTCTTCGACCCGGCCGACCGCGCCGGCGTCCTGTGGGTCAAGACCGGTACGAAGCAGGGCGCGTTCGGCGTCACCGCCACCGGCACCTCCGTCCCGGCGGCCGACCCGGTCCCCGTCACCTCCACGCCCGTCCCGCAGACCGCCTGGAAGCTGGTCTCCGCCGACAGCCAGGAGACCGCCGCGGAGAACGGCGCCGCCGTCAACGCCTTCGACGGGGACCCCGCCACCCTGTGGCACACCGCCTGGTCCACCGGCAAGGCGGCCGCCCTGCCGCACGAGATCAGCATCGACCTGGGCGCCCGCTACCGCGTCGACGGCCTCGGCCACCTGCCGCGCCAGGACGGCGGGGTCAACGGCCGGATCGGCGGCTACGAGGTCTACGTGTCCGACACCACCACCGACTGGGGCACCCCGGTCGCCACGGGAACCTTCGCCGACACCCCGACGGCCAAATCCGTCACCCTCGCCCCCAGGACCGGCCGCTACCTGAGACTGCGGGCCCTGACCGAGGCGGGCGGCCGCGGCCCCTGGACCAGCGCCGCCGAACTCACCCTCACCGGCCGCCCCGCACCGCTCCCCGCGGACGCCACCCTCGTCAACGCGGCCTCCGCGCGCTGCCTGGACCTGCCGCACAGCGACACCACCCCGGGCACCGCGCCCACCCTCTACTCCTGCCACGGCGGCCCCAACCAGCGCTGGACCCTCCACGACGACGGCCGCCTCACCGGCCTGAACGGAGTCTGCCTCGACGCCGCGGACCCCGCCCGGATCACCGTACGGACCTGCGCGGCCGGCCCCGCGCAGACCTGGCAGCCGGGCCCGGACGGCAGCCTGCGCAGCGCCGGCCAGTGCCTCACCCCGGCCGGCTCCGGCACCGCCGACGGCACCGGCCTCACCCGCGCCCCCTGCACCGGCAGCGCCGCCCAGCGCTGGACCTTCACCCCCTGACCCCCCCGACCGGGTCCGGTCCGGCCCCCCACGCCGGGCCGGACCCGCCTACCGCGTGGGCCTGCCCCCCACGCCCGCGCCCGCCTCCGCCAGGGGGCGGGCGCGCCCCGGCAGCTGCCAGGCCGCCACCAGGCCCAGGCCGGCCAGCGCCGCCAGGGCCGTCAGCGGCCCGCCCGCCGTACCGGCCCCCGAGGCACCGGCCCCGGCGCCCGCCGCGACCGCGATGCCCAGGCTCGGGCCCACGTTCATCGCCGTCTGCTTGAGCCCGCCCACCACACCCGCGTACCCGGCGGGGGCGTCGCCGACCACCGTCCCGGTGGCGGTGACCATCACCGCCGCGAACCCGGCCCCCAGCACCCCGAAGGCCACCCCGCCGCCCGCTTCCAGCCCCGCCGTGCCCAGCACCGTCAACGCCGTTCCCGCGATCGCCGTCCGCCGCGCCCCGTACCGGCGCAGCGCGGCCCCCGCGACCGGCGCCCCGGCCACCATCAGCGCCGTCAGCGGCAGCACCCGCACCCCGGTGGCCAAGGGACTGAGCCCCCGTACGTCCTGGAGCAGGAACGTCGCCGTGAACAGCGCCCCGAACATGCCGGCCGACACCGTCAGCAGCAGCGCCATCGAAGCCGCCACCGGCCGCGACCGCGCCACCGCGGCGGGGACCAGCGGCAGTTCCGCGCGCCGCTCACCCCGCACGAACAGCGCCCCGAGCGCCGCGGCCGCCCCGAGGCCCAGCAGCGTCGGCCCGCCCCTCCACCCGTGCTCCGGCACACCGGCCAGTGCGTGCACCGCCACCGCCAGGGTGGCCGCGAGCAGCACCGGAGCGGCGGGGCCCAGCCGCCCCGGCTCCCGCCGCTCCGGCGCGGGCACCCGTACGGCGAGGGCGAGGGCGGCGATCAGCAGCGCGGCCGGCACGTTGACCAGGAACACCGCCCGCCAGCCCAGCAGCGCGACCAGCACCCCGCCCAGCAGCGGCCCCGCCGCCGCGGCCACCCCGATCGCACCGGTCCGCACCGCGACCGCCCGGCCCAGCCGCTCCGGCGGGTACGCCAGCCGCAGCAGGGCCAGCGTCGCGGGCTGCAGCAGCGCCCCGAACACCCCCTGCACGGCGCGCAGCGCGATCACCCAGCCGACGCCGGGCGCCAGGGCGATCCCCGCCGAGGCGGCGGCGAAGCCGAGCACGCCCGTCAGCAGCAGCCGGGAGTGCCCGTAGCGGTCCCCGAGGCGCCCGGCGACGACGAGGAAGGCGGCGACGGCGAGCAGGTAGGCGGTGCTCGTCCACTGCACCTCGGCCACCCCCGCCCCCAGATCGCGGCGCAGGGCCGGCTGCACCACGACGAGCACCGTGCCGTCGAGGGCGACGAGCATCGCCCCGGCCACGCTGACCAGGAGGGCGAGCCGGGGCCTCACGCTCCCTCCGCCCCGAGGTGCGCGTCGACCACCGCGTCCACCACCGCGTCCAGGAGCGGGCGGCCGTCCGCGACCGCGCCGGCCCCGTCCGCGTCCGCCCCGGCCGGGTGGACGCCCAGCACCAGCGGCAGACTGCCGTAGCCCCACAGCTGGGCCACCCCGTGCAGTCCCGCCCACAGGGCGGCCGCCGTCACCCCGGGCCGCTCCGCCCCGCACCGGGCGACCAGCCGGGTCAGCAGCGCGAACAGGGGCAGGGTCCGCTCCCGCAGCCGCGGGGCGGCGGAGGGTTCCTGGCCGGTGCTGTCCAGCAGGTCGTGCCGGAACATCAGCTCGAACATCCCGCGCTGCTCCAGCGCGTAGCCCACGTAGACCCGCCCCAGTGCCCGCACGTGCTCCCGGGGCGCGGGCTCCCCGGCGCCGGCCGCGGCGAACCGGGTGCCGAGATCGGCGAACCCGCGCCCGGCGATGGCCGACAGCAGTGACTGGTGCGTGGGGAAGTACCGCCGGGGCGCCCCGTGGGACACCCCGGCGCGGCGGGCGATCTCCCGCAGCCCGAGCGAGCCGGTCCCCTCGCCGGTGACCAGCTCCACCCCGACGTCGATCAGCCGCTCACGCAGCGGCGCGTCCGATTCCATGGGCCCTGTCTAACACGGCGAGTAGACAGTGTCTACTCGTTCCTGCCCGCCGGTTCCCCCCGCGTCCGGCGGGTAGGCGCCGGGCAGCAGCGACCGCACACCGGGAGGCCGTCATGGGAAGCGGAATCTGGGGATACGCGAGCGGATCGGGCCACGCGCCCGGCACGGACCTCATCGGCTACGAGGTCGAGGCGGCCGACGGGTCCATCGGCAAGGTCGACCGGCACACGGACGACGTGAGCCGTTCCTACCTCGTCGTCGACACCGGCCCCTGGATCTTCGGCCGCAAGGTCGTCATCCCGGCCGGCGTCGTCTCCCGCGTCGACACCGAGGAGAAGACGGTGCACCTCGGCTGCACCCGCGACCAGGTCAAGGACTCGCCCGACTACGAGAAGAACGGACGGCACGAGGACGAGCCCGCCTTCGTCCGGCTCATCGAGACCCACTACTCCGACCCGCACATGTGAGGAGGGGCCGGGACGGCCGCCGCCGAGGACGAACCCGGCCCGCGCGGTGAAAACCCCTGGTGGGCGGCCGCCCCGCAGGTGATCATCGCCGGATGACCACAGACACGATCACCGCTTCGGCCTCGGGCACCTGGACCCTCGGCGACCTCCAGGTCAACCGCGTCGGCTTCGGCACCATGCGCCTGCCGCAGAGCGGCCCCGCGCTCCGGGCCGATGCCGTCTCCGGCGACCGCGACCGGGCGATCGCAGTCCTGCGCCGCGCGGTGGAACTCGGCGTGAACCACATCGACACCGCCGCCTTCTACTTCTCCCCGCTCCGCTCCGCCAACGAGCTGATCAACAGCGCCTTCGGCGGCTCCTACCCCGACGACCTCGTCATCGCCACCAAGGTCGGCCCCGCCCGCGACGCCTCGGGGGAGTGGGCCGACCACGCCGGCCCCGGGCAACTGCGCGGCCAGGTCGAGGAGAACCTGCGCCAGCTGGGCCGCGACCACCTCGACGTGGTCAACCTCCGCGTCCTGCCCGCCCAGCCCCACTTCGCCGAACGCTTCGCAGCCCTCGCGGAACTCCGCGGGGCCGGGCTCATCCGCCACCTCGGCGTCTCCAACGTCACCCCCGAACAGCTCGCCCAGGCGCAGGCCATCGCCCCGGTCGTCTGCGTGCAGAACATGTACGGCATCGGCGTACGCCCCGAGTACGACGACTTCGTACGCTCCTGCGGGGAGCAGGGCATCGCCTTCGTGCCCTTCTACGCGATAGCCGCCGCCGGCCGCGAGACCGGCGCGGCCGGCACCGAGAGCGAGGAACTGCGGTCCGTCGCCCGCGCCCACGGTGCGACCCCCGCCCAGGTCCGCATCGCCTGGACCCTCCGGCAGGGACCCCACGTCCTGGCCATCCCCGGCACCGGCAACCCCGACCACCTGGCCGAGAACGTCGCCGCCGGCGCCCTGCGCCTCACCGAGGAGGACCTCGCCCTGCTGGACGGCCTCCACCGCACGGCCGCGCCGTAGCGGACCGGCCGGCCGGGGCCGCACCGCCGCCCCGGCCGCGTCCGGCACAATCGGCGGATGAGCGAAGAGACCCCCGCCGGCTCCGGCGGCCCGCACAACCAGGACCCCTACCTCTGGCTGGAGGACGTGGAGGGCGAGGAAGCGCTCTCCTGGGTCCGGGAACGCAACGCGGAAACCGTCGCCGCGCTGACGACCCGCCCCGCGTTCAAGGAGCTGGAGCGCGAGGTCCGCGAGGTCCTCGACGACGACGGGCGCATCCCCTACGTCGTCCGGCGCGGCCGCCACCTCTACAACTTCTGGCAGGACGCCGCCCGGCTGCGCGGCGTCTGGCGGCGCACCACCCTCGAGGAGTACCGCACCGGGCAGCCGGCCTGGGAGACCCTCCTGGACCTCGACGCGCTCGCCGGGGCCGAGGGGGAGAAGTGGGCCTGGGCCGGCAGCGCCGTGCTGGGCCCCGACCACCACCACGCCCTGGTCATGCTCTCCCGCGACGGCGCCGACGCCTGCGTGGTACGCGAATTCGACCTGCGGACAAGGGAGTTCGTCCAGGACGGCTTCACCGTCGAGGAGGCCAAGACCCGGGTGGACTGGATCGACGCCGACCACATCTGGATCGGCACCGACTTCGGCCCCGGCTCCATGTCCCCCTCCGGCTACCCCCTCCAGGTCCGCCGCTGGCGCCGCGGCACCCCCCTCGCGGAGGCAGAGAAGGTCTACGAGGGCCACCCCGACGACCTGTCCGCCACCGGCTGGCACGACGACACCCCCGGCTTCGAACGGGACTTCCTGTCCCGGCAGATCGACTTCTGGAACGGCCGGCTCTTCCTGCTCCCCGAAGACCCCGCCGGGCCGCCCGAGAAGATCGACGTACCGGACGACGCCGTCGCGGGCGTCCACCGCCAGTGGCTGGTCGTCGAGCCGCGCTCCCCGTGGCTCGGCCACCCCGCCGGCAGCCTGCTCGCCTTCGGCTTCGACGACTTCCGGGCCGGCGGGCGCGAGGCCGCGGTCCTGTTCACCCCGGACGAGCGCACCGCCCTCGCCGGCTACAGCTGGACCCGCAACCACCTCCTGCTGCGCACCCGGGCCGACGTCTCCTCCCGCCTGGAACTGCTCACCCCCGGCCCGGACGGCTGGAGCCGCGCCCCGCTGGACGCCGTACCGCCGCTGTCCACGGCCTCGGTGGTGTGCACCGACCCCGACGAGAGCGACGAGTACTTCCTCGACGTCACCGGCTTCCTCCAGCCCTCCACCCTCTTCCGCGGCGAGGCCGGAACCGCGGGCGCGGAGGTCCTCAAGCAGGCGCCCGCCCTCTTCGACACCTCCGGGCTGCGGGTCAGCCAGTACTTCGCCACCTCCCCCGACGGCACCCGCGTCCCGTACTTCGTCATCGGCCCCGAGGACCGGCCCGGCCCGGGCCCCACCCTGCTCTACGGCTACGGCGGCTTCGAGATCTCGATGGTCCCGCACTACAGCGCGGTCACCGGCCGGACCTGGCTCGCGCGCGGGGGCACGTACGTCGTCGCCGGCATCCGGGGCGGACGCGAGTACGGGCCCGCCTGGCACCAGGCCGCCCTCGGCGCCAACCGCGTCCGGGCCTTCGAGGACTTCGCCGCCGTCGCCCGGGACCTCACCGCGCGCGGCATCACCACCCCCGCCCAGCTCGGCATCGAGGGCGGCAGCAACGGCGGCCTGCTGATGGGCGCGATGCTCACCCGCGACCCCGAGCTCTTCGGCGCCGCCGTCGCCCACGTACCGCTGCTGGACATGCTCCGCTTCCACAAGCTCCTCGCCGGAGCCAGCTGGACCGCCGAGTACGGCAACCCCGACGACCCCGCCGACCGGCCCCACCTGGAGCGGATCTCCCCCTACCACCGGATGCGGGCCGCCGGGCCCGCGTACCCGCCCCTGCTCCTGCTCACCTCCACCCGGGACGACCGCGTCCACCCCGGCCATGCCCGCAAGGCCGCCGCCCGGCTGCGCGAACTGGGCCACCCCGTCCTCTTCCACGAGCACATCGGCGGCGGTCACTCCGGCGCCACCGACCACCAGCAGACGGCCTTCAACGAGGCCCTCGTCGCCACCTTCCTCTGGGAGCGCCTCACCCCGCCGAGGTGACGGCCGGCGTGCTCATGCGAGGGCGCGGGCGATCAGGAGGGCGACGTCGTCGTGCGTGTCGGGCCGGCGCAGCGCCGACAGCAGCAGGTCGCAGGTCTCCTCGAGGGGGCGGTGGGGGCCGGCCAGGAGGTCGGTCAGGGTCAGCAGCCGGGCGTCGATGTCCTGGTCGCGGGTCTCGACCAGCCCGTCGGTGTAGAGCACCAGCTCGTCGCCCTCCCCGAGCGCCACGGCCGTGTTGCCGAAGGGCACGCCGCCCACGCCCAGGGGCACCGCCGTCGGCAGCCGCAGCAGCCGGGGAGGGCGGCCGCTGCGCAGGTGGACGGGCGGCAGGTGGCCGGCGGTGGAGATGTGGCACAGCCGGCTGTGCGGGTCGTAGACGGCGTAGACGCAGGTGGCCATGGCGTCGCCGAGGTCGCCGGTCGCGGCGTCGAGGTGGGTCAGCACCGTGGCCGGGTCGAGTCCGAGACGGCCCAGGGCGCGGGCCGTGGCGCGCAGCTGGCCCATGGTCGCCGCCGCGTTGATGCCGCTGCCCATCACGTCGCCGACGACCAGCGCCGTCCGGTCCCCGGTGAGCGGGATGACGTCGAACCAGTCGCCGCCGGTCTCGTCGGCCGCCCCGGCGGGCTGGTACCGGTAGGCGATGTCCAGCCCGGGGGCCGCCGGCGGGTGCTGGGGCAGCAGGTGCCGCTGGAGGGCGAGGGCGGCGTGGCGCTGGCGCTGGTACCAGCGGGCGTTGTCGATGGACACGGCCGCGTGGGCGGCGAGTTCCGAGGCGAGCAGCACGTCGTCGGGACCGAACGGCACGGGGTTGCGGGCGCGCTTGAGGTCGAGGGTCCCGAGGACCTGGCCGCGTGCGATCAGCGGCACCGCGAGGTACGAGTGCACCCCCGCCTCGGCCAGCAGCCGGGCGGCGTCCTCGTCGCGGGCGATGCGGGGCAGGTCCTCGGGCCGGACGTGCGGGAGGAGCTCGGGCCGGGCGGTGCGGGCGCAGCGCGCCACCAGCCGCTCGGGGCGGTACGACGCCACGTCGCCGACGGGGTCGGCCGCCGCCTCGGCGGGGGTGCGGTAGGCCGCCTTCACCGCGAGCGCGCGGAACCGTACGCCCCGGTCTTCGGCGGCCTCGCCGGGCCGGGGGCCCGTCAGGATGGTGTCGAGGACGTCCACGGCGGCGATGTCGGCGATCTCCGGGACGGCGACGTCGGCCAGCTCCCGGGCGGTGATGTCCAGGTCGAGGGTGGTCCCGATGCGCACCGAGGCGTCCGCGATCAGGGCCAGGCGCCGGCGGGCGTGCGCGGCGGACACGGCGGCCCGGTGCTGGTCGGTCACGTCGACCACCGACACCGCCACGCCGATCACCCGGGCCGCCTGGTCTTCCAGCCGGTAGATCGACACCAGCCAGGCCCGCTCCCCGGACTCCCCGGAGACCCGGCCGGTGGTGAACTGGTCCAGCACCGGCACGCCGGTCGCCATCACCTCCCGCATCCGTGCCTCGACGGCCTCCGCGTCCAGGAAGGGCAGGACGTCGGAGACCCGCTGCCCGAGGTGCCGCTCGGCGGACACCCCGTTGATGCGCTCCAGCGCCGGGTTCACCAGGACGTACCGCAGTGCGGGGTCGAGGACGGCCAGCCCGATGGGGGACTGGTCGACCATGCGCAGCGACAGGGCCAGATCCCGTTCGACGCGGCGCAGCGTCGCCTGCTCGGAGGCCAGGCCCAGCGCGTAGAGCCTGCCGTTGGAGGCCTGGAGGCGCATGTTGCGGAACTCGACGAGCACGCTGTGGCCGTCCCGGTGGCGCACGGGGAAGGAGCCCGCCCACGCGCCCTTGCCCGACATCACCCGGGCGAACAGCTCCAGGACCTCCTCGCGGTGCCCCTCCTCCACCAGCAGCGCGGCGGCGTACTGGCCGAGCGCCTCCTCGGCCGGGTACCCGAAGAGGGTTTCGGCCTGCGGGCTCCACAGGCTGATCCGGCCCTCGGAGTCCAGGACGACGGCGGCCACGCCGAGCACGTCGAGCAGACCGCCCGGCGCCGGAGATCCCGCTCCGGGGCCGCCGGCCGGCGGTTCGGGCTGCGCATCGGCCATCGCCGGCCTCCTCACCCGGGCGCGGACTCCCCACCATGCTGATGCCCCGTCCCGGTCCCGGCGACCCGGTCGCGGCTATCGGTGGTGGCCTGCCCGCCGGGGGAGTCCGGACGGGGTGGGGGTGAGCGGCGCCGGAGGGGGCTGCGGGCCCCGCCGTCCGGTGTGGACGGCGGGGCCCGCCGGTGGGCCGGTTCCGGTCAGTGGAAGAGCATGGACGCGCCGCCGGCCGCGGTGGTCACGGATCCCGGACACAGGAAGCTGCCCGAGACCTTGGTGGCGGTGAAGGCCTGGTTGACGTACTTCCCGGTCGCCGCGTCGAGGCCCCACAGGATGTTCGTGGCCTTGTAGCGGCAGGAGACGAAGCTCTGCTGCCCGGTGATGTCGATCAGGTCGGTGCGGGCGGTGGTCCCGGCGGCGTCGAAGGTGAAGGCCGGGTTGTTGTTCAGGGTGGCGGTGATGCCGCCGTCGCAGGTGAGGTTTCCGCCGGGCCTGTTGATGGTGGTGCGGTCGACGGTCAGGGCGCTGGGGGGATTGGCGCTGGTGCGGGCGTTGGTCCAGGTGCAGGTGTTGCCCGCGACGACGATGACGCCGTCGACCTTCTGCTCGGCGGTGGTGCCGAAGGCGGCGGCGCTCGTGACACCGCCGGCCGTGGCCGCGAGGGCCAGTGCGGCGACGGCGAGTTTCGCACGGTGCATCATGTCGCTCCTCTGTGACACGTCCTTGTGGGGGTGTGGTGCGAGGGCGGTGCGGAGTGCGCCACGGAATGTGTCACAGTGGTCTCGAAATGTCATGTGCACTTCATGAATTGGCCGGAATGCGGCCCCGGCCGGGGGTGATCCGGGGAGGGGCGGGCGAGGGGAGCGTCAGGGGACGTCCGTGTCCGTCGGCTCGGCCTCGTAGACGTGCGGGGCGTCCCCCTGCCACTCGATCAGCGAGGGCGCGCCGCCGAGCACCACCTCGTCGGGGTCCGGGACCTCCGCGCGGCGCAGGAACTCGATCACGTCGGCGTCGGTGTGGGCGGTGCCCAGGGGCGCGTCGCGGTCCTGGACGCGCAGGGTGACCCGGCGGCCGCCCGAGGGGGAGATCCGGTGGACGACGATCGGCGCGTGCTCCATGCCTCCACCCTGGAGCCGGTCCGCCACCGGCGCATCCGGACGCGGACGCGGCGGGGCGTACGCGCCGGGGCGGCGCGTGGCAGGCTGGGGGACATGTGCGGCCGATACGTCTCCACCCGCAGCCCCGAGGACCTGTCTGGCCTCTTCCGCGTCCCCGCGCCCCCCTCCGGGCCCGAGTTGCCGCCCAGCTGGAACGTCGCCCCGACGGACGCGGTGTGGGCGGTGCTGGAGCGCGCCGACCGGGAGAGCGGGGTCCTCGAACGGCAGCTGAGGGCGCTGCGGTGGGGGCTGGTGCCGTCCTGGTCGAAGGATCCGGGCGGCGCGGCCAAGATGATCAACGCCCGGGTGGAGACGGTCGCCGACAAGCCCGCCTACCGCCGGGCCTTCGCCAAGCGCCGCTGCCTGCTGCCCGCCGACGGCTTCTACGAATGGCGGTCCGTCCCGGCCGCCGGGTCCGCGAAGGCGTACAAGCAGCCGTACTTCATCAGCCCGCAGGACGGCACGGTGATGGCGATGGCCGGTCTGTACGAGTTCTGGCGCGACCCGTCCGTCACCGACCGGGACGACCCGGCCGCGTGGTGGGCGACCTGCACCGTCATCACCACCGAGGCCACCGACGCCGCGGGCCGCGTCCACCCCCGGATGCCCCTGGCCCTGGCCCCCGCCGACTACGACGCCTGGCTCGACCCCGCGCACGAGGACCCCGACGCCCTGCGCGCCCTCCTCGCCACCCCCGCCGAAGGGCGCCTGGAGGTCCGCGCGGTGTCCACGGCGGTCAACAACGTGCGCAACAACGGCCCCGAACTCCTCGAGGACGCCCCGGTGTCCTGAACCCGCGGCGCCCTCACCGCCGCAGGCGGGTCACCGGACCGTGCCCGGTCCGGTGACGGAGCCCCCGGCAGCCGGTCCGAGTACCCGGCGCAGCGCGGCCGCGGAGGTGAAGCGGTGGCCGCGCATGCCGAGGGCGAGGGCGGCGTCGACGTTCTCCTGCCGGTCGTCGACGAACAGGATCCGGCCCGGGGCCGCGTCCAGCGCCCGCAGGCACCAGGCGTACGCGCCGGCCGCAGGTTTGGCGTGGCCGATCCGGCAGGACAGGCCCAGCGCCTCGAAGTGGGAGAGCCAGGGGTGGTGGCGCTCGTAGTGGACGGCGAGTTCCTCGGGGATGTTCGACAGGAGCGCGATCCGCCGCCCGGCGGCGGCCAGTTCCCCGATCAGGTCCACCATTTCCGCGTCCACGGCGCTCCAGCTCGCGATGTCGGCCTCCACGAGCGCGGTGACCCGCTCCGGGCCGAAGCGGGTGCCGAGGGCTTCGGCCACCAGGTGCCAGTACCGCGGTCCGTTCACCCCTCCGCTGTCGTAGGGCGGCCGCAGTGCCCAGTAGGCCTCCCAGAACGCGTCCCCGGAGACACCTGCCGTCCCGGCCAGGCGTTCCCTGCCGGCCGGTGACTGGTGACGGGCGATGACGCCGAACATGTCGAACAGCAGGATCTCGTCCAAGGCCCTCACACCTTCCGTACGGTGACGCCCGCCGCGGCCAGCGCGTCGGTCTCGTCCTGCGGCGCCCCCTGGTCGGTGACCACGGCGTGCAGCGCGGAGGCGGGCAGCACGTGTGCGAGGGCGGTGCGCGAGAGTTTCGCCGACTCGGTGACGGCGATCACGCGGCGCGCGGAGCCGATCGCGGCGCGCTTGACGGCGGCGTCCGCCAGGTCGTAGGCCGTCAGGCCGTGTTCCGCGCTCAGGCCGCAGCAGCCGATGACGGCGGTGTCGAAGCGCAGGGCGGCGAGGGAGGCCTCGGTCAGCGGCCCGGTGAGGGCGAGCTCGCCCTTGCGCGGTGCCCCGCCCGGCAGCAGCAGCGTCATGCGGGGCGCGTCGGCGAGGGCGTTGGCGGCGTGCAGGGACAGCGGCATGACGGTCAGCCGGCGGTGGTGCAGGGCGCGGGCCACCTCCAGACAGGTGGTACCGCTGTCCAGGACGACCGACTCCCCGTCCGCGAGCAGGGCCGAGACCTCGGCGGCGATGCGCCGCTTGGCCTCCAGCCCGTCCCGGGCGCGCAGCGTGAAGGGCGGCTCCTCCCCGCGCAGCAGCAGGCTCCGCGCCCCGCCCCGGTAGCGCTCCAGCAGCCCTTGGCCGGCGAGGACCTCCAGGTCGCGGCGGACGGTCATCTCGGAGGCGCCGGTGAGCTCCGCGAGCTCCGTGACGCTGCGGCTGCCGCTCGCGCGGACGGCGTCGGTGATCTGTCTCAGACGGTCGGCACTCATACCCGAATTGAACAATGTGACTGTTCGAAAGGCAAGTTCCGAACAGGATTAATGTTTGTTACGTTCGATCGCATGCAGCGACTCACACGGCCTCGGGCTCTCCGGGGCCCCCACGCTCCGCCCCCGTCCATACGCCTGCGGAAGGCCCGGCGGGTCACCTTCGCCTACTTCGCCCTCAACGGATTCGTCATGGGCATGTGGATCGTGCACATCCCGGTGGTGCAGCGGCGCACCGGCGTCGACCACGCCCTCCTGGGCTGGCTCCTGCTCCTCCTCGGGGCCGGTGCCTTCGCCGGCATGCGGCTGGCCGGGCCGCTCGCCGACCGCTTCGGGGCCCGTACGGCCGTCCCCGCCGGCGCGGCCCTGTGCGCCGCCGCACTGGTGCCGCCCGCACTGGCCGGCGACGCCCGGACCCTGGGCGCGGCGCTGTTGCTGCTCGGCTTCGGCAACGGCTGCCTCGACGTCGGCATGAACGCCCACGCCGTCCAGGTCGAACGCGGCTACGGCCGCCCCGTCATGGCGGCCTTCCACGCCGTCTTCTCCGTCGGCGGAGCCCTCGCCGCCCTGGCCGGCGCCCTCGCCCTGGGCCTCGGGCTGCCGGCCGCCGCCACCCTCGGGGCCACGGCCCTCCTCGGCGTCGTCCTCGCTTTCCTGGCCGCCCCCGCCCTGCTGGGGCGCGACTCCGGGCGGGCCGGGCGTCCGGAGCGGCGGCCCGCCGGCCGGACCTCCCCGCGCGTGCGGATGCTCGCCGTGCTCGCCTTCCTGCTGATGCTCTGTGAGGGCGTCGCCAACGACTGGAGCGCCCTCCACCTCGAGGACTCCCTCGGCGCGTCCCCCGCCACCGCCGCGCTGGCCTACGGGGCCTTCGCCACCGCCATGACCACCGGGCGGTTCCTCGCCGACCGCCTGACGGCCCGCAGCGGCCCCGTCGCGGTCCTGCGCTACGGGGCCGCCCTCGCCGGCGCCGGACTGGCCCTGGCCGTCGTCGCGCCCGGCGTCCCGGCGGCCCTGGCCGGATGGACCCTCTTCGGCGCCGGCCTCTCGGGCTGCGTCCCGCAGCTCTTCAGCGCCGCGGGCCGCGCCGACCCGGAGGCGGCCGGGGCCAACGTCTCCCGCGTCGCGGGCCTCGGCTACCTGGGCATGCTCGCCGGTCCCGCGGTGATCGGTCCGCTGACCCGGCTCGTACCGCTCGGGCCGGCCCTGCTGCTGCCGGTGGCCTGCTGCGCCTTCGCCGGCCTCGCCGCCGGTGCCCTCCGGCCGGAGGGCACGCCTGACCGCGCCGGCCCGCCCGGCGCCGCCGGGACGGAGGGTCAGGGGGCGGGCGGGTAGTGCTCGCCGAGCACCGCGGCGAAGAGCGTCGACACGTCGCGGGCGCTCATGCCCTGCTCGCGCGCCTCGCGCATCCACTCCCCGAGACCGGTGCGCAGCGGGGACTCCGGCGCCGTCTGCGGGGTGGCCAGCGAGCGGGTGATGAAGGTGCCCGAGCCCTGGCGCACCTCGACCAGACCGGACCGCTCCAGCTCGCGGTAGGCCTTGAGCGTGGTGTTGGGGTTGACCTTCGTGGAGGCCGCGACCTGGGCCGCCGTCGGCAGCTTGTCGCCCTCGGTCAGCGCCCCCATCCGCAGGGCCTGCTCCACCTGCTGCACGATCTGGAGGTAGGCGGGCAGGCCGCTGCGGCGTTCGATGCGAAACACGACCACCGTGCCCGCCTCCTTGCTGCTTCTCGATCCTTCACGGGTGACGTTCCAGCCTAGGGGGTGTCCGGCGGGGACGGCCGCGTCAGAGCGCCGAGTGCCGGGCCTGGCGCAGGAACGCGCCCACGAGGAGGGCGCTCAGCCCCAGGAAGATGCCGGCCGCGGTCCACTGCATGCCCGCCATCTGGTCGGTACCGAAGTACTCCCAGACCGAGTTGACGATGCCGAGGGAGGCCCGGCAGCCCTCGGGCGAGCTGTCGTGCACGCACGTGCCCCAGCCGTAGAGTCTGCCGGAGGCGGTGCCGATCCACTGGTCCACCTGTACGACGTGGTCGAGCGCGGCCGGCTGGGTGGAGCCCAGCGGATAGGCGAGCGTACGCGGCGTGGCGAGCCGCTCCCTGAGCAGCCCGGCCGCGAACAGGGCGGCGGACGCGGTGAAGAAGGTCGCCACCATGGCCGGCAGGGACCGGCGGGCCATGGCCCCGATCGTGATGCCGAGCGAGGTGCAGAACAGGGCCGCGGACACCAGGACGGGCCCGGTGGCGCCGAACACCGGCCCGTTCAGCCAGTCCTCGGGGGCGAGGGGTCCGGCGGAGTGCCACCACCACCAGTAGAGGAGGCTCAGGATCCCCGTCGGGACCGCCGCCAGCACCAGGGCCGAGCACAGTTTCCACAGCAGCCAGCGGCTGCGCGGGACGGACTGGGTGGCGACCAGCCGCGCCGTCCCGTGCTCCCGGTCGGCGGAGATCAGCGGGGCGCCCAGGAGGACGCCGAACAGCACGGGCAGGAATCCGAGCGTGCCGCCGAAGGAGTCGAGTTCGTTGGCGGCCCGGTTGTGGACGGCACTGTCGAGGGCGTGGGGGGACGTGACCGGCCAGCCGGTGGCGTGCAGGGTGTCCAGCATGGCCGCGCGCTGGTACAGGATCCAGGCCGAGCCGAGGACCGTCAGGGCGGCGCAGGTGATCAGGGCGGTGCGGTGCTGGCGCGCCAGCAGCCAGGCGAGCCCGCGCAGCCGTCGGGGGCGGGCGGGCGCGGTGTCCGGGCGGGTGGGGCCCTCGGCGGGAGCGCTCATGCCGCGGACTCCTCTCGGTGCAGGGGGGCGGCCGTGGGGGAGAGCAGCGCGGGGGCCCCGGGCGAGCGGAGGTAGGCGAGCAGCACTTCCTCCATGCTCGGTTCCGCCCGCTGCCACGCGTCGTCCAGCGGGCCCTCGCGCCGCACCAGCGCGGTGAAGTGGCGCCCGGAGGTGCGTGCTTCGATGACGGTGTGGTCGTTCAGGGAGGCGGGCAGCCCGGCGTCCGTGCTCACGCCGGTGACCAGGGTGTGCATGGGGACCAGTTCGTCGGTCTCCCCGGCCATCCGGACGCGGCCGTCGGCGAGTACGAGCACGTAGTCGCACATCGGCTCGATCTCGCTCAGCAGGTGGGACGACATCAGTACGGTGGTCCCGTGCTCGGCCGCCTCCGACAGCAGCAGGGCGGCCATCTCGTCCCGGGCCACCGGATCCAGATCGGCCATCGGCTCGTCCAGCAGCAGCACCTCGGGCCGCTTGCCGAAGGCGAGCGCGAAGGCGACCCGGGTGCGCTGGCCGCCCGACAGGTCCCCCACCCGGGCGTCGGGCGGGACCATTCCCGCGCGGACGATGCGCTCGGCCAGCGCCTGGTCCCAGGCCGGATTGAGCTCCTGGCCCAGCCGGAGGGTCTGTGCCACCGTGAACCGCTTGAACAGAGGCTTGTCCTGCGCGAGATAGGCCCACAGGGGCATGGACCCGGGGGAGCCCGCGGGCCTTCCGAAGATCCTCAGGTCACCGGCCGACGGCTGCGCCAGGCCGGCCGCGAGGTTCAGCAGGGTGCTCTTGCCGGCGCCGTTGGGGCCCACGAGGGCCGTGATGCGGCCCGCGGGTATCCGGAAGGAGCAGTCCCGCAGCGCCCAGCCCCGCCGGTACTTCTTGCCCAGCCCGCGCGCCTCCATGGCCCATCGGCCGTCGGCCGCGCCGGAAGTGGTCGTGCTCCGCACGGGCTCCCCCTTTTCAGTGAATCCACTAGATGAGTAATGGAATCATGGGGTGGGGGTGGGGACCTGTCAAACGGTGGCCGCGACGATCAGGGGGAAGCCGGCCCCGGAGCCGTCGGCGCCGACACCTGATGAAGGCGCAGGGCCAGTTGCAGCTCCAGGCAGCGGTCGGGGGACTGCCAGTCCGGGCCGAGGAGGCGGCCGATCCGCTCCAGGCGCTGCACCACGGTGTTCACGTGGACGTGCAGGACCTCCTTCGCCCGCGCCTGGCTCGTACCCGCCGCGAAATAGACCCGCAGCGTGTGCACGAGCTCGCTGCCGCGCTGGGCGTCGTAGTCCAGGACCGGCCCCAGCACGGTCCGCACGAAGCCCGACAGGTCCGGACGGTCACCCAGCAGCACACCCAGGAACCCCAGGTCGGCCAGGGTGCTCCCGTCCCCGGCACGCCCCAGCGCGCGCAACGTCGACAGACAGCGCAGCGCCTCCGCGTGCGCGGCGGGCAGCCCCGCCGGACCGCCGTCCGCCCGCGCCGCACCCACCGTGACGGGCGCGCCCAGGCTCCGGCCGAGGGCCGCGGCGAGCTCGGCGGCGTCCGCCCCGGTGGCATCCGACGGGGCCAGGAGTACGGCGTGGTCGTGGTGGACCCCGGCCAGGCCCCGGCGTTCGCGGGCGTGGTGCGCGGCGGCCGTGAGCAGACGGGGCCGGGGAGCGGTCTCGCTGTGCAGGACGAACAGGGCGTGCGGCCGGGCCAGTTCCACGCCCAGACGGCGGGCGCGCACCGCAAGGCCGGCCGGATCGGCCGAGGGGCTCAGCAGGTCCCCGAGCAGCTCGCCGCGTATCCGGTCCTCGGTCTGCGCCACCGACCGGCTCAGGAGCAGCAGCAGGGCCGTGACCGTCGCCGCCCGCTCGAACAGGCGCCGTCCGGCCTCGTCCAGGCCGGGCCGGCCGGTCAGGGTGATGCTGCCCAGGAGTTCGGGCCCCGCCAGCACGGCGCACACCCAGGTACCGCCCTCCGCGACGGCCCGGCCGCCCGACCGGGAGGCGGCCACGGCCCCGGCCGGCGGGGGACAGGGCCCGGTCCCCGCGCGGGCCAGCTCCGTGCCGTCGGCGTCGTGGACCAGGGTGCCGCCCTCCAGCAGCGCACCGATCGCGGCCGCCACCTCGGCGACGTCACCGCCGCGCAGGACCAGACCGGTGAGCCGGTCGTGCGCCCGCTCGGCCCGGCGCAGGGCGTCGCTGTTCTCCTGGATGGTGCGGGACGCGGCGCCCAGTTCGGCCAGGGCCCGGCGCGTCTCCTCCAGCAGCCGCGCCCCGTCGATGGCGACGGCGGCGTGGTCGGCGAGCGAGGACAGCAGCGCCACCTCGCGCGGACTGAACTCGCGCGGGCTGCGGTCGGCGGCGAAGAGCACCCCGATCACCGTCGGGCCCAGGCGCAGCGGGACACCGAGGATGGCGTGCAGGTCCTCCTCGCCGACGGCGCTGTCGATGGGCCCGGTGTGCTGGAAGCGCGGGTCGCGCTGGTAGTCCCCGGTGGCGTACGGGCGGGCCGTCTGGGCGACGAGACCGCCGAGCCCCTCACCCATGCCGAGGCGCAACTGCTGGAACGCCGCCGACACCGAACCGTCCGTCACCCGCATGAAGGTGTCGCCCGCCGCCTCGTCGATCAGCGACAGGTACGTGACGTCCGTGTGCAGCAACTGCTTGGCCCGGTGCGTGATCGCCCGCAGCACCGCGTCCAGGTCGCGCAGCGCGGCCAGGTCCCCGGCGGTGTCGAACAGCGCGGTCAGCTCCGCCTCCCGGGTGCGGTGCCGGCCCAGGGTCCGGTGGACCTCCAGCGCCACCTCCGTCGCCTCGTCGAGGGCGGCCAGTTCCGCCTCGGAGGCGCCGGCGGCCCGCGCCGCCGCCGAGGGCCGCGCGAACTCCTCCGCCGACGCCCCCTGGGCCAGCAGGCCGAGCAGCTCCCGTATGCCTTCCGTCACGGTGGTGAGCATACGGGCGCCCGCCCCGTCAGCCCTTGACGGGGACGGGCGGGGCCGTCCCGGCGGGCCGGTCGGGGCTGCGGCCGCGGGTCTCGCGGGCGACCGGCGCGGTCTCCCTCGTACGCACGTACGTCCTGACGGCGGGCCTGCTGTTCACCTTCGCCATCTGTCAGCTCGACCCGTGCGCCACCGCTGGGGCCTCGGGTTGCGCGGGGCGACCTTGCTGACTGCCGGCGCGGCGCACGCCGTGCTGGCCGAGGCCCTGTACCCGGCACCGCCCCCCGGCACCCTCTTCACCCCCGCCGACCTGCATACGGGAGCGCAGGTCACGTACTACGGCGGCGATCTGGCCGAAGCGGCCGTAGCCGCCGTCGTGGCTGCCTCCTGGTACCGGGCCACCGGCCGGGCCCGGCAACGCCGACGCCGCCGACCGGACCCGGGCCCGACATCGCGCACCGTGGAAGCCCTGACCGGGCCGTAGGCCGCCACGGCCCATGCCCGCAGGCTGGGCCAGGAGATCGGCTGGGAAAAGACGGGCGGCAGCCGGACCGGAGTCCCGCCGCGATGATCAACGGATCCAGACGTTTGGAAACCTCAACACGGTGCAGACGGACTGACACCAGCTTGTTCATCGAGGAGGAGAAGCGCATGGGCATCATCGCCTGGATCTTGATCGGACTGCTCGCGGGCTTCATCGCAAAGGCACTGATGCCGGGCAAGGACCCGGGCGGCATCATCATCACCATGCTGATAGGTATCGCGGGCGGCCTGCTCGGCGGCTGGCTCGGCAAGGTCATCTTCGGCGTCGACTCCATAGACGGCTTTTTCGACCTCTCCACCTGGATCGCCGCCATCATCGGCTCCGTCATCCTCCTCGTCGTCTACCGACTGGTCACCGGCAACAAGCGCCACCACCGCCACGCCTGAGCGGCCCTATCCCACACAGGCACAACGGCTCCGCCTTCTCCTGAGGGCGGAGCCGTTCCCTTGTCGGTCATCGGGCCTGGCCCATCGGAGCGGGGCCGGAGTGATCGGCGGAAAGACCCGCGACAATCGGCGTCCCATTTGCCCGCATATCTTCCGATGGTGGGGTAGGTGCGGGTCATCAACCCTCTCTGGAGGTCACCATGGCGTCAACCCACCGCGCATCCATCGAAGAGCACCCCGACCTGATGGAACTGCGCGCCCGGCACGACCGCGCGGCAGCCACCCCGCGCGCCCAGATGGTCGAGGCCCTGGCCCTACTCACGGGTCTCTACCTCGCCGCTTCTCCCTGGATCGTCGGCTTCAACGGCTTCACCACCCTGGCGGTCACCAACCTCATCGCCGGTATCGCCTACATGCTCCTCCTCGGTGGCCTGGGCAACTCCTACGAGCGCACCCACTCCATGGCCTGGGCCGCGGCCGCCATCGGCATCTGGACCTGCGTCGCCCCCTGGGTCGTCGCCGGCGACGTCGCCCACACCCGCTCGATCACGAGCAACCTCATCACCGGTGTGATCGCCACCCTTCTCGCCCTCGCCGCGGCCTCCGCAGCCCGCGACAACGACACCAGCCGCCACGGCCCCGGGACACGCATGCCGGGAACCCGCTGACGACGCGAACCCAAGGGCCGGGCGGCCCTTGGGTGCGACGTGTCCAGGGGCTCCCCGTGACACAGGGCAAGACCTTGCGCTGTGCCCGTCTCGCCCACGAGCGGTTCACGGGGGCCCCACCGGGCACCCGGTGGCAGAGTGCCCCTTGAGCTAGAGCCGGTTCCTTCGGAAAGGCGCATAGTGAACAGTGACAGCCCGCTCCCCACCCACCGCCTCGGCGCGTCTTCCAACGCGTCCGGCGCTCCGGGGAGCGCCCTTGAGCGGTCCCGAATCCACACGTGCCTGACCGGGCTGATCCAGGGTTATGGCGGTGGGGAGCAGGCCAAACTGCCCGGGTACGCGGGGTCGATGGCGGTCTTCGGGCTGTACGCCACCGCGTGGACGGCCGTGCTGCGCCGACACGGTCGCAGCGTGCCGGACGCACTCCGTGCCGACGACCTGGCCCTCACGGCGGTGGCGACCTTCCGCCTCAGCAGGCTCCTCAGCAAGGGCGTGGTGACGAGCCCGCTACGTGCGCCGTTCGCCCGGTTCAAGGAAGCGGCCGGGCCCTCCGAGGTCACGGAGGAGCCCCGGAACCGACTCCGGGCTGGGTGGCGCGGTGGGCGCCCTCGCCACCTGCCCGTTCTGCGTCGCGGTCTGGGTGGTGACCACCCTGACCGGCGCTCAGATGCTGTGGCCGCGCCAGGTGCGGATCGTCACCGGCGCGCTCACGGCGCTCGCCGGGGCGGACGCCCTGCAGCTGGCCTACAGCGCCCTGCAGCAGAAGGCCGAGGAGTAGGACGTCGGCCTGTTCGCAGGTGGAGCGGTGCGGTCAGTCCCGGTGGTCAGCAGTGCCGACGTCGTGGCGCTCCGACGACCGAGAAGAGGACGGCCCCGCTGCGCGGGGCCGCACCCGGCTTCTGCCCTCTTTCCGCCTCGTCCGACTCCTGGGTCCATGGTCGTCACTCCCTCCTCACACCCCTCACCCGGGCCGTTCCTCTCCGGCTCCTCCCGGCTGGTCGCTCGGTCCGGCGGGGGATGCCGGCACGTCCCGGGTGAGGGAGCCGGTCCGTTTGGCGGGCTGGAACCGGGTAGGGGCCGAGGAGGAACGCGGCCGAGTCCGGCTGTGACTGTCCTGGCCCAGGCCGCGTGGAAGGAGATGAGAGCGATGCGCAATCGTCTGCTGATTTCGGCGGCCGTCATGACCGCCGTGAGCGGGGTCTGCGCCCCGGCGACGTTCGCCGTCACGCCCGCCGGAGACCAGGACACCGCCTTCGTCCGGGCCGCACACCAAAGCAACCTGGCCGAGATGGCCGCAGGCCAGGACGCGCAAAAGAACGCCATGACCTCCTGCGTCAAGGACGTCGGCGCGAAGCTGGTCACCGATCACCAGAAGCTGGACGCGGACCTGAAGGCGCTCGCCGGCAAGATCGCCGTCACGCTGCCGACCGCGCCGACTGCCGAGCAGCAGCAGAAGATGAAGGCGGTCCAGGAGAAGGCAGGGACGGCCGGGTACGACGCCGCCTGGCTCGCCGACCAGGAAGCCGGCCACACCAAGACCCTCGCGCTGATCGACCAGCAGAGCAAATCGGGCAGCGATGTGGCCGTTACCAGTGCGGCCGAGAAGGCCCGCCCGGTCGTCGCCATGCACCTCGACATGGTCCGCGGCGGCACCTGCCACACCATGTAGCGCCTGGTGGATGGACCTCGGTACCTGTAGGCCGGCCATCTGCGCATGCGGCGATGCGGCCGGCCTGTTCACGGGGACCGGCGCGGACTCCCTGCTCGCTGGAAAACGGGCCGCTTGAGAGCACCACCTGTCCACGCGGCCCGGACGGTCCCGCACAGGTCGGCCGGCGCGGCTTGGACGCCCTTCGGCCGGTGGGCACGGAGGAGAGCGGGACCCTGCTTCAGCACATCCGACGCAACCGAATGAAGGTGATCTCGTGAAGGCACTGACCTGGCACGGCAAGCGCGACGTACGGGTCGACACGGTCCCGGATCCGAGCATCCAGGACCCGACCGACGTGATCGTCAGGGTGACGACGACCGGCCTGTGCGGCTCGGACCTGCACCTGTACGAGGTCCTCGGCCCCTTCCTCGAATCCGGTGACATCCTGGGACACGAGCCGATGGGGGTGGTGGAGGAAGTCGGCCCCGAGGTGACGGCCCTGCGGCCCGGAGACCGCGTCGTCATCCCCTTCAACGTCTCCTGCGGCACCTGTTTCATGTGCGGACAGGGGCTTCACTCGCAGTGCGAGACGACCCAGGTCCGCGAGCACGGCAACGGGGCGTCCCTCTTCGGCTACACCAAGCTGTACGGTCAAGTCCCCGGCGGGCAAGCGGAATTCATGCGCGTACCGTTCGGCAACACCCTGCCCATCGTGGTCCCGCCGGGACCGTCGGACGAGCGGTTCGTCTACCTGTCCGACGTGCTGCCCACCGCGTGGCAGGCCGTGGACTACGCCGCCGTACCGCCCGGAGGCAGCGTCGCCGTACTCGGCCTCGGCCCGATCGGTGACATGTCCACACGCATCGCCGCCCACCGGGGAGCGGGCACGGTGATCGGTATCGACCTCGTACCGGAACGCCTGCGTCGCGTCCAGGCCCGCGGGGTCCACACGTTCGACCTGAAGGAGTACGGCGACGACATCACGAAGGCCGTCCAGGAGATCACCGGCGGCCGTGGTCCCGACTCCGTCATCGACGCCGTCGGCATGGAAGCCCATGGCGCTGCCCTGGCCAAGGGCATGCAGAAAGCGACCACCCTGCTGCCGGACGCACTGGCCGCGAAGATGATGCAGCGCGCTGGAGTGGACCGCCTCTCCGCCCTCTACCTGGCCATCGACCTCGTCCGGCGGGGTGGCACCATCTCCTTGTCGGGCGTCTACGGCGGCATGGCCGATCCCCTCCCGCTGCTGACCATGTTCGACAAGCAGCTGCAGCTCCGCATGGGCCAGGCCAACGTCTGGCGCTGGGTGGACGATCTCCTCCCGCTCCTGACGGATACCGACCCTCTCGGCGTGGAGGATTTCGCCACGCACCGCCTGCCCCTGGCCGAGGCTCCGGCGGCGTACGAGATGTTCCAGAAGAAGCAGGACGGCGCTGTCAAAGTCCTCTTCACTCCCTGACCCGACCCGGGTGTTTCCGCCCACGTCGCCTGGGTTCATGGCCGCTGCCCGATGCGCAGGCCCCTGCGGACCGCCGCTGCCCGACAGGAGGCGGGCGCCGCTCACCGCACCGGCCCGGGCCGTGTAGGCCTCGGCCGGGCGGGCAGACGCCCGGCATGACCAGCTGCGGTCGGTGTGCCCGTCCGGGTGGCCCGGGGCCCTTGGAGGGCCGCGTCGCCGTCGTCACGGGCGCCGCGCGCGGCCTCGGCCAGGGGCTCGCGTACGCGTTGTCCCGTCACGGCGCCCGGGTCGCGCTGGTGGGCCTGGAAGGCGAGCGCCTCGCCCGCCTCGCCGCGGACCTGCCCGGCGCGGCTGCCCACTGGATCGTGGACGTGACCCATGCCGACGAGCTCGCCGTTGCCGCCGAAGCCGTACGCCTGACCCTCGGCAGGCCGTCCGTGGTCGTCGCCAACGCGGGCGTGGCCATCGGCGGGCCCCTGTTGGACTGCGACTCCGACGCCTGGCGACGGGTGATCGAGGTCAACGTCGTCGGCAGCGCCCTGACGGCCCGTTGCTTCCTGCCCGACCTGTTGCGCACCCGCGGCTACTACCTGCAGGTCGCCTCCATGGCGGCGCTCGCGCCCGCCCCTCTGCTCACCGCGTACAGCGCGTCGAAGGCCGGCGCCGAGGCGTTCGCGCACGCACTGCGCGCCGAGGTCCTTCACCGCGACGTCGGTGTCGGCATCGCTTACCTGAACTGGGCCGACACCGCCCTGATCCGTGAAGCCGACGAGACGGTCGTCTTCCGCGAACTGCGGACGCACCTGCCCTGGCCGGCCTCCGTCATCCACGACCCCGCCCCCTACGTCCGGGCCATGGTCCGCGGCATCGAACGCCGGTCCGCGCACATCTACGCCCCGCCGTGGCTACGCGGGGTGTATGCGGCGCGGACCCTCCTGCCCCCCGTCGTCGCGCTCCGCTCCCGGCAGGTCCTCGCGGGCCGCGGGGACGCACCCCTGCCGCCCACCGGCCTCCTCGGGCCCGGCGGCGCTGCCGCGGGCCCCGTCCGGGCCGGCGGGCCGAACCCCGATCCGTACCTCCACCTTGAGGAGTAACCATGGCCGTACGACACCGACTGATCCACGCCGCCCCGCACCACGTTTGGGCCGTACTCGCCGACGGCTCGCGCTACGCCGACTGGGTGGTCGGCACCAGCGATTCGCGCGTTGCCCGCGGCCGGTGGCCCGAGCTGGACTCGGCCATCGAGTACACCGTCCGGATCGGACCGTGGACCGGTTCGGGTACCACGGTCGTGCGGCGGGTCGACGTCCCCGCCGAGCTGGAGCTGGAAGTCGACAGCGGCCCCGTCGGCACGGCGCGGGTGGCGATCGAGGTCCGCCCGTGGGGCGAGGAGTCCCTGGTCATCGTGGACGAGCACCCGCTGCGGGGAATCGTCGGCGCCCTGCACAACGCCGCGTTCGACGCCCTGATCCAGCTGCGCCATCGCGACATGCTCAGACGGCTCGCCAACGTCGTCGAGGAATACGCCGGAGCCCGCACGCACGAACGCGCCTGACGACGAGGGGAGACGCGATGCCCGACGCGATCGTGATCGGAGCCGGCCCCAACGGCCTGGTCGCCGCGAACCTGCTCGCCGACGCCGGCTGGAGCGTGGAGGTGTTCGAGGCACAGCCCGAACCCGGAGGCGCCGTGCGCAGCGACCGCGGGGTGCACCCCGACTACGTCAGCGACCTGTTCAGCGCCTTCTACCCGCTGGCCGCTGCCTCGCCCGTCATCGCCTCCCTCGGCCTGGACCGCGAAGGCCTCGCCTGGAGCCACGCGCCGTGCGTACTCGCCCACCCTCTGGCGGACGGCCGGTGCGCTGTGCTGCACCGGCTACCCGGCGACACCGCCGCGGGACTGGAGGAGTTCGCGCCCGGCGACGGTGACGCGTGGACGGACCTGTGCGAGATCTGGGACCGGCTCGGCCCCGACATCGTCCGAGGCCTGTTCACGCCCTTCCCGCCCCTGGTTCCCGCGGCCCGGCTCCTGGACGGCGTCCGCCGCGCCGGCGGGCTGGCGCTCGTACGGCGGCTGCTGCTGCCGGTGCGCCGGCTGGGGGAGGAGGAGTTCCGGGCCGAAGCGGGAGCCCTCCTCCTCGCGGGCAACGCCCTGCACGCCGACCTGCCACCCGAGGCCGCCGGCAGCGGCGGCTACGGGTGGCTCATGTCGATGCTCGGCCAGCACCACGGCTTCCCCGTCCCCGCCGGCGGCGCCGGCGAGCTCACGGCCGCCCTGGTACGGCGGCTGGAGCGCCGGGGTGGCGCGGTCCGCTGCGGCACGCCGGTCGTCGAGGTCGTCGTACGGGGCGGCCGTGCCGTCGGCGTGCGCACGGCCGCGGGCGAACGTGTGCCGGCCGGGCGGGCGGTCCTCGCCGACGTGTCGGCCCCCGCGCTGTACGGGTCCCTGGTCGGCGAGGAGCACCTGCCCGGCAGCGTCATGAAGGACCTGCGGCGCTTCCAGTGGGACTTCGCCACGTTCAAGGTGGACTGGGCACTGGACTCTCGCGTGCCCTGGGCGGCCCCGCGGGCGGCGACAGCGGGCACCGTGCACCTCGCCGACGGCATCGACGGCCTCACCGCCTTCGCCGCCCGGATCGCCACGGGCCTCGTACCCGAGGACCCCTTCCTCATCTTCGGCCAGATGACGGCGGCCGACCCGACCCGCTCGCCGGCGGGCACGGAATCCGCCTGGGCCTACACGCACCTGCCGCACAGGATCAAGGGCGACGCGGGCGGGCAGGGCCTGACCGGGCGCTGGGAGGGCAGCGAGAGCGAAGCCATGGCCGACCGCATGGAGGAGGTCGTCGAGCGCTACGCCCCAGGCTTCCGCTCGAGCGTCCTGCGGCGACGGATCATGGCCCCTCCCACCATGGAGGCGATGGACGCCAACCTGCGCGGCGGCGCCCTCAACGGCGGAACGGCCGCCCTGCACCAGCAGCTCGTCTTCCGGCCCGTGCCCGGCAACGGACGCCCCGAAACGCCGGTCAAAGGCCTCTTCCTCGCGTCCGCGTCCGCGCACCCGGGCGGCGGTGTGCACGGCGCGCCCGGCGCCAACGCGGCCCGAGCGGCCCTGCGGCGCCACCTGCCGACGGTCCTGACCGTGCGCCGTCGACGACTCTCGCGGTCCGTTTAGCGTCGGGCACCCCGACGGGCGGCGCCCGCCGAGGTCGCATGCCGGCGGTCACCGACCCCCGCGTGGACCAGCGCGCACGTGCCGACGGGAGCCCGCCCCCGGCCGGCTGACCTGCGCATGAACGGCCGGTACGGGGGAAGACGCCCGCTGACCACCTCCGGCCCGGCACGAGGCAGGAGCAGTCAAGGAACGGTGGGCACCCATGGAGCGGAGACAGCCGAGTAATCGTCGCGGCATGGCGTGCGACCCGCGCGATGACCACGCGAACCCGTGGCAGGACCTCAAGGGTGTTCTCGACCAGATGTTCGCTCTCGTGGAAGGGCGCACCGCGTCCGCCGACGGGCCGACCGCCGAAGCCCGGCGCACGGGCGGTGAGCGTCGCGGCGGCCGGGACCCAGAGACACGCGGACGCGGCGGCCACCGCACATGAGCCTTCGGGAGACCGCCGCCGCACCGGATGCCATGCCCGTACGGGGCGCCTGGACGAGCCGGCGGAGTGGGTCCGCGTCGCGCACCTGACGGCCGGACTGACGGCCGGGGCCTCATTCCGGCGGAAGCCGGCGCCGACCTGCTGTTCCGACTCGTACCGTGCCCGAGCAGCGGCCCGACCAGGCCGCCGACCAGTTGCGCGTCTGGCCGGCCGGGCACCAGAGGCCGGGACGGGCATGCCGGTTGGGCCGAAGCCGAGTCATCCCACCGGATCGCGCCAGGCGAGGGCGACGAGGCCGGTCGACTGCCGCACCTGCCGCATCACGCCTCCCAACGCGCCAGATGTGACAGGTAGAACTGCTGTGTTCGGACGCAGCGGCCGCGCTGTTTCCCGCACCGCCGAAAAGTATGTTTTTGCGTCCCTGGTGTTACGAGCGAGGCGCATGCGGTCGGATGTCCGTGAACGGGGCGGCGGGCGGAGCCGTTCGGCGGCGCGCGGGGCCACGTGTGCGCCACGGGCGCACCGCCTGCGAACCGGAAGCGCCCTGTGATGATCCGCTGGTCATACGTAGCGTGGTGAAAGCGGAATAGCCGATCTCCAGATCGGAAACCGCGGCATGCGCATGCAGACCGCTCGTCCCCACAGCGAAAAGGAGTTCGACCATGACGTATGAGCGCCCCACCCTCACCAAGGCCGGCAGCTTCCGCAAGGTGACCGGGATCAAGAACACGGGGCCCAAGGACGTCCTCGGCGGCAAGCAGCTCCTCTGACATGAGGGACCGGCCGCGCCGCTGAACCGGGCGGCGGCGGCCGGGCCCGCGGGTGGCGGCACCCAGCCGCCACCCGGCCATCAGGCCACCCGCCACCCGGTCACCCGCTTCCCGCACATCGCCGACCGAAGGCCGCAGTCGTGGAAGAGTCCCTGTCACTCCAGGCCCTGCCCGCCTGGTTCGCCGTCCTGCCCGACACCGACGCGGCCGCCACCGTCGCAGCCCACGCGCTCGCCCACGCCGACCAGGCCCTGCGCCACCCATCCGGACGTCCCTGGCTCGTGGGCCGCTGGACACCCTCCAGCATGGTGGTGGGCGAGTGCGGAGGAACCCGCATCGCCGTGCTCGGCGAACACTCCGTCACCGCCGAAGCGGCCCGGCGCGCCGCCGCGGCCGTCGAAGGCACGTCCCTGTCGACGCTCGACCGCATCAGCGCCACCTGGGCAGGCAGCCTCCACCTCGTGGCCAGCCGCGACCGACGGGTCCGGGTCCAGGGCGGCGTCGTCGGCATCAGGCGGGTCTTCTTCACCGATGCCGCTCTCCCGGCAGCCGGCGGCGTCAGCCTGGCCTCCGACCGGGCGGACGTACTCGCCGAACTGGTCGGCGCCCCGCTCGACGAACGCAGGCTCGCTCTCGAACTGCTCACCCTGGGCGTGCCGCACCCGCTCTCGGGCTCCCCGATGTGGAAGGGCGTACACGCCCAGCCCGGCGGCCACTGCCTGACGCTCGACCCCGACGGACGGGCACAGGAGACCCGCTGGTGGTCGCCGCCCGAGCCGCACCTGCCCCTGGCCGAAGGCGCCGTGCGCTTCCGGGAGGCGCTGACCGCCGCCGTCGCCACGCGCACACGCGGGCGCGAGCTGGTGACGGCGGACCTGGGCGGCCTCGACTCCACCGCCGTGTGCTGCGCCGCCGCCCGCGGGGACGCGAAGGTCACGGCGTACACCGCCGCCATCCACGACGAACTCGGCGACGACGTGTACTGGGCGCGCCGCACCACCCAAGCCCTGGGAACGGTCGAGCACCACGTCGTCCCGGCGGCCGAACTGGCCATGACCTTCGACGGGATCGACGTACTCGACGACCTCCTGGACACCCCCAGCATCCTCACGGTCGACCGCAACCGCCGCATGCACATCGTCGCCCTGGCGGCAGCCCGCGGATCGAGCCTGCACCTGACCGGCCTGGGGGGCGACGAACTCCTCGCCGGAGCGCCCGCCCGCCTGCACGCGCTGATGGGTACGCATCCCCTCACCGCGCTGCGGGACCTGCGCGGATACACCGCGAAGTACCAGTGGTCCCGATGGCGCGTGCTGCGCCAGCTGCTGGACCGCCGCTCCTACCGCGCCTGGCTCGGCCGGGTCGCCCGCGACCTGGACGCTCCCCCGGCCCCGGCGGACGAACCGCTGCTCGACTGGTCGGCGCCGCCCCGCATGCCCGGCTGGGCCACGCCCGAGGCCGTGGAGGCGGTGCGCGAGCTGCTCCGCACCCACCTCCCGGACGCCGAGCCCCGTGGCCGCGGGCACGGCGAGCACCGGGAGATGGCCGCGATGGACGGCATCTCCCAATGGACCCGGCACATCGGCCAGATGGCCGCCCCGCTGGGCGTCACGGTCGCGGCCCCCTACTACGACGACCGGGTGATCGAGGCAGCCCTCGCCGTCCGGCCGCAGGAGCGGATCACTCCGTGGCGGTACAAGCCGCTGATCGTCGAGGCCATGCGCGGCATCGTCCCCGAAGCCAGCCGCACCCGCGGCACCAAGGCCAACGCCACCTTCGAGGAAGAGGCGGGACTGCGCCGCCACCGTGCCCGCCTGCTGGCCCTGTGCGAGGAGTCGCGCCTCGCCCGGCTGGGTCTCGTCGACGCGAAGGCACTGCGCGAGTGGTGCCGCCGCGCCCTGTCGGCCGAGAGCGAGAGCTACCTGCTGCACCCGACGGTGGCCTGCGAAGTATGGCTGCGCTCCCGGGAGATGACGCCCTCCCCGAGGCGGAGCCCGCTGACGGAACGGGAAAGGTGATCCGATGTGCACGCTGAAGCCCGGGGTCCTGCTGACCGAGACCGAGTACGGCATGGCCCTGCTCGACCAGAAGAGCGCCGAGTACTGGACCCTCAACCCCACGGCGGCCCTCGTGCTCCGCGAGCTCCTGGACGGCCACGGCGCCGAACGGGCCGCGGCGGCCCTCGTCGAGCGGTACGAGGGCGTGGACGCCGACGTGGCCGCACAGGACGTCATGAGCATCGTCGAAGAATTCCGCTCCGCAGGGCTCATCACGCCGTAGCCGGCCACGGCCGCCGGGCCGTGGCCCGCACCACCGGCCGCCCCCGCTGAAGGGACACGCACAGATGTCGACCCCGGAAGCCGTTCCCTACCGCCCCCGCTCCGTCCCCCTGGCCCGCCGCCTCGGGGCACGCATCGTGATCGGCTGCGCCCACCTGCTGGCCACCCTGCCGCCCCGGCGGATCCGGGCCGTGCTGGCCCTGCTCCGCCGCGGATCCCGGCCCGCCACGCTGGCGGAGGCGGAAGCGGCCCGGGAGACGGTGCTCGCCGTGAGCCTGGCCGCGGGCGGGCACAAGGGCTGCCTGCCGCGGTCCCTGGCCACGGTGCTGCTCTGCCGCTGCCGCGGCCAGTGGCCCACCTGGTGCGTGGGGGTACGTACCCGCCCGCCGTTCGCCGCGCACGCCTGGGTGGAAGCCGAGGGCGAAGCGGTCGGCGAGGGCACGCCGGCCGGATACTTCCAGCGCTTCTTCGCGGTGGAGTGAGCCCGTGCCCCCCGCGATGCTCGCCCTCATCGAGCACCTCCGACCTCAGCGCGGCCGCATGGGCGCGGGTGTCCTGCTCGGTCTGCTCGGGAGCATGATGGGCCTGGCCCAGCCCCTGGCGGCCAAGCAGGTGATGGACGACATGGGCCGCGGGGGTCCGGCGTACGGCCCCGTGGTCGTCCTCAGCGTGCTGGTGGCGGCGGGCGGAATCCTGGCCGGCCTCGGGCACTACGTGCTGGACCGGTCCGCGGAGTCCGTCGTCTGCACCGCCCGGCGCCGATTGACGGACCGTCTGCTGGCCCTGCGGGTACCGGTGGTGGAGCGCACCGAACCGGGGGACCTGATCTCCCGCGTCACCTCCGACACGGCGCTCCTGCGGCAAAGCGCCCCCCGGGCGGTGTCGGCCGCGGTCACCGGCACCCTGATCACGCTCGCGACGGTGGTCATGATGGGCCTGCTCGATCCCGTGCTGCTCGGGGTCACGCTCGGTGTGATCGCGTTCGTCGGCGTCGTCGTCGCTGTCGTGTCCCCGCGGATCGGCCGGGCGACCCGGCATACGCAGGAGGCGGTCGGCCGTATGGGCGCCGCGCTGGAACGAGCCCTGGGCGCCTTCCGCACGATCAAGGCATCGGGTGCCGAACAGCGGGAGGCGCAAGCGCTGTACCGGGCGGCCGAGCACGCCCGGCGCACCGGTGTCCGCGCCGCCGCCTGGGAAGCGGTGTCCGCGACCCTCTCGGCGGTCGTGGTCCAGGTCTGCTTCCTGGCCGTGCTGGGGGTCGGGGGCGCGCGCGTCACCTCCGGCGCCATCGGGGTCTCCACCCTGGTCGCGTTCCTCCTCTACCTCTTCGCACTCGCCCCCCGGATCGGCCAACTGGTGGAAGGTGTCGTCCAGTTGCAGATCGGATCGGCCGCCGCCGCCCGGATCCTGGAGGCCGAGAGCCTGGCGGTGGAGAATCTGGAGGTCGAGAACCCGGAGCCCCGGGCGGCGTCGCACCGTGGAAGGGGAGGGGACACGGGCCGGCCGCAGGGCGATCCGCTGCCCGCCCGCGTGGCCTTCCGCGAGGTCCGCTTCGCCTACCGCCCCGGGCTGCCCCTGGTACACCACCGTGTCTCCTTCACCGTTCCAGGCGGAGGCCTGACCGCGTTCGTCGGCCCGTCCGGCACGGGCAAGACCACGGTCTTCTCCCTCATAGAACGCTTCTACGAGCCGGACGACGGGCACGTACTGCTGGACGGGAAGGACGTGCGGCAGTGGCCCCTGGCCGAACTGCGCGCCGCCATCGGATACGTGGAACAGGACGCGCCCGTCCTCGCCGGCACCCTGCGCGAGAACCTGACGCTGGGCGCGGTCGACGCCACGGAGGAGGAACTCCGCCACGCCCTGCGCCTCGTCCGCCTCGACGCGGTGACGGACCGCCTGCCCCATGGCCTCGATACCGACGTCGGCCACCGCGGCAGCAGACTCTCGGGCGGAGAGCGCCAGCGCGTCGCGATCGCCAGGGCCCTGCTGCGCCGCCCGCGACTGCTGCTGCTCGACGAAGCCACTTCGCAGCTCGACGCGGCCAACGAGGCGGCACTGCGCGACACCATCACCGACATCGCCGGCCGCATCACCGTCCTCGTCGTCGCCCACCGCCTGTCCACGGTCACCACGGCCGACCGCATCGTCGTGATGGAGGCGGGCCGCGTACGAGCGGTGGGCACCCACGCCGAACTCCTCACGGCGGACGCCCTCTACCGCGAACTGGCCACCACACAGCTCCTGAACGGCCGGTGAGCGCCGGTGACGACCATGGTGAGGCCGCCGCCGGGGGTGTCCTCGGCGGTGAGGGTACCGCCGATGGCCTCCATGAAGCCGCGGGCGACCGCGAGACCCAGGCCGACGCCGGCGCCCCGTGGGACGTTGCCGCGTCCCATGGTCCGTCGCCCGCTCCTGGTCCGTGCGATGAGGAACATCAGCTCGTGGAGAGTGCCTTCAGCGCGGTGTTGAGTTCGAGGACGTTGACGCGGGGCTCTCCCATGAAGCCGAGGGTGCGGCCGGTGGTGTGTTCGGCGACGAGCTTCTCGACCTGCGTGACCTTGAGCCCGTTGCGCTCGGCGACGCGGTGGACCTGGAGCTGCGCGTATGCGGGGGAGATGTGCGGGTCGAGGCCGGAGCCGGAGGAGGTGACGGCGTCGGCGGGGACGTCCTGGGGCTTTACCGGGTAGTCGGCGGTGGAGTTGTCGGCGATGACGGCTTCCTTGGCGGAGACGACCTGGGCGCAGAGGGTGCCTTCCTCGGCGTCCTTGGTGCAGGTGCCGTTGACGGCGCCGTTGTCGGCGGCACGGTTGGTGGCGCCGGAGAGGATCAGCGCGTACTGCGTGTTGACGCTGTTGCTGCCCAGGCCGTTGGAGGGGCGCGGCTGGAACCACTTCAGGTCGGGCCGGGCGGCTTCCTCGGCGTCGTTCGGATCGTTCTTCGGCAGGTCGTAGGTCTGGCCGATGAGGGAGGAGCCGACGGTCTGACCGTTCTTGTCCTTGATCTCGGAGCCGTTGGCCTTGTCGTTGAACTGGGTTTGGGCGATCCCGGTGACGGCGAGCGGGTAGACGATCCCGCAGATCACGGTCAGGACGAGCAGGGCCCGCAGTCCCGCACCGAGCAACCGTGCCGCGTTTCCTACAGAGTTGTTCATGGGGTCAGCCGATTCCGGGGATGAGGGAGATGAGCAGGTCGATGAGCTTGATGCCGATGAACGGGGCGATCAGGCCGCCCAGTCCGTAGAGGCCGAGGTTGCGGCGGAGCATCTTGTCGGCGCTGGTCGGCTTGTACTGGACCCCCTTGAGGGCGAGCGGCACGAGGGCGATGATGATCAGCGCGTTGAAGATGACGGCCGAGAGGATCGCCGACTCGGGGGAGGCCAGGCCCATGATGTTGAGCTTGTCCAGGCCCGGGTAGACCACGGCGAACATGGCCGGGATGATCGCGAAGTACTTCGCCACGTCGTTGGCGATGGAGAACGTCGTCAGCGCGCCCCGGGTGATCAGGAGCTGCTTGCCGATCTCGACGATCTCGATGAGCTTGGTGGGGTTGGAGTCCAGGTCCACCATGTTCCCGGCCTCCTTGGCGGCCGAGGTACCGGTGTTCATCGCCACCCCGACATCGGCCTGCGCGAGGGCGGGGGCGTCGTTCGTGCCGTCGCCGGTCATCGCGACGAGCTTGCCGCCGGCCTGCTCGCGCTTGATGAGGGCCATCTTGTCCTCGGGCGTCGCCTCGGCGAGGTAGTCGTCCACGCCCGCCTCTTCGGCGATGGCTTTCGCGGTCAGCGGGTTGTCACCGGTGATCATGACCGTCTTGATGCCCATGCGCCGCAGCTCCTCGAACCGCTCGCGCATGCCCTCCTTGACCACGTCCTTGAGGTGGATGACTCCCAGGACACGGGCACCCTCGGTGTCCTCGACGGCGACCAGCAGCGGCGTACCGCCGGCTTCGGAGATCCGGTCGGTCAGTGTCCGCGTGTCCTCGGAGACGCCGCCGCCCTGCTCCTTCACCCAGGCCACGACCGAACCGGTCGCACCCTTGCGGATCTTCCTGCCGTCGACGTCCACGCCCGACATGCGGGTCTGGGCGGTGAAGGCGATCCACTCGGCGTGGGCGAGCTCGCCCTGGTGGCGTTCGCGCAGTCCGTACTTCTCCTGCGCGAGGACGACGATGGAGCGGCCCTCGGGGGTCTCGTCGGCCAGCGACGACAGCTGGGCGGCATCGGCCAGCTCGGCCTCCGCGATGCCCTTGACCGGGACGAATTCGCAGGCCTGCCGGTTGCCGAGGGTGATGGTGCCGGTCTTGTCGAGCAGCAGCGTGGAGACGTCACCGGCGGCCTCCACCGCGCGGCCGGACATGGCGAGCACGTTGCGCTGGACCAGGCGGTCCATGCCGGCGATGCCGATCGCGGACAGCAGCGCACCGATCGTGGTGGGGATCAGACAGACCAGCAGGGCCGTGAGTACGATCATCGACTGCTCGGCGCCCACGTAGATCGCGAACGGCTGCAGGGTCACGACCGCGAGCAGGAAGACGATCGTGAGGGACGCGAGCAGGATGTTCAGCGCGATCTCATTGGGCGTCTTCTGCCGGGCCGCGCCCTCCACGAGGGCGATCATCCGGTCGATGAAGGTCTCACCGGGCTTCGTCGTGATCTTGATGACGATCCGGTCGGACAGCACCTTCGTCCCGCCCGTGACGGCCGAGCGGTCGCCGCCCGACTCCCGGATCACCGGCGCGGACTCGCCGGTGATGGCCGACTCGTCCACGGAGGCGACGCCCTCGACGACGTCACCGTCGCCGGGGATGACGTCCCCGGCCTCGCACACCACCAGGTCGCCGATACGCAGCTCCGCACCCGGGACCTGCTCCTCGCCCCGTCCGTCCTGCTTCAGGCGTCGCGCGACGGAGTCGGTCTTGGCCTTGCGCAGGGTGTCCGCCTGCGCCTTGCCCCGGCCCTCGGCCACGGCCTCCGCGAGGTTCGCGAAGATCGTGGTCAGCCACAGCCACGCCGTGATCGCCCAGCCGAACCAGTCGCCCGGATCCTTCAGCGCCAGCACGGTGGTGACCACCGAGCCGACCAGGACCACGAACATGACCGGCGACTTGATCATGACGCGGGGGTCGAGCTTGCGGACCGCGTCGGGGAAGGACTTCAGCAACTGCTGGGGGTCGAACAGGCCCCCGCCCACGCGTTCACCGCCCGGCTTGTGGCCGGTGGGCAGGTCCTGGTGCGGAGCCCTGGTGGGAGTGGCGGTGCTCATGATGCGAGCCCTTCGGCGAGCGGACCCAGTGCCAGGGCCGGGAAATAGGTCAGACCGGTGACGATGAGGGTGGTTCCGACGAGCAGGCCGGCGTAGAGGGGCTTGTCGGTGCGCAGGGTGCCCGCGGTCTCGGGCACGGGCTTCTGCTCGGCGAGCGAGCCGGCCAGCGCGAGGACGAAGACCATGGGCAGGAAACGGCCCAGCAGCATGGCGATGCCGATGGTGCTGTTGAACCACTGCGTGTCGGCGTTCAGGCCCGCGAAGGCCGAGCCGTTGTTGTTGGCGCCCGAGGTGTAGGCGTAGAGGATCTCCGAGAAGCCGTGGGCGCCCGTGTTCGTCATCGAGTTCACCGGGGTGTCCAGGGCCATCGCCGCAGCGGTGAAGCCCAGGACCAGGGCCGGGGTGATCAGGATGTAGCAGGCCGCGAACTTGATCTCGCGGGTGCCGATCTTCTTGCCCAGGTACTCGGGGGTGCGGCCGACCATCAGACCGGCGATGAACACCGCGATGATCGCCGTGATCAGCATGCCGTACAGGCCGGAACCCACCCCGCCGGGCGCGATCTCGCCCAACTGCATGCCCAGCAGCTGGATACCGCCGCCCAGACCCGTGTAGGAGGAGTGGAAGGAGTTCACCGCACCGGTCGAGGTCAGCGTGGTCGCCACCGAGAAGATCGCGGAAGCGCCGATCCCGTAGCGGGTCTCCTTGCCCTCCATCGCCCCGCCCGCGATCTCGAAGGCCGGGCCGTGGTGGGCGAATTCGGTCCCCGTCATCAGCGCGGTGAAGGTGATCCAGATGATGACCATCGTCGCGAGGATCGCGCAGCCCTGACGCAGGTTCCCGACCATCCGGCCGAAGGTGCGGGTCAGGGAGAACGGGATGACCAGGATCAGGAAGATCTCGAAGAGGTTCGAGAACGGGGTCGGGTTCTCGAAGGGGTGCGCGGAGTTGGCGTTGAAGTAGCCGCCGCCGTTCGTCCCCAGCTCCTTGATGACCTCCTGCGAGGCCACCGCCCCGCCGTTCCACTGCTGGGTGCCGCCCATGAACTGGCCGACCTCGTGGATCCCGGCGAAGTTCTGGATCACACCGCACGCGACCAGGACGACCGCGCCGACGACCGCCAGGGGCAGCAGGATCCGTACGGTGCCGCGCACCAGGTCCGCCCAGAAGTTGCCCAGCTCACCGGTGCGGGAGCGCGCGAAGCCCCGTACGAGCGCCACCGCGACGGCCATGCCGACCGCGGCCGACACGAAGTTCTGCACCGCCAGGCCGCCGGTCTGCACGACGTGGCCCATGGCCTGCTCACCGGCGTACGACTGCCAGTTGGTGTTCGCCACGAACGATGCGGCGGTGTTGAACGCCTGGTCCGGGTCGATCGAGGCGAAGCCGAGCGAGCCGGGCAGGATGCCCTGCAAGCGCTGCAGGGCGTAGAGGAAGAGGACGCTTACGGCGGAGAAGGCCAGGACACCGCGCAGGTAGGCGGGCCAGCGCATCTCGGCGGCGGGGTTGGCGCCGATGGCCTTGTAGATCCACTTCTCCGGGCGGTAGTGCTTCTCGGAGGAGTAGACCCGCGCCATGTAGTCGCCCAGCGGGCGGTAGACGAGGGCGAGTGCGGCCATCAGCGCGAGGAGCTGGAGCACGCCGGCGGTTTGGGGACTCATCTGCTCAGAACCTCTCCGGGTGCACGAGGGCGAGGACGAGGTAACCGAGCAGGGAGGCGGCGACCAGCAGGCCGACGATGTTCTCGACCGTCACAGCCTGGTCACCCCCCGGGCGATGAGGGCCACCAGTGCGAAGACCGCGACCGTGGTGACGACGAAGGCCAGATCGGCCATCGTGAGCTCCTGGATGAAGAGGGAAGTGATGAATCGGCCAGATGGCCGATGACGAGATAACCGTGTCTTCATCCCGGCGTTAAGACGCCTTGACGGTCTCCATACGCACGGCGGGGAACTCTTGACGGCGTCCTGACGCGCGCGAGCCCGCGAACGCCCACTGACCTGCGTTGACGCGCCCTTTACGGACCCCCAGCGCATCCCGTGCGCCGCCGTCAAGAAGGCGGCAATTCCTCACCGGGGTGGTGGCGTGTCCGGTGGGCCGGTTCGCCCCCGTGCCGACTCGGGGCGTCCGGGGACTCAGCTCCGATTCACGGCCTCAGGGGAGGTCCTCGGGGTGGGGGCCTGTGGCGTACGGGTTCGGCTCGCCCTCGGCGAGCACGGCCACGAAGGGCTCGCCCTCGCCGGCGAAGGTGTAGGCGCCGTTCTCGATCCGGCCGATCAGTCCGCGGGTCCAGGCCGCTTCGCTGTCGGCGGAGTGGAGCCACATGTTCATGATCTCGCCGATGTGCCCGAGCTGGCCGGGCCCGTTCTCCGGCGTGTAGTACTCGGTGACCGAGGACCGCCACTGCTGAAGCCGCTCGATCCTCTCCCTGAGGAGCGCGACGGCCTCGTCCCGCGGCAGGTCGACGATGAACCCGACGCCGGCGGAGAGCACGTCCATCTTCTGGTCGTACGAGGTCAGGGCCTGGCGCAGCAGCGTGAGGTACTCCTCGGTTCCCTGCTCGGTGATCTCGTACTCGACCCGGGGCGGGCCGCCGACGGTGCTCGGTGCGACCTCGTGCGCCAGGAGGAGTCCCTCCTTCGCCATCTGCTTGAGGGCGTGGTAGATCGAGCCCGGCTTGGCGTTGGACCATTCGTGGGCGCCCCAGTACTCCAGGTCGTTGCGCACCTGGTAGCCGTGTGCCCGTCCGTGCTGGCGGACCGCGCCGAGGACCAGCAGCCGGATCGCAGACATGGGCGTCTCCCTTCAAGACAACTTTGACTAGCCTATCGGTAGACAAGTTTGACCAGCCTGCCGCCGGGTGCGCCCTTGCCGGGTAATCAAGTTTGACTAACTGTTCGGGAGCTCGTACTGTGCGGCAAGTAGTCAAGTTTGACGAGACGGGGAGGGTGCATTGTCCGACCGCGATCCGGCGATCATCGTCGAAGGCCTGCGGAAGAGGTACGGGGACAAGCGGGCCCTCGACGGCCTTGATCTCACCGTCGATGCCGGGACGGTCCAGGGGATCCTCGGCCCGAACGGCGCCGGCAAGACCACCGCGGTGCGCATCATGTCCACGCTGCTGCGCCCTGACGAAGGACGCGTGGAGGTGGCGGGAGCGGACGTACGGACCCGGGCCCGCGAGGTGCGCTCACGGATCGGGATGCTCGGCCAGAACGCCGCGGTGGACGAGGAACTCAGCGGCCGGCAGAACCTGGAGATGTTCGGCAGGCTCCACCGCCTCGGCGCGCGCCGCGCGGGCACCCGGGCCGATGAACTGCTCGCCCGGTTCGGGCTCGCGGACACCGGCGGCAAGGCCGTCAGGCACTACAGCGGCGGTATGAGGCGCCGGCTGGACCTCGCGGCGTCGCTGATCTCCCGGCCGCAGGTGCTCTTCCTGGACGAGCCCACGACCGGACTCGACCCCCGGGGCCGCACGGAGGTGTGGAACGCGGTCCGCTCGCTGGTGGACGGCGGTACGACCGTCCTGCTGACGACGCAGTACCTGGAGGAGGCCGACCAACTGGCCGACCGCATCGCGGTCATCGACCACGGCAGGGTCATCGCGCAGGGCACGGCGGAGGAGCTGAAGTCCATGACGGGCGGCGACCGCATCGACGTGGTGCTGCACGACGCGGCGCAACTGGCACGCGCGTCGTCCCTCCTGCCCGGCGAGGCGGTGGTGGACGAGGACCGCAGGCTGGTCAGCACCTCGGTCACCGACCGGATGCGGGCCCTGACCGAGACGGTGCGGGCCCTGGAGGCCGCCGGCATCGAGGCGCAGGACATCGCGGTGCGCCGGCCGACGCTCGACGAAGTCTTCATCCACCTGACCAAGGAGGAGGCCGCATGAGTGCGACGCTCACTGTGGGTACGGCGCACGGCAGCACCGGTTCGAAGCTGCGCTGGGCGGCCGCCGACTCCTGGACGATGACCAGGCGCGAGCTGGCCCACTGGGCGCGCCGGCCCGCTCAGGTGGTGGTCGGGCTCGTCTTCCCGGTGATGATGCTGATGATGTTCGGCTATCTGATCGGGGGCGGACGGGGCGTCGACGGCGACTTCACCTCCTACCTGGTGCCCGGCATGTTCGCCATGACCATGGCCTTCGGCCTCGACGCGACGATGCTCGCGGTCACCCAGGACCTGGGCAAGGGGGTCATCGACCGGTTCCGGGCCATGCCGATGTACTCCGGCGCGGTCCTGGTCGGACGCAGCGTCGCCGACATGCTCCAGTCGGCGGTCGGCCTCAGCGTGATGATCGCGGTCGGATATGCGCTCGGATGGCGCTGGCACCAGGGATTCGCCTCGTTCCTGGCGGCGCTGGGACTGCTGTTGCTGCTCCGGTTCGCGATGCTCTGGATGGGCATCCACCTGGCGCTGGTCGCGGGCAGGCCGGAACTGGTGCAGGCCGTACAGATCCTGGTCTGGCCCGTCACCTTCCTGTCCAACGCCATCGCCGCACCGCAGTCGATGCCTGCCTGGCTGGGCGCGATCGTGGAATGGAACCCGCTGTCGGCGACGTGCACCGCCGTACGCGGCCTGTTCGGCAACCCCGGTGCCGGCGGCGGCTCCTGGGCCGCCACCCACGCGGAACTGCTCGCGGTCGCCTGGCCGGCGGCCCTGATCGCGGTGTTCTTCCCCCTGGCGGTCAAGCGCTTCAGGGACCTGAGCCGATGACCCGCCCTTCGAACCGCCCCGAAACGTCCACTGCTTCGTCCACCGCCTCATCCACTGCTTCGTCCACGAACCGAGGGAGTACCGTGCCCAACTCCACGCCCACCCCTGTGACCGGCTCCGCTTCCGGTGACGTCCTACCCCCGCTTCCGCCGCTCGCCGTCCAGGCCGAGCACCTGATCGAGCTCGGCGTACCCGAGATCGCCGGGATCTCCGCCGCCGAGGTACGGGCCTTCGCCGCCGCCGGCGGCGAGGACGTCCTGCTCGCCGTCCACCCGGACCGGGCCCCCGCGTCCGCCCTCGCCCCGCTGCTGCACCGCCAGGACAAGCCCGGCTTCGTCGTCACCGACATGCACGACGTCGACCGGTTCGCCCCCCACGAGGTGGAGCTGCCCGACGCGCCCCTCTACCTCGTCGCCGCGCCCGACCGGGGCGACCGCATGTCCAACTGGAGCCCGGAGGAGGCACTGCCCGCCCTCACCGCGGAGGGCCGCAGCCCGCTGCTGCTGACCGAGGGCATCCACTGGGTGCTCCAGCAGCCGCAGGCCCTGGAGCGCAACCGCTGCTTCATGACCATCGGCTCCCGCCTGCGCAAGGACAACGGCGCTCTGGACGCCCGCACCCCGGCGGTCTGGATCAGCAACGGCACCGGACGGGACGGCCGCGAGCGGCGCGGCGCCCCCAAGGTCGGCTGGTGCTGGTGGAACAACCGCCACACCTGGCTCGGCTTCGCCTCCACCACGGGCCGCCGCCCCTGACCGGGCACGCTCCCCGTCCCGCCGCGCCCCGGCCCGGTCCGGACGGCCCGGACCCGACCGGGCCGGGCCGGCCCGGCTCGGCGGCGCGGTGGCCGCACGGCCGAGCCGCCGAGACGACGGCGTCGAGACCATCCTCTCGGAGGGTCTCTTCCCCGCAGCGCCGCAGGATCGTGGCGCGCCGGGGGTACTGGCCGACCGGAGGTACTGGCCGATCGGCGGGACTATGAAAATCGCTGTCCGATCACCGGAGCGCGGTGATAGGCATCCGGCGTGGACAAGAATCTTGAGTTCGCCGACCTGCTGCGCCTGATCGATGAGCGGTCGACCGCCTTCCGCACCGCGGTCGCCGCCGCGCCCAGTCTCGACGCACCGGTGCCGAGCTGCCCCGGGTGGACGCTGTTCGATCTGGTGAAGCACCTCGGTGGAGGAGACCGTTACTGGGCCGCCATCGTCGGCGCCGGGCCGGCCGACGCTCCTCCCGCCGAGGCCGTAGCCGCGCGCGCCGCTCTGGAAGTACCGCGGGAGAGCGAGGCCATGCTGGCCTGGCTGGCCGCGTCGACGCAGCTTCTGCTGAGCACCCTGCGCGAGGCCGGACCGGACGCCGCCTGCTGGGCGTGGTGGAGCGCCCTGCAGACGCCGCGGACCGCCGGCGGAGTCGCCCGGCACCGGGTCCAGGAGAGCGCGGTGCACACCTACGACGCCCAGCTCGCCGCGGGCGCCCCGCAGCCGCTGCCGGCCGGGGCCGCACTCGACGGTGTCGAGGAGTTCCTGTTCACCTGCGTCGCGACGCCCAGCGCCTGGCCGCACAAGCCGACGACCTTCGACTTCCACACCGCCGAGGGCCGCTCCTGGCGCCTCACGGTCGACGGCGACGGCGCGCGCTCCACCCGCATCCCCGCGCCCACGGCCGCGAAGGGCGAGGACTCGGACGCGGCCGGCGCCTCCGTCCACGGCACGGCCAGTGAGTTGGTCCTCTACCTGTACGACCGAATCCCCGCCGCGTCCTTGCACGTTGACGGCGACGGAGGGCTGTTCGACCTGCTCCGCGCCTGGGAGCCGGAGGAGTAGGGCGGGGCCCGAATCCGCTGCCGCCCCGAAGCGGGCTGCAGGTCGAGTGCGCGGGCGAGTACCCATGCGGCGGTGAGGCCGGTGTAGGCGTTGTCGACGTCCACTGCCGACCGGACGTGCCGGCCGAGGCGTGACATCCGGGCGGGGACGCCGTCAGGGGGACGGACAGGTCGCTATCGGATCGCGTGAGGCGGTCGCCGACTGGCACGCTGCGTCCATGGATCACGCGGAAGTACTGCTCATCGGAGGGCGGGCCGGGGCCGGCAAGACGACGGTGGGCTGGGAGGGTTCGGCGTTGCTGCGGGCCGTGGCGGTCCCCCACCCGGCGCGGCTACCGCCGTCTGGTCTACACGAACACCGCGAGCGTGCTGCCGGAGGCGACCGGCATGTTCGAGCGTGCCATGGGGGAGGGGGTGCGTATCACGCGGGTCTTGCTCACCGCTTCCGACGCCACCACCCGCGCGGCTGGTCGGCCGGGAACTCGGCTCGGAGCTGGAGCAGGAGCTGAGGGGCAGCGCACGCACGGCGCGGCTTCTGGACGAGCGGGCCTGCGCGGGGACCGTACGGGTGCTGACGGACGGACGGCCTGTCGTGGACATCGCGCGCCAGGTGGTGGCCGCCACCGGCTGGGCCCGGCGGAATGCCGCCCGCCGCTGACCCGCTGACCCGCTGTCGTGGGGGCGCCGGGGCGGCCGGCTACGGCGGGTTCTCCTTGCGGTCCGGGGTCTCGGGCGCGGGGCGGTCTTCTTCGCGCCGGGCCGCCGGCCGGTCCTCGTAGCGGTCCTCCTCCCGCTCCGCGGAGTGGTCCGCGTACCCGGCCGCATCCCGGTCCGCGTTGCCGTCCGCGCCCGGGGCCGGCCGTCCCGCCCGGTCCTGACCGGTGGCGGCGGGGTCCGGTACCGCGTCCGGGTCTTCGTCCGCGCCGGCCCGGATGTGGCCGACGACCGTGTGGGTGACGGCGACCAGCGGGACCGCGATGACCGCCCCGCCGATGCCGGCGATCAGCCCGCCCGAGGCGACCGCCAGGACCACGGCCAGGGGGTGCACGCGGACGGCGCGTCCCAGGATGAACGGCTGGAGGACGTGGCCCTCGATCTGCTGGACGATCAGTACCACCATCAGGGTCATCACCGCGGTGAACAGTCCCTGGGTGACCAGGGCGACGATCACGGCGAGCGCGCCCGAGGCGACCGCTCCGACCAGCGGCACGAACGAGGCCAGGAAGATCACGACGGCGATGGGCACGGCCAGCGGCACCCCGAGGAAGTGGATGCCGACGCCGATGAAGACCGCGTCGATCATGGCGACGATCATCGTTCCGCGCACGTACGCGGTCAGGGTGCGCCAGGCCGGCGGGCCCGCCCCGGCCATCGCGGGCCGGGCCGCGGCCGGTACGAGGCGCAGGGTCCACTCCCAGATGCGCCTGCCGTCGTACAGCAGGAACAGCGTGCAGAAGACGGTCAGGAGCACCCCGGTGATCAGCTCGACCAGGATCGTCACGCCCTGGAGGCCGGTCGAGGCGATGTTGTCGGCGCCCGTGCCGATCGCATCGCTCAGCCGGCCCGCGATGTCGTTGATCTGCTCCTCGGTCACGTGGAGCGGGCTGTTCACGAGCCAGCGCTTCAGCTCCTCGATGCCTTCCTGGAGGCGGCTGGACAGACTGCCGAGGTTGTTGAGCACCTGCCATACGACGAACCAGCCCGCCAGACCGAGGACGATGAACCCGCAGACCGCCGTGACCGCGGTGGCCGGCCCCCGGGACAGGCCCCACCGTTGCAGGCGGGCGACCGTCGGCTGGAGCAGCGCGGTGACCAGCAGTGCCGCCATGAACGCCAGCGCGGCCAGCCGGACGGACCCGATCACCCGCATCAAGATCCACAGGGCGGCGGCGATCACCACGAAGCGCCAGCCCGCCTCCGCCGCGACCCGTATGCCCCAGGGCACCGCCTGCGCGGGGGCCGCGGAACTCGGGCGGGCCCGCTGTCCGGCGCGCGCCTCCCCAACCCGTTCGGCTACGGCTTGCGCCTCCTGACGTGCCAGAGCCCGCGCCCTGCGCTCACCGAACGCGGCGGCGCCGCCCTTGAGGCGCTCGGCCCAGCTGCGGATGACGGGCACGACGCACCACCTCCCTACGCTCACCACCAGCCCGTCTGCCCCGGCTGCGCGTGATCAGGCAAGGCCAGGCCGGCCGGACCCCCGCCAACACCACGAGCCTCGCCCTGCTCTCCAACGGCACGGTCAGGGCCTGGGGCGACAACAGCGTGGGCCAGCTCGGCAACGGCAGCACCACCAACAGCGGCACTCCCCTCACCGTCCGCACCGGGATCCCCGCCTTCACCCTCGTCTCCGCGGGCGGTTTGTTCAGCCTGGCCGCCTGAAACCCCTCGGCAGCCCGACCGGGCCGAACGCGGCCGGGGCCTCAGCGGCCACCTGGCTCACACCGTCTCGTCCCACCCCAGCCCGGTACCCGGTACGACGAGGAGCAGCTGGACGGCGCCGTACGCGGCGGCCCGACCCCAGCCGGACCAGGTCCTCCCGACGGCCGCGGGCCGTGACGGAGCCGGCCCGGGCGGTCGGGGGATCCGGCACCGTGATGACCTTCTGCGGCATCGCCGTCGTACCTCCGGTGCGAGGGGGGACGGGTGCACCACCCTGCCCCGCACGGGCCGCCCCCGCATTCCGGGCGTGGCGGTGAGGAGCCGCCCTACGGCGACGGCGGCGGTCGGGCGAACGGGAGGGGGCCGGATGCGCCGACACGCCCGCCGTCCGTTTTCCGGGAGGGTGGTGTGCCGCGGCCGGGCAGGGGCAGGGGCGGCTGGAGGGAAGGCATTACGAGTCTTCTCCGTCCGCCCCCGCCCGAACGGGGCGGGCGGCCGCCCACGCAAGGAACGAGGATCGGTCATGTCGCAGGTCAGGGAATCCATCGAGGTCAACGTCCCGATCACCACCGCCTACAACCAGTGGACGCAGTTCGAGTCGTTCCCCGAGTTCATGGACGGGGTCGAGCACATCGAGCAGCGCACCGACACGCTCACCCACTGGGTGACGAAGGTCGGCGGCGTGCAGCGTGAGTTCGACGCGGAGATCACCGAGCAGGTCCCCGACAGCAAGGTCGCCTGGGTCACCGTGGGAGGCGAGACGGAGCAGTCGGGTCTGGTCACCTTCCGCCCGATCGACCCGGCCCATACGGAGGTCACCCTGATGATGGACTTCGATCCCGAGGGGATGGCCGAGAACATCGGCGACAAGCTCGGCTTCGTCGACCGTCAGGTCAAGGGTGACCTCAAGCGGTTCAAGCACTTCATCGAGGAGCGCGGCCGCGAAACCGGCGCTTGGCGCGGCAACGTCTGACCGCAGCACCCCCGACGCCCCGGACGCCCCACACCTGGTCCCAAATCCCTTTCCGCGGACGGGGTTTGAGCAATCGGATCGGGGACATGCGGCTCAGTGGCGGCGGCACGTCTCACCGGTTCGGCGGGACCCCCGGCGGGCCGATGACCGCAAGCGGCACCCTTCTCCCCGGTGCCGCTTGCGGGCCGCCTGGGACGTAGCCGCCCTCCGCAGCCGTCGCTTAGCCTGCCCCCATGCGTACATCCGGGGGGCGACAGCAGCAGGCCGACCGCCGCCAGGTCCTGAAGCTGGCGGCGGCCGGTGTGGCGGGCGGGCTCGCCCTCACCACCTCCGCGTGCGACGTCCTGGGCGGCGCGCCCGAGAAGGCCGGACCGCCGGTCCGTGAGCCGCTGTGGACCCTGCCCCTGCGGGACCGTGACGGCGGTGCCCAGGGCTTCGACCACGCCGGGGTGGTGCACCGGGACGGAGTGGCCTACGTCAGGTCGAAGAAGGACGGGCTGTACGCGCTCGACGCGGCCACCGGCCGCCGCCGCTGGCGCGCACCGCTGGCCGGGGCCCTCCCCGGCGCACCGGCCGTGACGCCGGGTGCGGTGTTCGTGGCCACGGACGGCGGCGCCGTGCACGCGCTGCGCACCGCGGACGGTGAGCCGATGTGGCACCAGGCCCCGGGAAGCCGCCTGCGGAAACCCAGCGCGGGGGCGGTGTGGACCAGCGGCTCCACCGCCCTGGTCAGCTTCCTGCCGTACACCTACGACGAGGACCCCGACCCGCCGCCCCCCGTCCTGTACGCACTCGACACGGGCAACGGCGACCTGTTGTGGCACGCCGATGCCGCGCTCCTGGAGGTGCGCGACGGCCTCGTGTACGCCAACCCGCCGGGCGGGAGCCTGACCGCGTTCGACCCGCGTACCGGCGCCGTCCGCTGGTCGGCGGCACCGCACGCGCCGGGCGGCCGGTGCACCCTGGACGCCTCCGCCGCGGGACTGCGCTTCGGGCGCAACGGCAACGTCGGCATCGGCTCCGAGCTGGTGGCGTACGACCCGCGCACCGGCGCCGTCCGCTGGACCGCACCGGCGGCGCACGCCTCGGTGCCCGTGGCGCACGGCGACGCCGTCTACATCAGCGCGCCCGGCCGCCGCAGGGGCGACGCACAGCGGCTGCAGGCCTTCGACGCCGCGTCGGGCGAGCTCCGCTGGACCGCGCCCGCCTTCTCGACCACCCTCAACGAAAGCGCCGCCCTCGCCGCGGACCAGGACTGCGTGTACCTGTGCTGGAGCGAGGACGGCGGCTTCGACGACGGCCGCACGACGCTGCGCTCCTATGACGCGCGCACCGGTCGCGAACGCTGGCGGAGCGATCGCCGGGAGGCCTCCTACGGGGCGGGCGTGGCTCCGGGGGGCCTTCTGTTCGTCTGCTGCCTGCGGGACTGGTACTGCCATGACGCCCGCACGGGCAAGGCCCTCTGGCGGGTGAGTGCGGGAGAGAGCACCTCGGGGCCCCCGCCCCTCGCCGCCGACGGGCTGCTGTACTTCGCGAACGACGAGGGCGTCCACGCACTCCGCCCCTGACACCCCGCCCGCGGGCCACGCGCCACGACGCCGAGCACGATCCGCGCCGGCACCCGGACGCGAGGTCGCTCAGGTGTGGAAGCCGTCCTCGTGGGCCCGTTGGGCCAGTTCGATCTTCGCGTGGGCCGGACGGCCCGCCTGGCGGTACTTCTCCTTGACCTGGTCCAGGTAGTACTTCGCGGTGTTGACGCTGATCCCGGCGCGCCGGGCGGTCGCCTTCAGGGTCAGTCCGGACGCGTAGTCGCGCAGGACCTGCCGCTCGCGCGGAGCCAGGCGCGGCCGCGCCGGACCGGTGTCGCTGAACCAGCCGTCCGGGGCTGGAACAACTTCACCGCCTGCTTCGGCTTCTGGCCGGACAACCAGGCGCCCGAGGTGAACGTGCGGAGCCGTGAGGTCGCCACGTCCGAGACGGCCGCGGGCAGGCAGAACACCGTGGTCTTCAAGACGGAAGCCGAGGCCGCCGCCTTCGCGGTCCGCGCCCGGCAGGCCTACGCGGACTGCCCGCGGCTCTACGAAGGGCCCCACACCGTGGTGACCGGATTCGACTACGGGGCGGTGGACGTGGAAGAGGGCGTCACCGTCCAGGGCATGCGCCTGACGTACACCTTCGACACCAGCCTCTACCACAACCACCTGTTCGGAGTGGGCCGTGACGGTGACACCGTCACCCTCCTCGAGTGGGAGGGCAACTGGAGCGCCCCGCCCGTGGACTACTTCAAGAACACCACGATGCGCAACGTCGTCAACCGCCTCTACTGACGCCGCCGCTCGGGCCTGCGCTCACGCCCGGCCGCTCCTCCTGGCCCGGGCGTCGGCCACGGCGTACGGCAGTCCGGGCAGCAGCAGGACCGGCGCCGCCCACAGGGGCAGCTCGAACAGCACCCCGTCACCGGCGAGCCGGTCCGTGAGGAGCGCCGCGGGCAGAGCGGCGGCGCAGGCGACCGCCCAGCTCCGGCGTATGCCGAGGTTGCCGCGCCGCAGCTCCCAGACGACGGTGACGCTGCCGAGCACCGCCCAGAAGGCGAGGTATCCGGGGGTCACGTCCAGGCCGGTGGTCCACCGGGGCACGTACGAGAGGAGCAGGACCACGCCGATGGCGAAGCACCCCAGGGAGGCGGTGCGCAGCACCCGGCGCGGGAGCGGGGCGCGTGCCCGCGCCCATGCGGCGGCGAAGGCACGGACGTTGTCGCCGACGACGTCCTGTGGTGTGCGGCCGGCCGCCTCCGCGTCCTCCAGGTGTGCGGAGAGCTCGGCGAGCATCTCCCTCACCGACGCGTCGTCGATGCCCCGGTATTCCCAGTTGCTGCGGCAGGCGGCGAGGATCTGCGTGTTCGTCATGGCGTGGTTCCCCCCGTGGGTTCCGTCGTGGTCAGGACGCGGCCCACCTGCCCGGCGAAGGCGAGCCAGTCGGCGCGGCCGCCGCTCAGCTCGGCGTGCCCCGCCCCGGTCAGGCGGTAGTACTTGCGCGGGGCGCCGCCGCTCGGGGACGGAGCACGGTACGAGGAGACGAGCCCTGCCCGCTCCATCCGTGCGAGCAGGGGATAGATGCTGCCGTCACTGACCAGCTCCAGCCCGCCGGCGGCGAGCGCCTCGGCGAACTCGAAGCCGTACCGGGGTCGTTCGGCGATCAACGAGAGCAGGCACAGGTCGAGCACGCCGCGCAGGAGCTGACTGCGCCGCTGGTCACCGGCCGCGGACAGGTCCTTTGTCATGCGGTACAAGATAGTCGGCAGGTACCTTGCACCGCAAGAAACCTGGCCCGCCAAGACCCGGCCGGAGCCCGGCCGGGCCGGGTCAGAAGTGGAAGACGCCGAGGTCCCGGACCGTGGCGGCCAGGGCGCGGATGAGGTCGTTCTCGGCTTCGGTCCGCCAGACCAGGACGAAGGTCAGGTTCCCGATCTCGGGGATGGGCAGCCACCGGATGTGGGACATGCCCCAGTACCTGGTGACGTGGCTGGGGAAGGTGTGGATGATCTCGCCCATGCCGATCAGGCTGACCAGCTCGTCGGAGTTGTCCGCCAGCTTGAGGCGCTCGATCCGCCGGCCCCGTGGGGTGTGGAAGGGCAGGTAGCTGTCCTCCCAGTAGTCCGGGACGTCGAGGGAGGTGGCGTGCGGGAACTCGGCGAGCAGCTCCAGGGGCACGGACTCCCGCCCGGCGAAGGGGTGTTCGGCACGCACGCCGAGGACCCGGGAGTCGGTGCAGAAGGCGGGGCCGACGGTGAGGTCCGGCTCCTCGACCGGCAGCCAGGTGATCAGTACGTCGGTGCTGCCGGAGCGGAGCCGTCCGAAGACGTCGTTGAAGGTCTCCAGGCGGATCTGGAGTTCGCACTGCGGGTGGCGTGCGCGGAAGGCCTTCCAGTAGGGGTGCAGTTCGGGCATGTTGAACGGCATCAGGCTGACGCGCAGCTGTGCGGTGATGCCGCGGGCCGCCAGCCGGGCCCGCTCCAGGGAGTCGTGCAGGCCCGCGTAGACCGGTTGCAGGTCGTCGCGGAACTGCCGGCCGATCTCGGTCAGGCGTACGGTGCGGCTGGTGCGGGTGAACAGCTCGGCGCCGATGCGCCGCTCCTGCTTCTTGACGGCCTGGCTGACGCGGGCCTGGGAGACGTGCAGCCGCTGTGCCGTCCGGCCGAAATGCAGTTCCTCGGCCAGCACCAGGAAGATCTCGATGTCCCGCAGCTCCACCGGCTCCCCAGCCCCCTCAGACGATGACCCAGCGGTGATCGAACCGGGCGCAAGTTTACCTTGATCATGATCGCGCCCGATCGCCCGCTTCGGCCACTGGCGGCCGGAGTTCGAGGAACGCTGAACGAACGACCTGCGCGGCGCGGGCGGCCACCCAGGGGCGGGGTCAGTCGGCCGGGCGGCCGAGCAGGACGCCGCGACCGGCGTAGTAGCGGCGCATCACCGGCCACGGGACGTCGGCGAACTGCTGCGAGGTGCCGTGCCGGCCCGACGGGTTGTGGATCGTGACGGCGTTCCGGTCCGCCCCCACGGCCAGCACCAGGTGTCCGCCGCGGTGGGGCGGCTCGGTGTCCCCGTCGCGGACGCCCGGGTGGACGGACAGGACGACGAGGCGGCCGGCGTGCAGCTGGTACGCGACCTCGTGCAGCGGGAGGCTGGGGCGGGATTCGGCGTAGAGGCCGAAGCGTTCCCGGGTGTGGCGGGCGAAGGGCTCGTAGATCAGCCCGTGCAGGCCGCCCTCCTTCGGTACGTACGCGCCCGCTTCGAGGTACTCCTTGCCGAGGGTGACGCTCGGGGGCGCGTCGAGGCCCCAGTGGGTCAGCGCCATCCGCAGGCAGGCCATACCGCACGCCCGCCACGACCAGAAGGCGTACTCCTCGGGGGAGTCGGCGCCGGAGGCCCGCCAGCGGGGGTCGTCGGCGGCGTCCAGGCGGCCCGTGACGATCTCCGAGACCAGCTCGGGCGACTCCCACTGCGCGAAGTACGGAACCTGGTGGCGGACGGGCCGGTACGAGGAGAGGGGCGGAACGGGGTCCGTCATACGAGACTCCTGCGTGGTCGGGGGCGGCTCGGGGTGTCGTTTCCCGCTCGTTCGGTGAGCTGCCGCACGTGTCTTCCGCAGGCGGCGGCGACATGCCGCGGGGCAGCGCGGGCGCCGGTCGCCGTACGGGTCCCGGTCGCGGCGGTCACGCCTGGTTCTTGGCGTCGATCTCGGCGATCAGGCCTTCGACGAGGCCCTTGATCTCGTCGCGGATGGGGCGGACGGCCTCGACGCCCTGGCCGGCGGGGTCCTCGAGCTGCCAGTCGAGGTACGTCTTGCCGGGGAAGTACGGGCAGGCGTCGCCGCAGCCCATGGTGATGATGTAGTCGGAGGCCTGAGCGGCCTCGGGGGTGAGCACCTTCGGCTTCTGGTCGGAGATGTCGATGCCCAGCTCGGCCATGGCGGCCACCGCGGAGGGGTTGACCTGGTCACCGGGGACCGAGCCGGCGGAGCGGACCTCGACGCGGTCGCCCGCGAGGTGGCGGAGGAACCCGGCCGCCATCTGGGAGCGGCCCGCGTTGTGGATGCAGACGAAGAGGACGGAGGCGGCTGCGGGTACCTCCCGGCCGCCGGGCTGGGGGAGAGCGGAGGACATCTGTTCTTCCTTGGGTTGGTGGCCAGGGGGTTCAGGGCGCGAGCCGCGTGAGCGGTTCGGTGACGTCGGCGTCCAGGGTGTCGCGGGTCAGCTCGGACTGGTGTCAGGCCCGGCTGATGTGACAGTATCAGCCCATGATGACGTCAGTCGACACTGATCTGATTCGGGTGCTGGCCGACCCGCTCAGGCTCCGGATCGTGACCCTGCTCGCGCGCGAGACCCTCTGCACCACCCACCTCGTGGAGGAGACGGGCGCCAAGCAGACGAACCTCTCCAACCACCTGAAGGTGCTGCGCGAGGCCGGGGTCGTGGAGACGGAGCCCTGCGGCCGGTACATCTACTACCGGCTGCGCCCGGAAGTCATCGAAGCCCTCGCCGGTCAGTTCGCGGACCTCGCCCGGACCGCGCGTGCCACCGCCGAAGCGAACCTCAAGCGGTCCTGCCCGTAGCCCGCTGTCCGCCTCACCTGCCCGAGGAGAACCCGCCTTGACCGCCACCGAGCGCGTCGCCGCCCCCGCAGCGGAGTCCGCCATAGCCGCCGACCCGCCCCGGCCCGCACCCGGCGCGACCCCGCCCCGCACTCCACTGGTCGCCCGTGCCGCCGCCGAGCTGGTCGGCACCGCCGCGCTGGTGGCGGTCGTCGTCGGCTCCGGCATCCAGGCCACCGAGCTCACCGACGACGTGGCGCTCCAGCTCCTGGCCAACTCCACCGCCACGGTCTTCGGCCTCGGGGTCCTGATCACCCTCCTCGGCCCGGTCTCCGGCGCCCACTTCAACCCGGCCGTGACGCTGGCCGAGTGGTGGACCGCCCGCCGCGGCGGTGCCGGGGTCACCGCACGCGAGCTGGCCGTGTACGTGCCTTCGCAGATCGTCGGTGCGATCGCGGGCGCCATCCTGGCGGACGCGATGTTCGGCGAGCCGCTGGTGAAGTGGTCCACCCACGACCGCTCCGCCGGCAACCTCCTCCTCGGTGAAGTCGTCGCCACCGCCGGACTCATCCTGCTGGTCTTCGGCCTGGCCCGCACCGACCGGCTGCGCTTCGCCCCCGTCGCGGTCGCCTCGTACATCGGCGCCGCGTACTGGTTCACCTCCTCCACCTCCTTCGCCAACCCGGCGGTGACCGTCGGCCGCGCCTTCACGGACACCTTCGCCGGTATCGCCCCCGCCTCCGTTGCCGGCTTCATCGGCATGCAGCTGATCGGTGCGGTGGTGGGCCTGGCGCTGGTCGCCGTCATCTTCATGCGCGGCAGGGCGGACACCGGGACGCCCGCCGCATGAGCATGCGCACGGACGTGGTGGTGATCGGCGGCGGCCAGTCCGGGCTCGCCGCCGGATACCACCTGCGCCGCCTGGGCGTCGACTCCGTCATCCTCGACGCCCAGGCGACGCCGGGCGGGGCCTGGCAGCACGCCTGGGACTCCCTGCGCCTGTTCTCCCCGGCCGCCTACTCCTCCCTGCCCGGCCGGCTCATGCCACCCCAGTCCGGGCAGACGTACCCGGACGCCGCGCATGTGGTGGAGTACCTCGCGGACTACGAGAAGCGGTACGAACTCCCGGTCCGGCGCGGCGTCCGCGTCTCCGCGGTCCACCGCGAGGGCGCCTTCCTGCGCGTCGGGACCGATTGCGGCGACTGGCGGGCCCGCGCCGTCATCAGCGCCACCGGGACCTGGACCCGTCCCTTCCTGCCCGCCGTCCCCGGCCGGCGCGAGTACACCGGCCGCCAGCTGCACACCGTCGAGTACGAGAGCCCTGCCGCATTCGCCGGACAGCGCGTGATCGTCGTGGGCGGCGGCAACTCCGGCGCGCAGATCGCCGCCGACCTGGCCGGGCACGCGGACCTGACGTGGGTCACCCGGCGCCCGCCCCGCTACCTCGCCGACGACATCGACGGCCGCGCCCTCTTCGACGCCGCCACCGCCCGCCGGCGGGCCCTCGACGAAGGCCGCGCCGACACCGGAGGCGTCGCGTCCCTCGGCGACATCGTCGCCGTACCGCCCGTACGCGCGGCCCGTGACGCCGGACTCCTGCACGCGCGGCCGATGTTCAGCCGTCTCACCGCCGCCGGAGCCGAATGGGCCGACGGCACCCGGTCCGCCGCCGACGCGGTCATCTGGTGCACCGGGTTCCGCCCTGCCCTGGCCCACTTCGCCGCACTGCGGCTGCGCGGCACCCGGGGCCGCATCGCCACCGACGGAACCCGCGCCGTCGACGAGCCCCGCCTGCACCTGATCGGCTACGGCGACTGGACCGGCCCCGCCTCCGCCACCCTCATCGGCGTCGGCCGCCCCGCCCGCGACGCGGCCCGGGAGGTCGCGGCTCTGCTCGGTTGACGATCGGTGGGGCCGTCACCGGGGCAAGGTCTGGGTGACGCGCCACAGGCGTCGGGGCAGGTCGCCCTCCTCGAAGGCGTGGACCTCGTTCAGGACCCAGCCGTCGGCGAGGGCGTCGACCAGCTCGCGGGGGAAGAAGTGGACCGCGAAGCCTCCGTGTTCGTGAATGTCGTCGCCGTGTGCGGTGCCGGCGCCGTAGTGGGCGTCGCCGGTGTGGCGGACGGTGTAGACGAACGTCCCCCCCGGCCGCAGGACCCGGCGGACTTCCCCGACGAGGGAGCGGATCTCGTCCGTGGACAGCGCCATGCAGAGCAGCATGTGCGCGAAGACGGCGTCCGTGGAGGCGTCCGCCCAGGGCAGGGGATCGCGTACGTCGTGCTCCAGGGTGGCGACCTGCTCGCCGAGCCCCATGTCCCGGGCAGCCGCACGGAGCTGTTCGAGGCCGGTAGGGCTGAAGTCGGTGGCGCGTACGGTGAAGCCCTCGCGCGCGAAGTGCAGCGCGTCGCGGCCGTGGCCGGCCCCCAGCTCCAGGACGTCCTTCGCGCCGGCGGTCCGGAAGACCGCGGCCGCGTACCGGGCGGGGGCGGAGGGCTCTTCGCCGTACATGCCCGGGTGGGCGCCATAGGTGTGCTGCCAGTGCTCCCGCTGCGCCCGCGCCAGTCCGGGGTCCTGCTCGTGTGACGTCATGGCTGCATCATCGGCGAGCGGGAACCAGGCCGCGCACCCGGCCTTGGCCGGCTCCACGCGCGCCGCCCTGGGCCGTGCGGTTCCTTCGCGAGGGGCACGACGCCCGGCGAGGAGCCGGCATCCAAGGTTTTGTGGATTCAGGATTCGCTGTACTGTCCTAGCGTGCTCACCGTCGCCCCTGACATCGAGGTGCTGGCCCGTTTCGGCCGCGCGCTCGCCGACCCGATCCGCTGCCGCATCCTCCTCGCCCTGTGCGAGGCGCCGGCCTACCCGTCCGACCTCGCCGACAGCCTCGGCGTCTCCCGGACCCGCCTGTCCAACCACCTGACGTGCCTGCGGGACTGCGGCCTCGTCGTCACCGTCCCGGACGGGCGCCGGACCCGTTACGAGCTCGCCGACCGCCGCCTCGGCCACGCTCTGGGCGACCTGCGCTCCGCCGTCCTCGCGGTCGAGAACGACAAGACCTGCCCCGATGCGGAGACGAAGGGCTGCTGCTGATGGCCATGTCCATCGGGCCCTCCCCGGCCCGCCGCGATGCCCTCGCCCAGCGCATACGCCTCCTGGTCGCCGCGACCATCACCTACAACGCCATCGAGGCGGCCGGCGCGCTCACTGCGGGCACCCTCGCCTCCTCCACCGCACTGATCGGCTTCGGCCTCGATTCCGTCATCGAGGTGTCCTCCGCCACCGCCGTCGCCTGGCAGTTCTCCGCCCGCGACCACGCGAGGCGCGAAGCCCGCGAGAAGACCACCCTGCGGATCATCGCCGTCTCCTTCTTCGCCCTCGCCGCCTACGTCACCTTCGACGCGATCCGCGCCCTGACCGGCACCGGTGAGGCGGAGGTTTCCGTCCCCGGCATCGTCATCGCCGCGCTCTCGCTGGCGGTCATGCCGTTCCTGTCCGCCGCCCAGCGTCGCGCGGGGCGTGAACTCGGCTCCGCCAGTGCGGTCGCGGACTCCAAGCAGACCCTGCTCTGCACGTACCTCTCCGCCGTCCTCCTCGCCGGTCTGGTCCTCAACGCCACCCTCGGCTGGTCCTGGGCCGACCCCATCGCCGCCCTCGTCATCGCCGCCGTCGCGGTCAAGGAAGGCCGCGACGCCTGGCAGGGCAAGGGCTGCTGCGCGGCTCCGTCGACCGCGGCGGCCCCCGCGCCGGACGGGGATGCGGACCGGGATGCGGACGGGGACGCGTGCGCGTGCGAGCCCGGATGCGCCTGTTGTCCGTGAACATCGCATTGCGGGCCGGCCGCCCCGGGGAGGGGCGGGCTGATACTGGCCCCACGATCTCGGGGCGGGGGCAGCGGTGGACTGGTGGCTCGTTCTGGGAGCGCCGGCCGCCGGGCTGCTGATCGCCGTCGTCACCGCACCGGTCGGGGTGTCGGGTGCGGTGTTCCTGCTCCCGGTCCAGCTCAGCGTCTTCGGCGTGCCGACCCCCGCGGTCACGCCGACCAACCTGCTCTTCAACGTCGTCGCCGGCCCCGGAGCCCTGTGGCGCTACGGCCGGACCGGCGCCCTGCGCGGCTCGCTCACCCGCCGTCTGGTGGCCGGCAGCCTTCCCGGGGTGTGCGCGGGCGCCGTCATCCGGGTCTTCGCCCTGCCGGGCCCGACCGTCTTCCGGCTCCTCATCGCGGCCCTCCTGCTCCCGTTGGGATTGTGGCTGTGTGCCCGTACGCTCCGCCCTTCGCACGGGCGGCCCGCCGCCGAACCGTCCGCCCGTACGGTCACCGGCCTCGCCATGGCCGTCGGAGTGGTGGGCGGTGTCTACGGGATCGGCGGCGGGTCCCTCCTCGGCCCGATCCTCGTCGGCCGGGGCGTGCCCGTCGCCCGTGTCGCCCCGGCCGCCCTGGCCTCGACCTTCGCGACGTCCCTCGTCGGCGCCGCGACCTTCGCGCTGCTGTCCCTGGCCGGCAGCGGACAAGTGGCCCCCGACTGGCCCCTGGGCCTGGCCTGCGGTGCGGGCGGCCTGATCGGCGGCTACCTCGGCGCCCGCCTGCAGCCCCACCTCCCCGGGACCGCACTGCGGCTCCTGCTCGGTGCGCTGGCCGCTGCCCTCGGCGTCCTCTACGCGGCCCAGACCCTGACCTGACGCCGCTCACGCGGACCCGCTGCCAGGGGAGGCGACCGCCCATTTTGATAGATGTCTATGTTGACGCCCGTCGAAGCAGGTGGGATGCTGATCGGGTCAGACATCGACAAGCGTCGAACCAAAGGGGAACCTCGTGAACGCCAGCGCAACCACCGTCAACGGCCACCTGCCCGTCGTGGTCATCGGGGCAGGCCCGGCCGGTTTGGCCGCCGCCGCGCACCTCGTCGCGCGTGGCCTCACGCCCCTGGTCCTGGAAGCCGGACCGGCCGCCGGCAGCGCGGTGCGCGAGTGGGGCCACGTGCGGTTGTTCTCCACCTGGTCCGAGGTAGTCGATCCGGCCGCCGAGAAGCTCCTGGCCCCCACCGGCTGGACCGCCCCCGACGGTGCGGCGTACCCCTCCGGCGCGGACTGGGCCGAGAAGTACCTCCAGCCGCTCGCCGATGTCCTCGGTGACCGGGTCCGCTACGGCGCCACGGTGACCGGCGTCTCCCGGCTCGGCCGCGACCGGATCGTCGACGCCGACCGCGATGCGCAGCCCTTCACCATCAGCGTCCTGAACGCCGGCGGCACCGAGGAGCGGATCACCGCCCGCGCCGTCATCGACGCCTCCGGCACCTGGTCCACCCCCAGCCCCATCGGCGGCGACGGCCTCCCCGCCCTCGGCGAGCACGCCGCCTCGGACCGGATCTCGTACCGGATCCCCGACCTCAAGGACCCGGCCGTCCGCGCCCGTTACGCCGGCAAGCGCACCGCCGTCATCGGCTCCGGCGCCTCGGCCTTCACCGCCCTCGCCCACCTGGCCGCCCTCGCCAAGGAGGAGTCCGCCACCCGAGCGGTGTGGGTCCTCCGCCGGGGCATCAGCGGTTCCACCTTCGGCGGCGGCACCGCCGACCAGCTCCCCGCCCGTGGCGCCCTCGGCCTCGCCGCCAAGGCCGCCGTCGACGACGGCTACGCCGACGCGGTCACCGGCTTCCGCACCTCCGCCGTCCGGCGCGACGGCAACCGGCTGGTCCTCGTGGCGGAAGACGGCCGGCATCTGGATCCCGTGGACGAGGTCATCGTCCTCACCGGCCTGCGCCCCGACCTCTCCTTCCTGAACGAACTGCGGCTCGGACTCGACGAGCGCCTCCAGGCCCCGCTGGAGCTCGCGCCGCTGATCGACCCGAACCAGCACTCGTGCGGCACCGTCTACCCCCACGGGGTCAACGAGCTCTCCCACCCGGAGAAGGACGTCTACCTGGTCGGCATGAAGTCCTACGGCCGTGCGCCGACCTTCCTCGCCATGACCGGATACGAGCAGGTCCGCTCCATCGCCGCCGCCCTCGCGGGCGACCGGGAAGCCGCCGAACGCGTCGAGCTGACCCTCCCCGAGACCGGAGTCTGCGGCGGCGCCGGACTCTTCGACCAGCCCCAGGCCGCCGAGGAGACCGGCGGCGGCTGCTGCGCGGCCCCCACCACGCTCACCGTCGGCCTCGGCGTCGGCGCACCGGCTCAGTCCGGCGGCTGCTGACCCGCGGTGACCGATCCCCGCGGCAGCGGCGCCGCGACCGGAACAGGGGACCGGTCGCGGCGCCGCGGCGTGCTGCCCGCGCTCTGCGCCACGCAGATCACCAGCTGGGGCATCGTCTACTACGGCCTCCTCTCCGGACTCCTTTGCGCACCGGCCCACATCGCGGCAGCCCTGGTCCCCTGGGGAAGGACGAACGGCTCCTCTGTCGACCGCCTAACCAGCGACCCCCACCTTCTCCAATTCGGCCAATCGGGCGAGGACGCGCTGGGAGAGCTCCGCCGCCGGCATCCGGAACTGGCTCCAGCGATCCTTGGAGTCCGGCTTCATCGACGCCGAGAACTTGAAGCGCCCCTTGCTGTTGGGCTCGGTCACCATCTCGGCGAACGTGCCGCTCGGGATCAGCCACGCCATCGTGATGACCCCCCGCTCGACATCCACGGCGATGAACAGCATGTCCAGGTTGGTCCGCGGCTGGAACGTCTGCGACCGCACGAAGGCCATCAGCCGGTTCTTCTGTACCTGCGTTCCCGTGGACATCCGCGCCTTCACCTGCACCGCCAGAGTCGCGGAGCTCCCGCGCCGGTGGAAGACGAGGTCCACCCCCTCGTCGTCCACGAGCGAGGTGGAGACGTTCAACTCCCCGCCCGTGGCGAGGATGCAGGAGGCCGCGACCAAGTACTCCGCGGCCTTCCCCATGCGCCCGGCGGCCGGGCTCTTGTCCACGTAGTCCTCGTCATCACTCATGGCGTGAACCTACCGAGCGCCTCCGGCGGTGAACATCCCTCCGGACGGCTCCATCGGACGACCGGCCACCTCGAACCACCGGCACAAGCGGGTGCCGCGGGCGTGCGACGTCGGCCTGATCGCGGTGGTCGAGCCGGCCGCCGCGAGTAGGGTGGCCGAAGCTCCTGTTCGCTCCAGGTTCGTCCGACGGAGAGGAAGAGACATGCGCAAGGCCCTGATGGTGATGGCCGCGGCCGCGATGACGGCCATCGGTTTCGCCGCGCCGGCGCAAGCCACCGTGAACGCCGTGGACATGCCCTTCGGCATGGCCTACGGCAACAGCACCACGTCCGGAACGATCCACTTCACCGACGGGTACACCGCCACCGTCTCCGGCGCCGTCCACGCGGCGAGCGGCTACCGCCGGGTCTGCGCCTACGGGGCGAACGGCGACGCGAGGTCGGGTCTCATCTGCAGCCCGTTCGCCCAGGCCGGCGGGCCGGACCAGCCCCTCAGCGGATCGCTGCGGATCGCGGTCCCGGGCGGCGTCCAGCGGGTCTACATCACGATGTACGACGGCAACAACGTCCGTCTGGCCGAGGAGTTCTGCACCCGCAACGGCTGTACGCGAGTCCTCTGAGGCACTCCGGCCCGCCCCGGCCCTTGCTCCGGTGGTGCCTGCCGGGAGGGAGGCTCCGGGGGCTCCTCATGGCGGGGGTGCGTTCCCGCCGGTCGGCGGTAGTGGCGGCGGGCCGCGGCGCCCAGGATGGAGATCGTCCTGACGCGGTGCGGGGGCCCCTTCGGCCGCGACCGCAGTGTTGTGCGCGCCGTTCGCTCGCAGCGGTCACGGCCACGGCTACGGCCTCGTCCCGGTGCCCATGACGGGCGCAGCCCGGGCCCACCTTCGGGCTCGGGCCGCGCCGGCGCCGGGGGTGGTCGGTCAGCCTTGGAGGAGGGCGATGCGGATGGCTCGTTCGACGTGCGCGGCGGCGTTGGCGTGTCCGGCACCGTTGGGGTGAACCAGGGTGACGCGCTTCTGGATGAGACCGCAGTTCAGCGCGGTGCCGGGGAGCTTCGTGGGCCAGTAGTCCTCGGCCTCGCCGCAGATTCCCTCGACCCACTTCGTGCCCGCGGGCTGGCAGGCGTCGTGGCCCACGCTGGAGGAGTAGACGTCGACGTAACGGTCGCCGAAGAACGAGGAGACCTGCTGGATGGTCCCGTTCAGCGGCTTGAGGACGTTTTCACGGAGCCAGTCGATGTCGGCGTGCTTGATCGCGCTCAGCTCGGTGAGGGAGAGGCGGTTGCACTCGCTGCCGTTCTCCGGCAGGACGGCCGGGTAGCCGACGGTGATCACCTTGGCGTTGGGTGCGGCCTCGTGCACCTTGGCGAGCATGGTGATGTACTCGTCCTGGACCCTGGCGATCTTGTCCTGGATGCTCTCCTCTCCCTCGGGCGGGTTGGTGTAGTACTCGCGGCAGGACTCGCCGTACTTGGAGCCCAGTTCGAGGCACTTGAGGAGCATGCCGCCGAACGGCAGGCTGTTGCCGCCGACGCCGATGGTGACGACGTCGGTCTGCTCGTTCAGCTGGGCCCGCTGGATCTGCGGGTTCACCGCGGTCCAGCCTCCGTTGGGGGGCTCGACGGGGCTGATCGGCGTCTGCCGGGCCGTGGCGATGTTGTCGATGGTGGCGTTGCCGCAGCTGACGTTGGTCAGGTGGACGGCTTTGCCGGGCGGGAACTCGGCGAGCTCCCGCTCGACGAGGCCGGGGTAGGCGTCGGTGGTGCGGTCGCAGCCGTCCCGCGACGGGCCACCGAGCGCGGGCTGTGGGTCTCCGACGAAGCCGCCGGCCGTGTACGAGTCGCCGAGTGCGGCCCACTCGTACTGGTCAGCCGCACCAGCGGAGCCCGAGGGCGCGAGTGAGGCAGCCGCCAGGGCGAGCCCGACCGCCAGGGCCCGCGTCCTGAGACGGGAGACAGGGTGTCGCATCAATCCTCCAGAATCGGCATAAGACGCCCCGGAGCCGCAATGTGCCCCAAATGGGAAGGCGTCTCGCGCAAGAGCATCCATGCCACCGGTCCGCCGCTCGACCGAATCGGGACCTTCCAACCCCGATCGAGCTAAATGATCGGATCTTCGTGCTGCCGCCTGCGGTCTGCCAACAGCCGACGCACGCACCGGATCGGCGGCCGGCCGCGCGGCGACCAGACGCCCGACACGGCCTGCGGATCATTTACGGAAACGACCCTTCAGCCCGCCGTTCAACCGGCGGCCCATGACCTCGACGACCCCGAAGAGCTGGAGCCCCTTGTGCACTGCGCCCACCACCTGGACGGTTGGGAGGAGAACTGGGGAGTCTCCGTCGAGGAACTCAACGCAGAGGCGGTGGAGGCGCGAAAATGACCGGGGTTCGTTCTCGCCACCGGGATCGGTCGACGGCGAGGTGAACCGCTCCAGCGCTGGTCACCGCGGAAGGCCGCACACCACCTTGGGGCGGGGAGCGGTGGACGGTCTGCGGTCCCGACCTATACCGCCAGCCGTCTGAGCCCGGCGGCCGACTCGTGCGCGTGGAGGCGGGAGAAGTATTCCGTGCCGATGATCCTGTTCCGGGTCGGTTCAGGGAGGCGGGAGAGGAGCGCGGGGAGCGGGCGGTCCTTCGCGACCTCGCTGCGGTGCGCGAGGATTGCCCGCCACTTCCTGCCGAGCCAGGGCCGGACGTCGACCGTTGCGGTGATCAACTCGTCAGGCACGCTCAGGAGCGACTTGCCCACTCCGGTGAGCAGGGGCTTCAGGTCATCGAGGGCGGAGTGAGGGTGGGTGGCGGTGTACAGAGCTGCCGGCTGCCAGGGTTCCCCGGCGTCGGGACAGAGGTGCTCCAGCCCGGCGGCGGTGAAGGCCATGGTGGTGACGCGGTGGGTGTGGCGGTGGTCGGGGTGGCCGGTGAGCTGCCCGTAGGCGTCGTGGGTGACCACGATCTCGGGCCGGAACTGCCTGATGTGCCGGACGAGTTCCTCGATCACCTCGTCGAGCGGTGCGTCGCACAGGCGTGGGCGGCCCGGAGCGGACTGGGGGATGCGGTGGTCGGCGTACCCCAGCATGCGGGGTTCGCCGGCGCCCAGGGCCGCTGTGGCGTCGGCGAGTTCGGCGGCGCGGTGGCTGTCGGGGGCCCAGGTGGTGGTGACGACGGTCGTCCGGGCACCGGAGCCGGCGTGTGCGGCGAGGACTCCGCCGGCGACGAGGGCTTCGTCGTCGGGGTGGGCGAAGACGCCGAGCAGACTGGGCAGCGGCACGGTGGCCTCCTGGTGGAACGGATCGACGGCGCGGCGCGTCGGTGCGATCTCCGACGGTGACACGGACCAGCTCGGCTGCGCCCGCAGTTCCTCCGTACTGCACCCGTGTCGGCGGCGCGCAGCGCGGAGCTGTGGCGCGGGTCCAGCCCTCGGAGACGCACCGGGCCGGCCGTCGTCCGTCACGTAACGGCCCCGGACGCCGTCGTACGCGACTCCGCGCACAGCGCTCCGGAGGGACCGTCTAGGATGTCGGCCGCGCGCTGATGTCACATGTGGTTGACGTCGCGCCGGGTCGTGCTCATGTGCAGTCCTGCGTCCGTGAGCCGTCCGACCGGATGCGTCCGGGTAGCTGTTCCTACGGGGGAGAACGATCGGTGTTCGGAATCATCAGGCCATGCCGTCATCGCCTGGGCGAGGGCTTGCGTACCGAGTGGATGGCGCATCTGTGCGGGCTGTGCCTGGCTCTGCGCAGCGAGTACGGGCAGTTCGCGAGGGTGGCCACCAACTATGACGGCCTGATCGTCTCGGTGCTGACCGAAGCGCAGTCGGAGCGGACCGGGGACTGGCGGCGGGGTGCCGGGCCGTGCCCGCTGCGCGGGATGCGGTCGGCGGACGTGGCGCGGGGTGAGGGTGCGCGGCTGGCGGCGACGGTGTCGCTGGTGCTGGCCGCGGCGAAGATGCGCGACCACGCGGCCGACGGTGACGGCCTGGTGGGGCGGCGCCCGGTGGCGCTGGCGGCCCGCCGGATCGCCCACAACTGGGACCGTGCGGGCGTCGCGGGCGGTGAGCGGCTCGGCTTCGACACCGCGCTGCTGATCCGTGCGGTCGAGCGCCAGGCGGACATCGAGCGGGCGACCGGTCACGGGGGCTCGCTGCTGGCGGTCACGGAGCCCTCGGAGACGGCGACCGCAGCCGCCTTCGCGTACACCGCGGTGCTCACGGACCGCCCGGGCAACGCCGAACCGCTGGCGGAAGCGGGCCGTCTGTTCGGTCGGCTGGCGCATCTGCTGGATGCGGTGGAGGACCTGGACGCGGACGCGGCGTCCGGCGCGTGGAACCCGATCGCCGTGACCGGCGCGGACCGAGCCGAGGTGCGCCGGCTCTGCGACGATGCCGTCCGCGGGATCCGACTCGCCCTGGATGACGCCGTGTTCGTCGACGGACGGCTGGTACGGACGCTGTTGGGCGGCGAGCTGGAACGTGCCGTCGACCGTGTCTTCGACCCTCGGCACCGTCACCACAAGCCCCGGCGAGAGGCGCGGGGCGGCCTGCGCATGCTGCCCTGGCTGGGACGCCGTACCGGGACGGATGCGGAAACGGCCTCGGCCTGCGGCGTGGGGGAGCTTGCGGGCGCCGCCACGATGGGCGGGGTGACGGCGTCGGGCCGGCCGCCGGAGGGGCAGTGCCGGCGGTGTCGCGAGTGGGGCCGGCTGTGCGGCGATTGCAGGTTGTGCTCCAGGTGCTGCCGGTGCGACGACGGCGGCCCGGATGACGGGGAGCCCATCCAGTTCGGCGACGGCAACCGCAACGGCGGCTCGAGCCGGGACGGTTCCGGGAACGACGGCTGGTTCGGCGGCCAGGGCGGCGGCTACTCCGGCGGCAACTCCGGTGGCAACTTCGGCGGTTCGGGCGGCGGTTCGGGCGGTGGGCGTGGTTCCGGCGGCTCCGGTGGTTCCGGCGGAGGTTCGGGCGACGGCTGCGGCGGCGGTGGCTGCTGCAATCCGTGCAAGTGCTGCTGCGACTGCTGCGACTGAAGGTGGAGGAGCCCGGTTTCCCCGCCCGGCGGGGAAACCGGGTGCCCGCGGCGGGAGGCGCCGGTTTGCTCCGAAGCCGCCTCCTGGCGGTCCCGGGCCGGGAAAATGGGTTGAACCCGGGCGGTGGCACCGACAGGATCGGGGAAGACCGATGAGTTCTTGCCGGCGCCGCAGTCTGTCAGGGTGACCGCCACGCGCGGAGGACACTCACATGACGGAAGGCACCATGCCCGCACCACACGAAACACCCAGCCCCTCACCCGCCCGCGTCACCGCCGTGCTGCGGATCCTCGTGCTGTCCACCTTCGTCGTCCTCCTCAACGAGACGATCATGGTCAACGCGATCCCGCGGCTCATGCGCGACTTCGAGGTCACCGCCGCCGCCGCGGGGTGGCTGTCCACGGCCTTCATGCTCACCATGGCCGTCGTCATCCCGGTGACGGGGTGGTTCCTCCAGCGCGTGACGACCAGAACCGCGTTCGGTCTCGCCATGGCGCTCTTCCTCGCCGGCACGGCACTGGCCGCGGCCGCGCCCGCATTCCCCGTACTGCTGGCCGCCCGCGTCATCCAGGCCAGCGGCACCGCCGTCATGATGCCGCTGCTCATGACCACCCTGATGACCCTCGTGCCCCCGCACGACCGCGGGCGCGTCATGGGCAACATCACCCTCGTCATCTCCGTCGCCCCCGCCCTCGGCCCCGCCGTCTCCGGAGTGCTGCTGCAGCTCGGCTCGTGGCGCCTGCTGTTCGTGGCCGTGCTTCCGATCGCCGGAGCCATGGCCATATTCGGCCGGAGCAAACTGGTCAACATCGGCGAGCCGCAGCCCACCCCCATCGACTGGCTGTCCGTCCCCCTGGCGGCAGCGGGCTTCGGCGCCCTGGTCTACGGCCTGAGCGGGCTCGGCGCCGAGAACGCCGCCCAGGCCCCCGTGCCCGCGGAGGCCATCACGGTGGCCGGCGCCGTGCTCGTGGGCCTGTTCGTATGGCGGCAGCTGGCACTGCAGCGTTCGTCCGCACCACTGCTGGACCTGCGCGCCCTGATGTTCCGTCACTTCTCCGTGGCACTCGGGCTGATGTGCCTGTCCTTCATGGCCCTCATGGGTGCGTTCATCCTGCTGCCCATCTACCTCCAGGAGGTGTGCGGCCTGACCTCACTGCAGACCGGGCTGCTCCTCATCCCCGGCGGCCTGACCATGGGCCTGCTCGGACCGCAGGTCGGCAAGCTCTACGACCGGCTCGGCGCTCCACGCCTGGTCGTCCCCGGCGCCGTGCTCACCGCGCTGTGCCTCGCGCTGTTCGCGCTCACGGGCGAGCAGACCTCGCCGTGGGTGGTGCTCGCCCTGCACGTGGCCCTGAGCGCGGGCATGGCGTTCGTCTTCACCCCCGTCTTCACCTCCGGCCTGTCCGTACTCCCCCCACACCTCTACCCCCACGGCTCCGCCATCCTGGGCTCGCTCCAGCAGGTCGCGGCCGCCGCCGGCACCGCCCTCGTCATCAGCGTCATGTCGGGCCGCGCCGCCACGGCGGCGGCCGAGGGTGCCGACGCCACCGGCGCCCTCGCCGCGGGTGTCCGGTGGGGATTCGGCATCGGCGCCGTGCTCGGCGCCGTGGCCGTACTGGTCGCCTTGCTGATCCGCACACCGCCCGCTCCGGAGAAGCCTTCCGAGCCGGAGGCCCAGGACGAGGACGGCACCGCGACGAACAAGACCGCCCATACGCCCACCTGAGGCCCCGGTGCCGGCGGGGAGCGGGCGGCGGCCGGTCGTCCGCCCCGGTCGGTGGAACGCCGGCTCCGTGCTGCCGGCTCCCTCCCGGAGCCGAGCGGCGCGGAGACGGCGTTCCGTTCCGTCAGCCCCTGAGCGGGCCCTCGCAGGTGTACGCGGAGGTGCCGGCGCTTCCGGCGATGGCGGTCGGGCCGAACCAGCAGTTCATGTCCTGGAAGTTGGTGCCGCTGCCGAGGGCGCGCTCGATCAGCCGCCCGTCCGTGGCGGCCGACATGTCCTGGAAGACCAGGTCCGGGGCGGCCGTGTCGCGCAGCGTGGCCGTCAGCTGCCCCGTGCACACGAACCGCCGGTTGGTGCCGGTGGCGCCCGTGTCCGCGCACTGCGCCGCGGTCCCACTGGCGCCGGAGAGGGCCGACCGCACCTGGTCCGCGGTGTCGTGGGTGAGGGTCCCGGTGGGCTGGAACACCGTACGGGGGACGTACAGGTCGCCGACCTTGGCTATCTGCTCGTCGAGGAAGGTGTCGTACCCGCGCTGGACGGCGGCGTCGGCGCCCAGGCGGTTGCGCCAGGCGTCGAATCCGGTGACGTCGTTGGACCTCAAGAAGCGGTACATGGCCTGGAGTTCGGACGGCCTGTCCCGCCACATGTACTCGAAGAAGGTGCCCGCGTAGTCGTAGAAGCGGAAGCCGTCCCCGGAGTACGTCGCGTGCAGGAGCTGGTCCACGCTCATCCGCGGGCCGCCGGCCGCGGTGTCGTCGATGATCCCCTGGACCAGGGACTTGCGCACCGCGACCCCGTCGTCGCGGGTGGCGCCGTCGAAGAACTCCGCCGTGCCCTCGTCCATCGCCGTGGTCCGGTCACCGCTGTACCAGGCGCCGGAGCCGAAGGTGCCCGGGACGGCGAACCGGCCGTTGAGGTAGTGGGCGTACTCGTGCCGGAACAGTTCCTCCAGGGTGAGGGAGGAGTCCTCGGGCACGCGCCGCTGGTAGGTGTAGAAGGTCGCCGTGGACTCGATGTACATGCCGCCGTTGTCGGTGCTCAGACCGGTGAGGATCGGCTGGTACTCCACGTAGTCGGCGCGCGAGGCGTACAGCACGACGGTGAGGGTGGCGTTGGTGTCTCCGGCGAGCGGCTGCTCGGTGCCGAGCACGCGGTGGAAGTGTGACTTGACCTGCTTGCTCGCGTAGTAGAGCTGGTCGACGGTCGCCCGGTCGAGCCCGGTGCGGACCTTGATCGCGCCCTTGTCGTAGGTGTACGTGTACGGGAAGAGCCGTGCCTCCAGCTCGGCCTTGCACTTCGGCGAATGGCAGGAGCCCCCGGGGGTGGCCTGGGTGGCGGACGCGGCCGTGGCGGCCCGCTCCACGCGGTCGCGCCGGTCGCGCCGGTCGCGAGCCGAGTCGGACGGCCCGGGGTCCGCCTTCGTGGCGATGGCGGAGGCGGGCGCGGAGACGGAGGCGGGCGCGGAGGCGGGTGCCGGCCCCGGGGCGGGCACGGGGGAGGCCTGGGCGGCGGGCAGCGCGGACAGGGCGAGCGTCGCGACTGTCACGGCGGTGAGCAGGGACGCGCGCAAGGATCTCGGAGCGGGCAAGGAAAGTCTCCTGACGGTTCGGCAGGGGTGGATGGTGCGGTGCCGCGGAAGCGCTGCCGCGTAACATAGCAATGTGAAATGGCACTGTTAACCCCTCGGACCGCACGGCTTAGCGCGGGCGGACGCTCACGGGACGGACGAGGTCGGTGGTCTTGTGCGTGAGGGAGTCCCTCCACATACTCACTGCAGCGTCTGTCAGGGACACGCCATTTCCTGACGCGCCTCACAGGGCCCCCACCCCACGGGCCCCGACGCTCCGAGGAGGAGATCAGTGAGGATCACGCGCACCAGTTCCCCCACCCGCACGCCGAGACGAGCCGTGTTCGCCGCCGTCACCGCGGGCCTGCTGGCGGCCACCGGGCTCAGCCTGCCCACCGCCCAGGCCGCCGCCCCGCGGTCCTTCGGGGCGGCGGAGCTGGCCAGGGTCGACCAGGCCGTCCTGAACGCCGACGTCGGCGGGACCGCTTGGTACGTGGACCGGGCGAACGGCCGGGTCGTCGTGACCGCCGACAGCACCGTGTCCGCCGCCGGCCTGGAGAAGATCCGGAAGGCGGCGGGGGCCGAGGCGGGCGCCCTGCGCATCGAGCGCACCCCCGGCACGTTCACCACCCTGCTGGGGCCGGGCGACGCCATCTACGGCGGTGGCTACCGCTGTTCGGCCGCCTTCAACGTCGTCAGCGGCAGCACGTACTCCTTCCTGACCGCCGGCCACTGCGGCAACGTGGTCAAAACCTGGTACGCCAACTCCGCCCAGAGCACGCTGATCGGGCCCACCGTCGGGTCGAGCTTCCCGGGCAACGACTACGCCCTGGTCCGCTACGACAACACCTCGCTGAGCCACCCCGGCGGCTTCACCGCCGCCAACGCCTACGTGGGCGAGCCCGTGAAGCGCAGCGGCTCCACCACCGGCACGAAGAGCGGAACGGTCACCGGTCTCGACGCCACCGTCCACTACAGCGGCGGCGGCACGGTCCGCGGCATGATCCAGACCAACGTGTGCGCGGAGCCCGGTGACTCGGGCGGGGCGCTGTACGACGGCACGAAGGCGCTCGGCATCACCTCCGGCGGCAGCGGCAACTGCACCGTCGGCGGTACGACGTTCTACCAGCCGGTGCCCGAGGCCCTCGCCAAGTACCGGGTGTCCCTCCTCTGAGCATGCCCCTCGGCCGCCCCCGGTCCCGACCGTGACACGGGACCGGGGCGCGGTCCCCTCAGCGGGCCCAGCGGGCCGGCGAGCCCGGCGTGCCTCGGTGTGGTGGCGGCCGCCACGACGGCGGGCCGGCCCGGGCGGCCGGCTCATGCGCCGCGGCGGCCGGCCGTGCTGTCGTCGACCGCTTCCAGCGCCTCCGGCATGACCTCCGCGGCCCCGGGCCGGGCCGCGCGGACGCGTGTGCGGCGCCCGGTGAGCCAGGTCGCGACGGGTTCGGTGTAGCGGGCGGTCAGCGGTCCGACGATGACCAGCACCAGGACGTAGGCGGTGGCGAGTGGCCCCAGCGCGGGCTCGATGCCCGCGGTGACCGCGAGCCCCGCGATGACGATGGAGAACTCGCCGCGCGCCACGAGCGTGCCGCCGGCCCGCCAGCGGCCCTTCACCGAGATCCCGGCGCGGCGCGCGGCCCAGTAGCCGGTGGTGATCTTCGTGCCGGCCGTGACGACCGCCAGCGCCAGGGCGGGCAGCAGCACGGGCGGGATGCTGGCGGGGTCGGTGTGCAGGCCGAAGAAGACGAAGAACACGGCCGCGAACAGGTCCCGCAGCGGGCTGAGCAGGTTGTGCGCACCTTCGGCGACCTCGCCCGACAGGGCGATCCCGACCAGGAAGGCTCCGACGGCCGCCGACACCTGGAGCTGCTGGGCGATCCCGGCGACCAGGAGGGTCAGCCCGAGGACGACGAGCAGCAGCTTCTCGGGGTCGTCGCTGGAGACGAACCGGGAGATGACCCGGCCGAAGCGGACCGCGAGGAACAGCACCAGGCCCGCCACGCCCAGCGCGATCGCGAGGGTGACGCTTCCGGCGGCGAGGCTCACCCCGGCCAGCAGCGCGGTGATGATCGGGAGGTAGACCGCCATGGCGAGGTCCTCGAGGACCAGGATGCTGAGGATCACCGGGGTCTCGCGGTTGCCGAGGCGCCCGAGGTCGCCCATCACCTTGGCGATGACGCCGGAGGAGGAGATCCAGGTGACTCCGGCCAGGACGACGGCCGCGACCGGACCCCAGCCCAGCAGCAGGGCCATCGCCGCGCCGGGCAAGGCGTTCAGGGCGGCGTCGACCAGGCCCGCCGCGTACTGGGTCTTGAGGTTGGAGACCAGGTCGCTGGCCGTGTACTCCAGGCCGAGCATCAGCAGGAGCAGGATGACGCCGATCTCGGCGCCGATCGCGACGAACTCCTCGCTCGCCCCGAGCGGCAGCAGTCCGCCCTCGCCGAAGGCGAGGCCGGCGATGAGGTAGAGGGGTATCGGGGAGAACCGGAACCGGCCGGCGAAGCGGCCCAGCAGGCCCAGTCCCAGGATGATCGCGCCGAACTCGATCAGGAAGACCGCGGAGGAGTGCACGGCGCTCACTCCCGGCCGAGGATCGAGGCGGCGGCCCCGACACCCTCGCGGGTGCCGATCACGATGAGCGTGTCCCCGCCCGCCAGACGGAAGTCCGGCGTCGGCGAGGGGACCGCTCCCGAACGGCGCAGGACGGCCACGACCGACGCCCCGGTCGCGGTCCGCATCCTGGTCTCGCCCAGCACCCGGCCGTTCCAGTGAGAGGTCGAGGACAGCTCGATCCGCTCCGCCACCAGCCCCAGATCGGTCGTGGACAGCAGGTTCGGGCTGTGGTGGGAGGGCATCAACGCGTCGATCAGCGCCTCGGTCTCACCGGCGGTCAGTTTCACGGACAGCGCGCACTCGTCCGGATCGTCCCTGCGGTAGGCGTTCACCGTGCGGGTGCCGTCGCGGTGGGCGACCACCGACAGGCGGCGGTGCTCGCGGGTGGTGAGGTCGTACCTGACCCCGATACCCGGCAGCGGTGTACTGCTCAGACGTGGAACGGGCACGGCGAACCCCCTGGTTCGTAGTGGTGTCCTGCGGCAGACCGGACGTGCCTGGGCACACCCTCCGTTGTCACCTTATCGACATGCGGATCACCTGATCGGGTGAGCGAGGGGTCGATCGCCATTCGTCTCTCGTGAGAAGCGGGGCCGCGAAGGGTCGCGCCCTGATCGTTTAATTGGAAATGATTATCATGTAACCTTCGGTGCGTTCCCTTGATCGGCACCACCGGAAGGCAAGAGCGCGCACCATGAGAACCCCCCGTCGTCGGCTGATGGCCGGTCTCCTCCTCACCCCGCTCCTCACCGGCTGTTTCGCCTCCGGCGGCGACCCGGTCTCCGGCTCCGCGGGCTCCGCGGACGGCAGCCGGCTGCGGGTGGCGCTCGCCTTCCCGCCGACCCGGAACTTCTCCCCGCACAGCCAGGACGCCTTCCACCTGTCCAAGCTGGGCGTCTCCGAGGGCCTGACCAAGCTGGACGCCAACGGCAACACGGTCCCCGCGCTCGCCGAGGCGTGGACCAGCGAGCAGGGCGGCCGCAGCTGGCTGTTCACCCTGCGCGGCGCGAAGTTCCAGGACGGCACCGAGCTCACCGCGCAGGCCGTCGCCTCCGCCCTCACCCATGCCGCCGGAGCCCAGCCCGTCCCCAACGCCCTCTCCGGCGTCAGGCTGACCGCCGAGGCGGTCGGCGAGCGCCAGGTGCGGATCGGCACCGACGCCGCCGACCCGGTACTGCCCCTGCGCATGTCCAACCCGAGCCTGGCGGTGCTCTCCCCGAAGGCGTACGGGGAGAAGGGCACCGTGAACCCGGTCGGCACCGCCACCGGCCCCTTCGCGCTCACCCGGATCACCGGCGACACGGCGGCCACCCTGGACCGCTTCGACGACTACTGGGGCGGCCGCGCCCAGGCCCCGGGCATCGACGCCACCTTCGTCGCCGACGGCACGGCCCGCGCCAACGCCCTGCGGACCGGCCGGGCCGACATCGCCGAAGCCCTTCCCATGGCCCAGATCCCGTCCCTGGACCAGGGCACCGTCCACGAAACCAACACCGCCCGCAACACCAGCCTCTACCTCAACACCAAGTCCGGCGTCTTCGCCGACGCGGGACTGCGCGCCGCCGCGCGCGGGGCGGTCGACACCTCCGTCATCGCCAAGGACGTCTACGAGGGCAACGCCGAGGCCGCGCACGGCATCTACGGCCCCGCCCTGAACTGGGCCGCCGCCAAGCGGACCGAGCCCACCGGGCGGGCCGCGGCCGGCGAGCCCGGAGGGAAGAGCATCACCCTCGCCACCTACACCGGCCGCCCCGAGCTCGCCGAGGCCGCCCAGGTGCTCCAGCGGCAGCTCGAAAAGGCCGGGTTCAAGGTGAAACTGGAGGTCCGCGAGTACGCACGGCTCGAAAGCGACCTCCTCGCGGGGAAGTTCGACGCCGCCGTCGCCTCCCGCAACATGGTGCTCGACACCGGCGACCCCGTCAGCGTCCTCGCCAGCGACTTCACCTGCGCGGGGACCTACAACCTGTCGCTGCTGTGCGACCCGGCCGTCGACCGGGCCGTGGCGGACGCCCGGGCCGTGGCCGACACCACCGAGCGGCAGAACGCCGCCATGAAGGCGGAAGCAGCGGTCCTCGGCACCGACGCGGTGGTCCCCCTCGTGCACCAGAAGGTCTCCACCGGCATCGGCGCCTCCGTGCGGGGCACGCTGCTCGACCCGTTCGAGCGGCAGTTCATCGGAACGGGGACCCGGCGCTGAACGGCAACCCCGACCCCACCCGGTGCGGCACCGCAGCCCTGACCACCGCGCTGCGCGCCCTCGCCCGCGGCGGCGGGCACACCCTCCTGTGGCGGGCCCTGCTCGCCGCGGCCGTGGTGTGCGGGATCGGTCTGCTGCCGTGGCTCTCGCGCACCGACCCCGCGCTGACCGTGCTCAAGGCCCGCTCGGCGGAGCACGACCCCAGCCCCGAGGCACTGGCCGCCGTACGCGACGAACTCGGCCTGGGCGACGGTCCGACGGCCCTGCTCGCGCGCTGGCTCGGCCGGCTGCCGCACGGGGACGCGGGCCGGTCCTGGATCTCCGGGACCGACGTCCTGCCGTCCGTGGCGGAGGCCCTCGGCGTCTCGCTCCTGCTGATGGCGGGCTCCCTCGCGGTCGCCGTGGGCACGGCCGCCGCGGTGTGCGCCCGCACCCTGTGGCTCGGTTCACGGCGCGGACTCGGCGAGCGCACCGCCGGCGGCACCGCGACGGCGGTACTGGCCGCGCTGCCGGAGTTCCTCGTCGCCGCCGTACTCGCCTCGCTGATCGGTGTGCGGCTGGGCTGGCTACCCGCCCTCGGCTGGTACGGCCCGCAGTGGATGGTGCTGCCCTCGCTCGCCCTCGGGCTGCCCGCCGGAGCGGTCCTCGGGCGGATGCTGGACGATCTGCTGCCCGGCGCGTTCCACGCGCCCTGGGTGCCGGCCGCCGCCGCACGGGGCGTCCCGCCGCACTCCGTGGCACGGCAGGTGCTGCGGAGCTGCCTGCCGGGACTCCTGCCCAACCTGGGACTGTTCGTCGTCGGTCTGACCGGCGGCTCGGTCGCCGTCGAGCAGGTCTTCGACATCCCCGGCCTGGGCCGGCTCACCCTGCGCGCCGCCCTCGCCCAGGACCTGCCCGTCCTGCAGACCGGCACGCTCGCCCTGGTACTGCTCGCGGCCGCCGCGGGCGCCCTGGCCCGGCTCTGCGCCCGGCTGCTGACCGGACCCGTGCCGCGTGACGGCGCCCTGCTCTCCCTGCACCGGCCCGCCCCGCCCGCACCGCGGACACCGCCCCTGCTGTACGGGACACTGCTCGCCGTCCTCATCGGCGCCGGCCTGTCCCGGGACCCGCTCGCCCTGCACCCCGGCGCACGTCTCCACGCCCCGTCCACGGCCCACCCGTTCGGAACCGACGCGCTCGGCCGGGACGTCCTGGCCCGCATCGCGCACGGCGCCCTGACCACCCTCGGCACCGCCCTCGCCGTGAGCGCCGCCGCCCTCCTGACCGGTGTGCTGCTGGGGCTGCTCCCACGGCTGTCCGGGCCCGTGGTCGAGACCGTCAACGCCGTGCCGCCCGTACTGGCCGGCCTCCTCGTCACCGGTGTCGCCGGCAGCGGCCCGTGGACCCCCGCGCTCGCCGTGGCCGCCGTCGCCTGGTCCCCGCTCGCCACCCACACCTCGGCCCTCCTCCGACAGGAGCGCGCCGCCACCCACCTGACCGCCACCCGCGCCCTCGGCGCCGGCCGCCGGTACGTCCTCACGCGCGTCCTGCTCCCGGCCGTCCTGCCGCCCGTCTTCCGCCACGCCCTGCTCCGGCTCCCCGGCATCGCCCTGTCGCTGGCCGCCCTCGGCTTCCTCGGCCTGGGCTCACAGCCGCCGTCGCCCGAGTGGGGCCTGCTGCTCGCCGAGAACCTCCCGTACGCCGAACGGGCCCCCTGGGCCGTCCTCGCCCCGGCCGCCGTCCTCGCCCTCCTGGGCGCGCTCGCGGTCACGGCGGCGGGCGCGGCGAGGCGCGGGACACCCCGGCCGAAGCCCGGGGGAGTACGCGTACCCAGGCCGGGGCGGCGGGCGGCGGTACACCCCGCGGCGCCCGCGGCCACCCCCGCCGTACCGGCGCCGGGCGCGCCGGAGCCACCGCGCCCCTCCGTCCTCACCCCGTCCGCGGACTGAAGGGAACCCGATGACCGGCATCTTCTCCCTCGTCCTGCCCCGCCGTGCCGCCCGGGTTCCGAAGCCCCCGCGCGAGCGGACGTGGAAGCACCTGTCGCCGCTGCTGCGCCTGCTGATCCTGACCCAGCTGGCCTTCAACACCGGCTTCTTCGCCGTGCTGCCGTTCCTGGCCGAACACCTGGGCACCGCGATCGGCATGGCCGGCTGGACGGTCGGCTTCGTCCTCGGTCTGCGGACCTTCAGCCAGCAGGGCCTGTTCGTGGTCGGCGGATGGCTGGTGGACCGCCACGGCGTACGCCCGGTCGTCCTGACCGGCTGCGCGCTGCGGATCGCCGGATTCGCCTGGCTCGGGTACGCGGAGGCGACCTGGGCCGTGATCGGCGCGGTCCTGCTGACCGGCTTCGCCGCCGCCCTGTTCTCCCCGGCCGTGGAGTCCGAGACGGCCCGGCAGGCGGCGCTCCGCGAGCAGGAGGGCCACGGCCCGCGCACCCGGACGCTGGCCCTGTTCAGCGCGGCCGGGCAGGCGGGGGCCTTCGTCGGGCCGCTGCTCGGGGGCCTCCTGCTGACCCTCGACTTCCGTACCGTGTGCCTCGCCGGGGCCGGGGTCTTCGTCCTCGTCCTCGCCGGGCACGCGCGGCTGATGCCGCAGCACATCCCCGGCCGCGTCCGCACCCGCGGGCGGGGCGGGACCCGCGCGCTGCTGCGCAACCGCCGCTTCCTCGGCCTGTGCTGCGCGTACGGCGCCTACCTGCTCGGCTACAACCAGCTGTACCTCGCCCTGCCGGACGAGGTGGAACGGGTGACCGGCTCCCAGGCGGCCCTGTCCTGGCTGTTCGCCCTGTCCTCCCTGCTGGTGGTGTGCGCCCAGCTCCCGGTGACCCGCTGGGCGGACGGCCGCTTCGGCCCGCGCCGCTCCATGGCCGCCGGGCTGCTGCTGATCGCGGCCGGTTTCACCGTCGTGGCCGCCGCACGTCCGGCGGAGTGGACGGGACCCGCCGGGCTGCTGCCCGCCGCCGGGTACGTCGTCCTCCTCACCCTGGGCCAGATGCTGATCGTCCCGGCCGCCCGCGCCCGGGTGCCCGACCTCGCCGAGGACGGACGGCTCGGCCTGTACACCGGCGCGTTGTCCTCCGTCTCCGGCCTGATCGTCCTCGCGGGCAGCTCGGCCGCGGGCTCGCTCCTCGACCTGGGCCTTCCCCCCCGCCGTCCCCTGGCTGGCCCTCGCCGCCGTGCCCGTCCTCGCCCTGGGTCTGCTGCCCCGCGACCCCGGCGCGGTCCACGGCCGCCGCCACGGATCTCCACGGTGAGGGCGGGTACGAGCGACCGCGCGTCCCGGCGGAACTGACGGCACGGCCGATCGCCGCCGGGACTTCCGGGCAGACGGGCCCTGACGAAGGGACGGACGTTATGGGCGAGATGCGGATCGGGACGTGTTCATGGACGGACAAGGCCCTCGTGGGCAGCGGATGGTACCCACCCGGGCGCCGTGACCCCGAGGGACGGCTGAGGTACTACGCCGAACGGTTCTCCGTCGTGGAGGTCGACGCCGGCTACTACGCCCTCCCCAGCGTGCGCAACAGCGTGCTGTGGACCGAACGCACACCGCCGCACTTCCGGTTCGACGTCAAGGCGTTCTCCCTCCTCACCGGCCACCCGACCCGCACGTCCGCCCTGCCCGCCGACCTGCGCGGCTACGCCGCCGGGGACCCGGAGCTCCTCGACGAGGTCTGGCACCGCTTCGGCGCGGCCCTGCGGCCCCTCGCGGACACCGGCCGGCTCGGCGCCGTACTGTTCCAGTTCCCGCCGGGATTCGCCCCCGGCGCCCGGGCCGAGACTGTGCTCCACCGCACCAGGAAGCGGGCGCACCAGTGGCCGGTGGCCGTGGAGTTCCGCCATCCCGACTGGTGGCGCGAGGACCGGCGGGAGCGCACCGCCGCCCTGCTGAGGGACCTGGACGCCACCGCGGTGGCCGTGGACACGGCCCAGGGGCTGCCCACCTCGATGCCCCCCGTCACGCCCGTCACCTCCTCAGGGCTCGGAGTGGTCCGCTTCCACGGACGCAGCCCCGCCTGGGGGACCGGCAGCAAGGAGGACCGCTTCCGCCACGCCTACACCGAGGAGGAACTGTGCGCCTGGATACCGCGCCTGCGCCTCCTGGCGGAGCGGGTCGACGAGCTGCACGTCCTGTTCAACAACTGCTGCGGCGACGCCGCCGTACGCGCCGCCGTGACCCTGCGCGGCCTCCTGGACCGTGACGAGAGGAAGGGGCCGATCGGGCCGGCCGGGCACGCATGAGAGGCCCGCGCCGGGTTACACGCCGTCAATGAGACCTGAACGCAGTGCGGTCCCCGGACCCGGCCGCCGCCTCGCCCTCCTCTGGCTGCTGCCGGTACAGGCGGCCCTGATGGTCGCCGTGGGGCTGATGGTCACCGGCCCGCTGGCCGACCGGTGGCCGCTGTCCGCGGAGGACGGCGTCAACCGGAGCCTGGCCGCCCACCGCAGCGGCCCCCTCACCGCGTTCTCGGACTGGCTGTCCCTGCTGGCCGCCACCCAGACCGTCATCGCCCTCACCGTCCTGGCCGTCGCCGCGATCACCGGGCTCTCGCGGGGACGACGGCTGCGGGAGGCGGTGTTCCTGGCCGTGGCCGTGGCCGCGCAGTCCGCGGTTTTTCTGCTGGTGACCCTCGCCGTCGAGCGGCCGCGCCCGGACGTCCCCCACCTCGACGCCGCGCCGCCCACCTCCAGCTTCCCCTCCGGGCACGTCGGAGCGTCGGTGGCGCTGTACGGCGGGCTCGCCGTCCTCGTCGCGCTCCGGCCGCGCGGCGACAGGCCCTGGGTGCGGCGCGCCCTGGTCAGCGCCTTGCTCCTGGTCCCGGTGCTCGTGGCGTTCTCCCGGGTCTACCGGGGCATGCACCACCTGTCCGACGGGGTGGGCGGCCTGCTCAACGGCGCCTGCACCCTGCTCCTCGTGGCGTACGCGCTCCTGCTGCCCGCCCCGCCGCGGCCGTTCGCGCGTGCCGCCTGCGACGCGGTCCCGGCCGGCCGGCTCCCGGCCGCCCGCCCCGCCGTCGGCGGCGCGGCGGGGCGCCGGGCCGTGGTGGTGCGCCACCCGCACGGCTGCGGGACGGAACTGGCCGAGCGCGTGCGGGGCGTCCTGCGCCGCCACGGCTACCGCGACCAGGCGTGGACGGAGACCTCCGCCGAGCACGCCGCGGGCGGTCTCGCCGCGCGGATCGCCGAGGAGGACACCGCCCTCGTCGTGGTCTGCGGCGGGGACGGCACGGTACGCGCCTGCGCCGACGTCCTGGCCGGCACCGGGATCCCGCTCGCGGTGGTCCCCTGCGGCACCGGCAACCTGCTGGCCCGCAACCTGGGGCTGCCCTCCGACCCGGCTGCGGCGCTGGAGGCGGCCTTGTCCGGGGAGACGGCGAGGATCGACGTGGGCCGGGTGGAGGGCGACGGGCCGGGGAGCGCCCGCTTCACCGTCATGGCGGGAGCCGGCTTCGACGCCGCCATGGTCGCCGACGCCTCGGAGCGGGCGAAGCGACGCGTGGGCTGGGCCGCGTACGTACTGTCCGCCGTCGGCCACCTCCGGGACCCGCGGATGCGCCTGTCGATCCGGCTGGACGGGGGTCCCGTACGGGAGCGCCGCGCCCGCATGGTCGTCATCGGCAACGTCGGCAGTCTCCAGGGCGGACTGCCGCTGCTGCCCGAGGCCCGGCCCGACAGCGGCCGGCTGGAGGTGGCTCTGCTCGATCCGCGCGGCGTCCGCGGCTGGCTCGCGGCGGCGGGATACCTCGGGACGCGCATGCTGCCAGGCCGGGCGGCGGCCGCCCCCGGCGGCGCGTACGGCAGGGTGGCCGGCGGCGCGCTGGAGTACTTCAGCGCCGTACGCGTCGACATCCGCTTCGCCCGCCCCCAGCCGCGTGAGCTCGACGGTGACGTCATCGGAGCGGGCACCCGGCTGAGCGCGGAGGTGGAACCGGGCGCGCTGCGGATCTGGCTCCCGCCGCGCGCGCCGGACGGGCGGACGCGCACGGCGGCGGCCGAACCGGCCGTCCGCGCACACGGCTCGGGCGGGCGGTGACGGCCGTGGGAACCGCGACGCGGGTACCGCAGCGCGAGGAAGTGGCGGACGCCACCGCCGGACTGGAGATGGAGGGCGAGGAACTCTCCGCCGAGGAGGCGCTGGCCGCCCTGCGGCGCTACGGGGGCTGGAGCCTCGTACGGGACTCCTTCGTCCGCTTCCGGTACGCCGACGGCTTCAGCCACTCCAGGGCCCTGGCCCTGCAGACGGTACTGGCCCTCGTCCCGCTGGCCATCGCCGTCATCGGGCTGTCCGGCGCGCTGCACACCGAGGACATCGGCCGGATCGCGGAACTGACGATCCGCCGGCTGGCGAGCGGGCCCAGCCAGGAAGTGGTGGACGACGCCCTGGCCCAGAGCCGCCACCGGGCCGGGGACAGCCAGGTCGCGCTCTGGCTCGGTCTGGCCTTCTCCGTCGTGAACGTGACCACCGCCCTGTGCCAGGTGGAGCGGGGTGCCAACCGCATCTACGGAACGGAACGGGACCGGCCGTTCCTGTCCAAGTACGCCCGCGGGCTCGTCATGTCCGTGCTGGCCGGCCTGCCCCTCGGCCTCAGCTTCGCGGTGACCGTCCTCGGCACCCACCTGAGCCGCGCCGTCGCCGAGGTGTACCACCTCGGACCGGGCGCCGTCCGCGCGTGGGACCTGCTGCGCTGGCCCGTGGGCGTACTGCTCGCCGTCCTCGCCACCAGCGCCGTCTTCCGCCTCTCGCCCCGCCGCACCCAGCCCGGTTACACCTGGCTGGCCTTCGGCGCGACGGTGTACCTGGCGCTGTGGCTGCTGGCGACGTGGGGGCTGAGCCTGTACGTCGGTGCCGGCGGCTCCTTCACCACGGTGTACGGGCCCCTCAGCGCGTTCGTCTCCCTGCTGCTGTGGTCCTACCTGACCTCGATGGCCCTCTTCCTCGGGCTGGCCTTCGCCGCCCAGCTGGAAGCCGTACGGGCGGGGGTGACGGAACCGGCCACGGACGATCCCGGCGTCTGAACGGGCCGCGCCCGGACAGCCCGGAAGGGCGGCCCCGGGACGCGGCGGAACCCTCCCTGAAAGGAAGCACCACGACCATGGCACGACCCTCAGCCCCGCGCCGCGCGCTCGCCCGGCTCGTTACCGGCCGCTGGGGCCCAGACGCCCGGTTCGGGGCGCGGCTGGCGGCGACGGTGGCCGCGACCGCCCTCGTGTCCGTCCCCTTCGCGCTCGCGCTGGTCCTCGTGGAGTCGCGGTGGGCACCGCTGTGGCGGCTGGACCAGGGAGCGGCCGAGTCCCTGCACGCGGCGGCGCTCCGGCATCCGGCCTGGGTGCGGGTGCTGCGCTTCCTGAGCGACGTGGTGTGGGATCCGGTGACCATGCGGCTGCTCGTGGCGGCGCTGGTGGTGTGGCTCCTCGTACGGGGCGCCGTACGGCTGGCGCTGTGGGCGGCCGTCACCGCGACGGCCGGCGGCCTGCTCGGCCTGCTGGTGAAGATCGTGGTCGCGCGGGCCCGGCCCCACCTGCCCGAACCGGTCTCCCACGCGCACGGGTTCTCCTTCCCCTCCGGGCACGCGATGACGGCCACCACCTCCTGCGCGGTCCTGCTGCTGGTCCTGCTGCCGCTGGTCCCACGGCGCGGACGTCCGCCGGCGTGGGCGCTGGCGGTGGTCTCGGTCGTGGGCGTGGGCATCACGCGGGTGGCGCTCGGGGTGCACTGGGTGAGCGACGTGGTGGGGGGCTGGCTGCTCGGGCTGGCGGTGGTGACGGCGACGGCCGTGGCCTTCGAGGCCTGGCGGGCGGACGTCGGGCGGCGCCGCACCACTCCCGCGGAGGGTCTGGAGCCGGAGATCCGCTCCGAGCACCCCGAGCCGCCGGCGGGGGCCCCGGACCGTCCGTGACCACCCGCCGGCGGCGTGGGGAGGGCCGTCAGGCCCCGTCGCTGGTGAGGGTCTCCTTGACCTTGGCGATGGCGAAGCCCCATCCCTGGCTGACGGTGGGCTTGCCCGGTACGGCGATCTCCCGGGGGTTGGTCAGCACGTCGAGGAGGACCGGGCCGGGCGTGTCGAACGCCCGGCGCACGGCGTCGTCCAGTTCCGACGGGTCGGTGACGCGGATGCCGGTCAGGCCGAGGGCGGTGGCGACGGCCGCGAAGTCCGGATTGTCGAGTTCGGTGCCGAACTCGGGCAGGCCCGCCTGCTCCTGTTCCAGTTTGACCATGCCCAGGCGGCGGTTGTCGAAGAGGACGAGCTTGACCGGAAGCCGGTACGTCTTGATCGTCATCAGGTCGCCGAGCAGCATGCTCAGGCCTCCGTCGCCGCAGAACGCGACCACCTGACGTTCCGGCGCCCACAGCTGGGCGCCCAGCGCCTGCGGCATCGCGTTCGCCATCGAGCCGAGGTTGTACGAGCCGAGCAGCCGCCGCGTCCCGCGCATGGTGACGAACCGGGAGAGCCAGACGGTGGCCATGCCCGTGTCGGAGGTGAAGACCGCGTCGTCCGCGGCGTACCGGTCCACGGCCGCGGCCAGCGCCTCGGGACGGACGTCGTGGTCCCGGTTGTCCACCAGGGCGCGCAGCCTGCCCCGCCAGCGGTGGTCGTGGCGGGGGTCGGCGAGCTGCTGCTGGTCCTCGCTCCAGGACTCGAAGCGGGAGCGCGAGGCGTCGAGGTGGGAGCGGTCGGACGAGGCCTTCAGCTGGGGGAGCAGGGCGCGCAGGGTGGCGCCGACATCGCCCGCCAGCCCGGCGTCCACCGGGACCCGTCGGCCGAGGTGGTCGCCGCGGGTGTCGATCTGGACGACCTTGCAGCCGTCGGGGTACCAGTCGCGGTAGGGGAAGTCGGTGCCGAGCATGACCAGGGTGTCGCACTGGTCGAGGGCGTGGGAGGCGGCGGGGTTGCCGATCAGCCCCGTCTGGCCCACCTGGTACGGGTTGTCGTGCTCGAAGCCCTCTTTGGCCTTCAGGGTGAGCACCATGGGCGCGTTGAGCAGTCCGGCCAGGCGCAGCACCTCCTCGCGGGCCTCCCTCGCCCCCTGGCCGACCAGCAGGGTGGTCCTGGAGCCGGCGTTGACGAGCTGCGCGGCTTCGGCGAGCGCGGGATCGTCGGGCCGGGTCACCGGGCGGTCCAGGGCGAAGCGCACGGGCCGGTCGTCCTCGACCTCCTGGTCGCCGAGGTCGCCGGGGACGGTCAGGACCGCCACACCGCCCTGGCTGATCGCCGCGCGGACCGCGGATTCCAGCATCCGGGGCATCTGCCCGGGCGAGGTGACGGTCGCCCGGTACACGGCGACGTCCCGGAACAGCTGATCGTTGTCGACTTCCTGGAAGTAGTCGGTGCCCATGTCCGCGAGGGGGACCTGACCGCAGACGGCCAGGACGGGGGCGTGGCTCTTGGCGGCGTCGTACAGCCCGTTGAGCAGGTGGACCGAGCCCGGCCCGACGGTGCCCATGCACACGCCGAGCCGGCCCGACAGCTGGGCCTGCGCGCCGGCCGCGAAGGCCGCCGCCTCTTCGTGGCGACAGCCCACCCAGTCCACGCCCTCGGTGGTGCGGATGGCGTCGGTCAGGGGGTTGAGGGCGTCTCCGACGACGCCGAAGACGTGGTGGACGTCGAGTTCCTTGAGGGCGTCGACGATGACGCGGGCAACGGTACGTGTCACGGGGGAGTCCTGTCGGTCGTGGAGCCGGTGTCGTAGGGGCGGGGGCTCGGGCGGGGGCGCGGGCCGTGACGGCCGGCGCGCGTACGGGGCCCGCGGCGGCGCACCGCGACCAGGGCGGGGCGCGTCGTCGTGGAGCTGCCGCGGGCGAGCCGCTCGCCGTGCGGAGCCGCCGAGCCGGGCACCCGTGTCCAGGGCCGTGACGGCCGGTCGTCAGCGAGCCGGGGCTCATGGCGGGCACGTTGTCGAAGGGGCGGGCGCAGGGGGCCGCCGATCCTGCCCCGCGGTGGCGGCGCCGCCGGAGTGCGCGGCGGTGCGGACGTCAGGACCTTGAACCCCGTCATCGCACTCGCGCTCCTGCCCGCACGGCATCCGCGCGTTCGGGGCGCCCACCGCCCAGCGGCGGTGGACGCCCCGAACGTCCGTGACGCGCCCGCGCCGGAGGCGGGCGCGCCTGCGGCGGGCGGCCGGATTCAGATGCGGCCACCGGTGAGCCGGGAGAGCGGGCCGCGCCGGCGCAGCCCGGCCCGCCGCCCGATCGCGTACGTGCTGGTGATCACGGCCGCCGTGCCTCCCGCCGCGGCGGCGGCGAGGGCCTTGCGGTTCCTGATCGCCGTCCATGCCCGTCCGGCGCTGCCGAGGGTGCCCCGTACCGCCTGCACGGCCGCGTGGGTCCTCTCCGCCAGGGGGGCGGGCAGGGCCGTCAGGGTGCCTGCCACGGTTTCCTTCGCTTCCGTCCCGGAACCGCTCCCCGCCCGGGCGGCGCGGGTGGCCCGGCGCCGCGTGGTGGTGCCGTTGGAGGACGAACGGGATCCGTTGCCGGTCGACTTGGTGTTGTCGGACTTCTCTGATGCCGTCATACAGCGCGTGTAGCCGGATCCGTGTTCGGTAAACGCGGTCCTCCGGGAGTTCACCCGACGGACCCCGGGAACCGGTACCGGTCCCCGCGGATCCCGGCCGGGGCCCCTGGCTTCCGGCCGGGCCCCTCGTGGCGTCCGGCTCGTCCGTCCCCGTGGTGTTCGGGTGGAAAGATCCTCCCGTGGGCAGAAGGTCAAGCCCGCCGAACCGGCCATCCCGGCCCTGCCGTGCGCGGCCGCCCCTCGCCCTTCCGGTTCGGGCGGACGCCTCCGCCCCCGCTCGATCTCCGGGGCGGAGCAGCAGCTCCGCTCCCCGGACCGCCGCGCGACCGGACGGGAGGCAGTCTCGGCCACTCTCCCCGGGACCCCTTGCGCCGACGGGGAGGAGGCGTGGTGAACTGGTTGAGCCGTAACCGATCAGGTGCGTGAGCGGCATTGCGAGTCCGGACCAGGGTTGAACAGCACCCCCGTTTCGAGCGCACCGCCAGGGGCGCGGCGGCAGGCGTGTGCGCCCCGGGTGACCACCGGTCAGTGTCCGCCCGTTCCTGCCTCCCCCCTCGCCCTGAATCTGGAATGGAGTGACCGTGCACCACGGCCCCGACCTGCCCGAAACCCCTTACGAGAACGTGGCCGTCACCGGCGGAGCCGGTTTCGTCGGCCGGCACCTCGTCACGGCCCTCAGCCTTCTCTCCCAGAAGGTCACCGTCGTCGACCACGCCCCCCTTCCCCCCGAGCTCGCGGCCCTGCCCGGCGTCTCCTACGTCCGCGCCGACCTGCGCGATTACGGGGAGACCTTATTGGCGCTGCAGAACGCCGACGCCGTCTTCCACCTGGCCGGCAACGCCAGCGGCACCGAGTCGGTGGCCCATCCCCGTCACGACTTCCACCTGAACGCCCTCGGGACCTGCAACGTCGGCAACGCCTGCCTGGAACTGGGCGTGCGCCGCCTCGTCTACCTCTCCTCCGCCATCGTCTACGGCACCCCGCTCCAGAGCCCGATCCGTGAGGACCATCCCACCCAGCCCTTCCTGCCGTACGGTGCCTCGAAGCTCTCCGGCGAACTGACGCTGCGCAGTCTGCACGCGACGGCCGGACTGCCCGTCGTCATCGGCCGCTCCTTCGTCGTCTACGGCCCCGGCGAGGATCCGCGCCGGGCGGGCGGGGAGGTCTCGCAGTTCCTGCGCTGGCACCTCAACGAACAGCCCATCCCGGTGGTCGGCGACATCGACCTCAAGCGCCGCGACTTCATCCACGTCGAGGACCTGTGCCGGGCCATGATGACCCTGGCCGGCCGCGGTACCGACGGCGAGATCTACAACCTGGCCACCGGCACCGCCGTCTCGATGCGCGAGCTGGCCGAGGCGGTGGGTACGGCCACCGGCCGCCCGGCGCTGCTGGACGCCGACACCTCCAGCCTCGCGGACAGCTTCACCCTCCTCGCCGACGTCACCCGTCTGCGAGGGCTGGGCTTCGCCCCGCGCGTCACCCTGGCCGAGGGGCTGACCGGTCTGGCCGACCTGCTCGGGCCCTTCCCCGAGATCCCCTCAGCCCGGGCGGTGTTCCGGCGGGAGCCCCCGGCCCGCCGGAGGATGACGCTGACCGCCGCCGTCGGGGCCGGTGAGGAGGCCAGGACGTGCTAGCCGTCGACGGGGGTACCCCGCTGCTCTCCGGGGACGAGGTGGCTCCCTGGCCGTACATCGCCGACGCCGACCGCAAGGCCGTGCTCGACGCGCTGGACCAGGCGACGCCCTGGCACTGGCCCATGCGTACGGTGAGCGATCTGGAGGCCGCCTGGGCCGAGTTCACCGGCATGCCCCACGTCCTCGCCGCCAACTCCGGCACGGCGGCCCTGCACATGGCGATCGCCGCCGCCGGCGTGGAGCCGGGCGACGAGGTGCTGGTGCCGGCCGACACCTTCCTGGCCTCGGCCTCCTGCGTACTCCAGGCCAACGCGATCCCGGTGTTCGTGGACACCGACCTCGCGACGTTCAACATCGACCCGGACCGGATCGAGGAACGGATCACCGACCGTACCCGTGCCATCGTCGCCGTGGACCTCAACGGCCTGCCCGCCGACTACGACGCCCTGCGGACGATCGCGGACCGGCACGGCCTCGTCCTCATCGAGGACGCCTCCCAGGCCCATGGCGCGAGCTACCGGGGCCGCCCGGTCGGGTCCCTCGGCGCACTGAGCGGTGCCAGCCTCAACGGGTCGAAGACCCTCTCCGCCCTCGGCGAGGGCGGTCTGTTCGCGACCCGCGACGAGGAACAGCACCGGCTGGCCCGGCGGGTGCTGATGTTCGGTGAGGAACTCCCGGGCCAGAGCCGTGACTACAACGCCCGCATCATGGGCTGGAACTACCGCATCGACGTCCTCGCCGCCGCGTTCGCCCGCTCCCAGCTGACCCGCCTGGCCGAGATGTCCCTCGTCCGGCAGGCCAACGGGGCCGCGCTCACCCAGGCCCTCGCCGGCGTCCCCGGCATCCGCACGCCGGCCGTGCCCGAGGACCGTACGCACGTCTACTTCTTCTACCCGCTGCTCGTCATGCCGGAGGAACTCGGACTCGACGGCCTTCCCGTCGCCGCCTTCCGTGACGCGCTCGCCCGGGCGGTCAACGCCGAAGGCCTGCACATCATGCGCTGGCAGCCGCAGCCGGTGCCCGGGCAGACCCTCTTCCAGGAGCTGCGCGGATACGGCCGGGGCTGCCCGTGGAGCTGCGGACACGCCCGCCCCGGGCACCACTACGATCCGGCGCAGTACCCCGTGAGCGAGGAGGTCTGCCTGCGCCGCCTGGTGCTGGGGCAGAGCTTCAGCTCTTTCGGCCCGCCCAACGACGTGACGACGATGCGCCGCTACGCCGAAGTCCTGTACAAGGTCATTGTCGAGGAACGGGAGGCGTTGATCGCCCTGACCCGGCGGACGGCCGACTCGGCGCGATGACAGGCGGAAGGCCGGTCCTCCCGCCGGGGCGCGGGGACCGGCCCGGGACGGCACGGGCACGAAGGACAAGGGGACGGACGCAGATGCACGACGAGTCCGAGACCGCGGGAGGACGTGCGGTGCCCTCCGCCCGTGAACGTGACGGTGGCCGTGGCCGTGGCGGTGACGGTGGCCCACGGCCGCGGACGATGCGGCTGGCCGTCTGCGCGGTCTTCTTCGTCACCGGAGCCGCCTTCGCCACCTGGGCGGCCCGGGTACCGGCCGTCCAGAGCGGGCTGGACCTGTCCGCCGGGGAACTGGCCGTGGCCCTCGTCGGCCTCAGCGGCGGGGCCTTCGTCGGGCTCCCGCTGGTCGGCGGCCTGGTGGCCAGGTTCGGCAGCCGCAAGGTCCTGTGCGTCGGCATGGCCGCCTACCTGGGCGCCCTGGCGAGCCTGCCCCTCGTCCCCGGCCTCGCGGTACTGACCGCCGCCCTGGCCCTGTTCGCGTGCGGCAACACGGCCGTCGACGTCGCGATGAACACCCAGGGCGTCCTCGTCGAACGCGCCTACGGCCGCCCCGTCCTCGGCGGCTTCCACGCCATGTTCAGCCTCGGCGGCATCGCCGGCGCCACGGCGGGCGGCCTGGCGGCCTCCGCCGGTATCGGCATCCGGGCGCACTTCACGGTGACGGCCCTCGTCCTGCTGGTGGTGGCGGGGGCGGCGGCCACCGCCCTGGCCCCCGAACCACCGTCGGCCGACGGTCCTTCCCCGGCGGGCCCCCTGCTGGCCCTGCCCGGCCCGGGACTGTGGATCCCCGGCCTCGTCGCGTTCTGCGCGCTGATGGGGGAGGGGGTGGTCAACGACTGGGGGGCGGTGTACCTGAAGGAGGAGACCGGCGCCTCACCGGGCGCGGCGGGCCTGGGGTACGCCGTCTTCTCCGCGGGCATGGTCATCGGCCGCCTCACCGCCGACCGGCTGCGCGCCCGCCTCGGAACGGTGCGCTTCACGCTCGTCTGCGCCGTGGTGGCGGGAGCGGGGGCCCTCATCCCGATCATCAGCGCGACGACGACGGCCGGTTTCATCGGCTACACCCTGCTGGGCCTCGGCATGGCCGCGGTCATCCCCCTCGTCTTCGCCCACGCGGCCGGCCTGCGGCCGGAGCGCGCCGGCTCCTCCATCGCCGCCGTCTCGGCGGTGGGTTACGTCGGCTTCCTCGCGGGACCTCCGGTCATCGGCGGCCTCGCGGAGGCGACGAGCCTGCGGTGGGCGATGCTGGTGCTGCCGGCGCTGATGACGGCGATGGCGGTCCTGGCCCCCCGCCTGCGCCGCCCCTGACGCGCCGGAGCCCCGCCGCCCCGGGCATCCGGGGGAGCAGGGCTCCGGGGGTGGTGCGGTGCGCGGATCAGGCCGGGGCGGACACCGGCCGAGGGGCCGTCGCCTCCGTACCGGCGCCATCGGCGGGGCGGGCCGGCAGCCGCTGGGCGAGGACTCCGAAGACGACCCCGAACACGGCCCACAGCGCGAGCTGGACGGGCACAGCCCGCGGGAGGTCCGGCCGAGCGGATGAGTCACTGATCACAGGTGCGTACCGGCCCGGGCGGGCGCACGGGCGTCAGCGTGCGCCGGACACCGCGGAGTTGCCGGGACGGAAGCCGTGGCAGCGGTGCGGGTTCGCGCGGTGCGGAACCGCAGCGGTACCTTGTTGCGCATCCCTTGCAAGAACAAAGATCATGCGAAAGAGGCTGGCGTGGGCGCTCCGGTGGTGCTGGGCATCGAGTCCTCCTGTGACGAGACGGGAGCCGGGATCGTCTCCGGCGGCCGGCTGCTCGCGCACGTGGTGGCGTCGAGCATGGACGAACACGCCCGGTTCGGCGGCGTCGTGCCCGAGATCGCGGCCCGGGCCCACCTGCAGGCCTTCACCCCCGTCGTCCAGGAGGCACTGGACCGTGCGGGACTGCGCCTGCGGGACCTCGACGCCGTCGCCGTGACCACCGGGCCCGGCCTCTCGGGCGCCCTCCAGGTCGGCCTCGCCGGAGCGAAGGCCCTCGCCTACGCCGCCGGAGTGCCGCTGTACGGGGTGCACCACCTGGCCGGACACGTCGCCGCGGACACCCTGGAACACGGGCCGCTGCCGGATCCGTGCGTGGTCCTGATCGTCTCCGGCGGGCACACCTCCCTGCTCCTCGTACGGGACCTCGTACGCGATCCGATCCTGCACCTCGGCGACACCGTCGACGACGCGGCCGGCGAGTGCTTCGACAAGGTGGCGCGGGTCTTCGGACTGCCCTACCCCGGCGGCCCCGCGATCGACCGGGCCGCCAGCGAGGGCGATCCCCGCGCGGTGGCCTTCCCCCGCCCGCTGACCGGGCCGCGCGACGCCCCGTACGCCTTCTCCTTCTCCGGTCTGAAGACCGCCGCCGCCCGGTGGGCCGAGCGGCACCGGCAGAGCGGCGAGGAACTCCCGCTGGCCGACGGCGCGGCCTCCCTCCAGGAAGCCGTCGCGGACGTGCTGACCCGCAAAGCGCTGGCCGCCTGCCGGGAGCACGGCGTACGGACGCTGGTCGTGGTGGGCGGTGTCGCCGCCAACTCGCGCGTACGGGCCCTCGCCGAGGAACGCTGCGCGGCCGCCGGCGTCGAGCTGAGGGTGCCCGCGCTGACCCTGTGCACCGACAACGGGGCGATGATCGCGGCCGTCGGCGACCTGCTGGTCCGCGCCGGCGCCGAACCGGCCCGGCTGGACGTCTCCGTCGACCCCTCCGCACCCCTGGAGCACGCCGCCCTGCACCCCGTCGCCCGCCCGCCGCTGCGGGTCGCGTGAACGGCGCGCGGCCGAACGGGTGCGCGGTCGGCGCACCGGCGGTGGCCACGGCCAACGGCGGCCACGGACACGGCACTGCACGGACCGTCAGCTCGGCGGTCCGCACAGCCTGCGGGATGGTCAGCTGTCAGCAGCCGCCGCCGTGCCCTCCGCCCCAGTCGTCATCGTGGTCGTACCCGCCGTGGTCGTGGTCGTGGCCGTAGCCGTGGTCGTCGTCCCATCCGCCACCACCGGTGACGTAGGAGACCGAGTGGGTGGGCGCCGCCGCGGAGGCCGTGCCCGCCGCGCCGAGGGCGGCGCCGCCGGCCATCAGGACTCCGATCGCGGACGCCGCGAAGAGGCGCTTCACTCTCAGTGCCTGCATGGTTCAAAACCCTTCTCGAACTGCGCCGCGCACGCGGCGCGAAACGGTTTTCGGCCTCCTTCCGGCTCCAAGTCCTGGAACTCCGGCCAGTACCGACAGACGTGTGGAGGTGCATCCGCCGTCAACGCGGCTCTTCGGGCCGCGGACCACGGGGCTGGATGGCACGTTCTCAAGGCCGTACGCATCACCGCAGGTGAAAGGTCTGTTCACACGGTGGCGGCCCTCTTCTGACCATGCTAGTCACCTCTCCGCGGGCCGTCATCTCGGGAACCGGGCGGGAGGCGGGGCCGGAGGACACGGGGCCGGCCGCGGACGCACTGCTCCCCTCGGGTGCGCGACTGGTGGCATCCCCCAACTCCCCCCGTACGAGGGGCCGTCGGGCGGCGCCGGGACGCCCGCCGTGGCCGCGCGGACGCCCCGGCGCCGCGCCCGCCCTACGCGGCCGCGCGCAGGCGGGTGGCGGCCGCCTCGGCCTCCCGCACGACCCGCTCCGTGTCGATGCCGACCAGCCGGCCGCCGAGCTTCAGCGCCCGCCCGTCCACGAACACGGCGTCGACGTTCTCGGGCCGCCCGTTGAAGACGATCTGCCCGACCCAGTCGAAGCGCGGTGCGAAGTTCAGCGCCGCCGGGTCGATGACCACGAGGTCGGCCCGCTTGCCGGGGGTCAGGGACCCCACCCGGCCGGAGAGGCCGAGGACTTCGGCGCCCCCCAGCGTGGCCATCCGCAGGACCTCGTGCACCTGCGGGAAGACCGAGGCCCGGGTGGTGCGAACGCGCTGCAGGCCGACGGCCGTCTTCATCAGCGCGTGGAAGTCCGAGGTGTCGTTGGTTCCGCCGTCCAGGCCCAGCCCGACCTTGACGCCCCGTTGTCCGAGGTCGGACAGCCGCATGATGCCGGAGGCCAGCCGCATGTTGCTGAGCGGGCAGTGGGCCACCCGGACGTCGTGCTCGGCGACGGCGGCGATCTCCGCGTCCGTCAGGTGGACCGCGTGGTTGATCAGGAGCCGCGGACCCAGCGCCCCGATGCCGGCGAGCACCCCGATCGGGTCGTCGGCCCGCTGCTCGGGGCGTTCCAGGACATGGGAGTTGAGCATGACCCCCAGGTCCTGGGCGGCCTCCCAGTGGGCGCGGTTGTGGGACTCGACGGCCCGCGCCGCGTGGGTGGCGACCTGGAAGGAACCGAGGGGCGCCGGGTCGACGAGTTCCCTCTTCACCTTCGTGACCAGCCCCGCGTCGGGCGCCGGCGGGAACATGGCGTACGCGAACCGCAGGCCGGTGCCGGCCAGGGCCCGTACGTAGCTCTCGATGAGGTCGTACGAGAAGATGTCCACCCAGTCCACCAGCGTCGTCACGCCCGACTGGACGGCGTCGAGGGCGGCCAGCCGCACGATGCTGTGGACGTCCGCGGGCGTCAGACGGCCGCGCTGGGGGTCGGTACACCCCCGGAACCAGCCGAACAGGTCCCGGTCGGTGCAGCCGCCCCGGATCGCCGCCTGCCACAGGTGGTTGTGGGTGTCGACGAAGCCGGGCATGACCAGCTTGCCCGAGGCCTCCACCACCCGGGCGCCGGGCGGCGTACGCAGTGCCGTGCCGATGGCGGCGACGGCGCCGTCGAGCACCAGGACGTCGGCGTTCTCGACGGCGCCGAGGGGGCCGCTGCCGAGGGCGGGGTCCATGGTGAGCACGAGGGACGCCCCGCGGAGCAGGACCGTTCGGCCGCCCGGGACGGCCGGGCGGGAGGGCAGGTCGTGGTGGGCGGGGCCCGGGGTGGCGCCGAGGACGAGCGGGGTGGCGGCGGCCAGGCCGAGACCGGCGAGGACATCGCGGCGGCTGGGGGGCGGGGGTGTGGGGGCTGACTGCATGGCGTGTTACCTCCCGAGAGCTCAGAACGGAAGGCCGCCCGGGCGGTACGCCGGGACGGGGCGTCATACCGGGGCGGGAGAACACACGCAGCATTCCCAGCGAACGGCCATTCGATAGACGCCCGATGGAAAACTTTTTCCGCTACGAGCGGTGCCTCGCTCGGCGCCGAGGCGCAGAACCGGTGACCCGGCCCCCACCCTTGAGGTATGCCGCGGCCCCCGCGCGGTCCGCCGGCACCACGGCGCGCCGGTCGAGGGGCCCGCCCCCCGGCGGCCGGGGGGCGGGCCCCTCGACCGGCCGGACCCCGCGGCGCCTTCCCCAGCCGCGCCTCTGAGCCGGCGGCGCCCCCGGTCACTAGCCTGACCCCATGACTCCACCCGCCCACCCCGCCCCCGGCCGGTACACCGTCGTCCTGCGCCCCGGCCCGCCCGGCGCCCAGGACGCCAAGGGCCACGACGCGGTCCTGCGCACCGCCCGGGTCGAAGCCACCGGCGCCATCGGCGTCTCCGGATACCCGCGCTACGCGGGGGAGGGGGTGCAGGCCGAGATCGACCCCGCGAGCCGGGCCGTGGAGGCCGTCACCGTCGACGGCGAGGAGCTCCCCTACGGCTGGATCGCCCAACTGGCCGACGACCCCGGCCCTCCGCGGAGCTGACCCACGGCCGGCCGGGAACCCCGGAAGGGCCTGCTCGTGGCGGGTGCGCGGTGGCTTGACCGATGGACCCGCCGCCACGTAGCTTCTGGCGGACCGGCTCGTGAGTTGACGGAAGGAGGCGACGTCGGATGTCCACCATCTCCGCACTGCTTCGCCTCGCTCACCAGGTCGCCTGGGCCCCGGGCCGCGTCGCACACGGCTGCTGAACAGCCCCCTCTCCGGCGTGCCCGATTGCGGCCCCGGCTCCTTTTTCGATTCTCTGTCACCGCCTGAGGCACGCCGTCGCGTGCCGACGTGCGCTCTCCGGGTTACCTCCGGCCGCGCCACCGAACAGAAGGCTCCTGAAATGGCGACTAGGACGATCACATCCACCGCGCACCGGAACGAGGACGTGCCGTGGTAGCGGCGCGGATCACGGTCAACGGGAAAGACACACCCATCGAGCCCGCTCCGCCCCACACCTCGGTGCTGGACTTCCTGCGCGAGCGCGGCCTCACCGGCACCAAGGAGGGCTGCGCCGAAGGCGAATGCGGTGCCTGCTCCGTCCTGGTGGCCCGACCCGGACTGGACAAGCCCACCGACTGGGTGGCGGTCAACGCCTGCCTCGTCCCGGTCGCGGCGCTCGACGGGCAGGAGGTCGTCACCTCCGAAGGCCTCGCCACCCCGGGCGCGCCCGGCACGCCGCCCACCCTGCACCCGGTGCAGCAGGAGATGGCGGTCCGCGGCGGCTCCCAATGCGGTTACTGCACCCCGGGGTTCGTCTGCAGCATGGCCGCCGAATACTACCGGCCCGACCGCTGCGCGCACGCGGAACCCGCCGACGGCGGCGACCCCGAGCATGACCCCGAGCACGGCCCGAACGGCTTCGACCTGCACTCGCTGAGCGGAAACCTGTGCCGCTGCACCGGATACCGCCCGATCCGCGATGCCGCGTACGCCGTCGGTACGCCCACCGAGGACGACCCCCTGGCGCGGCGCCGTGAGCAGTCCCCGCCCGGACCCGCCGCCACCTCGTACACCCGCGACGGCAGCGCGTTCCTGCGGCCGGGCACCCTCGCCGAGGCGCTGCGGCTGCTGCGCGAGCGGCCCGACGCGGTGGTCGTCGCGGGAAGCACCGACTGGGGCGTGGAGGTGAACATCCGGGCCCGCCGGGCGCCTTGCGTGATCGCCGTGGACCGGCTCCCCGAACTGAGGGAACTGGCCGTCACGTCCGACTCCGTCGTCATCGGCGCGGCGCAGACGCTCACCGAGATCGAACGCCGCCTCGGCGGCACCGTCCCGCTGCTGGCGGACCTGTTCCCGCAGTTCGCGTCCCGCCTCATCCGCAACAGCGCCACCCTCGGCGGCAACCTGGGCACCGGCTCGCCCATCGGCGACAGCCCGCCGGTGCTGCTCGCGCTGGAGGCGTCGGTGGTGCTCGCCGACGCCGACGGGGAGCGCGAGGTCCCCCTCCGCGACTACTTCACCGGCTACCGGCAGAGCGTACGCCGTCCCGGCGAACTGATCCGCGCGGTGCGCGTCCCGTTGCCGCTCTCCCCGGTCACCGCCTTCCACAAGATCGCCAAGCGGCGCTTCGACGACATCTCCAGCGTGGCGGTCGCCTTCGCGCTCGACATCGAGGACGGGATCGTCCGCAAGGCGCGCATCGGCCTGGGCGGCGTGGCCGCCACCCCGATCCGCGCCCTCGCCGCCGAGGCGGCGCTGGAGGGCAAGCCGTGGACGGCCGGGACCGTCGAGGCCGCGGCCGGGGTGCTGCGGGCCCAGGGCACTCCCATGGACGATCACCGGGCGAGCGCCGGATACCGCTCCGCGATGCTCGGCCAGAGCCTGCTGAAGCTGTACGCACAGACCCCCGAGGCGGTGTCGTCATGAGTCACCTGTCCGAACGCCCCGAACGTCCCGCCGTCGGCGTCCCCGTGGCGCACGAGAGCGCCGCCCTGCACGTCACCGGCGCCGCGCTCTACACCGACGACCTGGTCCACCGCACCAAGGACGTCCTGCACGCCCACCCGGTCCAGGTCATGAAGGCCCGCGGCCGGATCACCGCGCTGCTCACCGCGCCCGAGCTCGCCGTGCCCGGCGTGGTCCGGGTCCTGACCGGCGCCGACGTGCCCGGCGTCAACGACGCCGGAATGAAGCACGACGAACCGGTCTTCCCCGACGAGGTCATGTTCCACGGCCACGCCGTCGCCTGGGTGCTCGGCGAGACCCTGGAGGCGGCCCGGCTCGGTGCCGCCGCCGTGGAGGTGGAACTCGACGAACAGCCCGCCCTGGTCACCCTGGACGAGGCGATCGAGGCCGGCAGCTTCCACGGCGCCCGCCCCGAGATGCGGACCGGCGACATCGACGCGGGCTTCGCGGACTCCGCACACGTGTTCACCGGCGAGCTCCGGTTCTCCGAGCAGGAACACTTCTACCTCGAGACGCACGCCGCCCTCGCCCACGTCGACGAATCCGGGCAGGTGTTCGTCCAGAGCAGCACCCAGCACCCCTCGGAGACGCAGGAGATCGTCGCGCACGTACTCGGCCTGCACAGCCACCAAGTGACCGTGCAGTGCCTGCGGATGGGCGGCGGCTTCGGCGGCAAGGAGATGCAGCCGCACGGATTCGCGGCCGTCGCCGCCCTCGGCGCCCTGCTCACCGGCCGTCCGGTGCGGCTGCGGCTCAACCGCACCCAGGACCTGACCATGTCCGGCAAGCGGCACGGGTTCCACGCCGCGTGGAAGATCGGCTTCGACGCCGAGGGCCGCATCCAGGCCCTGGACGCCGCCCTGACGGCGGACGGCGGCTGGAGCCTGGACCTCTCCGAGCCGGTGGTGGCCCGCGCGCTGTGCCACATCGACAACACCTACTGGATTCCCAACGCCCGCGTCACCGGCCGCATCGCCAAGACGAACAAGGTCTCCAACACCGCCTTCCGGGGCTTCGGCGGACCGCAGGGCATGCTGGTGATCGAGGACATCATGGGCCGGTGCGCGCCGCTGCTCGGCCTCGATCCGACCGAGCTGCGGGAGCGGAACTTCTACCGGGAGGGCCAGTTCACCCCGTACGGGCAGGAGGTCGTCCAGCCCGAACGGATCTCGGCCGTCTGGCAGCAGGTCAAGGAGAACGGCCGGCTCGCCGACCGCCAGAGGGAGATCGCGGCCTTCAACGCCGCGCACCCGCACACCAAGCGGGCCCTCGCGCTCACCGGCGTCAAGTTCGGCATCTCGTTCAACCTCACCGCCTTCAACCAGGGCGGCGCGCTCGTGCTGATCTACAAGGACGGCTCCGTCCTGATCAACCACGGCGGCACCGAGATGGGCCAGGGCCTGCACACCAAGATGATCCAGGTGGCCGCGACCGCCCTGGGCATCCCGCCGCACAAGGTACGGCTGGCCCCCACGCGGACCGACAAGGTGCCCAACACCTCCGCCACCGCGGCCAGCGCCGGCACCGACCTCAACGGCGCCGCGGTGAAGAACGCCTGCGAGCAGCTGCGCGAGCGGCTGCTGCGGGTGGCCGCCACCCGGCTCGGCGCGAACGCCTCGGACGTGCGCATCGTCGACGGCGTCGCACGCGTCCTCGGCAGTGACGGGGAACTGCCCTGGGACGACCTGGTGCGCACCGCCTACTTCCAGCGCGTCCAGCTGTCGGCGGCCGGCTTCTACCGTACGGAGGGCCTGCACTGGGACCTGAAGTCCTTCAGGGGATCGCCGTTCAAGTACTTCTCCCACGGCGCCGCCGCGGCCGAGGTGGAGGTGGACGGCTTCACCGGCGCGTACCGCATCCGGCGGGTGGACATCGTGCACGACGTCGGCGACAGCCTGTCCCCGTTGATCGACATCGGTCAGGTCGAGGGCGGTTTCGTGCAGGGCGCGGGCTGGCTGACGCTGGAGGATATGCGCTGGGACACCGGTGACGGGCCGGGCCGCGGCCGGCTGCTGACCCAGGCCGCGAGCACCTACAAGCTGCCGAGCTTCTCGGAGATGCCGGAGGAGTTCAACGTCACGCTGCTGCGGAACGCCACCGAGACGGGCGCCGTCTACGGGTCCAAGGCGGTGGGCGAGCCCCCGCTGATGCTGGCCTTCTCGGTGCGGGAGGCGCTGCGGCAGGCCGTCGCGGCCTTCGGGCCCGCCGGTGCCAGTGTGGAACTCGCCTCCCCGGCGACACCGGAGGCGGTGTACTGGGCCATCGAGGCCGTCCGCGGCGCCGGCGCGCCCGGCGGCAGCGGCGTCCCCGCCGACACGAGCGTATTGAGCAATGTCTGACATGACCTGGGTGGCCGCGGTCGCGCGGTTGCGGGCCCGCCGGGAACCCGGCGCGCTCGTGACCGTCGCGGCCGTGCGCGGCCACGCGCCCCGCCGGGCCGGTGCCAAACTCGTGGTGGGACGGACCGAGACCTGGGGTTCGATCGGCGGCGGCAACATCGAGGCCGTCGCGATCGACCGGGCCCGGGAGGTGCTCGGTACGCCGGACCCGGAGCCGGAGCTGATGGACTTCGCACTCAACGACAAGGTCACCGGCCGCCACGGCGTCCAGTGCTGCGGCGGGGCCGTCAGCGTACTGCTGGAACCGCTGCCGGTGGTCCCGGCGGTGGCCGTCTTCGGCGTCGGGCACGTCGGGATGGAGCTGGCCCGCATCCTGGCCCGCCACGACCTCGATCTGCACCTGATCGACAGCCGCCCCGGCCAGCTCGCCGACGACCGGCTCGCCGTACTCGCGGACGCGGTGGCGCGGATCCACGTCCACCACACCCCGTTGCTGCCGGAGGAGGTGCTGGCGGAGCTGGCTCCCGGCACCCACGTCCTGATCATGACGCATGACCACGCCGAGGACGCCGCCCTGTGCGACGCCGCGCTGCGCACCGCCGGCCTCGGCTCCATCGGGCTGATCGGCTCCGCCGCCAAGTGGGCGCGGTTCCGGCAGCGTCTGGCCACCGAGGGGGGCCACGACGAGGCCGCCATCGACCGGATCCGGACCCCGATCGGAATGCCCTGCATCACCGGCAAGGAGCCCGCCGTGATCGCGGTGGGCGTGGCGGCGGACCTGCTCCGGACCTTCGAAGGGGGCGGCGCGGCGTAGTACGGGGTCCCGCGCGCTCACCGCGGCGCGAAGTGCCTCCGGAGCCAGGTGACCAGGGCCGCGAACGCGGGGGACATGGCGGCGTCCGACTGTTCGAGGACCGTCGAGCTGCCGTCGTCCTCCACGGTGACGCGGTGGCCCATGGCGTCCCTGGCGCGGCCCGCGTCCTCGGGCCGGGGCGTCGCGGCGGCCGCCGCCACCAGCCGGCGCAGCTCGGCCGCGTCGTCCGGGGGCAGCGTGTCCGTGTCCAGCACCTGGGGCGGGCGGCGGAGGCCGGCCGCCGCCGCCAGCCCCCCGTACGACACCAGGCTCACCCTCATCGCACGCGGTCTCCCGGGATCGTTCCCCGCGCTCACCTGGAGACCTTCAGCGCGGCCACGTCCCGGGCCAGGCCGGTGACCCGGTCGCTCAGTGCTCCGATCTGCCGGGTCAGGGCCGCCAGGTCGGCCTCCCGGCCCGTGCCGCCGTGCCCGTTACCCGAGAAGACCCGTGCCCGGGCGAGGCCGGCCGGGACTCCCGTGATCTGGATCTCGACCTCCTGCCAGCCCGCCAGTACGGCCGTCTGCTCGGGGCTGCCGATCCCGAACAGCTGCCCGGCCTTCTGGAAGGTGGTGTCCGCGAAGTCCTGGAACGTGTCCCGGGGGCTGGACGCCTTGAGCGCCTCGTACCAGATCCTCCCGGAGACCTCCCAGGCGAACCCGCCGATGCCCACGGCCGTCACGAAGAACGCCTTGTTCGGGATGCCGGAGTTGAAGTGCACCCCGCCGTTGTCCGTTCGCGGAGTGTCGGGCAGGTGGACGAACTTGCTCATGCGGTCGGGCTGCGGGTCCTTCCCGACCAGCGGGTTGTTGTACGCCGTCCCCGGCGCCTTCATCGACCGCAGGGCGTCGCCCTTGATCCCCGGGGTCCATATGTCGGCCCCGATCAGCCAGTCGGCCTCCTCGGCCGTCTGCTTGAGCGACCACTGCTTGACGAGCGCGCCGAAGACGTCCGACATCGACTCGTTCAGGGCGCCGGACTGATTGTGGTACTCGAAATTCGACGTGTGCTCGGTGACTCCGTGCGACAACTCGTGCCCGATCACATCGAGGGAACCGGTGAGGATGCCGAACTCGATCCCGTCCCCGTCGCCGAAGAGCATCTCCTGGCCGTCCCAGAACGCGTTGTTGATCTTTTCGCCGTAGTGGATGAACCCGTTCAGCCGCATCCCCCGGTCGTCGATCGAATTGCGCTGGAACACCTCCTGGTAGAAATCGCGGGTCAGGCCGAGCCCCTCGAACGCCTGGTTGACGGCCTCGTCCGGGGATTCCGGCCCGTCCTCCGACCTGGCCAGCACCGCGTCGGGGAGGAATTCGCTCCGCTCGCAGTCGAAGACGGTGCGCCGGGCGTTTCCGGGGGAGGCGGCCGCGGCGCCGGTGAAGGCCGACCGGACGGCTCGTTCCCCCCGCAGTCGGGCGGTGGTCAGCAGGGTGTCCAGAGCGGCCTGGCGCACCTCGCTGTCCTCGCTCTCCATGAGCCTTTCGAGGATGTACGGCGGGATGATGCAGTTGACCGGGCGGGTCCTGCTCATGGCCCACCTCCTGGGTGAGAGGACCTACTGTTGAGGGTTCACCGATCCGGGCACGCGATGACCGCCGGGCACGGGATGCCGGAACCCGCGTTGTCGCCACCCGCGTCACCGCCCGGCCGGCCGAGGCTGAAGAGCGGGGCGGATGACGTGGCACGGCAGGCCGCGGGGGCGCACCCACGGGTGCGGATGCGGCGGCGCGGGGGAGCGTTGGCGCCGGCCGGGCGTGGTCCCGCGGCACGGCACGCCGTACCCCCAGTCTCCCGCCGTCCGCGGCCCCCGGCAAACGCGACCCGCATGTGCCGGAACGCCCTTCGGCGGGCCCTACCGCTCGAAGCTCGGGTGGGGGACGGGGTCGGGGCGCGCGGGCCGGACGGCGGAATCCGTCCGGCCCGCGCACCCGTCAGCGTGAGGTGCGGCTGAACAGGCGGAAGACGACCAGGAGGATGAGGGAGCCGACGATGGCGGCGATCCAGGTGGAAAGCTCGAAGAATCCGTCGACGGAGTCGACGCCGAAAATCACCTTGCCGAGCCACCCGCCGAGCAGTGCGCCCGCGATGCCGATCAGAAGGGTGACGATGATTCCTCCGGGGTCCTTCCCGGGCATCAGCATTTTGGCGATGATGCCCGCCAGGAGTCCGATGAGGATCCAAGCGATGATTCCCATGGTGCCTTCTTTGCCTCGTCGCGTTGAATACGGTCAATTCCGCTTTTACGCCGACAAAGCGATTCTCAAACCTCGTCGCGCCGGGGCACCGCCGTGCGGCGGAGCACCCGGGGTCCGGAGCGCCCGCCGGGCCGTGGCCCCCCTCGGGGCGGCGGCCGGGCCATGCTCGTCCCAAGTGGCCCCGGAGGTAGGGTGGTTCTCGTACATCAGTTCTCGACTGCGCGCGCCGCACGTCAGATCAAGGGGGACCCCGCATGAACCAGACCACTCGTCACGCCGCCGTCGTCGCGGCCGCCGTCGCCGCCCTCGCGGGCGCGGCCACGGCCGGTGCGGCCGGCCCGGCGGGCTCGGACGGCAAGAACGGCAAGGACGGCATCAGCGTCGTCGCCCACATGGGGATGCTCTCCGCTCCCGTCGACGCCCCCGCCGAGGGCGACCTGGCCGTGGTCCAGCACGTCGCCCTCTGAACCCCGCCGCGTGAGCGAACACCGCGCCGCCCGGTCGGCCGGGCCGCCGCCCGTGGTGGAGAGGCTGGTCGAGCTCTCCACCCGGCTGCAGCGGATGTGGGACGCGGGGCCGACGGTGACGCTCCCGGGCTGGGGGCACCCGTTCCGCGCCCTCGGGGAGCTGCTGCCCGAGCAGGACGTGATCCACGCGGACCGGCACCCGCAGATGGTGCCGCTGCTGTGGTACCCCGCCCTGCGTTCCCGGGGGCCCGGGGGCCGGGTGGTCGTCGAGGTCTTCGACCACCTGCCGCGGGAGGAGGACGCGGCCCCGCTGATGCTGCGCCGCCAGGACCTCGCCGGGCTGTACAGCTGGGCGGTGCTCACCGGCTCCGTCGCGCAGTGGATCCGCGACGTCACCGGCGGCGCGCCCCTGCTGGAAGCGGGGGCGGGATCCGGCTACTGGGCGCGGCAGTTGTCCCGGGCCGGCCTGGACGTCCTGGCCACGGACCTGAACGAAGTCGAGGCCAACGCCTTCACCCACGGCTTCCGTTACGCCGACATCGAGACGGCGACGGCGGTAGACGCGGTGCTACGCCACCCCGGCCGCACCCTGATGCTCGTATGGCCGCCGCCCGCGGACGCGATGGCCGCGGAGGCGTTGCGCGCCTATGGCGGGGACACGTTCCTGTACGTGGGGGAGGGGCCGGGCGGGATGTGCGCCGACGCGGACTTCTTCGCCGAGCTGCGCCGCCGCTGGACCGCCGGGGCCACCTGCCCCCTGACCGTGCGCTGGCTCGGCCACGGCGACTGCGTCACCCTCTACCGTCGCCGCTGACCGCTCCGTCGCAGCCCGCCCGGCCGCCGCCCCCGCATGGAAAACCGCCGACCGGGCAGGCGACCGGTGAAGAACGGCCGGGCGCGCCCGGGGCGCGCCCGCGGACGAGAGCATGCGAGGCGGTGCGTACGCATGGACACCCAGCCGGCCGTAGCGCGCGGCGAGACCCTCATGGAGCCCGAGGAGCTCCTGGAGATCGCCTACGACGTGGGCCGCGACTACCACCGCTGGCGGCCGAGGCTGTCGGAGGCGGATGGCGAGGGCAACTGGCTGCCGCTCTTCCGGACCGGCCTCTTCGGGGTCTGGGCCCTCGGCTGGGAGTGCTTGCCGCCGGGGGCCGCCTACCTCGACCACGAGCGCCTGCGCGGAGCGGTGTACGTGGCGCGGGGTGCCCTCACGCACGAGCGGGCCCGGCTCGGCGACGCCCCCCGTACCGAAGAGGTCGGCGCTGGCCTGGGCTTCTGCTTCGACGAGACCTTCTACCACCGCGTGCACCCCGTCCGGGAAGCCGGACCGACCGTCACCGTCCACGTCTTCGCGCCCGCCGGCCCGGAGGAGACCCCCGGCGGCGAGGACGGGCCGTGGCCCCCTCTGTGGCTCGGCCTGCCCTGACGGCATCCGCCGGCAGGCGCCGGGGTAGGCGCAGCGCATGGCCGTGACCGTCGGCACCTCCGGGTGGCAGTACCGGGACTGGTCGGGTGTGTTCTATCCCCCTGACCGGCCGCAACGGCTGTGGCTGGAGGAGTACGCGAGGCACTTCCGGACGGTGGAGAACAACAACGCCTTCTACCGCCTGCCCTCTCCGGACACCTTCGCCCAGTGGCGCGACCGCACTCCGCCCGGATTCCTGATGGCCGTGAAGGCCAGCCGGTTCCTGACCCACATCAAGCGCCTGCGCGACCCGGCCGAGCCGGTCCACCGGCTGATGGCGCACGCCGCCTCCCTCGGGGACCGGCTAGGCCCCGTCCTGCTCCAGCTGCCGCCGACGCTGCGCGGGGACCCGGAGCTGCTCGACCTCTGCCTCGCCTGCTTCCCGGGCGGCGTCCGGGTCGCCGTCGAGCCCCGGCACGAATCCTGGTGGACGCCGGCCGTGCGGTCGGTGCTGACCGCGCGCGGCGCCGCCCTCTGCTGGGCGGACCGGGGATCCCGGCCGGTGACACCGCTGTGGCGCACGGCCGACTGGGGCTACGTCCGCTTCCACGCGGGCCGCGCCCGACCCTGGCCCCACTACGGCAGGTCCGCCCTGCGCGGCTGGGCGGCGCGGGTGGCCGACACCTGGCCCCCCGAGGCGGACGTCTTCGCGTACTTCAACAACGACCCCGGCGGGGCCGCCGTGACCGACGCCCGGGCCTTCGCGCGCCTGACCGGCGGCCCGGGGCCGGTCGGCGCCGCCCCGGAAGCGGGCCGCGCGAGCGCCGCACGGCCCGGCGGGCGTTCCTGAGGCGCCGGGTCGGGAACCGGCTGCCGCCGGACGCTCCTCAGCCGGCCGGCGCCGTGGCACCCGACTGCGGGAGCGTCGCCGCGTCGCCGGCGCGTACGGCCAGCAGTACGGCGTCGTGCAGGGCGCGGCTCGCGCCCTCGCTCGGGCAGGGCGCCGGGCTCCCCGCCAGCGTGAGCCACTCCGTGGCGCCGCTGTGCTGGACGGCGACGTGGGCCAGCCCGTCGGCCTCGGTCCAGGTCGTGTGCACGTCGAGCTCGCCGGTCAGGAGAACCGATTCCGCGGTTCTCACCCCGCCCCGCCCGGCGAAGACGCCGCGGGTGGTCCATGATGCCCAGGTCATCCGGCCTCCAGGGTCCGTCCCGTAGCGGTACGGGACATCGATGCGTACGGATCTGGCGTGATACCCGCCGAAAGCGAGATCTATGCCGCTTCGCCCTGGTCTTTCGGATATGCCAGGCTCAGCCGGCGGCCGGGGTGAGGACCACGAAGTCGGCGTTCCAGGGGTCGAGGCAGACGGAGAGCCGGCCGATGCCCTCCACGTCCTCCGGGCCCGTCTGCGTGTTGCCGCCGTTCCCGGTGACCGCGGCGACGGCGGCGTCGCAGTCCGGGACGGCGAACACGGGATGCCAGTACGGCCGCCCGTTCGTGAGGCCGAGGTGCTCCCGGGGCAGTTCCATGAGCCCGCCGTGCATGCGCTCGTCCGGGAGCCCGGCCGGAGTGACGAGCGAGTACGTGCCCCCGCCCCCGGGCAGCTCCATGTCGCTGAACCGCCAGCCGAGGACGCCGCCGTAGAACTCCTTCGCGGCCGCGGCGTCGCTGGTGAACAGCTCGGTCCAGCACAGCGAGCCCGGCTCGTCCACCAGCTCGACCCCCTTGTCAGTGCCCGGCTCCCAGACGGCGAACTGCCCGCCCAGGGGGTCGCTGTACTGGGCCATCCGGCCCGAGTCGTCCAGGGTCATCGGAGCCACCCGGACCGTACCGCCGGCGTCCTCCACCGCCCGGGTCGTGGCGTCCGCGTCCTCGACGCCGTAGTAGATCATCCACGCCGACCGCGCGCCCTGCTCGATGAGCTTGCCGAGTCCGGCGACGATCTTCCCGTCCCTGCGGAACATCCCGCCTTCCATGCCCCCCATGGACTCGTACTCCCATCCGAACACGGCGCCGTAGAAGGCCGCGGCGGCCGGCACGTCGGGCGTGCCGAGGTCGAGCCAGCAGGGGGAGCCGGGGACGTAATCAGTGGTGATCATGGGCGCAGTGCCTTTCGCGGAGCCGGTACGACCCCAGCGTGGCACCGGACACCCGCCCCCGCCCGTCGGCCGGCAGCGGACGCGTACCGGCCGGACGCGGTTCTCCGGAAGGGGAACGGGTCAACCGCCGGCGGGCAGCCGGTCCGTACGGGAGTCCGTGCGCGCGCGGGCTTCGCGGGCGCGTTCCCCGAGCAGCTCCCGGAACCCGGCCGTGGCGTACCGGTCGGCGGTGGCCGAGGCCGGACCGGGAAGGCCCGCGATCCGGGCCATCAGCTCCCGCGGCTGGATCTGCCACCCGACGACCAGGACCCGAAGGCCCCGGCGCTCCGCACGCCGGTGCAGGTCCAGGAGGTGCAGCAGGCCGCCGGCGTCCATGAAGGGGACCCCGTGCAGATCGATCATGAGGACCCGCTCGGCGGAGGTGACGTACTCCAGCGCCCGCCGGAGCTCCCCGTCCGCCTCCGCGTCGAGTTCGCCGCAGGCACTGACCAGGACGGTGGTGCCGCGGTACTGGACGTCCGTGGTGATCAACACGTTCCCCTTCCCGATTCGCCCGCGCGGGCGGCGGCCCGCGGGGCCACCATCCTGGCGTGGTGCCCCGCGGGAGGGGTAAGAGGCTCGCTGACGTTCCGCCCGGGTTGTCAGGTTTCGCTCAGGCCGATACCGACCGCGCGGGTCGGCACCGGCGCGAGTACGGGCGCCTCACGCCGCCAGCGCGTCATGCGCGGCGCGGGCCCTGGGCCGGAGGTCCGACAGCGTCGTGGTGCCCTCGCCGCGGACCGAGTCGAGGACGGCGTCGTGGAGGAGCCGGCTGGCGTACCCGTTGGGGCACGGCAGGGGGCCGCCCGCCACGGGCAACCAGGTGGAGCCGCCCGGAGGGCGGACGGTCACCCGGGCCAGCCCGTCGGACCAGGCGGTGTGCACCTCCAGTTCTCCGGTGAGGACGCCGGCGTCCTGTGTCCGGACGCCGCCGCGGCCCGCCACGACCGAACGCGTCGTCCACGAGGCCCAGCCCATGGTGCTCACCTTCTGCCGCAGTGTTGCCCGGACCCCGGCTCCTCGGCGGGGTCAGCTGGACAGCGATTCGAGGAGCTCGCCGACCTTCTTGTCGGGCAGCGCACGTGCCACGTCGGCCTGGGCCACCATCCCGACGAGGTCGTGGCCGTCGATGACGGGCAGCCGCCGGACCTTGTGCCGGGCCATCGTGCGCAGGATCTCGTCGGCGTCGTCGTCGGCCCCGATGGTCACCGCCTCGCCCTGAGCCAGTTCGCCGGCCTTGCACTGGGCGGGGTCCTTGCCCGCCGCCAGGACCTTGACCACGATGTCGCGGTCGGTGAGCATCCCCTTCAGCTTGTTGTCGGTGCCGCAGATCGGCAGGGCACCGACCCCGAGCTCCTTCATCATCTCCGCTGCCCGGATGATGGTCTCCTCGGCGCCGATGCAGTCGGCGCCCTCCGTCATGATCTCGCGGGCGGTGGTCATCAGCGGTTCCTCCCTCGTGTTCTCGCGATGGGTCTTGTTGTCGCGGCGGTCGGCGGTCTTCTTCTCGCGGCCGGTCCCGTCCCCGGTGCGGCCTCATCCGGTGAGGGCGGGCAGCACCTTGTCGCGGTAGGCCTCGAAGAAGGCCTGGTCGTCCGGACCGATCTGGCCGATGTACACCTCATCGAACCCCGCCTCCACATAGGCGCGGACGGCCTCCACGTGCTCCTCGACGTCGGGGCCGCAGGGGACGGCGTCGGACACCTGGCGGCGGGTGACGAGTTCACTCGCCTGCTCGAAGTGGGCCGGGGTCGGCAGGATCTGGTTCAGCTCGCCCGGCAGCTGCTCGGTGGGCCACAGACGGTGCGCGGTGTCGACGGCCTCGTCCCGGTCCTCGCCCCAGCACACCTTGAGGCCGCCGATCACCGGCTTCCCCTCGCCCCCCGCGTCCCGGAAGCGCTTGATGGCCTCCTCGTCGGGGCCCATGGTGACGAACCCGTCACCGATGCGTCCGGCCAGGTCCGCCGCCTTCGGCCCGAAGCCGGAGACGTGGACGGGCAGCGGGCCCCGCGGCGCCGTGTACAGGCGGGCGTTCTCCACCGTGTAGTGCCGGCCGCGATGGCTGACCTGACGGCCGGTGAAGAGCTCGCGCATCACCTCGACGGCTTCCTCCAGCATCTCCGCCCGCTCGTCGAAGGCCGGCCAGCGGTCGCCGAGGATGTGCTCGTTGAGGGCCTCGCCGGTGCCGACGCCCAGCGCGAAGCGGCCGTCGAGCAGCCGGCTCGACGTCGCCGCGGCCTGGGCCGTCACCGCCGGGTGCATCCGTATGGTGGGGCAGGTGACCAGGGTGGTCACCGGCAGCTCCACGGTCTGCGACAGGGCCCCGATCACCGACCAGACGAACGGGCTTTCGCCCTGGGCGTCGTTCCACGGGTGGAAGTGGTCGGAGATCGCCAGCCGGCTGAAGCCGGCGTCGGCGGCCCGCCGGGCCTGCTCCAGAAGCCGGTCCGGGGGGAATTCCTCACAGGCGAGGAAGTAGCCGAATGCTGTCATCGGTCTCGTGCCTCCAGGTACGGGAAGTACGTGGCTCCGTGGTCGGCGCGTGCCCCGGCCGACGGGGAGCAAACCTCGCGGCCGCGCCGCGGGTCGGGCCGGTCCTCGGACCCGCCCGTGCGCCCCCGGAGCCGCCCTCGCCGTCCGGCGGCGCGTACGGGATGCCGCGCGGGCCGGGCCCGCGGCGTCCACCCGCCGGGGCCGTCCTCAGGCGGGGGGGAACCGGTCGCGGTGGGCCGCCAGCCAGGTGGCGAAGTCCTGGAGGGCCGGGTGGATGCCGCGCACGGCGCCCAGGTCCCGCGCGCCGGTGAAGGAGGCCTCGCAGTCGGCGTAGAACTGGAACATGTTCCCCGCCTCGTCGGCGCCGGGAAAGCCCAGGCCGCGGTACGCGTCCGGGGTCAGGGGCCGGTAACGGACCGGCCGGCCCAGGGACTCGGCGAGGGCCGCGGCCATGTCGGCGACGCGCAGGTGCTCGCCCGCGACGCTGATGGTGGCGGCGACGAAGTCGGCACCCGTCCTGAACATGGCGTGCGCGATCCTGCCGACGTCGTCGACGGCCATGCCGGACAGCCGCTTGTCGCCCATCGGGTAGACCAGCTCCAGGCCGCCGTCCTCCGTCCTGCCCGGCGCGAAGCTGCCCAGCAGGTTGTCCCAGAAGAAGGTGGTCCGCAGGAACGTGACCGGCACGCCCGCGTCCAGGAAGTACTGGTCCGCCTCCGCCTTGGCGTCGAAGTGCGGGACCTTGTACTGGCCCTGGAGCGTCGGCATCCGGTCGTCGTCCACGGGAATGCAGTGCCGCGTGTCCTCCAGGGTGGACCAGATCGCGTGCTGCACGCCGGCGTGCCCGGTCGCCCGGGCGAGGGCCGCCGCCTGCCGCTTCTCGTGGGCGGCGTCCATGTCCTCCCAGAAGTCGGTGACCAGGAACGCCCCGTACGCGCCTTCGAGGGCGGGTCCGAGGCTCGCTTCGTCGTCGATGTCGGCCCGGACCACCTCCGCCCCGAGCCGCTCCAGCTCCCGCGCCCGTTCCGAATCCGGACGGCGGGTCACGGCGCGCACCGCGAAGTCGCCGTCCCGGTCCTCCAGGATCGACCGGGCCAGGGAGCCCCCCTGCTGCCCGGTCGCTCCGAATACGGTGATCGTCCGCTTCCCGGTCATCGCCGGCCACCCACTCCCGCACCCGTTCCTCGCCCCGTGGGACGTTTCCGCCGCGAACATACGGGCGGCGGACCGGACGCGACCGGCGCCACACCCCGGGCCCGCCCGTATGGCCGCACGAGCCTGCGCCCCCTCGGTCCCCCGCGCCGAGGGGGCGCCGGGCCCGGCCCGGTCACCGCCGCCAGGTCGTGCCGGGTCAGCAGGAGGCGTGGTTGGAGTCGTAGACGCTGCCCAGGTTGCCCGCGTACATCCAGCCGCTGTAGCTGCGGCCGCCCGTGTACACGTCGCCGTGGTACCAGAGGTTGCCGGCGCCGTTGACGTACCGGCAGTCGATGCTGAACTCGGTGCTCGCCGGGACGTACGTGCGCACCCCGCAGTCCGCGTTCGGCCCCGACCGCAGCGGCGAGCTCTTGCCGGCGACCGTGAACGAGTAGCCGGAATCGTACGGTCCCCAGCCGGGCGACGAACACGCGGCGGCGGACGCGCTGGCGGTCGTGGGGGCCACGACGGCCAGCGGGGCCGTGAAGGCGGCCACGGCCAGGACCGCGCCCGCGAGACGCTTCTTCATGGAGCACTCCTTCGGGAAGACGCTGTCGGCTTGCCCGGCACAGCCTGCGCCCGCACCGACCCGGGATTCGACTCGTTTCGGGCTGTCCCGAAACGACGGCGGTGGGGAGCATCGCCCGCAGGGCGGTGGAGGGGGAAGGCGTGCTGCGGTTGCACTTCACGGCGCAGGACCTGGCACGGGTGAGGGTCGCCCTCCTGGGGCCGCTCGCGGAGACGGAGCTGAGCCTGTGGAACCTCCAGCGGCGTGACGCCAAGGCGCTCTTCGGCGGCTGGCGTGCGCGCACCGGCCCCCTGATCACGGGCGACGGGCCGGACACCGCGAGGTTCCTCGGCTCTCCGCGCGGGGAACTGGTGGACCTGTTCACCCTGGTGGGCGCGGCGGGCCGGCTCGACGAGGGCGTCGAACGGCTGCGCGGAGCACCCGGGCGCAGGCTGCGCGCGGAGTTCGCGGTGGTCGCGGGCGCGCCCCGGCGGCACGCTCCCTGGCTGGCGGAGGCGGTGGACGCCGGCCCGCGGGCGGTGGCCAGGCTCGCCACCGCCCTCCAGGACTGCCACCGCGTGGCCGTGGCCCCGTACTGGGAGCGCATCCAGCAGCTCCTCGAGGCGGAGCTGGCCCGGCGCGGGCGGCTCATGGTCCAGGGCGGAGTCGGGGCGCTGCTGGACAGCCTGCGCCCGATGGCGCTGTGGGAACCGCCCGTGCTGGAGGTCCCCGGCTACCGGCCGCTGGTCCACCGGGCGGCCGACTTCCACCTGGCGGGGCGCTCGCTCGTGCTGGCCCCGTCGGTGTTCTGCGGACCCGTACCCCAGCTGTTCGCGGGCCCCGAGGCCGACACGGTGCTGGTGGTGTACCCGGCCCTGACCAGTCCCGTCGACGCGGCCGCGCTGTGGGCCCCGGCCGCCGGCCCGCGCCGCGCCGGCGCTCCGGTGCCGCCGGCGCTGTCCGCGCTCCTCGGCCGGACCAGGGCGGTGGTGATGTGCGTGATCGCCGACCACCCCGCGTGCACCACCACGCAGCTCGCCCGGCGGGCGGGCATCTCACCGGCGGGCGCCAGCGAGCACGCCACCACCCTGCGCGGCGCCGGTCTGACCGCCCTGACCCGCGAGGGGAAGACCGCCCTGCACACCCTCACCCGTCTCGGCCGCACGCTGCTGGACGGAATGTGACCCCGCGCGGCCGGCCGTACGAGGCGGCTGCGGCCGGGGAGACCTCCTCCTGGATAGCCAATGGTGCTATCTTCATTAGCATCATGTTGTTGAGACTGAACACCGCGGACAGCCGGCCGCTGCACGAGCAGGTGGCGGGCGCGATCAGGCGCGCCATCGCCGACGGCGAGTGCGGGCCGGGTGACCGCCTGCCGTCGGCGCGGGAACTCTCCCTGGCGCTCGGGGTCAACGCCAACACGGTCCTGCGCGGTCTGCGCGGTCTGCGTGACGAGGGCGTACTGGAGTTCCGGCGGGGGAGGGGCGTCACCGTCGCCGCCGGAGCCGGCCGGCGGGCCGTGGTGCTCGACCGGGTGCGCGAACTCGTCCGTGAGGCGGCGCACCTGGGCTACAGCAGGGCCGATCTCATCGAAATGATCAGGGGGTTGCCGTGAAGGGTCCGCAAGATCCGCAGGGTCCGGCCGGCCCGGAGGGAGCCGCGGGGCGGCCGGGCCTCGGGCTCTGGGGCGCGGGGGTCGCCGCCGTGCTCGTCGCGCTGCCCTGGGCGGCGTCGGGACGGCTGCCGGAGCGGCTGGCGACCCACTGGAGCGCAAGCTCCGGCGAGCCCGACGGCTCCATGCAGCTGTGGGCCGCCGCGCTCCTTCCCGCGGTCGTCTGGGCGGCCTTGGTGCTGCTGACCGCCGGGGTCGCGCGGTGGTGCGGCCGTGCGGCGGCATCCGCCGTCCTGCCGGCCGGCGGCGTCTTCCTCGTCGGCGGGCAGGCGTGCGTCGTCCGGGCGAACCTCGACCGCGCCGACTGGCACCAGGCCCACCTGGACAGCCTCGGCATCGCCCTGACGCTCGCGGTGGCGGTGGCGGTGGCCGCGGGACTGGCCGGCCGGCTGATGACCCGGCGCCGCTCCACGACGCGGCCGCCGGCGGCGGTGCGGGGGCCGGGCATGGAGATACCGGCCGGCGAGACGCTCGTATGGTTCTCCCGCACGGCGAACCCCTGGCTCCGGGCGACCGCGGCCGTGACCGGGCTCGCTGCGGTCGCCGCCGCCCTGGCCGCCGTGGCGGGCCTCGTCCCGTCCCCGTGGGCGCTCGTCACGCCCCTCGCCGTCACGTCCGTCGTGGTCCTCGGGTGTTCCTCCGTACGGGCGAGCGTCACCGAACGCGGTCTGGAAGTGGCCCTCGGCCCGTTCGGTCTGCCCGTACGCCGCTGGCGTGCCGGGGACATCGAGTCGGCGCGCGCCGAGCACCGGACGGCCGCGCAGGTGGGCGGCTGGGGGTACCGGCTCAGCGGCAGGGGGACGACGGTGATGCTCCGGGCCGGTGAATGCCTGGTCGTCCGCCCGCTGCGGGGCGGTGAGTTCGCCGTCAGCGTCGCGGACGCCGAGCGCGGCGCCGCGCTGCTGAACTCGCTGGTCGCGCGGCGCACGCCCTGAAACGGCGCACGCCCTGAAACGGCGCACGCCCCGAAACCCGGCGGGGTCAGCTCACTGGCCGACCCTTCCGTCGACGCACTCGCGCAGCAGGTCGGCGTGGCCGCAGTGGCGGGCGTACTCGTCGATCCTGTGCACCATCAGCTCGCGGATCGCTATGGAGTCCTTCCCCACGCGCTCGCCCAGGTCCGGATGCGCGGCCAGCGCGGCGTCGGTCGCGGCCTGCTCGCGCTCCAGGTCCGCGTACGCGGCGTCGACCACGGCCTGGTCGGCGACGGCCCCGTGGAAGTCGGCGTCGCGCTCGCCGTAGAGCTTGGGCAGCGGATCGCCGTCGGTGATCCAGTTGTGCCAGTCCCGCTCCACCTCGGCGAGGTGACGGATCAGGCCGAGCAGCGACATCGTCGACGGCGGAACCGACCGCCGGGCCAGCTGCTCGGGGTTCAGGCCCTCGCACTTCATCTTCAGGGTCAGGCGGTAGCCCGTCAGGAAGTCCAGGAGCGTGGCGAGCTCGCCGTCCGCGCTCGTTCCGTCGTTGCTGCGGGGGTCGTGGTCCGGATCCGTCCACATGTCCGTGTACACGGTCGACTGGGTCCAGCGCGCGGGTTGTTCACTCATGCGGCCCATGATCGTATGCGACGTCCCGGGTCCGCCATCGAGATTCCGCCCGCCCGGCTCCGGGGGCGGGCGGCGGGCGGGAAGAGGACCCTGCGGAGCGCTCGCGAGCGCCGCCCCGGCCGCTGGAGGCGTCCGTGAGCCGCGTCTCACCCGGGCTCCGGCACTTGTCTATGCAACGAGTTGCATAGAAAGATCGGGGGCATGGCGCTCGACCACGCGATCCTCGTCTCCCTGCTGGAGATGCCCGGCTCCGGATACGAACTGGCCCGGCGGTTCGACCGGTCCATCGGCTACTTCTGGACCGCCACCCACCAGCAGATCTACCGCGTGCTGGGCCGGATGGAACGGGACGGCCAGCTCACCGTCCGCGAGGTCCCGCAGCAGGGCCGGCCGGACAAGAAGGAGTACTCCGTCGCCGCCCCCGGCCGCGCGGCCCTCTCCCGGTGGCTGCACGAGCCGATCGAACCCGAGAGCATGCGCCACGACCTCGCCGTGAAGATCCGGGGCGCGGCCTTCGACGACCCGGCCGCGCTGATCCGCGAGGTCGAACGGCACCACCGGGTGCACGGCGAGCGGCTCGCGCACTACCTCGCCGGGGAACTGCGCGACTTCACCGGGCCCGAGGCCCCCGCCCCGCTCGACGCCGCGCAGGAGCTCCAGCACGTCGTGCTGCGCGGCGGCATCGCGTACGAGCGGATGACGATCGCCTGGCTGGACGACGTCCTCGCCACGCTCAGGCGTCTCGGCGCGGCAGCGCCGTCCGCCTGAACACCCCCACATCCCTCCCTCTCCCCTCCCTCTCCGGAAGGCGACCCCTCATGGCCGACTCCCTGCTCTTCAACCCGCGCACCTACGACCCCGCGCACTTCGACCCCGAGACCCGCAGGCTGCTGCGCGCCACCGTCGACTGGTTCGAGGAGCGCGGCAAGCGCAAGCTGATCGAGGACTACCGCTCCCGCGCCTGGCTCGGGGAGTTCCTGGCCTTCGCCGCCAAGGAGGGCCTGTTCGCCACCTTCCTCACGCCGGCCTCCGCCGCCGGACGGGAGGACCAGCGCTGGGACACCGCCCGGATCGCCGCCCTCAACGAGATCCTCGGCTTCTACGGCCTCGACTACTGGTACGCCTGGCAGGTGACGATCCTCGGCCTCGGCCCGGTCTGGCAGAGCGAGAACGCCGCCGCCCGCGCCCGTGCGGCCGAACTCCTCACCCAGGGCGAGGTGTTCGCGTTCGGTCTGTCCGAGCGCACCCACGGCGCCGACATCTACTCCACCGACATGCTGCTGGAGCCCGACGGCGACGGCGGTTTCCTGGCCAGCGGCTCCAAGTACTACATCGGCAACGGCAACGCCGCCGGACTCGTCTCCGTCTTCGGCCGCCGCACCGACGTCGAGGGGCCGGACGGATACGTCTTCTTCGCCGCCGACAGCCGCCACCCGGCGTACCACGTCGTGCAGAACGTCGTCGACTCCTCGAAGTACGTCAGCGAGTTCCGGCTCGACGCCTACCCGGTTTCCCCGGACGACGTCCTGCACACCGGCCGGGCCGCCTTCGACGCCGCCCTCAACACCGTCAACGTCGGCAAGTTCAACCTCTGCACCGCCTCGATCGGCATCTGCGAGCACGCGATGTACGAGGCCGTCACCCACGCGCAGAACCGCGTCCTCTACGGCCGCCCCGTCACCGCCTTCCCGCACGTGCGCCGGGAACTGGCCGACGCCTACGTCCGCCTCGTCGGCATGAAGCTCTTCAGCGACCGGGCCGTCGACTACTTCCGCTCCGCCGGCCCCGACGACCGCCGCTACCTCCTCTTCAACCCGATGACGAAGATGAAGGTGACCACGGAGGGCGAGAAGGTCATCGACCTCATGTGGGACGTCATCGCGGCCAAGGGCTTCGAGAAGGACACCTACTTCGCCGAGGCCGCCGTCGAGATCCGCAGCCTGCCCAAGCTCGAGGGCACCGTCCACGTCAACCTCGCGCTGATCCTCAAGTTCATGCGCAACCACCTGCTGGAGCCGGTCGCGTACCCGGCCGTGCCGACCCGCCTCGACGCGGCCGACGACGACTTCCTCTTCCGGCAGGGCCCGGCCCGCGGCCTGGGCTCCGTACGCTTCCACGACTGGCGTCCCGCCTTCGACGCGTACGCCGAGGTGGCGAACGTGGCCCGGTTCCGCGAGCAGGCCGACGCCCTGTGCGAGTTCGTCGCCACCATCGCCCCCGACGAGGCGCAGAGCCGCGACCTGGACTTCCTGCTGTCCGTCGGCCAGCTGTTCGCCCTCGTGGTGCACGCCCAGCTGATCCTGGAGCAGGCCCGTCTGACGGACCTGGACCCGGACGTCCTCGACGAGCTGTTCTCCGTCCTCGTGCGGGACTTCTCCGGACACGCCGTCGAACTGCACGGCAAGGATTCGGCCACCGAGGCGCAGCAGGCCTGGGCCCTGGGCGCCGTACGCCGGCCCGTCGTGGACGAGGACCGCGCGGCGCGGATCTGGCAGCGCGTCGAGGCCCTGTCCGGGGCGTACGAGATGGCGCCGTAGCCAAGAGGTGACCCGCGGCGGACCCGCGGCCGGCCGTGCCGGCCGCGGGTCCGCCGCGGACGGCAGCCCTTCCCCGGGCCCGGGCCCTGTCGCAGGCGCTCGGCCCGTTCACACCTTCCAGCGCAGCACCGCCCCCAGGCCGCCCGCCGGGCCCGCCATGTCCGCCGGGACGACCAGCACCTCGCAGCCCGCAGCCGCGGCCGACCGCAGCAGGGCGTCGTCCGCGCGCGCCCGTTCCGGCTTGCCGACGCCCATCGCCTGCGCCTGGCCGCGCTGCACCGCGACCTGGTCCACGCCGGGACCCACCCAGACCTCGCGCGCCGCGTCGGGGCCGTCCGGGGTGAGCAGCAGGGTCGCCGCCTGGTGGCTGCGCACGGCGTCCACCACGGCGGGCATGCCCTCCGCGGCCTGACCCGGCCCGGTGTCCACGGTGGACTCCCGGTGCTCGCCGGGCCGGCCCCGGCCGACGCGGAACCGCTCCAGGGCGTTCTCCAGGCGCTCGCGGGCGAAGGCCCCGCGCACCCTCGCGACCTCGCGGTCGAGGGCGTCCCGGGAGGCGCCGGGCGAGCGGCCGCCGGCGTCGACCTCGACGGTCACCGCCCGCATCGCCTCGGGCAGGCGCTGGTGGACGGCCCGGCGCTCGCGGACGTCCCCGGCGAGCACCACCAGACCGGCGCCGCTCTCCGGCCACTGCCGGGCCAGCTCGGCGGCGATGGCGTCGGCCGTCTCGTTCCAGGCGTTCTCGACCTTGTTCCGGTAGTGCCACTCGTAGCGGTCGGCCGGCACCCCGCGGTGACCCCGGTCCGGCCACCGGCTGCCCCGTGCCTGGCCCACGGCCTCCCGGCGCAGGCCGTCGCACAGTTCCAGATCGGCGCCGGTACGGTCGACGTGCGCCACCAGGCAGCTCGGCTCGTCCCCGCGCAGACCGGCCAGCGGGGCGACGTGCGGCAGGACCGACCAGGTCGCCGCGGTGGCGGCGGGGGCCCGGGCGAGCGGGACGTCCAGCAGGACCTCGGCGCCCGAGGCGAACAGCGCACGGCCGGGCGGCGCGCCGCCGGCGGGCTCCCCGGCCAGCCGGTTCACCACGGCCCGGACGGTGTAGGCGTCGGCGCCCGCGTCGATCAGCTGCGACGCCACCGCCCGCTCACGCAGGGCCTGGATCCGCTGCGCGTCCTCGGTGGCGCGGGTGGTCTCGACGTACACCGACGCCCAGGGGCCGGGACGGGAGAAGAGCGGTTTGAGGAAGCCCAGTTCCATGACGTCCCCCAAGGGGTTCAGGAAGGCGTGAGGGTCCTCCTCCAGAATGCCCCGCCCGCCCCCGGCGCGCCCAACGGCCGGCCGGCGGTGGCCGGCGGGCCGGGGCAGCGGGGGCGGGCGGGCGTGCCGGTATGGACGGGTCAGGAGAGGTCGAAGCGGTCGAGGGTCATCACCTTGTCCCACGCCGCCACGAAGTCACGCACGAACTTCTCGCCCGCGTCCTGGGAGGCGTACACCTCGCACAGGGCCCGGAGCTGGGAGTGCGAGCCGAAGACGAGGTCGACCGCGGTCGCGGTCCACTTGACCCGGCCCGTGGCGCGGTCCCGGCCCTCGAACACGTTCTCGTCCGTGGCCGAGGGCGACCACTGCGTCCCCATGTCCAGCAGGTTCACGAAGAAGTCGGTGGTCAGCGTCTGCGGCCGGCTGGTGAAGACGCCGTGCGGAGAGCCCTTGAAACCGGCGTTCAGGGCCCGCATGCCGCCCGTCAGCACCGTCATCTCGGGGGCCGTCAGCGTCAGCAGGTTGGCGCGGTCCAGCATGAGGGTCTCCGGCGACAGCTTCTCGCCCTCGCCGAGGTAGTTGCGGAAGCCGTCCGCCCGGGGTTCCAGGACGGCGAACGCCTCCACGTCGGTCTGCTCCTGCGAGGCGTCCGTACGCCCCGGCGCGAACGGGACCGTGACCCGGTGCCCGGCGTCCTGCGCGGCCTTCTCGACGGCCGCGCAGCCGCCGAGGACGATCAGATCGGCGAGGGAGACCTTCTTCCCGCCGGTCTGCGCGGCATTGAAGTCCTCCCGGATCCGGTCGAGGGCCCGCACCGTCTGCGCCACCTCGTCCGACGCGTTGACCTCCCAGTCCTTCTGCGGAGCGAGCCGGATCCGCGCGCCGTTGGCGCCGCCCCTCATGTCGGTGCCGCGGAAGGAGGCGGCCGCGGCCCAGGCGGTGGCCGCCAGCTGGGAGACGGACAGCCCCGAGCCGAGGACCCGCGCCTTGAGGTCGGCGATCTCCGCGTCCCCGACCAGCTCGTGATCGACGGCGGGGACCGGGTCCTGCCACAGCTGCGGCTCGGGGACCCACGGGCCGAGGTAGCGGGAGACGGGCCCCATGTCGCGGTGCAGCAGCTTGTACCAGGCCCTGGCGAAGGCGTCGGCGAGCCGGTCCGGGTTCTCGTGGAAGCCCTTCGAGATCGGCCCGTAGACCGGATCCAGCTTCAGCGCGAGGTCCGTCGTCAGCATCATGGGGGCGTGCCGCTTCGACGGGTCGTGCGCGTCGGGCACCGTGCCCCGTGCGGCGGGGTCCGTCGGGGTCCACTGCTGGGCGCCGGCCGGGCTCCTCGTCAGCTCCCAGTCGTACCGGAAGAGGTTGTCCAGGTAGCCGTTGTCCCACTTGACGGGCTCGGTCGTCCACGCACCCTCGAGCCCGCTGGTGATGGTGTCGGCCCCCTTTCCGGAACCGTACGAATTCGTCCATCCGAAACCCTGCTGCTCGATGGGCGCGGCCTCCGGTTCCGGACCGACGTACTCGGGGTCGACCGCCCCGTGGCACTTGCCGAAGGTGTGCCCGCCGACGATCAGCGCGACCGTCTCCTCGTCGTTCATCGCCATGCGCGCGAACGTCTCGCGGATGTCCCTGGCGGCGGCGAGGGGGTCCGGGTTTCCGTTCGGACCTTCCGGATTGACGTAGATGAGTCCCATCTGCACGGCGCCGAACGGACCGGAGAGTTCCCGGTCGCCGCTGTAGCGCTCGTCCCCGAGCCAGGTGTCCTCGGGACCCCAGAAGATTTCCTCGGGTTCCCAGATGTCCTCCCGGCCGAAGCCGAATCCGAAGGTCTTGAAGCCCATGGACTCCATCGCGCAGTTCCCGGCGAAGACCAGGAGGTCCGCCCACGAGACCTTCCGGCCGTACTTCTGCTTCACCGGCCAGAGCAGACGCCGCGCCTTGTCGAGGCTCGCGTTGTCGGGCCAGCTGTTGAGGGGAGCGAAGCGCTGGGCGCCCGACCCGCCGCCGCCCCGGCCGTCGGCGATCCGGTACGTTCCCGCCGCGTGCCAGCTCATCCGGATGAAGAGCGGCCCGTAATGGCCGTAGTCGGCGGGCCACCAGTCCTGCGACGTCGTCATCACCTCGAAGACGTCCCGCTTGAGGGCCTCGACGTCCAGGTCCGCGAATTCCCGCGCGTAGTCGAAGTCCTCGCCCATCGGGTTGGACCGGGGCGAGTGCTGGTGGAGAACCTGGAGGTCGAGCTGGTTCGGCCACCAGTCCCGGTTCGTCCTGGGGCGGGTCGGCGTGGCGGCCGGGGAGGGAATTGCGGGGTTCTCGCTTTCGCTGCCGGACACGTCCGTCCTTCTTCCTGTCTCGGTGTTTCCACCTGCTGGCTGCTTGCTCTGCGCGTCCGTATGGTCGCGCATGGTGGACGGTGCCGCCGAGAGAACACGCAGGGCGCCTCCACCCGGCGGGCGGACGAGATGCGGACCCCCACGCCGATGACCCCGATCAGGGGAGGGGAAAACCGGTGTCCCGCGGCGTGGGCGGGGCGGAGCGGGCGCCGTCCCCCGGGCGGGGGCCCGGGGGACGGCGGACGTGCGGGGACCGGCGGCTACGGCTTGTTGGCGAGCGCTCCCAGGTAGCGGTTGAGCTGCTTCATGCGGGCGTCGATGCCCTGGATGGAGGACGTCAGGAGCTGGAGCTCCTGCACCGCGGCGAGGACGGCCAGCAGGCCGGCCCGCGCCGACGGATCGGTGACGTCACTCAGAGCCGTCCGCGCCTCTTCGAGGAGGTGCGACGGGGCCGGGCCGGCCGTCGGTGCCGAGGGCGGTTCCATCACGTCATCCCACCTTCCGGTTGGAGGCGGAGGCTCCGTCGCGGTTCGAGGATGGCCCCCACCCGGTTTCCTCGCCTGCCCCCGCCGCGCGCGGTCAAACGGCGGGTGCGGCCCGTGACGGCGGACGGGCACGGGGAACGCGTTAGCGGCGCGCGCCACCGGGCAGATGCCGGGGGACCGGACGTGCGAGGAGGAGGAACGCGGTGAAGGCATCGAAGATCGCGTACAAGCCCGTGGGGCTGGTACTCGGCGCGACCGGGGGCGCCCTGGCGGGCGTCGCGTTCAAGCAGCTGTGGAAGAGGCTCGGGCACGAGGACGACGCACCGAACGCCACCGACGAGGACCGCTCGTGGCGGGAGATCCTCATCGCCGCGGCGCTGCAGGGCGCGGTCTTCGCCGCCGTCAAGGCGGCGGTCGACCGGGGCGGCGCCGTCGCGGCCAAGCGCCTGACCGGCACCTGGCCCGCCTGACCCGGCCTCGGGGCTCCGGGGCCTCGGCCGCGGACCCCGGCCGGGTCCGGACCTCCCGTTTGGTGCGGGGGGCGCCGGGAAGAAGCCGACTGCCGCCCCGCGGCCTCGAACGCGGGGCGGACCACGGCACAGGAGCCGGACCCCCGGCCGGAGGTGGTGGCGATGGAGGCGGGCGCGCGTACCGGCTCGGCCCCGGCAGCCGCCGGGCGGGAGCCCGGACAGGAGCACGGATCCGAGCTCGGACAGGGGGACGACGCCACCCCCTACCTCCCCTCGCGGGGAGGCCTGAGGAACCTCGCGCGTGCGGCGTCGGAGTGCAAGGGGTGCCCGCTCTTCCGGGACGCCACCCAGACGGTCTTCGGCAGCGGCCCGGCCGCCGCGCGTCTGATGCTGGTCGGGGAGCAGCCCGGCGACCAGGAGGACCTGCGGGGCGAGCCCTTCGTGGGTCCCGCCGGCCGGCTGCTGCACAAGGCCCTCGACGAGGCCGGGCTCGCGGACGAGGGCGCCTACCTGACCAATGTGGTCAAGCACTTCAAGTTCGCGCTCGCCCCGCGCGGCAAGCGCCGCATCCACAAGACCCCCAGCCTGCGCGAGATGACCGCCTGCCGGCCGTGGCTCCTGGAGGAACTGCGGCTGGTCGACCCGGAAGTGCTGGTGGTGCTCGGCGGCACCGCGGGCAAGGCGCTGCTCGGGTCCTCGTTCCGGGTGGGGGAGCGGCGCGGAGTGCTCCTGCCCATGCCCGTACCGCTCGGCGGGGAGCCGGGCCCGTCGGCCGGGCAGCTGCTGGCGACCGTCCACCCGTCGGCCGTGCTCCGCTCCGAGGACCGGGAGGCCGCCTTCGCGGGGCTGGTCGCGGACCTCTCCGTGGCCGCCGCCGCGCTGGGCCGCCCGGGCCCGAAGCCGTCTGAATGAGCCGCCCCCACCCGGGCAGGCGCACGGTACGGACCCGGTCCGCCGGATCCGCACACACGCACAAGAGTGAAGGAGTCACCATGCCTCGCGGTTCCAGCCCCAAGCGTGAACGTCAGTACGAGCACATCAAGGAGAGCGCCGAGCAGCGCGGCGAGAGCACCGGACGGGCCAAGGAGATCGCCGCGCGCACGGTCAACAAGGAACGCGCCCGCTCCGGCGAGTCGAAGACCGCGAGCCGTTCCTCCACCCAGGACACCTCCTCCTCCAAGCGGGGCGGGCAGCGCTCTCACAGCGGCTCGCAGGGCCCAACCAAGGAGCAGCTCTACAACGAGGCGAAGCAGAAGAACGTCGAGGGCCGTTCGAAGATGGACAAGTCCGAACTGAAGCGTGCCCTCGGCCGCTGACCCCTCGCCCAGTGGGCCCGGGCGGGCCGCCGTGCCGCGCCCCCGGCCATGTCCTCCCGACCGAAGCACCGAGGCTCCCGGGAGTCGGTCCCCATGCCCCTCCACCCCGTCCACCCGACACCGACGCTCCACTTGGCCCTGCGCGGGCGGGGTGCGGCCGCCGAGGCGCGCCAGGCGGTGCGCGACTTCCTCGAGCCCTTCAGGGGCGGGGAGCCGCCGTATTTTCCGGCCCGCGCCCTGGATGCGGCCCTGCTGGTGATCAGCGAACTCGTCACCAACGCCGTCCGCCACGCCAACGGCGCCTGCGCGCTCGACCTGCACCTGGTGTCGGACGGCGTCGACGTCGACGTGACGGACAGCAGCAGCGCGGAGCCGCGGGCCCGGCGACCGGACGAGCGGGGAGAGGGCGGATGGGGGTGGCACCTGGTCAACCTGCTGGGGACCGATGTGGAGATCCACCACCACGACGGCCGGGAGGCGGGCAAGACCATTCACGTCCACATCCCCCGCGGTCCGTTCGCACGGTGACCGCTCCGGGCGGGTCACCGTACGAACGGGGGCGCGGTCCGACGCCGGCGCCGACGGGGTCAGACGACCTCGCTGCGGCGCCCGCCCTCAGGGATGACCAGCGGCGTACCGGCGACCGGGCAGCGGATCACCGCCGCGCGCAGGCCGAAGACCTCGTGGACGAGGTCCGGCGTGACGATCTCGGACGGCGGTCCGGCCGCGACGACCCGCCCGTCGCGCATGGCGACGAGGTGGCCGGCGTAGCGGCAGGCGAGGTTGAGTTCGTGCAGGACCATCACCACGGTGCGGCCCTCTGAGCGGTTGAGCTCCGCGACGAGTTCGAGGACGTCCACCTGGTGGGCGAGGTCCAGGTAGGTCGTAGGCTCGTCCAGCAGCAGCACCGGCGTGTGCTGGGCCAGCGCCATCGCGATCCACACGCGCTGGCGCTGACCGCCCGACAGCTCGTCGATGGAACGCGCCGCCAGCTCCTGCGAGCCCGTCGCCGCCAGCGCCGCGTCCACCGCGGCCTCGTCGGAGGAGGACCACTGGCGCCACCACCGCTGGTGCGGGGTACGGCCCCGCGCCACGAGGTCGCGTACGGAGATTCCGTCCGGGGCACTGGGCGTCTGCGGCAGCAGGGCGAGCCGCAGGGCGAACTCCCGTGCGGACAGGCCCGCGATGTCCTCGCCGTCCAGGTGGACGGCGCCGCCGGCCGGCTTGAGCAGCCGGGCCAGGGCCCGCAGGGCGGTGGACTTCCCGCAGGCGTTCGGGCCGACCAGAGCGGTCACCTTCCCGGCCGGGATGTCCAGGTCGAGGTCCTCGGAGACGATCCGGTCGCCGTACCCCAGCCGCAGCCCTTCCGCGCTGAGCGCGGAGGGGGCGGTGCCGGTCGGCGGGGTCTCGGTCAGCGGGGCGGTCATGTCAGCCTCCCTTTCCGGCCCGGTTGGTACGGGCGAGTAGCAGCAGCAGGTAAGGGGCGCCGACGGCGCCGGTGAGCACGCCGACGGGCAGCTCGGTCGGCGCCAGGACGGTGCGCGCCCCGAGGTCGGCCAGGATGAGCAGGACCGCTCCGGTGAGGGCGCTGGTGATCAGCGGGATACCGGCGGTGCCGGCGAGCCGCCGGGCGATCTGAGGGGCGCCCAGGGCGACGAAGGCGATCGGCCCGGCCGCGGCCGCGCCGAGCGCGGTGAGGCACGTGGCGAGGACCAGCAGCACGATCCGCGAGTGCCGCAGCGGCATGCCGAGGCTCCGCGCGGTGTCGTCGTCGTACTGGAGCAGCTGGTACGGGCGCGCCAGTGACAGGGTCAGCGGCAGCAGTACGGCCAGCGCCAGTCCGGCCCACTGGACGTGTTCGTAGCCGCGGCCGTTGAGGCTGCCCGTCAGCCACACCATGGCGCGGGACGCCTGGTCGATGTCGGCGCGGGCCAGCATCCAGCGGGTCAGCGCGACCAGGGCGCCGTTCGCGGCGAGGCCGACGAGGACGAAGCGGTAGCCGGTGATGGTGCCGTCCCGGAACGCCAGCAGGTAGATGACGACCGCGGTCAGCAGGGCGCCGGCGAGGGCTCCGAACGGGACCGCCGCGAAGGTGCCCGCGCCGGCCGCGGTCACCCCGCCGATGAGGATGGCGCTCACCGCTCCGGCTCCGGCTCCGGACGCGATGCCGATCAGGTCCGGGCTGGCCAGCGGGTTGCGGGTGACGGCCTGGAACACGGCCCCGGCCAGCCCGAACGCGGCCCCCACCAGCAGGGCCGTCAGGGCCCGCGGGAGGCGCAGCTGGTGGACGATGAGGTCGGCCGAGCCGGAGCCCGTGCCCAGGACGGCGGCCAGTACGTCGCCCACCGGAATGGCGAAGGTGCCCAGCGACACGGAGGCGATCAGCCCCGCGAAGCCGGCCGCCACGAGGGCGAGCACCACCAGCGCGACCCTGGGCCGCACGGCCACGCCGAAGGGCCCTGCTTCGAGCCTCAGCCGCGGAACGGCCTTGCGGCGGACCGCCGGGACCGGCGTGCCGGTCGTACGCGTCACGCTCATCGGGTGTGCTCCTTGAGCTTGCCGCGCTTGACCAGCAGCGCGAGGAACGGCGCGCCCAGCAGCGCGGTCACCACGCCCGCCTCCAGCTCGCCGGGCCGGGCGACCATCCGGCCGACCACGTCGGCGGCGAGCATCAGCGACGCCCCGCCCAGCGCGGAACACGGGACCAGCCAGCGGGCGTCGGGCCCGGTGAAGGCGCGTACGACGTGCGGCACGACGAGGCCGACGAAGGTCACGGGGCCCGCGGCGGCCACGGCGGCGCCGGTCAGCAGGACCACCGCCAGCGCGCCCAGGGCACGGGTGGACCTGACCGGGGTGCCGAGCGAGCTGGCCAGGTCGTCCCCGAGGGCCAGGGCGTTGAGCCGGCCGCTCAGGCCGAGGGCGAGGGCGAGGCCGACGATGAGGAACGGGAGCAGTTCCATGCCCAGTTGGGCCTCCCGGCCGGCCAGCGAGCCGACCGCCCAGAACCGGTACTGGTCCAGGGTGCGCACGTCCATCAGCACGAGGGTGTTGGTGCCGGCGTCGAGCAGTACGGTCACCGCCGCGCCGGCCAGGGCGAGCTTGGCGGGAGTCGCGCCGCCGTAACCGGTACCGCCGACGGCGTAGGCGATGAGTCCGGCCAGCGCTCCGCCGAGGAAGGCGAACCAGATGTACTGGTACGAACTCGTCAGCCCCAGGACGCCGATGCTCGCGGCGACCGCGAACGAGCCTCCGGCGCTGATGCCGATGAGGCCGGGGTCGCCGAGGGGATTGCGGGTGATGTCCTGGGCCACCGCTCCCGCGGCGCCCAGGGCGAGGCCGACCAGCAGCCCCAGGAAGGTTCTGGGCATGCGCAGTTCGCGGATGACGATCGCGTCGCCCTCCTCGCTGCCGCCGATCGCCGCGAGGACGTCGGAGAGCGGCACGGATTTCGTGCCGATCGCCAGGGAGGCGCACACCATGGCCGCCACGAGGGCGAGCAGGAACGTGAGCACGAGGGTTCGGGACAGGGTTCGTCGGGGTGGCGGAACTGCCGGGACGGGGACCGCGGCGGCATCGGCGGTGACGGGCTTCAGAGACACTCAGACAAGGTAAGGGATGCCTAACCGTATCGGCTCTTCGGCCCCCGTCTGGATTTGGCCACGAAGAGCGGCTACTGTTCACCACGCATTTACTCAGGCAAGCCTTACCTAAGAGCGCCTCGCCCTTAGAGCACGCGTTCCCTCTGGAGAACTGAGAACCGATGAACAGCTTCACCCACCGTCGCCGGCCGGGCCGGATCGCCGCCGCCGTCCTCACGGCGGCCATGGCCCTCTCGCTCGCCGCCTGTGGCAGCGGGGATGACGGCAAGTCGGCCGCCGAGTCGTCGCCGAAGCCGGCCGCCGCCGAGTCCGCGGGCTTCCCGCGCACCATCACCCACGACAAGGGCAAGACCGAACTGAAGGCCAAGCCCAAGCGTGTGGTGGCGCTGGACAACAGCCTGGTCGAGGCGGTCGTGGCGCTCGACGCGCCGCTGGTCGGCGGCATCGGGTCCTACCGTGACCAGAAGGGCTTCCCGGCGTACCTGGGTGACGCGGTGAAGGACACCAAGGACGTCGGCCCGCTCGACAACCCGAACCTCGAGGCGATCGCGGCCCTCAAGCCCGACCTCATCGTCTCGGCGACCGTCCGGCACGCCGACTTCTACGACCGGCTGAGCCAGATCGCGCCGACCGTCTTCGTGAAGACCACCGGCCCGATCTGGAAGGAGAACGTCACCTTCCTCGGCCAGGCGCTGGGTCAGGAGGAGAAGGCCCAGGCGAAGCTCACGGCCTACCAGACCCGCGCCAAGAAGATCGGTGACGCGATCAACGCCAAGGGCGGCGGCGCCAACGGCAAGCCCACCTTCTCGGTCCTCCGCTTCGTCGACGGTCCGACGCGCATCTACCTGCCCAAGACGTTCAGCGGCATCATCCTGAACGACATGGGGCTGACGCGGCCCGAGAACCAGCGCGACGAGTCGAAGTTCAACATCGAGATCAGCGAAGAGCAGATCCAGCAGGCGGACGCCGACCACATCTTCATGACCTCCTTCTCGGGCGGTGACGAGCGCAAGAAGAAGTTCACCGCCAACCCGCTGTGGCAGCGCCTGAACGCGGTCCAGAAGAACCAGGTCCACGAGGTCGACGACTCGACCTGGATGACCTCGGTCTCCCTCCAGGGCGCGGACATGGTCCTCGACGACCTGGCGAAGGCCTTCCAGGTCGACCCCGCCAAGTAGGCGGACGCCGGGAGGGCGGGCCCTGCCCGCCCGCCTCGACGGAAAGGCCCCGGCCGCGTACTCCCGTACGTGGCCGGGGCCTTTCGGCGTCCGGGAGGGGTCCGTCGTCAGTCCGTCTCCTCGATGCGGCGGATCCGCTCGTCGTCGCAGGTCCGGGGGCAGGTCGCGCACGCCCGGGCCGACTCCAGCGTGTAGTACATGCAGCAGCCGAGCCGGGTGCGCGTCGGGTGCAGCCGCCCGTCGCGCGTCTCCAGCCGCCTGAAGTCCGCACCGCCGGGGAAGGGGGCGATGGCGGTGGGGAGCAGTTCGGTCGCCTCCCGCACCGCCCGGTCCTCCTGGCCGAGGACGCGGCCGAGGTACCAGATCCCGGAGACGAGGTCGTCCGCGGCCATCCCCCACAGGGCGCGGTCGCGGCGCCGCACCCGTGGCCCGAAGGCCGCCAGCAGCGGCCGTACGTGATCGGCGACGGCGGCGCGCAGCTCGGCGCGCAGCGCCTCCTCCCCGGCCACGGGCCGCGCACCGGGAAGGTGCGCCGCCGGGTCGCCGGGCAGACAGGCGAACGCCGTCCCGGGCACGATCTCGAACGTGCCGGCCGACACGTCGATCCGCACCTCGCGCGGGCGGACGCGCGGTACGCGCCGTTCCAGGTACCAGGCGCCGCTCATCAGCAGGCTGACGGACCAGAGGTAGTCGTGCAGCGCGCGCGAGGCGGCGACGTCCGGGCGCGGTTCGTGCCCGTGGCCGGACCGGATGCGTGCGGCCTCGGCGGCGACGAAGGCCTCCAGGGCCTCCTGGTCCTCCGCCAGCCGGTCGCCGCCGACGAGTCCTCCGGGCCGTGCCGCCGCGGTGGCCACCCGGGCGTCGAGCGCCGGGCAGAGGTCCGCGAGGCGCCCGTAGGTCCGCGCGAGCACGGCGGCGGCCACGTTGCCGGGCGTGGTGCGCGGGAGTGCGGTCATCGGTTCTCGATCATGTGCGGCACGAAGCTCCGGTGTTAGCTGATAGGTAAGCCTTACCTTAACCCAATGGTTTACGATCGTGGGTGCCGTGTCAGGTCCCGTGTCGCAGGGGCAAGTTGAGGCTAAGGGTTGGCTAACCTAAGCTGACCTTCGCCGGCGTCAGTGAAGGACGTCGGTACCACGGCGTGCCGGAAAACAGCCACCACGTGCACCGCCACTGCTCAGCACTCGGAAGGGGCTCCAGCCCATGCGGTTGTACCTGCTCGCACTCAACCCGACCGACTCGGTCACCGAGGGGTTCCTCCCCGCCGCGGCCCGGCTCGGCCTCGAGGTCACGATCCTCACCGACCAGCCCGAGGGCCACCGCCGCTCGGCGCCGGACGCCGAGGTCCTGGAGTGCGACGTCCGCGACTTCCGCGCGGTCATCACCCGCATATCCACCCACCGCACGCCCGCCGCGGTCTTCACCAACAGCGACCACCTCCAGACCCAGGCGGCCCTGGCGGCCGACTACTTCGGCCTCCCCGCCAAGGACTGGCGGGCGACGCTGCGCGTCAAGGACAAGGCCGAGATGCGCCGCCACCTGGCCGCCGCCGGGCTCGACGCCGTCTGGTCCACGGAACTGGCCGCCGGCCAGGACCCGACCGTGCTCACCGCCCTCGACGTGCCCTACCCGTGCGTGGTCAAGCCCCGCGAGGGCGTAGCCAGCGAGGACGTGGTGCTGGCCGACGGACCCGGGGAACTGGTCCAGCGCTGCAAGGAGATCCAGACCCGCCGGCCGGAGGCGGCCCTGGTGGTCGAGGAGTACCTGGCCGGCGAACTGTGCAGCCTGGAGACCCTCGGCGACGGCCGGGTGCGCCACGTACTGGGCGGCTTCCGCACGCGGCTCTCCCCGCCCCCGTACTTCATCGAGCAGCGCTGCACCTTCGTCAGCGCCCACCCCGACGCCGTCGTCGAGCACGTCCTCGCCCAGCTCGACGCCCTCGGCGTCGGCTTCGGCATCTGCCACACCGAGTTCGTCGTGAAGGACGGCCGGGCCCGCATCATCGAGGTCAACTACCGGGCCATCGGCGACCAGGCCGACCTGATGCTCGCCCAGCTGCTGGACATCCCGCTCTTCGAGCACGTCCTGCGCACCCACCTCGGAGAGCCCCTCCCCGCCGACCTCGGCATGCGCACCGACGGCGTCGCCCTGGTCGACAACCCCTGCGCCCAGAGCGCCGGCACGCTCACCGCCGCGCCCGAGGCCGCCGACCTCGTCGTGGACGGCATCGAACTCACCTACCGGCCGCTGCGCGCGGTGGGGGAGCGGCACGAGCTGTACAACACCAACCGCGACTTCATCGGCGCCCTCCGCGCGCTGGGCCGGAACACCGACCAGGAGACCCTCGACCGCGTCGTCGCCGACTTCCTCGCGGCCCAGCGCTGGGAGATCACCCCGTGAACACCACCACCCGCACCGGCACCACCGAGGCGGAGCTGCTGCTCCGCGTCCTCGGGGCGCTCCTGCGCGAGGACGTCGTAGGCCTGCGCACGCGCACCACCGCCGTCGACCGCGCGGACGGCCGCTGGCTGCGGCTGCCCGCGGATGACGGCGACGCCCTGCTCCTTCCGGTCACCGCGGACGGCTACCAGAGCGTGTACGCGGCCCGGCTGCCGCTGCTCGCCCGGGAGTCGGACGGCCGCGAGCTCACCACCCACGACGAGGTCCTCGAAGCCCTCGGCGCGCTCGCCGACCCCGTCGACCGCGGCGGCTTCGACGCCTTCGCCGAAGAGTGCCGCCAGACCCTCGCCACCATGCGGCTGCACGCCGACACCGCCGACGAGGCCGCCGACGGCCTCACCGCCGAACACGGCACCGACCCCGCGCACTGGACCGGCCTCACGGGCGGACTCGCCCACGACGCCCTCGCCGCGCGCCTCGACCACCCGGTGTACCCCACCGCACGGGGCCGCTCCGGCCTGGACGAGGACCAACTGCGCGCCTACGCACCCGAGTTCCACCCGCGCTTCGCGCTGCGCTGGATCGCCGTGCCGCAGCGCGACCTCACGGTCGCCGGCGGGCCCGCCGCGCTGCCCGACGTCTGGCCCACGCCGGCCGCGCTCGGCCTGCCCGAGCTCGACCACAGCCACCTCGCCCTCCCCGTCCACCCGCTCACCGTCGGCGCGCCGCTGCGCGAGGCCCTGGACGCGGCGGGCCTGGCCGGCCGTGCCGTCCTCGCCGAGCGCCCGTACCTCGAAGTCGTCCCCACGCTGTCCATGCGCACGGTCGGCGTCACCGCCGACCCCACCCTGCACATCAAGGTCCCGATGGCCACCGCCACCCTGGGACTGCGCAACCGCCGGATCATCCGGCCCGGCTTCCTCGCCGACGGGGTCGCGGGACAGCGGCTGATCGAGACCGTCGTCGCGCGCGAACCCCGCTTCCAGGGCGTCATCCTGCACGCCGACGAGACGGTCTACGCCCACGCCGGCCACGAACTCCTCGCCGCCCTCTGCCGCCGCTACCCGGCCGGCCTCGAGGACGCCGTCGTCACCCCGCTCGCCGCGCTCCTCGCCGAAGCCCCCGGCGGCCGGCTGCTGATCGACCACCTCGCCGACCGGTTCTACGGCGGGGACCCGATCGCCCTGCTCGACGCCTACCTGCGGCTGCTCATCGACTGGCAGACGACCCTGTTCGGCTACGGCATAGCGCTGGAGTCCCACCAGCAGAACGTCTCCCTCGTCCTCGACCACGGTCCGGCCGGCGAGACCCGCGTCCGGCTCCTGTTCAAGGACGACGACGGCCCGCGCGTCCACCCGGCCCGCGTACGCGCCACGCTCGGCGCCGACGCCCCCCTCGGCTTCGACGACCCCCGCGCCTTCTGCGACGACGACCGCCCGCTCACCGACCTGCTCACCACCATCACCCTGCACCTGTGCGCCGGTTCGTACGCCTTCGGGCTGGCCCGGCACGGCCGCGCCGAGGCTTGGGTGCTGCTGGACCTCGTACGGGACCGGCTCGCCGAGGCCGCCGAACGCCTCGGTACCCGACCTGGCGAGCCCGGAGCCGTGCTCCGCGCCCACGTCCTGGACGCCCCGCAGCTGCCGGTCAAGGCGATGGTCAGCGCCGGCACCCTGCTCAGCAAGGAGCGCTCGGGCGCCGCCGACATCAACAAGCACTACACGACCGGCCCCAACTACCTGCTCCGGGGCGGGGGTCCGCGATGAGCGCCGCAGCGCCGACGGACCAGCTCCAGGCGGCCCCCGCCGCCGCGCCGGAACCCCGTCCCGTCCTCGGCCGCAGGCAGGTGCACGCGGTGGCGGGCTGCTACTTCGTGGCCTCCTTCGCCGCGCTGGGCCTGCCGCCCTTCCTCACCGAGATCCTCCCGGAACTCGGCGACCGCGACGCCAGCTGGGCCGGCGTGCTCTACATCGTCCCCACCATCTTCGCCGCCGTCGGCGCCCCCCTGTGGGGACGGCTCGCCGACCGGTTCGGCCGCAAGCGGCTGCTGCTGAGGGCCCAGCTGGGCCTCGCGGCCTCCTTCCTGCTGGCCGGCTGGGCCGACTCGATCGCCACCTTCACCGTCGCCCTGGTGCTCCAGGGCATACTCGGCGGCACCTTCGCCGCCTCCAACGGCTACCTCGGCGCCTCGCTGGAGGGCCCGCAGCTGTCCAAGGCGCTGACCCTGATGCAGGGCGCCGCGCGCGCCGCGCTGGTCTTCGCCCCGATCGTGGTCGGCAGCCTGTCGCCCTGGATGTCACCGCACCGCCAGTACGCGCTGCTCGCCGTCCTCCCGCTCACGGCCGCGGTGCTGATCGCCGCACTGCCGGAATCCCGCGGCGTGAGCGCGAAGCCCCGTACGCCCGCGCCCGCGGAAGCGGCGGGCGCGGGCGCCGCCGAAGAGACGGGCCGCGAGCGCGTCACCTCTTTGCGCGGGCTCTACGCCCTGGAGTTCGCCTTCGTCTTCTCCACGGTCATCTCCTTCCCGTACCTGATCTCCCTTATCGAAGAGCGAATACCCGGCACCTCACCGCTGGTCTCCGGCGTCCTCTTCGCCCTGCCCCACCTGTGCTACCTCGCCGCCGCGATGTGGGTGCACTCCGGCTTCCACCGGCGCCCCCGCCTCGGCGTGGCGCTCGGTTTCGCCTGCATAGCCCTCGGGCTGGCCGGGCACGGGCTCGCCCACTCGCTCGCCGGCCTCGTCGCCGTCCGCCTGCTGCTGGGCGCGGGCCTCACCCTCGGCCTCGTCTGCCTCTCCGTCATGGCCTCGGACTGCGCCAAGGGCCGCGCCCCCGGCGGGCTGTTCGGCTCGATCGAGTTCTTCTCGAAGGCCGGAGCCGTCGTCGCGGGCCTCGCCGCCGCCGTCGGAAACGGCCTGTACGGGCCCTCCGCGCCCGTGCTGACCGGCACCGCCGTGGCCCTGGTCACCGTCGGCGCGACCGCCCTCCCGGCCCTGAACGTCCGTTCCCTCCGCTCTCTCCGCACCCGCTGGAGCCGTTGATGTCCCTGACCGATGCAATCGGTGCCCACCCTGTCGCCGCGCGTGCCTCCGTCTCCCCGGCCGGGCTGCCCACCGCCGACGAGGCGGTCACCCACACCCTCCTGAACTGCCTGCTGCGCGAGCTGTCCGGACCGGAACACCAGACCGCCGTCGCCGACGGCCACCTCATGCTGTGGCTGCCCCGCCGCGGGGTGCTGCTGCGCGCCGCCCTGCGCCGCACCTCGCTGATCGGCGCCCACCGGTTCACCGGACCGGTGCGAGAGCGGCGGGAGGACGGCTGGGTCCAGGTCGGCTGGCGCCGCCTCGCCGAGTACGTCCACGACGAACTGGCACTGCGGACCGACGTGCGCAACGAGGAGTTCCTGGAGCAGATCGCCTCCAGCCACGAGGCCGTGTCCGCCGCGCTCGCCGTACGCGCCGGCCGCCCCGCCACCGCCACCACGGTCGGCGAGGGCGACGGACTCGCCGCCTACCTGGAGTCCGAGCAGTCCCTCGTGCTCGGCCACCGCTTCCACCCCACCCCGAAGGCCCGCAGCGGCGACACCGCCTCCTGGCTCTCGTACGCGCCCGAGACCGGCGCCTCCTTCCGGCTGCGCCACCTCGCCGTCCGCGAGCACCTCCTCATCGAGGAGACCGCCGAGGACGGCGCGACGCGACCGCTCGACCGGCTCCGCGCCGAGGTCCCCGAGGGCTACCGGCTGCTGCCCGCGCACCCGTGGCAGTACGAGATGCTCAGCGGCCACCCCGGGCTGCGCGACGCCCTCGACCGCGGTGACATCCTGGACCTCGGCGACGGCGGCGAGCCCTTCGCCGCCACCGCCTCGGTCCGCACGCTGTACGACGGCGACACCTTCCTCAAGTTCAGCCTCAACGTCCGCATCACCAACTGCCTGCGCAAGAACGCCAGTTACGAACTCTCCGGTGCCGTCGCCCTGACCCGCCTGCTGGCGCCGGTCCTCGCGGAGCTGGAGACCCGCTTCCCCGGCACCGCCATGCTCCGCGAGCCCGCCTACCGCAGCCTCGCCCTGCCGGGCCCCGACGGCACCCCCGACCGCGCCCTGCTCGAAGGCTTCGGCGTGATCGTCCGGGAGGGCCTGCTCAGCCGGCTCATGCCCGGCACCACCCCGCTGCTGGCCGCGGCCGTCGCCGACGAGTACCCCACCGGCCCCGGGCACATCTCCCGCCTCGTCGACACCACCGACCCGCAGGCCGCCCTCGACTGGTGGGCCGCGTACGTCAAGCTGCTCGTCCCGCCCGTCCTGTCCGCGTACTTCGACCACGGACTGGTGCTGGAGCCGCACCTGCAGAACGTGGTGGTCTGCGTCGACGACGAGGGCATGCCCGCCCAGGTGCTCTTCCGCGACCTGGAGGGCACCAAGCTCGTCCCCGAGCACCACGCCGAACTCCTCGCCGCGCTGCCGGCCGAGGTCGCCGGCCCCATGACGTACGACGCCCAGCGCGGCTGGGACCGGGTCGTGTACTGCCTCCTGGTCAACCACGTCGCCGAGATGCTCGCGGCCCTCGCCGACCTGCACCCGCAGACCGAGGCCGCCCTGTGGGCGCAGGTCCGCACCACCGTCCAGGAGCACGCCGACCGGTACGGCTGCCCGCCGCGCCTGGCCGCCCTCCTCGCCGGCGTACCGCTGCCCGCCAAGGCGAACCTGCTCACCCGCTGGGAGCGCAAGGCCGACCGCGAGGCCGGCTACGTCCGCCTGGCCTCCCCGCTCGCCGAGGACGTGCTCTCCCAGGTCCTGCGGAACCACACCGAAGACGACCACGCCGACGCCACCCGGAGCATCCGTTGACCGCCCCCACCCCCGCCGTGCGCGAACGCGCCCTCGACCTCCCGGCGACGGAACTGCCCGCCTACCTCTACGACCTGACGGCACTGCGCGCGCACGCCGCCGCCGTCCGGGCCGCACTGCCCCAGCGCGTCGAGCTGTACTACGCGGCCAAGGCCAACCCGGAGGCGGAGATCCTCGCCGCCCTCGAACCGTACGTCGACGGGTACGAGGTCTCCTCCGGCGGCGAACTCGCCCACGTCAGCAAGGCCGTCCCCGGGCGCCCGCTGGCCTTCGGCGGTCCCGGGAAGACCCCCGCCGAGATCGTGACCGCCCTCGAACTGGGCGTCGAACGCTTCCACGTGGAGAGCCTGTACGAACTGCGCGTGCTGGCCGACCTCGTCGCGGGCAACGCACCCGTCGGGACCGCGCCGGGAGTGCTGCTGCGCTTCAACCTGCCCCTGGCCGCCGCCTCCCTCGAAGGCAGTTCCCTGGCCATGGGCGGCCGCCCCACCCCCTTCGGCCTCGACCCCGCCGAGGCCGACACCGCGGTGCGCCTGCTCACCGACGGCACCTACCCGCAGCTGCGCCTGCTGGGCGTCCACGCCCACCTGGCCAGCGGCCTCGACGCCCCCGAGCAGCTCGCGGTCGCCGAATCCGTCCTCACCTGGGCCACCGGCCTCGCCGCCCGCCACGGCGTCGAGTTCGCCGAGGTCAACGTCGGCGGCGGCATGAGCGTCGACTACGCGGACCCGGAATCCCGCTTCGACTGGGCGGCCTACGGCGCCGGCCTCGGCGAACTCGTGGACGCCCACCCCGGCCTGACCCTGCGCATCGAGCCCGGCCGCGCCCTGACCGCGTACTGCGGCTGGTACGCCACCGACGTCCTGGACGTGAAGCACAGCCACGGCGAGGAGTTCGCCGTGGTCCGCGGCGGCACCCACCACCTGCGCACCCCCGCCACCAAGGGCCACGACCAGCCCTGCACCGTCTTCCCCGTGGCCGAGTGGCCCCACCCCTGGCCCCGGCCGGCCGCCGGCGCCGAGCGGGTCACGCTCACCGGCCAGCTGTGCACCCCGAAGGACCTGCTCGCCCGCGGTGTGGAGGCGCCGGGCCTGCGGGCCGGGGACCGGGTGGCCTTCGGCCTCGCGGGCGCCTACGCCTGGAACATCTCGCACCACGACTTCCTGATGCACCCCCGGCCCGGCTTCCACTTCCTGGAGGCCTGAGGCGGCACGTCGTCAGAGTCCCGCCCGTCCCGCCCCGGAGCGCACCGGGGTGCGGCCGGGGCGGGCGGCCCCGGCCGCCGCGGCGGTGCCCGGGCGGGTCCGGCGGCGGCGCAGCAGGGCGGCCGGGAACAGCCAGCAGGCGCCGCACCACAGTGCCAGGGCGGCGTCGAGGAGCAGCGCGGTGCCCGGAGCGGTGACCTGGCGCAGCAGCACCAGGATGCCCAGGGAGGTCATCGCCAGCAGCAGGGCCATGCCCGCCGCGACGAGCCGTGACGCCCAGACGACGGTCTCCGGCTTGAGCCGCAGCCCCGTCACCAGGCGGTGCAGGGCCACCGGCCCGGTCAGCGCCGCCATGGCGCCGACCCCGCACAGCACGCAGACCAGGTACAGCTGCCGGTCCGTCCCGCCCAGGTGCCCGAAGGCGGGCGTGAACGCCACCGCGAGGAGGAAGGCCAGCAGCAGCTGCACGGCGGTCAGCACCACCCGCACCTCGTGCATCAGCTCCAGCCAGAGCCGGTCGGCGCGCTCGTCGCAGGTCTCCTGGCGCTGACCCACGTTCGACGCCCGGGCGATCACGTCGCACCGCCGAGGGCGGGGGCCGCGGCATCCGGGTGCATGGCCGCCACCTCCTGAGATCTGCGTGCCCCCTGCCGGACCGGCAGGGGGCACGTCGTACGGGATGCGGGTCAGGTGTCGCGGCGACGGCCGCGCAGGGAGTCGCCGACTCCGCGTGCGCGCTGATCGGCCTTGCCGATGGTCTCCTCGGCCTTGCCCTTGGCCTGGTCGACCTTGCCCTCGGTCTTCATCCGCTCGTTGCCGGACATCTTGCCGACGGCTTCCTTCGCCTTGCCCTTGGCCTGCTCCATCTTGCCCTTGGCCTTCTCCGCCATGGTGAACTCCTTTCGAGGGTTCCGCACGGCGTCTGCCCAGCTTCGGCCGTCCGAATCCGATCGGGTGGAACCGGGCGGCGCGGCGGGGCGCGGGGCCGCCGCCCGGTTAGACCTCACCGGGCGGGGGGACCGTGCGGAGAGGAAGGCGTTTCGTCATGGACGGCCACGGGGCCACGCACGCACAGGTCACGCTCCACGTCAACGGCGAACGGCACGTCCTCGACCTGGACCACCGCACCACCCTGCTCGACGCGCTGCGCGAGCGACTGGACCTCACCGGGGCGAAGAAGGGCTGCGACCACGGTCAGTGCGGGGCGTGCACCGTCCTCGTCGACGGGCGGCGCCTCAACAGCTGCCTGCTCCTCGCCGTCGCCCAGGAAGACGCGCGGATCACCACCGTCGAGGGCCTCGCGGGCGACGACGGACGGCCGCACCCCCTCCAGGAGGCCTTCGTGGCCCGGGACGCCTTCCAGTGCGGCTACTGCACGCCCGGCCAGCTCTGCTCGGCCGTCGGCATGCTCGCCGAGGCGGCCGCGGAGGAGGCCGAACTGACCCGAGAGGCCATCGCCGAGCGGCTCAGCGGCAATCTGTGCCGGTGCGGCGCGTACCCCCGGATCGTCGACGCCGTGCGGGACGTGATCGCGTGAAGCCCTTCCGTTACGTCCGCCCCGCGAGCCTCGCCGAGGCCGCCGAGGCCCACGGGGCCCGGCCCGGCTCCGCCTACCTCGCGGGCGGCACGAACCTCGTCGACCTGATGAAGCTCGGCGTCGAGCGGCCCGACACCGTCGTCGACGTCGCCCGCCTCCTGCCCGGCGGGATCGAAACCACCGCCGACGGCGCGGTACGCGTCGGCGCCGGGGTCCGCGGCGCCGACCTCGCCGCCCACCCGCTGGCCGGGGCCCGCTGCCCCGTCCTCTCCCAGGCCCTGCTGTCCGGGGCCTCGGCACAGCTGCGCAACGCTGCCACGACCGGGGGCAACCTGCTCCAGCGCACCCGCTGCGGCTACTTCCAGGACGTGTCCAAGCCCTGCAACAAGCGGGCCCCCGGCAGCGGCTGCGCGGCCCTCGACGGCGTCAACCGCGAACACGCCGTGCTCGGCCACTCCCCGCTGTGCGTGGCCACGCACCCCTCCGACCTGGCGGTGGCGCTGAGCGCGCTGGACGCCGAGGTGGAGGTCACCGGAGCCGACGGCGTCCGCACGGTGCCGCTCGACGGCTTCCTGAGGCTGCCGGGGGAGCAGCCCGAACGGGACACCACGCTGCGGCACGGAGAGCTCGTCACCGCGGTCCTGCTGCCGCCCGGGGCCTTCGGCGTGCCGTCCGCCTACCGCAAGGCCAGGGACCGGGCCTCGTACGCCTTCGCCCTCGCCTCGGTCGCGGCGGTCCTGGAGGTGCGGGACGGCCGGGTGGCACGGATCGCGCTCGCCTTCGGCGGACTCGCGCACCGGCCCTGGCGGGCCCGGGTCGCGCAGCAGCGGCTGCTGGGCGAGCGCCCGACGCCGGACGCCGTCCGCGCGGCCGTCGACGCCGAGCTGGAGGCGGCCCGTCCGCTGCGCGACAACGCCTTCAAGGTGCTCCTCGCCCGCAACCTCGCCCGCGAGGTACTGGCCCGGCTCGCCGCACCCGGGCAGCACTGACCCCGGCGGGCACCCGCCCCGCCCGCCAGGGCGGAGAAGGAAGAGGGAGACAGACCATGGAAGGCTTCCCCGCGCTCGGTTCGCCCGCGACCCGGCGGGAGGGCGCGCAGAAGGTCACCGGCGCAGCCCGCTACGCCGCCGACCACACCCCGCCCGGCTGCCTGTACGCCTGGCCGGTGGCCGCCACTGTCGCCGCCGGCCGGGTGGTCCGCGTGGACACGGCCGCGGCCGCGGCGCTGCCCGGAGTGGCGGCCGTGCTCACCGCCTCCGACGCGCCCCGGCTGGGACCGGCCGAGGACCCGGAGCTGCGGCTGCTCCAGGACGACCGGGTGCCGCACCACGGCTGGTACGTGGCCCTGGCCGTCGCCGGCACCCTCGAACGGGCCCGGGAGGCCGCCGCGGCCGTGTCCGTCACGTACGACACCGAGGGCCCCGCCCCCGACGTCCGGCTGTACGAGGACCACCCCGACGCCTACGCGCCCGAGAAGGCCAACGGCGGCTATCCCGGGCGCCGGGAGCGGGGCGACGCCGCCGCCGCGTACGCCGCCGCCCCGGTGCGCGTCGACTGCCGGTACGCGGTGCCCCCGCTGCACAACCACCCGATGGAGCCGCACGCCGCCACCGCCGTCTGGGAGGCGGACGAGGGCCGGCTGACGGTGTACGACTCCAGCCAGGGCGCCTGCACCGTGCGCGCCGACCTGTCCTCCCTCTTCGGGCTGCCCGAGGACCGGATCACCGTGTTCTCGGAGCACGTCGGCGGCGGCTTCGGATGCAAGGGCACGACCCGCCCCCACGTGGTGCTCGCCGTGATGGCGGCCCGGCACACCGGGACGCCCGTCAAGCTCGCGCTGCCCCGCGGCGGCCTGCACGAGGTGGTGGGGCACCGCGCCCCCACCCTGCACCGGGTGCGCCTCGGCGCCCGGCCCGACGGCACCCTCACGGCCCTGGCGCACGAGGTCACCACCCACACCTCGCGCATCCGCGAGTTCGTCGAGCAGGCGGCCGTCCCCGCCCGGGTCATGTACGCGGCCCCGGACCTGCTCACCGCGCACCGCGTCGTCCCGCTCGACGTGCCCACCCCGTCGTGGATGCGGGCACCGGGAGAGACCCCCGGCATGTACGCGCTGGAGTCGGCGATGGACGAACTGGCCGACGCGGTGGGCGTGGACCCCGTCGAGCTGCGCGTGCGCAACGAACCCTCCGCCGAGCCGGACGGCGGCCGCCCGTACAGCAGCCGCAACCTGGTCGCCTGCCTGCGTGAGGGCGCGCGGCGCTTCGGCTGGCCGCGGACCCGCGGGCCGCAGACCCGGGGCGCCCTGCTGACCGGTGCGGGCGTGGCCGCGTCCACGTACCCGGCCCTGGCCGTCCCCTCCCAGGCGCTGGCCCACGCCCTGCCGGACGGCACCTACCGGGTGGAGGTGGCCGCCACCGACATCGGCACCGGGGCGCGGACCGTCCTGGCCCTGGTGGCCGCCGACGCGCTCGGCGTGTCCCCCGACCGGGTGAGCTGCGAGGTCGGGCACACCGGACTGCCCCCGGCATCCCTGGCGGGCGGCTCGTCCGGCACCGCGTCCTGGGGGTGGGCGGTGCACGAGGCGTGCCGGGCGCTCGCGCTGAAACTCGCCCGGCGCGACGGGAAGGTGCCCGAGGGCGGCCTGTGCGCTTCCGCCGACACCACGGCAGCCGCCAAACAGCGCTCGCCGTACGCCCGGCACGCCTTCGGCGCCCAGTTCGCCGAGGTGTCCGTCGACACCGTGTCCGGCGAGGTGCGGGTGCTGCGCATGCTGGGCGTCTTCGCGGCAGGCCGCGTCCTCAACCCGCTGACGGCCCGCTCCCAGTTCGTCGGGGGCATGGTGATGGGCCTGGGGATGGCGCTCACCGAGCACGCCCCGCTGGACCCCGCGTACGGCGACTTCACCGCAAGGGACCTGGCCTCGTACCACGTCCCGGTGCACGCGGACGTGCCCGACATCGAGGCGTACTGGGTCGAGGAGCACGACAAGCACCTCAACCCGATGGGGAGCAAGGGGATCGGCGAGATCGGCACGGTGGGCGCGGCCGCGGCCATCGGCAACGCCTTCGCCCGGGCGACCGGCCGCCGGATCCGCGAACTGCCCCTCACCCCCGACCGGGTCCTCGCCGCCCTGGAGGCGGCCGACGGCCCGGCCGGCACCTGAGCCCCGGGCGACGGTTGCCCTCCCGGAGCGCGGGTAGCCGCCGTTAAGGAGCCGTCCGGGAGGAAGTCCCATGATCCAGGTCTCGATACCGCTGTTCCCCGCCGAAGACGGTGGTCTGCTGATCCCCGCCGACCACGTCACCGCCCTGCTGCGCCAGCTCGCCGCGGACTGGCTGCACGCCACGGAGACGGGCGAGCTGCCGGCTGATGAGGAGACGGTGTCCGAACTGGCCGACGTACTGACCGAGCTCGCCGATCAGATCGACGTCGAGTGCATCGGCTGCGCCTCGCAGTGACCGCCCGCCGCACAGCACCCCGTACGGGGTCCGCCGGTGGCCTCCTCAGGTCTTCAGCAGCCGGTTGAAGAACGACCGGTACTGCTGGAGGGCCATCCGCAGGTCCTCCGTAGCCACCTCGTCACCTCGCTGCCACTGGCCCTCCAGGTCCTGCTTGTGCGCCGCGAACGTCCCGGCGAGGTTCTGCATCAACTCGGCCACCAGACCGTCCGCCGAGGTGACCGCGTCCTTGGGGTCGTCGACGAAGCGGCCCTGGATCTCGCCCCACGCGGTGCGGTACCGCTCGGTCTCCTCGGCCGACAGCAGCGGCTGGTCGTCCCCCGCGTCAGGCTCCACGGCCTCCTGCGTCGTGCTCTCGTCGCCCGCGCCCCCGGTCATGCCTCCGGCGCCCGGGACGGCCGTGACGTCGTCGTCCCGGCCGGCCAGGCCTTCGTCGTACCGGCCGGAGACGGTTTCCTCGTGACGGCCGGAGACGGTTTCGTCCGCGTCGTCGCGGCCCGGGGCGCCTTCGTCCGCGCCGCCGGAGAGGTCTCCGGCCGCCTCGCCGGGGTAGACCGGCACGTCGCGCCCCTCGGTGTCCTGACCGGCGAGGTCCTCCGTGCTCAGGGGGGTGCGCCCGGCCGACTCGTTCTCGTCATGGTTCCGCATCTCACCGGCTCCTCTGATCCGTGAGCAGTTCCTCGAAAAGGGCGCGGTAGTGCACCATCGCGCCGCGCAGCTCCTCCGTCGTCGCACGGCCGTCCACGCTCCGGGCCCGGACGTCGTGCGCCGCCCGGTAGTGCTCCAGCGTCCGGCCGTGTTCGACCGACAGGTCGCGCACCGCTCCCTGGTACCCCTCCGTGGGGTAGCCGCGCTCCCGCATCAGCCGGGAGACGAGGTCATCGGCCTCCTCGACGGCACCCGCCGGACGGTCCACGAAGTGTTCCTGGACGCCCGTCCACTGCTCGGCGTAGTGGCGCCTGCGGTCCGGGGGGAGTTCCTTGATGTCGAGCTTGTCATGCCGCGCCTCACGGGCGCGCAGTTCGCGGTCGGCGGCCATCGAGCCGCCCTTCTCCTCGACCGTGCGCTCGTATTCCGGACCGAAGCGGTCGCGCAGATGGCGCCGCCGTGCCAGCAGCCACATGATCGCGGCGAGTGCGATCACCACGACCACCGCGACGACGATGACCGCTATGAGTGTGCTTGTGGACATCCTGGGCCTCCGTCCCGGGGCCTTGTAACCCGTATAGCGCGGCTGCCCGCCCTGCCCCCGGACAAACCCGGACGCGGGGCCGGCCCCGCCGTTCCGCACGCCCACCGGAGCCGTGCGTGGCATCCTCGTCGTATGGAGGGCGAGTCCGTGCTTCGCGCCGCCGGTGACGCCGCGGCCCCGGAGGTGCTCGCGCTGGCCAAGGTGGTGGCCAAGCTGCGTGCCGAGGTGGTCGACCTGGAGGGCGTGGCGTCGGTGACGGCCGTCCTCGAGCGGGCCAAGGGCGTGGTGATGGCCCAGGCCGACGTCCCGGCGGACGTCGCCCATCAGCTGCTGCTCGACCGGGCAGCCCAGCACGGGCGCAGCCTCCTGGAGGAATGCTGGATCACCCTGGGCCGCACGGGCAGGAGCCCCGCCGAAGAGCCGCCGCGCGCGGCCGGCCCCGCCCGGGCGCAGGCGCCGGCCCCCGAAGCGCCGGAGCCGGACTCCGGCTCGGTCTTCCGCACGGGCCGGTTCGTCATCGGCGCGGGACGCCCCGCCGGGAACCGGCGGATCCTCGCCCGGCTGGCCCGGGAACTGGCCGGTGTCCGCACCCCGGACGGGGTCGCGGAGCTGCTGCGCTCGGCTCTCGGTGAACCGGAGGACGTGGACGCGGTGATGATCTACAACGTGTCCCCGGCCGGCAGCCTGGAGCTGGCGGGCCACGCCGGTGCCGGGGACGCGACGGCCGAACGGTGGAGCCACATCCCGCCGCTCAGCGGGGTCGCCGCGCTGGAGGCCGCCGGCACCGGCGAGGCGGTCTGGCTGGAGGACCCGGACCGGGACGGCGACCGGTACCTGCTGATCGGCGACCCCCCCGAGCGGTGGCCCTCGCGGGCCTGGCTCCCGGTCCCCGGCAACGGGCCCGTGACGGCGGTCGTCGGCTTCTTCCGCACCCGGCACGGCCCCTTCGACGCCCGCAGCCGCACCCTGCTCAGGCGGGCCGTCCGGCTCTGCGGCGGGCTCCTGCGCGAAGACCACCGGCTCCGCGGCCCCGACCCGCTGGACGCGGACGTGGACGCCGTCCAGACCGTCTTCGACGCCCTGGCCGGACCCGCGGTCCTGCTCACTCCGCTGCGCTCCGCCTCGGGGGAGGTCGAGGACTACCGGATCGAGGCGGCGTCGTCGGAGTCGGTCGACGTGGCGGGCCGGCGCGGCAAGGAACTGGTCGGGCGGCGGGTCCTGGAGACCTACCCGACGGTGGCGGGCACCCCCCTGTGGGAGGGGTACCTGGAGACGCTGGCCACGGGCACGGTGTACGAGGGCGAGCCCTTCGTCTACGAGGAGGTCACCGCCGGGGTGCCGCAGCAGTCCGTGTACTCCGTGCGAGCCGCCCGGCTGGGGGACCGGCTGGTGGTCTCGTGGATCCGCCACGACACGAGCGAGCGGGAGACCCGCAGGCTGGCCGACATGCAGCGGCTGGGGAACCTCGGCTGGGCCGGCTGGAACCTGGTGACGGACACCATCACCTGGTCCGACCAGGTCTACGCGATCTTCGACCGGGATCCGGCGCTGGGCCCGATGAAGCTGGAGGAACTGCCCCGGCACCTGCTCCCCGAGGACCTGCCCGGGCTGTCCTCGGCGGTGCGGCGGCTGCTGGGCGACGCCAGGGCGATCGACCAGCCGTTCCGGATCACCACCCGCCACGGGGTACGGCACCTGAGGATCGTGGCGGAGGCCCAGACGGACGCGGACGGCAGCCCCATCGAGGTGCACGGCTTCTTCCAGGACATGACCGCGCAGCGGGACACGGAACAGGCCCTGCTGGAGAGCGAACGCGCCAACCTGGTCCAGCGCGGCATGCTGAAGGCCGAACGCGCCCTCGCCGCCCGCCTCCAGGACACCCTCCTGCCGATCCCCCAGCAGTCGCTGGAGCTGGCCGGGCTGCGCGTGGACGTCGCCTACGTGCCCGCCGACAGCGGAGTCAACGTCGGAGGCGACTGGTACTCGGCGATCGAACTCCCCGACAACAGCGCCCTGTTCGTCGTCGGTGACGTCGCCGGACACGGCCTGAGCGCGGTCGGCACCATGGCCCAGCTGCGGTTCACCACCAAGGGCATGACCATCACCGGCTCCCCCCTCCCGGACGTCCTGCGCCTGCTCAACACCCTGCTCATGCACACCGCGGGAGATCCGTACAGCGCCACGGCCACGATGGTGATGGGCCGCTACCAGCCCTGGGACCACCGGCTGACCTGGGTGCGCGCCGGCCACCTGCCGCCGCTGCTGATCCGGGGCGGCGAGGCCCGCTACCTGCCGCAGCCCGACGGCAGCCTCCTGGGCGCCGCGTTCGACGCCACGTACGGCCAGGACACGATCGACCTGCTGCCGGGAGACCACCTGCTCCTCTACACGGACGGTCTGGTGGAGAACCCGGGCGAGGACATCGAACAGGGCCTCGCCCGCCTGGCCGAGACCGCCCTGCGCCTCCTCCGTGAGGGCCGGGGCGACACCCTGGCCCGCTCGCTGGCGGCGCTGCGGCCGGGAAACCGCGACGACATCTGCGTCCTCGACGTCAACGTCCCCGAGGACACCTGACCCGCTGCCCGCCTCGGCGATATCGGGCTGCGAGCCGGTGGAACGCCGCTTAGCCTGCCGGTCATGGCCTCTCCGATCACGAACGTGGAACGCACCGACCGTCAACTGCGGCTGATCGCCGAGACGGCCGGGATCGCCGGGGCCCTGGGGCTGGAAGTCCGGCTCCGAGGGGGCTGGGCCATGGACTTTTTCCTGGGCGAGCCCACGAGGGACCACGAGGACATCGACTGGTTCGCCTGGAGCGAGGACGCCCCCGCCCTCACCGGCGCACTGCTGCGCCGCGGGTACCGGCCGGTACCCGGTCCGCCGGCCGGCCAGCAGCTCGACTTCGTGAAACAGGGCGAGGAGAGCAGCTTCGCCCTGCTGGCCCGCGATCCCTCGGGGCGGCCCGTCGTCGCGGGCGGGCCGTGGGCCGGGCTACCGTGGCCGGACGGCATGCTGGACGCTCCCGCCGGCCGCATCGGCGCGCTGCGGTGCGCGATCGTCAGCCCGCGCGTCCAGGTGGAGATCAAGCGGATGACGCCGGTCTGGATCCCGGGCCGGCCCCGCCGGGCGAAGGACGCGGAGGACATCCGCCGCCTGGAGGAAGCCCTGCGGGCCGGGGACCCGCACCCGGCGTGAGCCGCCTCAGCGCCCGGCCGGAGCGGGGCCGGTGAAGCGGCGGCGGGCGTCGACGTGGGCTCGACGGGAGCTCGAGCCTGCTGCCGGGCGGCCCGCCTAGCGTGGACGCATGCGCAAACTACCCCTCCTCGCCGTGGTGTTCGACCGCGGGTCGGCCGGATACATGGAGGTCCTCGCCTCCGCCCGGAAGCTGTGTTCCGTCGTGTTCGTCTGTGACGAGGACCTGCCCGGCTCGGCCGGTGTCGTGCGCCGGCTCGGCGAGGTCGCCCGGGTGCTCGACGTCACCGGGCTCACGCCCGACCGGCGCCGCGCCGCTCTCCGGGAGCTGCGCCCCGACGGCATCACCACCTTCAGCGAATACCGCCTCGCGGCCACGGCGGAGCTGGCCCGGGCCTGCGGACTGCCCTTCCACACCCCCGAGGTGGTGGCCGCCCTGGTGGACAAGGAGCGGCAACGGGCGAGGCTGCGCGAGGCCGGCGTCCAGTCGACCCGTTGCGTGGCCGTACGGACGGTGGCGGAGGTGGCGGCGGCCCTTGACGAGGTCGGCCTGCCGGCGGTCCTCAAGCCGCGCAGCGGGGCGGGCAGCGTGGACACCTGCCGCGTCGACGGTGCCGAACGGGCCCTGGCCGTCGCCGCCGACTTCCTGGCCGGCGGAGACGCGGAGTTCGTCGTGGAGGAGCTGCTGGCCGGGGACCCGGACGCCGCCGGGCCCGGATTCGGTGACTACGTGTCGGTGGAGTCGGTCAGCTCGGCCGGCACCGTCCGACACGTCTGCGTGACGGGCAAGCTCCCGCTCGCCGAGCCCTTCCGGGAAACGGGCATGTTCCAGCCCGCTGCCCTGCCCGAGCCGCTGGCAGGCCAGGTGCTCGAGCTGACGGACGCCGCCCTGCGCGCCCTCGGGATCACCGACGGCGTGACCCACGTGGAGATCAAGCTGACCCCGGACGGCCCCCGGCTGATCGAGGTCAACGGCCGGATGGGCGGCTACGTGGGCGCCCTGCTGCGGCGCTCGACGGGCTTCGACCTGCTGCGCGCCGCGCTGCGCGCCGCCCTCGGTCTTCCGCCGGAGATCCCGGAACTGACCTTCGGCGGCGTGGAGTTCGTCTACTTCGTGACTCCGCCCGCCGATGCCGGTGCCACCCTGGCCGGGATCCGGGGGCTCGACGAGGTGGCCGGCATGGAGGAGGTCTGGCAGGTCAAGGCCGACGCCGCGGCGGGCCGTGCCCTGCACTGGCGCGCCGGTACGGAGGGCCACCTCGGCACCGTGCACGGCACCGCCGCCGACCACGACCGGCTCCGGACCGTCCTCGGAGCCATCGACACGGCCATCCGGCTCGACTACGCCTGACCGGAGCCGGAGCCGGAGCCGGAGCCGGAGCCGGACCCGGCCCCGGAGCCGCCGGTCACAGCGGGATCGTGGGGTCCAGCGGCTCCCGCAGCCGTCGTGCCACCAGGGCGCGTACCGGCGCGGCCAGCGGAGCCAGGTCCCACCAGCGGCCCGGGAACATCAGCCGGAACAGCCGGAAGTTGCGCAGCGCCACCGCCGTCGGCCGCAGCGGCACGCACGACACCAGCAGCGCCGTCCGCAGGGCGCGCAGGTGGTGCGCGGGGCGCCGTGAGGCCAGCAGCGACTGGGCGAAGGCGTTGCGGTAGGCCCACCACATCATCTCGTGGCGCTCCGCGCCGATCTGCATCCGGGTGTTCGGCTCACCCGAGTGCGGGTCCGCCGAGTGCGCGAGGCCGGCGGCGATGTGGTGGACGTACGGGTACCGGTCGGCCACCCGCCACAGCAGGGTGCCGTCCAGCCCGAGCCCGTGGCTGAACTCGAACGGCAGGTTGCTGGGCAGCTCGTCCTGGAAGACGTCGAGCAGATCGGCCCTGCGCATCAGGGTGCAGGAGGCGCTGACGGGCACCTGGTCCTCGACCGTGGCCGACCGCACCAGGAACTCCAGCGAGGACATCCGCCCCTCGCGGTGCCGGTAGCAGGTCTGCGGCCGCTCGTAGTGCCACGTCATCGCCGTGAACACGAATCCGGCGCGCGGGGACCGGTCGAGCACCTCCACCGAGCGCTCCACCGCGTCCGGGGATATCCAGTCGTCGGAGAAGAGGAGCTTGACGTATTCACCCTCGCTCAATTCGAGTGAGCGACGCCAGTTCAGGACCCGGGGCAGCAATGAATCATTGCGGTACGCCCGGACCCGCGCATCGGATTCCGCGATTTTCGTGATGACGTCCCAGGTTTCGTCCGTACTCGCATTGTCAACGACGACGACTTCAATATCGCTATAAGTCTGTTCGAGGGCGCTGCGTACGGCGCGCTCCACCTCCGCAGGCCGGTTGTACACCGGGATACAGATGCTGACCTTGCCCATTGCGCGCTCCCCTTCGTCGAGTCGGCACATTGAAGCACAGTCCGTCAACCCACGGCACGGTGAACGGACATGACCAGTCGCGGCCTCCGCGATCAAGCTGTGTTGACTTATCGTTCACCCCGTGTTTGGTTTATTCGGCGATCAGTTCAGCCATTCCCAGCGCAACTCCTGCACACCAAGCAGACGGTTATGCCGGGACGGAGAACCATGCTCTTGGGGGAAACTCTCTTGCCGTCTGCCGACCACTCCTTCGGCTTTGTGTTCTGCGGTGGAGGACCCGCAGCACTCGGCCCGGTCATCACCGCCGCCCGCTCCGGCCGCCTCGACGAGCTGCTCGGCCGGGGCATCGCCCTCGTCGAACCGGGACCCGTCGGACCCGGCGGCCTCGCCCACTACCGCATCGGCGCCAACTCCCTCGGCGGCCCCTTCCTGGAGTGCCTCGACGGCCTCGGCGACACCGGCCCCTTCGCCGCGCTCCACGACCTGCCCGAGACCCGGCTGCTGAGGGCCCACGCCGACGGCCACCCGCCGCTGTCGGTGGTCGCCCCCTTCCTGACCCGTCTCGGCGCCGTCGTGGCCGGCCTGCTGGAGGCGCACCCGCGCTGCGAAGTCCTGCGGGACCGCGCCGAGGCCGTCCGGCTCACCCCCGACGGCGTCGTCGTCACCACCGGCTCCGGCCGCGGGATCACCGCCCGGCGCGCCGTACTCGCGACCGGCGGCCGCCCGCTCACCGGGTACGCGGACGCCGAGGTGGCACCCGGCCTGGAACTGGCCCCCCACCGTGACAAGGTCGTGCACTCCTCGTCGCTCATCGACGCCCGCCACACCCCGCCCCCCGCACGCGGCAAGGCCGTCGTCGTGGGCGGCTCGCACAGCGCCTGGTCCGCCGTCGACCTGCTGCTGGCGGGGGACACCGACGGGATCACGGTGATCCACCGCACCGCCCTGCGGCTGTGGTACGACAGCGCCGACGAGGCGCGCGCCGACGGGTACGCCTTCGACCCCGAGCTCGACGTCTGTCCGGTCAACGGCCGCGTCAACCGCTACGGCGGCCTGCGCGGCCGCGCCCACGAGCTGGCCAGGGCCGCGCTCGGCCTGCCCGGCACGGCCCCCGCACCCGTGCGCCTGCTCCGCGCCGGCGACCCGAGGGACACCGAAGCGGCCCACAAGGCGCTCGCCGAAGCCGACGTCATCGTCATGGCCAACGGCTTCGAGGCCGACCTGCCGCCCCTGCACCACGCCGACGGCACCGCGCTCACCCCGGCCACCGGCCCCACCGGCACCGTCGTCACGGACCGGGGCCACCTCGTGGACGTCCACGGCACGGCCCACCCACGGCTCGTCGCGTACGGGCTGGGAGCCGGACTGGCCCCCTCCGCCGACATCGGCGGCGAACCGAGCTACACCCGCAGAGCCGACGGAGTCTGGCTCTACCAGCACGACATCGGCGAGATCGTCCTCGACGACCTGCTGCACACCACGACCACGGGGGAGAACCACACATGAAAAGGCCGACCAAGGCAGTCGTCCTCGCCGCGGGACTGGGCCGCCGTCTCGGGCTCGACCACGCCAAGCCGCTGCTCCCGGTGGCCGGCACGCCCATCCTGCTCCGCACGCTCGACAGTCTCGCCGCCGCGGGCGTGCGCGAGGCCGTCCTCGTCGTCGGCCACCTCGCCGACGAGGTGCGCGCCGCGGTGGGGGAGACCCACGCGGGCATGAGCGTCACGTACGTCCACTCCGACGCCTACCGCACCACCAACAACGCCTACTCCCTGTGGCTGGCCCGCGAAGAGCTGGACCAGGACGTCTACCTCGTCGAGGGCGACGTGGTCTTCGACCCCGAACTGCCCCTCGCGCTCGCCGCCGAAGAGGGTGAGGTGATCACCGCCGTGGCTCCGCACCACCCTCCGATGAACGGCACCGTCGTCACCCTCAGGGCCGACGGCACCGTCTCGGCGATGCTGCTGCCCGCCCAGCAGGGTCCCGGGATCGACCTCGGCGAGACCTTCAAGACCGCCAACGTCCACCTGCTGCGCGAGCGCTACCTGCGCGAGGAGTTCGTACCCGCGCTCACCGCCCTGATCGCCGACGGCGGCCACGGCGCCTACTACGAGCTGGTCATCGCCGACACTGTCACCGGCGGCCGCTTCCCCGTCCACGGCGTCGACTGCGGTCACCTGCGCTGGTACGAGGTGGACGACCTCACCGACCACGCCGCCGCCGAGTACCTCTTCGCCGACGACGACGACCGGCTGACCATCCTGGAGAACCTGCACGGCGGCTACTGGCGCTACGACCTCGTCGACCACCGCCTCCTGTACAACCTGTACTTCCCGCCGGCGTCCCTGGTGGACGAGCTCGCCCACGACTTCCGCGACGCCCTCGTCCACTACCCTGTCGGCCACCTGCCGCTCCAGCAGCTCCTCGGAGCCGCGATCCGCCAGCCGGCCGACCGACTGGTCGTCGCCAACGGCGCCTCCGAACTCATCAAGATCCTCGGCGGCCTGCTCGGCCGCGTCGGGCTCGTCGTCCCGGGCTTCAACGAGTACGAGGCCGTCTTCGACGAGGCCGACATCCACCGCATTCACCTGCCCGCCCCGGCCTTCACCATGGACCCCGCACGGGTCGCCGAGGAAGCACGGCGGGCCGGCGTGGCCGCCGTGATCATCACCTCGCCCAACAACCCCACCTCGATGGCCGTCCCGCGCGCCGACCTCGTCACCCTGGCCCGCCTGCTGGCCGCCGCCGGGATCCGGCTGGTCGTGGACGAGTCCTTCGTGGACTTCTGCGCACCGGGCCACAGCCTGGAGCCCGACCTTGCCGAACTGCCCGGCCTGACCGTCGTCAAGAGCATGAGCAAGGTCTACGGCATCGGCGGACTGCGCCTGGGCTACCTGCTCTCGGCGGACCTCGGCTTCGTCGCCGACGTCCGCGCCGCCCTGCCCATCTGGAACGTCAACGGCTTCGCCGAATCCTTCCTGCGACTGCTGCCCCGCTACCGGGACGCCTTCGCCGCCAGCTGTGCCCAGGTCCGGCGAGACCGCGACGAACTCGCCGGCCTGCTCGCGGCCCTGCCCGGCGTCACGGTGTACCCCCCGGACGCCAACTACGTGATGCTGCGCCTGCCGGAGGGCACCTCCGCGCTCGACGTCGTCCGGCGCACCTTCTCCGGCCACGGCATCCTCATCAAGGACTGCGGCGGCAAGTCCATGCCGGACGGCGACCGCTACCTCAGGGTGGCCTGCCGCGCCCCCCAGGAGAACGCCCGGCTGGCCGACGCGCTCGCCGCCGTCATGGCCGAACGGCCCACCCCCCTGGCCACGGGGGCCTCGTGATGCCCGCCGCGTCCCGCCGGGACGAGATCCATGCCGCGCTGAAGTCGGTACTGCGCCCGCACGACCGCCTGATGGTGCTGCACTCCAGCCTGTTCGCCTTCCGCACCCCCGCCGAGGGGCTGCGCGGGGACCTGCTCGCCGCACTGCGCGCACTGGTCGCCGAGGGCATCACCGTCGCCCTGCCCGCCGTCACCTTCGAGTTCTGCCGGACGAAGGAGTACCACCACCGCACCTCCGCCCCCAACACGGGCGTCCTCGTCGAATGGTTCCTCGGCCTGCCCGAGGTCCGCCGCACCCCCCACCCCGTGTACTCCTTCGCCGTGGCCGGCCCCCTCGCCGACGAGCTGGCGGCCTGCCCGCCCGACACCGCCTTCGGCGCGGGCACCGTCTTCGAGGTGTTCGAACGCCACGACGCGCGGATCGTCACCCTCGGCGCCGAATGGAACTCCTGCACCCAGGTCCACCGCTACGAGGAGCTCGGCAAGGTCCCGTACCGCCACCCCATGACCGTGAGCGGCACCGCCGACTTCGGCGCCGGCCCCGTCGCCGTGGACCTCGAGATGATCGTCCGCGACACCGCCCTGAACTCCACCCTGGACTTCACCCCCGTCTTCGACCGGCTGCGCGAGGACGGCGCGCTCGCCCGCACCGGCCTGTGGGGGGCCGCCGTGGAGGCGGTGTCCACCCGTGAACTGGCCCGCACGTGCGACGAGCTGATCACCACGGACCCGTACGTCCTGGTCCGCGAACCCCGCGTGATCGAGCACCGGGCCCGCCAGCTGGCCGCCGCGCCCGTACGGCTGGCCCTGCTGGGCACCCGCAACCTGGAGATCCTCGCCGCCGAGATCAGCGCCGAGGGACGGCGGGTCCTCGGCTCCGCGCCGCACACCGTCTACGCGCCCGAGTACGGCACTCTCGCCCGCCAGATCCACGACCCGGCCTCCGGCCTGCGCGGATTCGACCCGCACGTGAGCTTCTTCACCGACCGGCTGGAGGACGTCCTCGCCTCCGACACCCTCGGCCCCGCCGACGGCGAACGCCTCGCCGCGGCGATGGAGCACTACACCGGCCTGGTCCGCGCCTACGCCGAGACCACCGACCGGCCGGTCTTCGTCCTCTCCTTCGCCCCGCTCCAGCCCTCCCCGCTGTCCACCGGCCCCCTGCTGCGCGAGGCGGACCGGCTGCTGCGGGAGGCCCTCGACGGCCACGAACACGTCCACGTCGTCGAACTGTCCGAGATCATCGCCCGCGCCGGCGGCGGCCCCCTCGTCGACCAGCGGCTGTGGCTGGTGGGCCGCGTCCCCTACGGCACCGCCCTGAGCCGCGCGCTGGCCCGCAGGTTCTGGGGACTCACCCTGTCGGTGACCGGCCGCACCGCACGGGTCATCGTCACCGACCTCGACAACACCCTGTGGCACGGGGTCGTCGGCGAGGACGGCATCGACGGCATCCAGATCGGCACCGACCACCCGGGCAACGCGCACAGCAGGCTCCAGCGCGCCCTCAAAACCCTGCGCGAACAGGGAGTCGCCCTCGCCATCAGCAGCAAGAACGACGAGGACCTCGCTCTGCGCGCGATCCGGGAGCACTCCGGGATGGTGCTGCGCGAGGAAGACTTCGTCGCGACGGAGATCAGCTGGCGGCCCAAGGCCGAAGCCATCGCCGACATCGCCGAACGCCTCAACGTGGGCCTCGGACACGTGCTGTTCCTCGACGACAACCCCGTGGAGCGCGCCCGGGTCCGGGAGTTCCTGCCCCAGGTGATCGTGCCGGAGCTGCCCGAGGACCCCGCCGGGTACGCCGACGCCCTGCTCGACAGCCCCTACACCACCGTGTTCAACGTGACCGACGCCGACCGGCGCCGCACCGAGCAGTACCGCGCCCGCGAGAAGGTGCAACGCCAACGGCGCGGCTTCGAGCGGATCGAGGACTTCTACGCCTCGCTCGGCACCGAACTGCACGTCGGCCCCCTGACCGAGGGCAACACGGCGCGCGCCGAACAACTCTGCGCGAAGACCAACCAGTTCAACACGACGACCCGCCGGTACAGCCGCGCCGAACTGCGCCGCCTCGCCACGGCCCCCGACTCGGACGTGTTCGTCCTCGCCGTGGCCGACCGGTTCAGCGCCCGCGAGGACCTGGGCCTGCTGGTGCTCACCCACCAGGGCACCGAGAGCACCGTCGATACCTACCTGCTGTCCTGCCGGGTCCTGGGACGCGGCGTCGAGGAGGGCGCACTGCGCTGGCTGGCGGCGTCCCTGGCCGCCGGCGGACGCACCCGCCTGCACGGGCTCGTCACCCCGACCGAGCGCAACGCGCCCTGCCGCTCCGTGTTCGCGGACGCCGGCTTCGGACCCGGAGCGGCCGAGGGGACCTGGCGGCTGGACCTGACCGGCGAGCACCACGCCCCCGCGTGGCTGCGGATCGTCGACCACACCGAGGCGGAGAACCACCGTGCATGACGTCAAGCCGGGCGACATCGCCCACAGCAGCCACACCTTCACCGCGGCCGAGTTCACGGCCTTCGCCGCCGTCACCGGAGACCACAACCCCCTGCACCACGACGCCGGGCACGCCGCCGAGACCGAGTTCGGCGCACCGATCGTTCCCCTCGTGATGACCCTCGGCCCGGTGTCCGCGCTGATCGGCATGGTGCTGCCCGGACCCGGGGCGGTCATCCTCGGCACGGAGTTCCGCCCCGTGCGCCCCGTCTCCTTCGGCCGGCCCGTCCACTACTCGCTGCGCGTGACCGCGGTCAGCGGGGCCGGCGTACTGACCTGCCGGGTGCTGGCGTACCAGGACCGCGAGGTCGTACTCGAGGGGGAGGTGCGCAGCACAGCCCGCGCCCCGCGCCCGCGCCCCGACGCGACCACCGGCGGACTGCTGATCCCGGCCGACGCGGCCCGCACCGCCGTCGTCACCGGCGCCGCCGGGGACATCGGCTCGGCCGTCGCCCGTGAACTGGCCCGCCAGGGCTGGGACCTGGCGCTCGTACACCGCGGCGGCGCCGAGGAAGTCGTACGGCAGTGCGAGGAGGCCGGAGCCACCGTGCACTCGGTGACGGCCGACCTCGCCGACCCCGCCGCCCGCGGGGCCGCGGCCGGGAAGCTCGCCGCGCTGCGACCGGCCGCCCTGGTGCACGCCGCCGCCGCACCGCTGGCCGCCGGCCACGCGGCACATCTGGAGGTGGGCTACGCGGCACTGCGCGACCTGGCCGACGCGGTCCTCGACGGGATGCTGCTGCGCCAGCGCGGCAGCGTCGTCCTGATCGGCTCGGAGGCCGTCCGCTACCATCCGCGCGGCTGGTCGGACTACGTCGCCGGCAAGGCCGCCGCCGAGAGCGTGCTGCACGGCATCGACCGCCACCACGGCGCCCACGGCATCCGCGCCGTCGTCGTGGAGCCGGGCTACGTCCAGGGCCGCTACTCGGCCGATGTACGCCCCGAAGGGCTCGGCCTGCTGCCCGAGGAGGTGGCCGAGGTCGTCGCCGCCGAAGCCGCCGATGCGGACGCCCCCGCGCGGCGGGTGTGGCTCACCACGGGCGGCGCCACCCGCTTCGCCCTCGACGGCACCCCCGAGGACGCCGCCGTACCGTCACGGGACGGCGCCCCGGCCCCGCGTACGGCCGCCGCCGCACCCGCCGCCGCGCCCGGGGACCTCGCCGACCGGGTGGAGGCCGCCGTGCGCGGGGTCCTGGGCCCGGGCGTCGACGTACGCGGCGGCGGGGTCGGGCTCACCCCGGGCTGGGACTCGCTGGGCCAGCTGCAGATCGTCCTCGCGGTGGAGGCGGAGTTCGGCATCCGGCTTCCCGCCTCCGCCCTCACCGGCGCCGGCCGCTTCGACCGGCTGGTCCGGGTCGTCGCCGAGCAGGCCGGGACGTGAGCGTGCGGTCAGTTCCAGCAGGGGCAGGCCACCGGGCGGGCGGTGAACACCTTGTCCGGGTCCGGCTCGGGGGCGACCCGTCCGGCCGGCGGAACCAGCGTGAAGTCGCCGGCCGGGTCGACCTGGTCGAAGGAGGCGAACAGGTGGGTGCGCGGGAACCAGTCGCCGAACGGGGCCGTGGCCGCGCCGATGCCGATGAACTCGCTGCCCGTCGCCACGGCGGCCCGTACGTCCCAGGGGCCGTCGCCCACGCACACCACCCGCTCGAAGCCGCCGCCGTTGCGCTCGACGGCCTGGTGGACGGCCTCGCGCACCACGTGCTCGCGGAAGGTGTGCTCGCTCGCGGTGGACACCGGCCCGCCGGCCCCGCCGCCCAGCGGCGCCAGCTTGGCCGCCGTCACCTCCCGCAGGCCGCCCGTGGCGAAGGCCACCGCGTACGCGCCGTCGGCCTCCAGCGCCCGCAGGAAGGCGGCGGCGCCCGGTATCTCCTCGACGCCCTCGCGGGCGGTCACGGCCAGGAAGTGCTCGTTCAGCAGGCCGGCGAACCGCTGGACCTCGGCCTCGCCGGGGAGGCGGCCGGTGTTGTGGCGGAAGACCTCGCGGAAGATCCACGAGTCGGTGTGGTGGGCGTAGCCGCCCCACGCCGAGTCGATGTCGGTGAGCCCGCAGTCCTCCAGCGCCGCGTGGAAGGCGGCCTGATGGGGGGCGACGCTGCGCAGCAGCGTGCCGTCGATGTCGAAGACGATCAGGGTGGTCATGTCCTGCTCCCTCGGTCGGCTGAACGGACTTTTCAAGATCGTAGGGGAAGGGGCTGGACATGCCGTCGAACGTGACCGGGCACACCGCCCGGGTGATCCGGCTGGAAGCGGAAGCCGTCGCGGCGGCCGAAGCGCTCGCGCGGGCGGCGGGGACCACGGCCGAGCGGGTCCTCGGCACGGCGTGCGCGGCGCTGGTGGCGCGGCTGTGCCGGTCCGACAGCGAGACCCTCGCCGCCGGGCCGGCCGCGGGCGCGGCGGCCGACGGGCCGTCCGCCCTGCGACGGCCCGACGGCGCCGCCGAGTTCCCCCTCGCCGGCGTGCCGGACGACGTCGCCGTCGCGATCGCCGACGCGGCGGGCCCCTTCGTCGCCGCGGCGCTGGCCGAACCGGGCCGCCCGCTCGGCGAGCTCGACCTGACGGACGAGACCCGCTGGAAGCAGCTCTCGGCCTGGTCCGGCGAGGACACCGGGCCCGTCGATGAGCCGGTGCACCGGATGTTCGCCGCCTGGGCGGCCCGCCGACCGGACGCCGTCGCGGTGTCCTGCGACGGCGGCTCCCTGACCTACCGCGAGCTCCTGGAGTACGCCAACGGCATCGCCCGCGCGCTGCGGGACCGCGGCATCGGCGCCGGGGACGCCGTGGGACTGCTGTTCGAGCGGAGCGCGGAATCCGTGGCGGCGACCGTCGCCGTGGCGATGGCCGGGGCCACCGCCGTGCCGCTCGACCCGCACTACCCCGAGCCCCGGCTGCGCCTGATGCTGGAGGGTCCTGCCGTGGCCCTCACCCTGACGGCCGGGCCCCCCGAGCCCGGAGCCGCCGTACTGCCGGGGGCCACCCTCAGCGTGCTCGGCATCGCCCCCCGCACGGAAACACCGGACGCACCGGCCCCCGAGGTGGCCACGGTGATGTACACCTCCGGGTCGACCGGGCAGCCCAAGGGCGTCCGCCTCACCCACCGGGGCATCGCCCGCCTCACCCGCGACGAACGGATCGACTTCGGCCCCGGCGACACGGTCCTCCACCTGGCGCCCGCCACCTTCGACGCGGCGCTGCTGGAGGTGTGGTGCACCCTGGCCCGGGGCGCCCGCCTGGAGGTCGCCCCGCCCGGCCCGCTGACCCTGACCGAGCTGGCCGACCTGATCACCGCACGGGCGGTCAGCGCGCTCTGGCTCACCGCCGGACTGTTCCACCAGCTGGCCGAGCACCGCCCCGACGCCTTCGCGGGCGTACGGAGGCTGTTCACCGGCGGCGACGTCGTCTCCCCGCACCACGTCGCCACCGTACTGTCCCGCCACCCCGGCCTCACCGTGGTCAACGGCTACGGCCCCACCGAGAACACCACCTTCACCTGCTGCCACCCGCTGAGGGAACCCCCGGCGCCGGGAGCGGCCACCATCCCCATCGGCACCCCCGTCCGCGGTACCCGGGTGTACGTGGTCGACCGCTCCGGCCACCCCGTCCCCCCGGGCGTGCCGGGCGAGCTGTGGGCGGCCGGGGACGGCCTGGCGGCCGGCTACCTGAACCTCCCGGAACAGACAGCCGAGCGCTTCCCCGTACCCGCGTCCGGCCGGCTGCGCGGCATCCGCTGCTACCGCACCGGAGACCTCGCCCGCTTCCGGCCGGACGGAACCCTGGAGTTCCTCGGCCGAGAGGACGGCCAGGCCAAGATCAACGGCCACCGGATCGAACCCGGTGAGATCGAACAGGCCGTCCTCGCCCAGCCCGGCGTACGGGGCGCCTGCGTCCTCGTGGAGAGCGACCCCCTCGGCGGCAAACGGCTCGCCGCGTACATCGAGGGCGACGACCGGAAGCTGGCCAAGGCCGTCCGCGCGGGACTGCGCGCCGCCCTGCCGGCCTACCTGGTGCCCGCCCGTTACATCGTCATCGACAGGCTTCCGTTGACCGCCAACGGAAAGATCGACAGGAACCGGCTGCGCGCCGGAGAGAGCGAGTCCCGATGAGCACCCCCGTACGGGAGACCGTGGAGCGGATCTGGTCCGAGGTCCTCGGCACCGCCATCGACGAGGAGTCCGACTTCTTCCTCCTCGGCGGCCATTCCCTGCTCGCCACCCAGATGGTGGCCCGGCTGGAGGCGGCCCTCGGTGTCCGGGTCACCATGCGCGAGGTCCTCGAGTACCCCGAATTCGGCGAGTTCGCCGACCTGGTCGCCGAGCGCGCCGCCAGCGGCCTCCCCACCGCCTAGGAGCACACGCACATGTCCGCACCCCTGTCCCTGCCGACCCTGAGCTACCAGGAGGGCCGGCTGCTGATGGACGAGCGCGGCCGCGCCCTCGGCGTCCCCTCCGTCCGTACGATCTCCCAGGCCTACCGGGTCCGCGGGCCGCTGGAGCTGCCCCGGCTGGACCAGGCCCTGGCCCGGCTGGCGCAGCGCCACGAGGCCCTGCGCACCCGGTTCGACGGCCCCCGGCGGCAGACCGTGCACCCGGCCGTGACCCTGCGCGCCGAGGTGCACGACGCCCACGGCGACGAGGCCGCGGCGGTCGCCCTGGTGCGGACCGAGGCGGACCGCCCGCTCCCGGCCGAACGCGAGGAGCGGCTGAGGGTCAGCGTGGTGCGCGTCGGGGACGAGGACCACTTCGTCGTCCTCGTCTTCGACCACCTCGTCGTCGACGGCTGGGCACGCGGCGTGCTCACCGACGAACTCTCCGCCCTCTACCGGGAGCTGGCGGCCGGCCGCGAGGCGCGGCTGCCGGAGGTCGCGTACGCCTACCGGGACCACGTACGCGAACAGAGCCTCCTGCTGGCGGGCCCCGACGGCGAGCGCATGATGTCCTTCTGGCGCGAGCGCCTGGCCGGCACCGGCGCGATACCCCGCCTGGACGTTCCCAAGCGGGAGCCCGGCGCCGCGCCGGAAGGCGGCTACCAGGTCCGCCGGCTGTCCCCGGAACTCGTCGCCGAGGTCCGGGGGTTCGCGGCCAGGGAGCGGGTCACCCTCTTCATGCTGGTGCTGTGCGCCCTCAACGTCGCCCTGCGCGAGCACACCGGCAAGGACGACCAGGCCGTGGCGGTCAACGTCTACAACCGGGAGACGGAGGGCCGCGAGAACCTGGTGGCCCCGCTCGCCGAACTCCTCGTCGTACGCAGCGACCTGTCCGGCGCCGGCACCTTCCGGGCAGCCCTCCGCCGCGTGCGCTCCGACAGCCTCGACGCCCAGGAGAACGCCGCCGTCCCCTTCGCCGAACTGGTGAAGGCCCTCAACCCGCAGGAGTACGCCGACCCGGACGCCCCCATCGGCGTCGTCCTCAACATGCTCTACTCCCAGCTCCACGGCGGCGGCCTCGACCTGACACCCGCCACCACCACCCCCTTCCCCCTGTCGGACGAGGGCTTCCGCCCGCGCAGCGAGCTGATGCTCGTCGGTGAAGCGGGGGGCGACGAGCTGACACTGGCCGCGTACTACCAGGCCGACCGGCTGCCCGAGGCCTTCGTCACCGGCCTGCTGGACCGCCTGGTCGCCCTCCTGGAGACCGTCGTCCGCGAACCGCTGCTGGCGCTGGACGGCGACCGTGACTGACCGCCGCGACGAGGGCCTGCTGCGCGCCGCGTTCATCGTCTCCACCTGCGGGGACTGGGTATTCCGCTTCGCGCTGCCGATGCTGGTGCTCCAGTTGACCGGGTCGGCCTTCCTGGCCGCGTTCACCTACGCGCTGGAGTTCGTCCCGTACGTCCTGGTCGGGCTGTTCAGCGGGGTGGTCGCCGACCGGGCGGACCGGCGCCGCCTGATGACCGGCTGCGACCTGTGCTCGGCCGTGGTGGTCGGCGGGATCGGCCTGCTGTGCCTGCTGGACAGCCCGCCCGTGTCCGTGGTGTACGTCGCCGCGTTCGTGCTGGCCTGCATGCGCCCGCTGTACTTCCCCGCCTTCCAGGGCTTCCTGATGGAACGGGTCCCGCAGGAGCGGCGCGCGGTGATGAACGCGTGGGTCCAGGGGTCGGAGAGCCTGCTCAACATGCTCGGGCCGATCGCGGGCATCAGCGTCGTCGCCTTCCTCGGACCGGCCGCGGCCAGTGGCGTCAACGCCGTCTCGTTCGCCCTGTCGGCCCTCCTCGTCTTCCTCACCGCCGCCTCCCCGGCGACCGCCGCGAGGACCCCGCTGCGCGAGGCGGTGCGCGGGATGGGCCCCGACCTGCTCACGGGATTCCGGCTCCTGTTCGCCGAACCCGTGCTCCGGCAGGGCACCGTCCTGCTGACCCTGACCAACTTCGCGGTGCACGCCGTCGAGGCGAACCTCGTGTACGTGGTCACGGACGCCACCGGCCAGTCGAGCTTCGTCCTCGGGCTGGTCGTCGCCGCCCAGGGCGCGGGCGCGGTGGCGGGCGCCGCCTTCGTGCCCCGGCTGCTGAAACGCTTCAGCGAGGGCCGGCTGCTGTCCGCCGGGATGGGCGCGCTCGCCGTGGCCCTGCTGGCCCCCGCCGTCACCGCGGACGTCCGGCTCCTCGCCCCGGCCTGGGCCGTGGCGGGTGCGGCGACCTCACTGATCGTGGTCGGCTGGTTCACGTACCGGCAGAGGGTCATCGACGCCGAGTTCATGGGCCGGGTGGTCGCCGTGAACCGCGCCGTCTCCTTCGCGGCGATCCTGCCGGCCGCGCTGCTGGGCGGCTGGGTGGCGGCCGAGTTCGCGCCCGCCGCCCTGTTCGCCACCGCCGGCGTCGTGCAGGCGCTGGCCTGGATCGCCACGGCGGCGGGACTGGTCGGCAGGGCGGGGCGTACACCCGCCCCGGTGATCATGAAAGCCGGATGATGGGAGAGAATGCCCATCACCGGACATGACCACCCGAAGAAGGACAGGAGCGCACCCGTTGAACGAGGAGAGGCGCCAACAGGCCCGGGAGTTCCTCCAGCCGGGGGAGCACCTCATAGCCGTCTGCTCCCACGACCTCGGACCGGGGGTCCCCACCCCTCCCGAGTCGATGCTCGCGCCCCCGGAGCCGGCCGGCCTCCAGCAGCGGATCGAGGCGAGACTGTCCCGCCCGCTGCGGCACCTGGCCAAGCCCCGGGCGCTGGATCCGCGGCGGCCGAGGCCGGCCGGCGCGGCGGACCCCAGCGGCCGGACGTCCGACGCGCCGGACGCCAAGGGCATGGAGGGCGGCTGGCAGAGCTCCGCCGGAGACTTCGTCATCAGCCGGGCCAACGTACGCGGTCCGCTCGCCTGCGTACTGGCCCTCACCGACCGGCGGTGGTTCGCCCTCGGCGACGTGTCGCCGCTGTGGCACACGACGCCGGTGATGAAGCAGTACTGGGAAGTGCCCCGTTCGGCCGTGGCCGCCGTACGCGCCAACCCGGGCGGCGCCGCGCAGTTCGGCCGCATGGACATCGAGTTCACCGACGGCTCCTGGGTCGCCCTCCTCGCCACGGTACCGGCGCACGCCACGCCCTTCGCCGCGGCCTCCGCCCGCTACCGCTGAACCTCTTCACGGTGCGGGACAGTTGTACTGCTCCTCCATCGGCACGGTGACGCAGTACACCCCCTTGCCGCGCGTCTCCTCCACCACGGCGGCGGGCACGGTGAACACGGCCGTCCTCGACCGGGGCATCACCACCGTGCCGATCCGGCGGACCAGCGAGGCGCTGTCGGAGGAGGCGTCGGCCGCGTACAGACCCACGGGCAGTCGCGTGCCGGGCTCGAAGCCGTGGACGAGGATGCGGTGGCTGCCCTCGTCCACGCGCATGCGGTCCGGCCTGTCGGGGAGTTCGACCGGGTGGCTGTGCCGGGCGGACAGCGCGCCCTGGGTCGCCCGGATCGTGAGCTCGCCCGCGGCGGCGAGGTCCTCGCGCGCCGTGTCGGGCGGCACGAACCACCACTTCTCGCTCTGCAGGACGCCGTTGCCCAGCTCGTGCACCGCGAGCTCGCGATGGGCGAAGAGCGAGTCGGACGGTTCGAGCGTGCTGGAAGTTAGCCCGGAAGAGGCGGGCCGCGCCGTGGTCGTGTACTGCTTGCCACCGGCCGTGACGGTGACCTCGACGGGCTCACCGGGCGCGAATCCGTTCAGGCACAGCGCCACCTCGTCCGGGGTCAGCACCCGGTCCCGGCCGCGGATGTTGCCGATCCACACCGCGGGAACCTCGCCGGCCCCCGGGATCCGGCCCAGGTCGGCGGCGCAGTCCGGGACGGCCCCGTCACCGGCCGCGAGGAGCGTGATCTGCTGCGCCAGCAGCACGTCCGTGGCCGGGTCGGCGGTCACGGACGGTGACGCGGAGGGTGACACGGGCGACGGGACGGTCGGCGCGACCGAGGTGGCGTCGGCGGCGCGGCTGGTGGTGACCGGCGGAACGGGCACCTCGGTGGCACCGCCCGAGGAGGTGCCGGAGGTCGAGTCCGAGCCGCAGCCGGTGACGAGCCAGCCCAGCATGGCGATGCCGGGGAGCAGGGTGCGTGGCCTCACGTGTATCAGGGTCCTTTCGACGGGGGGACGTCCTGCGGAGCCCCCGCGCAGGGGGCCTTCGCGGCCGTGGCCTGTTGCCGGAGCGCGTCCTCGATCTCCTCGTACCGCTGAGCGGTGATCTCCCCCTTGGCGCGGGCGTCGCGGAGCTGGCCGAGCGCCTCCCGCAGGTCCGCGCAGCCCGCCGCCAGGTCCCCGCCCCGGAATTCCCAGCCGGCCGCGAGCGCCTGCCACAGGCCGCGCCGGGCGAAGCCGCGCTCCTTGGCGACCGCCTCCTTCATGGTGGCCACCGCCCCCGCCAGGTCCCCCCGCCCGTAGGCGTGCACCGCCGCGATGGAAGTGGCCAGCACCCGCAGCTCCTCGACCGCCGCGCCGCCCCCCTGGGCGGAGCGGACGCGCGTCACGGCCCGCTCGACCGTCCCGTCGTCCCGGACGAGCCGCGCCGTCACCCGGCACTGCTCCACCTGGGCCAGGTTCACCGACGCCCGCAGCCGCCCGGTCTCGGTGAAGGCGTCGTCCGCCGCGAGGGCGCGCAGCTCGGTGGAGGCGGCGGCCAGCGCCTCGGCGTCCACCGTTCCGGGGAGGCAGCTGGGCTTCGGCCCGAGCGCCAGCTGGTACCGGGCACCCGCCAGGCTGAGGCGGGCGCGCAGGGCGATCGGGCCGTCCGGGGCGATGGCCCGGTAGTCGGCGCGGGCCGCCTCGAAGTACGGTGCCCGCCCGGCGGCCGGGAGGCCGACGGCGATCTGCTCCAGGGCGTGTCCGCGGAACAGGCGCACCAGGTCGGCCGTGACGAACTCGGCCCCGTCGTCGCGGGCACCGTCCGCGGCCGGTGCCAGCAGCCGGTCCAGTTCCCGCCTGGCATCGGCGACCCGGCCCGCCCGCCAGAGGTCGAGGGCATGCGTGAAGCCCGCCAGCCCGCGCGTACGGCGGGCCAGCTCGGCGATCACGTGCCTGCGGCCGGTGTCGGAGTTCCAGTCCTGGTCGAGCCGGATCGGGCCGCTCAGGTACCACCCGGCGAGCTCGGGCGCGTCGAGCACCTGCGCGGCCCGTACGTACACGGCGGGCCGCAGCCCGATCTGCCCGGCGGCGTCGGCGCTGACCAGGCCGCCGACGACGATCCCGGCGTTGGTCTCGTCGACGAAGCCGGCCGTCCAGTCGTCCAGCTTCCGGCGGTCCCGGCCGGTTCCGGCGAGCACCTCCAGCGGAGGCGAGGTGGTCCGGGCGTAGTCCCGCGCCGTGCCGCCCTCCGGCAGCCGGTCCTCCAGCAGCGTCGCGGTGAAGGCCTCCGACACGTCGTCCAGGACCCGCTGGTCGTGGCCCTGGCCGACGCCCGCGAAGCCGACCACGGCCACGCCCTGCGTCCCCGGCAGCCGGGCCAGGTCCGGAGGCGGCGGGCGCGGCCGGAAGACGACCACCAGAGCGGTGCAGGCGAGCAGGAAGACGGCCAGGCCCGCGACGGAGAGCCGGCGGGCCCGGCGGGACATCGCCGGCCGTTCCTTGAAGGCCTTCCTGACGGCGACGATCCCCCCGACCAGCACGGCGAACAGCACGAGCCCGGAGGCCACGGGGCTGGAGTGGATGCCGAGCAGCTGGAGCAGCGGGCCCATCAGCGCCGAGAGGAGGGTGGTCGCGAGGGCCAGCAGGGCCAGCCCCCACGGCGGATTGGAACCGCCGTCCGCAGGCCCGGGGGGACGCGGCGGACGGTCGGCGGGGTTCTCGTCGGGGGCGTCCTGCGGCCCGGGGCCGTCCACGGTGGCCTCCCTTCGGAACACGGTCGCGGCGCGCGGCGCGCACGGGGCCGCCCCCACCCTCGGGGCGGCGGGCCCGCGTCCGCGGGTGGCGCGCCCCGCGGGCCCGCGCATCCCCCACGTTCGGGCGAGCGGTCCGCGGTACCGCCCGAGCGGGGCCGGCGGGGAAACGGTGGGATAATCCGGTTGGGGGGACAGGTGCGGCGCACCCGCTACGCAAGCTCGGGCGACCCGAAGGAGGAGCGTGGTGAGCACCCCCGCCGCTCGCATCGCTGACCTGCTGGAAGGCGTACCGACGCCCTCCGACCCCCGGCCCGCCCGCAACCCCGACCCGGCTCCGGTCCCGCCGCCCCGCCCCGACGGTCCAGCCGTCACCGTCACCGTGGTCTGGGGCGACCTCGTCGAGGTCCCCGCCGATCTGCACGTCACCGGGCACTACCGGTCCGTGGTCCCCGACGCGGCGGAACTCGCACTGGACCGCGCCATATCCGGCGGCCCCCGCCCGCTGATCACCGAGCACACCCGGCTCGGCTGGATCGACGCCCAGCTCGGGCAGGTCACCTATTTCCCGTGCGGGAAGGGCCCGGTACGGTCGGCCGCGGTCGTCGGCATGGGGCCGATGGGCACCCTCACCGAACCCCGCGCCGTCCAGCTGTACGCCTCCCTGCTGGGCGAGGCCGCCGCCGTCGGCCACGTCACGACGATGGCGACCGTCCTCATCGGCGCCGGCACCGGGAACCTCAGCGTCGGCCAGGCGGGCCGCGCCCTCGTCCGGGGCTTCGCCGCCGCCCTGGCCTCCATGGGCCCGGCGACACCGCCACCCCGGCTCACCGAGGTCCTGGTCGTGGAGGTCGACCGGCTGCGCGCCGAACAACTGCTGCTCGCACTGACCGGCGCCGCCGCGAACCAGCCGCAGGTGCGGATCCGGCCGGAGCTCCGCGAGGAGAGGGGCGGCCTGCTGTTCGTCCCCTCCGCCGCCGTGTACGCGCTGACCGCGCTGTCCGGACTCGCCCGCCCGGCGGACGCCGCCGCCCCCGGCGGCCCGGATCCCCCCGTGGCCGAGCAGGCCCTGAGCGCCGTACTGGCCGGATTCGAACCCGGCATCCGCGACAAGGTCCGCGAGCAGCTGGCCCGCCTCGCCGAGGTGGCCCGCACCGACCTCTCGCTGACGGTGCGCGGCCCCACCGCGCTCCAGGACGGCTCCGTACCCGTGCGGATGTCCGTCCAGTCCGGCACCGGCGGCCTGCGCTGGGCGGCCCTGACCGGGCGCGCGACCGTACCCGAACGCCTCGTCCCGGTGGACACCGACCTGCTGCGCGAGCTCGTGGGCCGGCTGACGGAACCCACCGTCGAGGACGCGCGCGGACTGCCCGGCCTGCTCTCCCGCTTCGTCGTCCCCACCGACTTCCAGCGGCTGCTCACCGACGACGCCACCGTGCTGCTGGAACTGGACCGCGACACGGCCTCCGTCCCCTGGGAGTTCCTGACGGAAGTCCAGCAGGCCGGCGTCGAGCGGCGCGACCCCCTCGCCATCCGCACCCAGCTCTCCCGCCAACTGCGCACCGCCTACTCGCGCGTGCTGACCGAAGGAACGGCGGACGGACCACTGCGCGCACTGGTGATCGGCGACCCGGGAGACCCCGAGACGGGCCTCCAGCTGCCGGGCGCCCGCAGCGAGGCCCTCGCGGTCGCCGCCCGGCTCTCGGCCCTGGGCGTCCAGGTCAGCCTCTTCGTCGGCGCGGCGAACTCCACCCGCCAGCCGGGAGTGGAACCCGCCCGCCGGCTCGACGTCCTGCGGGCCCTGCTGTGCGGGCGCCACGACATCGTCCACTACTGCGGCCACAGCGCCTTCGACGTCTCCGGCACCGGACGGCGCTCCGGCTGGGTCTTCGCCGACGGCCTGCTGACCGAGCAGGAACTGGCCCTGCTCGAACGGCCCCCGCAGATCGTCGTGGCCAACGCCTGCTACACGGCCCGCCTCGGGTCCGCCGGCCCGGCCGGCACCCCCGCCGGAGCGCCCGACGCGGCCGGCCGGAGCCCGTGGGGGAACCCGCAGGCGGCCCTCGTACCGAGCCTCGCCGACGAGTTCCTGCGGATCGGGGTCGGCCACTACATCGGGGCGGCCTGGCGGATCCCCGACGACCAGGCGGTCACCTTCGCCGAGGAGTTCTACTCCCACCTGTTCGCACGCGGTCCCGGCGAATCCGAACGGACGGTGGGCGCGGCCGTCCGGGCGGCGCGCAAGAAGCTCTACGAGCAGCGTGCCCGGGAGGAGCAGGAGGGCGGCGCCGACCGGCAGCGGTGGAGCTCGTGGGCCGCCTACCAGCACTACGGGGACGCGTCCGAACCCTTCCTCACGCCCGGGAACCCCTCTGACCGGCAGGGGGACGGCGGAGGCACCGCCTCCTAGGAGGCCGGCTCATGGCCAGGATCCCGATGCCCGACGTCGTCGTACTGCTCCCCGGCATCGCCGGCAGCGTACTGACGCGGAACGGGACGGACCTGTGGGCGCCCTCGTCCCCGGCGGTGCCGGCCGCCCTGGCGCTCCTGGGCCGCTCCCTGGAGGAGCTGGAACTGTGCGACGGCCAGGACGACTGACGCGTGGACGACTCGGCGACGGCGTCGTCGCCGACCGGCTCCTTCTACGGGTCCCTCAACGCGGTCGAGTTCCTCCGCAACGGCTTCCCCCCAACGGATCGGCCCCTTCGAGCACGACCTCACCCGCCTCCTGCGCTCCGGCCTGCACCAGCTCGTGCCCGTCTACCGCTGCGTGTACGGGCGGGACGGGGCCGCCACCACCCCCGCCAAGGCCGGACTGCCCGGCCGGCAGCCGCAGTGGAGCAGCCGATCCACCGCGTTCTACGAGGAGATGGAGGCCGCGGCCGCCGCCAACCGGCAGGACCCTGCCTGGGAGGCCGGCCAGGTCGTCCACCACCCCGTCGCCGGCGCGGACCAGCCCACCCGGCAGTCGGCCAGGATCACCGGCGAGGGGGTCGAGACCCCGATGGCCCGCGAGGACCACGACGAAGGCGGCGACGGAACCGTGCCCCTCGTCTCCGCCGCCCTCTCCGGCACCGAGGACGCCCGCACCTTCGTCCCGCAGAAGCACGGCGGCCTGCAGAACCACGGCGCGGTGCTCGACCACCTCGAGGGCGTCCTCCGGTCCCTGCACGACATCCGCACCGACGACCTGCGCGACGCCGCGACCACCTGGTTCAGCCACCTCGGGGACGACCTCTACCTCGCGGGGGAACCGGTGGTCTGCGAGATCGGCGCCCACAGCGCCCAGGGCGAGAGCGAACTGCCCGAGGTCCCCGCCAGGCTCTCCCTCGACCTCGGCGTACTGCCCCCCGACACCTACGACCTGCTGATCAGCGTCGGCGCCGACACCTTCCCGCTGTCCGACGTCTTCGTCGTGGTGGCTCCGGAGGCGACCGTGGCAGAATGACGGAACGTGACCGAACCCCTCACCTCCGTCCTGATCGTCGACGCGGCGAACGTCGTCGGCTCCGTGCCCGACGGCTGGTGGCGCGACCGCAAGGGCGCCGCCGAACGGCTGCGCGACCGGCTCGCCCGGCGGGACACCGGCGAGGAGGTCATCCTCGTCGTGGAGGGCGAGGCCCGCGGCATCGCGTCCGTGCCCGGCGTCCGGGTCGACTCCGCGCCCGGCAGCGGTGACGACCGCATCGTGGAACTCGCCGCCGCCCACGCCGGCCGCCCCTGCGTGGTGGTCACCGCCGACCGCGCGCTGCGCGAACGGGTGAAGGCGTACGGGGCCGCGTGCGCGGGCCCCCGGACGGTCCGGCCTTCCTGACGGCTGCCCCCGGCAGGCGACGCAGGGTACCGCTTCCCGCCACGCCCGGGGCTTCCCCGGGAAAACCCACGGCCGCGCACTAGGCTGGTGGGCCGTTCTCCGCCGGACCGGAACAACCCGGGCAGACCCGGGCTCCGCCGGCGCCCCGGACGCGTCCGGCAGCGAGACGTGAGGGCCCATGGCAGCCACACCCGAACGCGGCGAACTCACCCTGACGCCCTGCGGAGCCGCGCCTGACGGGCCCGCGCCTGACGGGCCCGCGCCTGACGGGCCCGCGCCTGACGGGCCCGCGCCTGACGGGCCCGCGCCTGACGGGCCCGCGCCTGACGGGCCCGCGG